>NZ_JBHXSU010000047.1:0-57939 GCF_042715345.1 Streptomyces sp. NPDC058697
TGGGCGGCGAGGAGGCGTTCGTCGATGTGGTCCGGGTCCAGCTCGCCCGCCGCGGGCGCGCGGGCCCCCCCCCCCCCCGCCGGGGCGCCTGGCCCCCCGGCCCACCGTTCGGGCCGCGGCTGGGGCGCCCGGCCCCGTCTCCCGGGGCCGGCCGGCTCCGTCCGTGTTGCGCGGCCGCTACCGCGCCGGTGCCGGACCGCTGGTCTCCGTGGTCCACAGGCGTCCCTCGGCGTAGGCGAGCGCCGCCGATTCGAACTGGAGGGCCACGTGGGTGGCCGAGGTGTTGACGTCCCGCCAGTAGCGCTGGAGCGGGGCGCTCTCCCCGTAGCCCGTGGTGCCGCCGTTCGCCGCGAGCCGGTTGACCGCGGAGGCCAGCATCCGCACCGACAGGGCGGTGTCGCGCAGATTGCGCCGGGTCTGCTCGGGCGTCACCTCAGCGCCCAGGTCGGCGACTTGCGCGCACCGCTCAAGGAGCAGCCGCGCGGCGTCCGTCTCCCCGGCCGAGTGGGCCAGCACCCCGGCGAGCGCCTCGCGGCTGGGGCCCGGCGCCTGGGGCCGCAGGACCGCGCTGCGCGCCTTGACCACCGCGTACGCCGACCACTGGCCGAGCGCGCCCTCGGCGGCGCCGAGCAGCGGCCCGGCGAAGGAGAGACCGTTGGCCGCTTCCAGTGGCACGGTGTGACAGGGCGCCGTGGACGCCGTGGGGCGGCCCGTCAGCAGGTCGGCGCGGGCGAAGGCGCGCCGCTCGGGAACGAACACACCGGAGGCGACCACCGTGTGGCTGCCGGTGGCGCGCATACCCACGCTCTCCCAGCTCTCCACGACCTCCACCTCGGCCCGGGGAACCGCGAAGACCCGGGGCCCGGCCCCGTCGGGCAGCGTGGCGCACAGCAGCAGCCAGTCCGCGTACGCCACGGCGCTGATGTAGGGCCAGCGCCCGGACACCGTCCAGCCGCCGGCCGCGGGGGCGGCCTGCCCGAAGGGGGAGAGGGAGCCGACGACGAGCGCGTCCGGTCCCTGCGCCCACACCTCCCGGTAGCCCTCGGCGGGCAGATAGGCCGCCATCCGGCCCAGGTTGGCGGCCAGCGAGGCGCACCAGGCGGTGGCGGGGCAGGCGGCGCCGACCCGCGCCACCGCCTCGGTGAGCTCCGCGAAGGTGCCCTCGGCCCCGCCGCACTCCCGGGGTACGAAGTGCCGGGCGAAGCCGGTCTCGACCAGCAGTTTGACCACGTCGGGGTCGAGCTTGCGGGCCTCCTCGGCCCCTCGCACGGATTCGGCGGCCTGCCCGGCCAATTCCTCGGTGTCCAGCATCCTTGCGCCTCCCATGGACCGCGTCGTGCGGGGAAGCAGCCGTGGGCATGGACGTCGCGCTCCAGGGCGTGTTGCGAAAGTCCCGCCTGCCTGGCGACGCCTGGCACGCACTCTCGCCGCATCGGGCGGAAGGCCAAGTACGTCCAGTACGAGGCCTTCCGCCCGGCACGCCGAGAGCACGCACCAGACGCCGCCAGGCCCGTCCTCCGGACGGACGGCGGGACTTTCGCAACACGCCCTAGGCGGCCATGCCGTCAGCGGCGTGCGTTCGCGCACCCGTCGTCCGCCACGGTCCCGGGCTCCGCTGGAAGGCTGCTGGAGGTCGGCTCGACAGCGGCCGCCGTCACCGCTCCCGACTCCAGCGTGCTGCGCAGGAGCTGGTCGAAGCCGGCCTTGATGCGCTCCGGTGAGAAGCCCCTGACCCGGCACTGGTGGTCGATCAGGCTGGGCGCGAAGGGGGCCAGCAGCGCGTCCGCCAGAAAGTCCGCGTCGGCGTCCGGGCGCAGCTCGGCGATCAGCCGGCCGGCATGCGCGTGCTGAAAGTCGTAGGAGGCACTGAGGTAACGCGCGGGCGGCGAACTGGACTCGGCGAGCAGCAGCAGTTCCCGCTGCCCGACGGAGAGGTCGACGAGCGCGTGCAGGAAGGCACGCAGCCGGTCACCGGCGTCGGCCTGCGGCCCCAAGGGGGGCGGGCCCTCCACCACCCGGGCCCGGAACAGCTGGTGCTGTTCCTCCAGGAGCGCGAAGACCAGTCCGGCGCGGTCGCCGAAGCGGCGGTAGACCGTGCCCACGCCCACGTCCGCCACCCGGGCCACCTCGTCGAGGGAGAGCCGCTCCGCTGCTCCGGCGGCCACCAGACGGGCGGCCGCGGCCAGGATCTTCTGTCGGTTGCGCACCGCGTCGGCGCGTTCGGAGGGGGCTGCGGACATGGCCGTGAGCATAGTTCGCCCTTCTCCAGTGGCGTACGAGGTCGTTGCTTGCGATACGGAAGTCTCTCCGCTTAGGCTCGGCGCGCGTATCGATATGGAGAAATCTCCGTTTGTCTCGCCGAGAGGAAGTCCCCGTGGCTGCTGACCAGTTCGACCCCGCGCCCACCACGCCCGCCGAAGGAGACCCGGGCAGTTACAACCTCCCGGTCATGCAGGAGTTCCGGCAGAACGGGGGCAAGGTCGGCGGCCCCTTCGAGGGCGGTTCGCTCATCCTGCTCACCACCAAGGGGGCGAAGTCCGGCGTGGTGCGCACGGTGCCCACGCTCTTCTTCGCCCAGGCCGACGGCAGCCTGCTGATATTCGGCAGCAACGGCGGCGCGGACACCCACCCCGCCTGGTTCCACAACATCAAGGTGAACCCCCGGGTGACCGTCGAGACCGGCGAGGAGACCTACTCGGCCGTCGCGACCGAGGTGCCGGCCGGGAGCGAGGAGCGTGACCGTCTCTTCGCCGAGGCCGCCGCCGAGGTGCAGGCCTTCGCCGCCTACCAGTCCCAGACCGAGCGGAAGATCCCCCTGGTCATACTGAGCCGGAAGGACTGAGCCGTGCGCTACACGCTTCTCGGCAGGACCGGGGTCCGGATCTCCCGGCTGGCACTGGGCACCATGACCTTCGGCGACGACTGGAAGCTCCCCGAGGCGACACGCGCGCGGATCTTCGACCAGTACGCCGAGGCCGGCGGCAACTTCATCGACACCGCAGACGAGTACGGCGACGGTTCGGCGGAGACGGCGCTCGGCAAGCTGCTCGCCGGACGCCGTGACGAGTTCGTCCTCAGCACCAAGTACACGATGCAGACGCGGCCGGGTGACCTGAACTCCGCGGGCAACCACCGGAAGAACCTGGTGCGTTCCCTGGAGGCGAGCCTGCGCCGGCTCGGCACGGACCACCTGGACATGCTGTGGGTGCACGCCCGCGACACCCTCACCCCGGTGCCCGAGGTGATGCGAGCCCTTGACGACCAGGTGCGCGCGGGCAAGGTGCTCTACGTCGGGGTGTCCGACTGGCCCGCGTGGGAGGTGGCCCAGGCCAACACCCTGGCCGAACTGCGTGACTGGTCGCCCTTCGCGGGACTGCAGATCAGGTACAACCTGCTGGAGCGCACCGTCGAGCGTGAACTCCTTCCGATGGCCCACGCCTTCGACCTGCCGGTGTTCGCCTGGGGCCCGCTGGCCGACGGACGCCTCACCGGCAAGTACCTGCGGTCCGAGGAGGGGCGGCTGGACCACGTGGCCTGGGGGCAGGGCGGCACAGGACCCGGCGACGACGTCGTGGAGGAGACCGTGCGGGTCGCCGAGGCCGCCGGAGTCAGCCCCGCCCAGGTGGCGCTGGCCTGGCTGCTGTCCCGGCCCGGAAACGTGGTGCCGATCCTCGGCGCCACCAAGCCCGAGCAGCTCGCCGACAACCTGGGCGCCGTCGACGCCGTGCTGCAGGACGACTGGCTGGCGGGCCTGGAAGCGGTCAGCCGCGTGGAGCCGGGCTTCCCGCACGACTTCCTGCGCTTCCCGGCCATGCGGGACGCGATCTACGGCGACCGCTGGCAGCAGGTCGACGACCTGCGGACGACCGCGCGACGCGTGCCGGCCGACGACCGGTACGGGGCAGCCTGAGCGCTGCGCCGGAAGTGCGGTGCCTGAACCAGCAGTGCGAACCAGCAGTGCGAACCAGCAGTGCGGCGGAGCGGCCAACCGGCCCGCTCCGCCGCACTGTTGTGTCACCGCACCGGCCCCGGGAGGGCTATGCGTCCTTCACGTTCACGGTCTCCGACAGGTTCACCTTGGCGACGATCTGCTCCACCTTCACCCGGACCACGACGCCGTTGGGGATGGTGAACCGCTCGGAGAACTCCTCCTCGCGCCGCTTGCCGTGGTACCGGCCGCCGATCCGGGCGGTCCAGGTGCGCAGTTCGTCGATGTCCTCGCTGAGCGTCGCCCGCCCGCGCACCAGCACGAACGAGAAGGGCGGACGCTCGTCGTCCCACAGCATCGCGATCCTGCCGTCCCGTTGCAGGGAGCGGCCCTTCACGCTGTCCTTCTGGCACGTGTAGATGATGTCGTCGCCGTCCATGATGACTCCGACCGGGACCACATGGGGACTGCCGTCCTTGCGGACCACCGAGGCCTTCGCGGTCCTGGGCGGATCGGCCATGATGAACTCCCGCCACCAACCCTCGGGCGCGTCCACGTAGTTGGGCATCAGTGCGTCTCCTTCTCGTGCTGTTCCGCCGTCTCGTCGGACGCCGTGCTGTCGGATGCGGTGCCGTCGGCCTTCGCGCGCCGCCAGGTGAGCACGCGCTCCGGCGCGCGGCCCCCCACCGGTGTCACGGCCGTGCCGCGCAGCGACAGCGTTTCGCCGTCGAGCGTGACCCGGCGTATCTGCTCGGTGCCCGCCATCCGCGGATGGGCGCTGACCTGGACCCGGTGCGTCATCCGGTCCCCGGCCAGCCGCCACTGCCCCGAGTAGCCCATGTAGGTCTCCAGGGCCGGGGCGTCCCCGGTCTTCATCATGCTCACCGCGACATGGCCGTCCGCGGTGTAGATCAGCAGCCCGGCCGGCGCCTCGCCCAACGGCCCCGCCACCGTGCCCCCGTCCTCGCCCACCTCCGTGTACGAGGCCAGCCGCCACACTCCGACGACCTCCTCCGGCGTCACCGCGAGCGCCTGCTGGTGACGCGGTAGGAGCCGAGCCGCACGGCCGCGCCCTGTCCGAAGAGCCGCCCGGCGTCGGTGCTGTCCTCGTCGGCGAAGGTCTGTTCCTGCGGCGCGCCGACCGAGGGCCGGTAGTACGTGGTGTGCTTGCGCGCGGAGAGCCGTACGAGGCCCTTGTCGGTGGGCCAGGACGCGTCCAGCAGGGTCAGCAGTCCCAGCCCGGCGTTGAGCTGCCGCGGCTTGACCAGCGTCTCCTCGCCGCCCTCGTCCAGGGTCGCGGTGGACCGGTCGAGCCGGTACCCGATGCGGTCCACCCGGAAGTGCTCCTCGCCGTCGATCAGCCAGCGCACCACCCCGGCCGCGCGGTCGTAGGCGATGCCGAAGTCGTGGCTGTCGCCGGGCCGCCGCGCGACCAGCGGCACGGTGTGCGCGAACGAGGCGTAGTCGCCCAACTGGCCGCGCAGGAAGGTGGGGCGCCCGTACCAGGCGTAGATCCGCTTGTTGGTGACCACGAAGTCGAAGGAGACGGAGGTCTCCGGGTCGGTGGTCAGCATCATCGCGGAGGCCAGCCGCAGATCGTCCTCCGGATCCCGCACCGCGTCCCCGAAGGGATGGCCCGCGGTGCCGTAGGTCCGGCCGGAGAGCCGCGTCTCGAAGAGGAGCTCGTAACCCTCGTGGGCGTCGAACCCCGGGTGGCCGCTGGAAGCGGTGTGACTGGTGTACGCGATGAACTTGGCGTGGTCCCCGGAGCCGGGCATGCCGACCGGGTTCTCGGCGGGGATGGTCTGCGTGAACGCCGGCTCGCCGGTCGTGGGGTGGCTGCCACGTGCCCGCACGGACAGCTCGCCCTGGCGGGTGGTGACGATGCCGTCGTCGGCCCGGTAGGGGCCGCCGGCCACGTGGAACCACCGGGCGCCCTCGCCCTCGGTGCGGAACCCGTCGGCGAAGTCGTCCCAGACCATCCGGTAGCCGCGGTTGCCCGGTTTGGCGGTGGAGGTCCCCGGTGTCGTCATGACGGTGCCCAGCGCGGCGGCGGCGAGCAGCAGGCCGTGCCGGGAGACGAACGTTCTGCGCGGCATCGGAACCGCTCCTTTCCTCGGGGTGTCCAGGGGTGCGTCCGTGCGCGGGGTGCGGGGCGTGCGGGGCCCGATCACAGGTGTCCGTCCAGTACGGCGGTGACCGCCGCGGGGAAGGAGTCCACGACCGTGTCCGCTCCCGCCCGCATCAGTTCGTCGGGGCCGGACACGCCGTACGAGACACCGATGACCGTCATGCCGGCGGCCCGCCCCATCTCGGCGTCGGGCACTCCGTCGCCGATCACCAGGCACTGCTCCGGAGCGAGCCCGAGCCCCTTGGCGACATGCAGGGCCATGTCGGGGTGCGGCTTGCCGCGCTCCACGCTGTCGTCGCCCGCGATGACCGTCAGCCGGGTGTCCAGACCGGTGAGTTCGGCGATGGCGCGCGCGGCCTTCTCGACCTTCGAGGTCGCCATGGCCAGCCGGAAACCGGCGGCGGACAGCCGGTCCAGCCCTTCGAGGACCCCGGGATACAGCAGCCGCGGACCGGCCGCCCGCACATGGGCGCCGAACCGCCGCCCGTACTCCTCGGTCGCCTCGGCCACCCGCGGGTCCTCCACGGGAACGCCCAGCAGCCCGGCGAGCGAGGCGGGCAGCGGCCGGCCGACCGTGGAGAGGATCGCCCCTCGGGACACCGCCGTGCCCATCGCCGCGAGGACCTCGGCGGTGATGGTGGCGATGGCGGCGGGGGTGTCCGCGAGCGTGCCGTCCAGGTCGAGGATCACCCCACGCTCCGCCGCGGCGGGGGCGCCGGTCACCGCTCCGCCTGTACGGAGCTCAGGGCGGCGGAGAACTCTCCGGCGACCCGGGCGGTGCTGAGCAGCAGGGAGCGGCCGGCCTTGGGCAGCATGCCGCCGGAGGCCCGGGCCAGCGCCTTCATCAGGTACGGGCTGACCGCGTTGCCCACGATGCCCTCCTGGTCGCACTGGGCGAGGGCCTCGCCGATGGCCGCCTCGACGACCGCCTCGTCCACCGCGTCCTGCTCGTCGATGGGAGTGGTGAGCAGCACCGTGCCGGGTCCGTTGACCTGCCAGTGCGCCTCGGCGGCGCGCGCGGCGGTGTGCAGATCGTCCATGCGGGTCACGGGCACATCGGCCTCGCGCACCACGAAGGCCGCGAGCCTGTCGGTGCGGTACCCGTACACGGGGACACCGGCCGTCTCCAGGTACTCGGCGGTCAGCCGGTGGTCCAGGATGCTCTTCGCGCCGCCGGAGACCACGGTCATCTTCGTTTTGCGGAACTGGAGCAGGTCGGGGGAGATGTCGAGGGTGTCCTCGCCCCGGCGGTGCACACCGCCGATGCCCGCCGTGGTGAAGACCTGGATGCCGGCCCGCTCGGCGATCACGATGGTGCCGGCCACCGTCGTCGCCCCGAGGCCGCCGCCGGCCAGCGCGCCGCCGATGTCCCGCGCGCTGATCTTCGGAATGCCCTTGGTGGAGGCGAAGCGTTCGATGAGGGAGTCGGTCAGACCGACGACGAGCTTCCCGCCGGCGATCCCGATGGTGGCGGGCACGGCCCCGGCGCCCCGTACCGCCTTCTCGATCAGTGAGGCGGTCTCGGACGAGGGGTCGGTGGTGATGAGCGAGGACTCCAGCGCCACCACCGGACGCCGTTCCGCGAGCGCGGTGGCGATCTCGTCGCTGACCTCTAGCAGCTGGTCGGGCTGTCGTTCCATGTCCGGGGTGTCCTTCCTGAGGTGCGGGAACTGACTCGCCAGGCCACCCTCCCCGCCCCCGCTGGAGCCCCGGTCGAGGGGCTGTCGAAGCCCGTGCCGCAGCGGTCCTCAAGAGAAACTCCGGTGCCTTCCGGCACGGTCGCGGAACCGGAAACCGCTGAAACAGGGGGTAGTTGTGGCAAGGGGAACGATGAGACACAAGGTTGCGTACGCCGTGGTGGCCGCGGCGGCCGTGGTGGCGCTGCTGCCGGCGACCGCGCAGTCGGCGCCGACTGCGTCGCGGGCGGGGGCGGACGGCGGGACCGTCCTGTTCCAGGACACGTACGGCGCCGGCTTCACCACCGGTGAGAACGGCAACTGGCTGCTCCAGGGCGATGCGGAGTGGCCGACCGGGGACGCGGTCGTCACCACGCCGGGCGGCGTGCTCAACGTGGTGCCCACCGGCGTCAACCCGAAGACGGGCGACCCTGCCTACGCCCGCAGCACCGGACCGGACGGCGGCGCGGACTCGGACGACCACATCAAGTGGATCGCCTTCCCCAACCGGTTCACCGCCGAGAACGTCCCGGGCTTCGAGGTGCCGGACACCGGCTCCATCAGCTGTGTGCACAAGGTGGCGGGCCGGACCTTCGGCACCGAGAACCCGTTCGGGAGCACCGTCAAGGACCCGGCGTCCGACATCCGGCTCGCCTCGATCGCGCTGATCACCGCCGACTTCGAGTCCCGGGCGATCGCCGACTTCTCGGTGACCAACGACACCATCTACGCCATCTACGAGCGCCTGCCGAGCGACACGGAGGACTACGCCTCCTACGGCTACGCGATCCCGCTGGCCAAGACGGCACGGGGGGCGATGCACGAACTGGAGGTCCGGCTGGACCAGAGCGGCAAGCGGGTGACCTGGTTCGTGGACGGCCGGCAGAAGCTCCAGACCGACAAGATCGGCACGCGCGCCTTCGACCGCAAGTACATGACGCTCGACCACGGCGGCAAGGAGGAGCGGGTCGAGCTCGACCAGATGACCTGCGGCATGGGGCTGGGCAGTTTGCTGGACGGCGCCAAGCCGGGCGCGGCCGACGGCGGGGCGCTGGTGCGGCTCAAGCACAAGGACGGCTTCTACTTCGACCCGCGGCGCGGTGAGCCGGTGGAGCAGAAGTTCTTCGACCCCGACAGCAAGGTCGAGAACCGGCTCTTCGGCCAGGGCTCCGAGATCAGGGCGGACTGGACGAAGGTGATCCGCAGGCCCTGACCGGGGCAGCGGATCACGGGACACGACCGAGCGGGGCCGTCGAGTACTACGACGGCCCCGCTGTCGTGCGCGCTACCGGTTCTCACCGGCGCGCAGGTTCAACACCGCGCTTCGAACCGCGCGTCAGCGCAGTTCGAGGGCGAGATCGCGCTCCACATAGGTGCTTCGCGGTTTGTCCAGGCCTCCGCCCAGGACCTGCTGGTGCAGCCGCTGTATCCGGTCGGACGGTTCGACGCCCAGTTCGCCGACGAGCGCCGAGCGCAGTTGCTGGTAGACGTCGAGGGCCCGCCAGGTGTGCCCGGAACGGCACAGGGCGATCATCAGCTGTGCATGGAAGCTCTCGTGCATCGGATGCTGGGCGACCAGCATGCGCAGCTCACCGAGGAGTTCGGCGTGCCGGCCGAGCCGCAGATCGGCTTCGATCCGCAGTTCGAGCGCCCGCGCCCTGGCCTCCTCGATGCCGAGGATCTCGGTGTCCAGGACATGCCCCGTCGGTACGTCGATGAGGGCCGAGCCGTGCCACAGGCTCAGAGCCCGGCCGAGCACGTCGGCGGCCAGGCCGGCCTCGCCCCTCTCCAGTGCGGCGCTCCCCTCCGCCGTGAGCCGTTGGAAGGTTCCGACATCGCTGCTGTGCACCGGTTCGGACAACAGGTATCCGCCGAACCGCGTGGACAGTACGTCCTTCGCCGTCGGTCGTCGGACGTCCGGCCGGGCTGCGCTGATCCTGCGGCGGAGTTGAAGGATGTAGGTCTGCAAGGTGGTCTGCGCGCTTCGGGGTATTCGGTCACCCCAGATCTCCTCCATGAGAACCGGTACGGGAACGATCCGTCCGGCTCGCAGTGCGAGGAGTGCCAGAATCTGCCTAGGCTTGCCCGCACTCGGCACGATCGACGTGCCGTCCAGACGGATGTCGAGCGGTCCCAAAACTTCGATTTCCATATCCAGGCCCCCTGTCGGAAAATTCCAATTGGGAGCCTCGCAGAGCGACCTCGGATCGACATAGTGAATCCGCCATGGCTGTGCCTATGAATTCCTCATACCCGGTAGGGGTGATCGACACGGGGAGGAAAAGGTGGGGCGAGAACAAGCCAATATTGTGTGACGCCATGTCGGGCGACACACCCTGGCGATGTGAATTCTGGCACACCCCCACCGGAGCGGGCAACCTTATGTAACGCGCATTTATCGACCTGTTGGCCAGAATGTAAAAGCCCCGGCCCGGGAGACGGGTGCGGGGCTTTCTGCGGCGCTCGGTGCGGTTCGGGGCCGGCGCGGGCGCCGCGGGCGGTTCAGGACCGGCGGCAGTCCACATGGCTGATCTGTTTCCACGGCTGACCCTCGAACCGGATGAAGGCGTCGTCGGTGAACCGGTCCTCGTTGACCACCCGGAACTCGTCCTTGCTGTCCGCGTGCCCGCCGGGCGTGATGTACGGACCCTGGAAGCGCAGCATGCCGCGCTTCCAGCCGGCGGAGGACGCGGTTCCGGTGTTGCCCCAGGTGTCCCAGTAGAAGGAGGTGTACTGGTTGTCGACCGTGTTCAGGCCGAAGACCCAGCGCCCCTCGAAGTCGGGGCTCTTGAGGTGCATCTCGTAGAACTTGCCCTCAAGGGTCTTCTTGGTGTCCCAGTTGAGGGTGACCGTGGTGGGCTCTTCGAGCGTGAGGTCGGTGTACGCGCAGGTGTAGTCGCCGAGCAGGAAGTCGAGTTCCGTCATGGAGACCGCCTTGGCCGACCCTCTCGCATCCTGCTGGGCCCCGGCGGGCGCCGAGCCGATCAGCGGGAGCACGAGCACGCCGAGGAGTGTTCCGAGGCCGCCGCGGACGAGGCGCCGCGAAGTTGTGGAGCGCATGGGCACGTTCCTTTCCTGAAGGTCCCCGAGGTCCGAAGGCCTCGGGGTTTCGAAGGTCCTGTGCCGCACACTGTGGTCCGTGATGATCGAGGATCGGTCGAGGGCGTCCAGGGCGTCCGCGGTGTTCGGCGCGGACATGCCGGTGCCCCGCCGCGACCGACCGCGGCGGGGCACTCCTGACGAGGGCGGGGGTCCCTCTCAGGGCGCGACGCGCGCCTTCGTCCCGGCCTCCGGGGGCAGGGCCGTGCCGGCGGCGGCCGTCGCGTGGTGGTGGTCGGTGTCGGCATCGTCCGCGTCGACATCACTCACGTCGACCCGGCCCGGCGGCAGTACGAGGGCGAGCAGTCCGGCCAGTGTGTAGAGGCCGACGACGGTCAGCAGGCCGACGACCGCCGAGTCGGTGGGCGAGTGCCGGTCCTCCAGCAGCGTGAAGTAGACGGTGCCCACGATCGCGACACCGGTGGCCACGCCGATCTGGATGGACGTGTTGATCAGCGAGGACGCGGCGCCCGAGGAGGACTTGGGCATCTGGGCCAGCACGATGGTGAGCAGCGTCCCCGCGACCATGGCGAGGCCGATACCGGAGACGATCATGCCGGGCGCCAGGTGCCACCACTCCAGCGAGCCGGACCAGTGGTCGACGGTCCAGGTGATGACTCCCATGCCGACGGCCATGACCGCGCAGCCCAGGAGCACCACCCGGCGGCCGAGCGGCATCAGCTGAGGGGCCACGGCCGAGCCGATGCCCACACCCACGGTGAACGTCACCAGTGCCACGGCGGTGCGCAGGGGGGAGTACCCCTCGCCCGTCTGGAGATGGACCGTGAGGACCAGCTGATAGGCCATTCCGCAGAAGAACAGGATGGCGACGAGCAGGCCGCCGAGCGAGCTGCGGTGGTGCAGCAGTGCCGGGTCGATGATCGGTGACTCGCCGCGGGCGATCACCCGGTGCTCGTACCGGATGAACAGCCAGAGGATCACCGGGCAGGCGATCATCAGGGCGAAGGTCCACCAGGGCCAGTCCAGTTCGCGTCCCTGGACGAGCGGGAAGAGCAGGCTGATCAGGCCGACGGTCGCGATCAGGGTGCCGCGGATGTCGAAGCTCTCCCGGGTCTCCACGCGCGACTCGCGGGTGAGGACGGCGGCGGCGACCAGCGCGGCCAGTCCGACGGGAACGTTGACGTAGAAGACCGGCCGCCAGCCCAGTCCGAACAGGTCGGCCTCCAGCAGGACACCGCCCAGCAGGGGGCCGCCGATGCCGCCCACGGCCAGCGACATGCCGTACAGGGACATCGCCTTGGGGCGCTCGGACTTCGGGAAGTCCACCTGGAGCATCGCCAGGACCTGCGGCACCATCAGCGCGGCCGCGGCGCCCTGGAGGATCCGGGAGGCGATGAGCATCTCCGGGTTGACCGCCGCGCCCGCCAGCGCCGAGGTGACGACGAAGGCGCCCAGGCCGATGAGGTAGATCCGCCGGCGCCCGAGCTGGTCGCCGAGACGGGCACCGGTGATCATGGCGGCGGCGAAGGCCAGCGTGTACCCCGCCACCGACCACTCCAGCTGGGCGGACGAGGCGTCCAGGTCCTCCTGGACGGCGGGCAGGGCCACGTTGAGAACGGTGTTGTCCACCATGTCCATGAACACCGCGAACAGGGTGACGGCCAGCGTCGCCCAGCGCTTCGGGCTGTACTGCGCCTGGGGCGCCGTATCAGCTTGTTCTTCCACCGTCATGGGACGGCCCTTCCGGTAGGCTCGGGAGCAGCAAGGGAAGCAAGACAAATCTGTTTTGCTTTCAAAGCAAAGCTATTGCGGGGGCTGTGTCATGTCAAGCGATGGTCGGCAGGGGACAGGGCTGAGCGTCGACAACGGGGTCCGGACGCTCCTGCTCCTCATGCCGCGTGTCGTCGCACGAACCAAACGCACGCCGGTGCCTCAGCAGTTGGAGGAGTACAACCTCGCTCCGCGCCACCTCTCCCTGCTGGCCTACCTGTTCTTCGACGGTCCGCTCGCCGTCAGCGAGCTGGCCACCCGGCTGGAGCTGGTCCCGGCCACGGTCAGCCTGCTCGTCGGGGAGCTGAACCGGTACGGGGTGGTGGACCGCAGGGAGGACGAGGCCGACCGGCGCCGCAAGATCGTCAGCATCGCCGAGCCGTACCGGGAAGCGGTGCGCAGCTGGCTGGAGAACGGCGTCAACGCATGGCGGGTCGCACTCGAACCACTGAGTCCGGCCGAACGGCAGACCTTCATCGACACCCTGCGCGTGTACGAGCGGGAGCTCATGGGCGCGCAGGAGCGACAGGCAGTCGCTGCCACCGCAGACTGATCGACGTCCGCAGGCGCGCGCCGTGGCGCGCCTCTCGCGGAAACGGCCCGCCGAAGGGCGGGCCGGCCACATCCGTGATGTGACGGTTGTTCGCACGCCCCCGTGAACGACTGCGGGGGTCGGTCCATGTATGCGCAGGGGGAAAGCTACGTGGTCTACGCAGAGAATCGACTCCACGACTACGACTACGACAACCACTACGAATCCGATGACCATGAATCGGGAATCGGTGCGGAATTGGGTGCGACCGGGCTGAGACTGGCCCTGTTCATCACCGGCGCGGTCCAGTTGGGCTACGCGCTGATGGCAATCCTGAATCTGCTGAAGTGGCACCACGAATCCTTGAGTGTCGTGGGCGCCATCCTGATACTGATCGCATTCTTCGGGCTGCAGTTATTTCACTGCAATCCCTATGCCGTTCACCTCAGGGCCAGAGTCGGTCCCTGGACACTTGTCCTGCAGGCGGCACTGGCCTATACCCCGTTCCCCATGTTCGGCGTGCTGTGGGGCGGCTTCGGCGGATTCCTCTCGGGAGCCGTGCTGGTCGTGCTCCGGGGCTCGCCGCTCGCCTGGGTCCTCTTCGTCCTCAACGCCTCGGCCGTGCTCGGGCTCGCGCTCTCCACGTTCCCCCTCGCCCCGTCGGCCTATCTGACGCTCGCCACCGTGGTCATCGGGCTGATGGTCTACGGGCTGACCCGGCTGAGCGACATCGTCGTCGAGCAGTACAGGATGCGCCACCGGACGGCCTGGGCCGCCGTCTCGGGAGAGCGGCTGCGCTTCGCCCGCGACCTGCACGACCTGCTCGGCTACAGCCTCTCCGCCATCACGCTGAAAAGTGAACTGACGCTGCGGAAGGTGGGAGTCGACGACGAGCGCGCCCGCAAGGAACTGATCGAGACCCTGAACATCGCACGGCAGGCACTGGCCGACGTCCGGGCCGTCGCCCGTGGCTCCCGGAACCTGTCCGTCACGGCGGAGCTGCGCTCGGTGTCCGGAGTGCTCAATGCGGTGGACGTGGAGACCACCATCGAGGGCGAACCCGGAGACCTCGACCCGAGAACCGGCTCCATCCTGGCCATAGTGCTGCGGGAGGCCGTCACCAACCTGCTGCGCCACAGCGCGGCGAGCCACTGCCGCATCGAGTTCGGCGAGGCCGACGGACAGCTGTGGCTGGCGATCTCCAACGACGGCGTCGAGGCCGGGGTGTCACCACACACCGAGGCCGGCCGCCGCAGCGGTGGCCTCGGCAATCTCGCCGACCGGCTGGGTGCCGCCGGCGGAGGGCTGACCGTCACCACCGAGTGGGGCTGGTTCCACCTGCGCGCCGTCCTGCCGGCCAGGCCCGCCGGACCTCCGCCCCTTCCCGAGCGGCAGCCCACGCATCACCATGCGTGCTGACGTGAGAGGCGCTCAGATGACACCGTTGTCCTTGGCGATCCGGACCGCGTCGACGCGATTGCGGGCACCGAGCTTGTGGACGATCGTCGTGAGGTAGTTGCGCACCGTGCCGACGGTCAGATGCAGTTCCTTGGCGATGACTCGTACGTCCTCGCCCGCGGCGGCCAGGCGCAGTACGTCCACCTCGCGTGGTGTCAGCTGCTGCGCCGGGCCGTCCCAGGCCATCAGGGCGAGTTGCGGATCTATGACCCGCTGACCCGCCGCCACCTTGCGTATCGCCTGGGCCAGTTCGCTCGGCAGCGCGTCCTTGAGCACGTATCCGTCCACCTGGGCGGCGAGCGCACGGCGCAGCGCCGCCGGATTGCCGAGGCTCGTGATGATGAGGACCCGGCAGGAGGGGAGACAGGAACGGAGCTTCGACGCGGCCGTCAGCCCGTCGGTACCGGGCAGATCGACATCGATGACGGCGACGTCGGGCCGGTGCTCCAGCGCGGTGGGAAGAATGTCGTTCCCATTGCCCACCTCCGCCACGACGCTGAGGTCCTGCTCCAGTCCCAGCAACGCCACCAGTGCCCCGCGAAGCATGGGCACGTCCTCGGCGATGATCAGCCGTATCACGAGCCGTTTCCCCCTAGTTTATTGTTCAGCTTTCACTCGCTCGTCAGCGGCTTGAAGCGGTGGTAATGGGGTGGCAATCGCTTTCTTCGCCGCCTGCGGCCCGGTTGCGCCGGATCGCCCCGCGGAGGACCGGGAGCCGCTGGAGGATCTCGGCCCACGGACCGGTGATCAGGTGCGCGGCCTGCGGTTTCCTGCGCGAAGGGGCGACGCCGCCGTCCCGTTGGGCGTACGGCGCGACGACGAGAGTGTCCAGTTCGGTGTGCACGTAATCCCCCGAGGTCGAACGAGTTTCAACACCACCGATTCCAGTCGCTCTTTACCTTTCCGTCCGTCCGGAAAGCAAATCGATCAACCGGTCATCGGCCATCCGGTCTCCGCCATCGTAGTGTGAAATCTCTTGCGAATGGCTGATTCCTCCTGCGTTCTTAATGGGTGGGGCATGGTGAAAAGGGCCACGCTGCGGACAGTTGCGCAGAAGTCGGCCGCCCGCCGCGGCGCCCCGCCGCCACCCGCGCCCTGAGCTGTGCTCAAGGGCTTCTCCACCGTCCCCGTCGACGCTGGGCGCGAAGAACGTATCCGTTCACGGATGCCGCAGCCGATACGGAGGAGAGGGCGATGACACGGACCGTCCTGACAGCCGGGACCCGCCACAGCGTGCTTCTCGGGGTCGGCGGCTACCGGCCGCGCCGGGTGGTCGGCAACGCCGAGATCTGCCGGCTCATCGATTCCACCGAGGAGTGGATCGAGACGCGCAGCGGCATCGTCGAACGCCGTTTCGCGGACCACGACGAGACCCTGCTGATGATGGCCGCCACGGCCGCCGAGAAGGCCCTCGCACAGGCCGGGACCACGCCCGCCGAACTCGATCTCGTGCTGGTGGCCAGCATGTCCAACCTGGTGCAGACCCCGCCGCTCGCCGTGCGCGTGGCACACGAGCTGGGCGCGGGCGCCGCCGCGGGCGTCGATCTGTCCGCCGCCTGCGCCGGCTTCTGCCACGCGCTGGCCATGGCCTCCGACGCGGTCCGCGCGGGCAGCGCCCGCCGGGTGCTGGTCGTCGGCGCCGAACGCATGACGGACATCGTGGAACCCACCGACCGCACGATCTCCTTCCTCTTCGCGGACGGCGCGGGCGCGGTCGTCGTCGGAGACTCCGACACACCGGGGATCGGCCCGGTCGTACGGCGCGCGGACGGCGCCCACAGCGAGGCGCTGAGGATGACCGCGCCCTGGGCCACGGCCGAAGGGGCCGCCCCCGAACGGCCATGGATGCGCATGGACGGCCGCCGGGTCTTCCGCTGGGCCATGGACGAGGTGGCCCCCGCCCTGGCCCGGACGGTCGAAGAGGCCGGGCTGACGCCGGCCGAGCTCGGCGCCTTCGTCCCCCACCAGGCCAATCTCCGCATGATCGAGCTGATGTCCGAGCGGCTCGGACTCACCGGCGCCACCGCCGTCTCCCGCGACGTGGTGCGCTCCGGGAACACCTCGGCGGCGTCCATACCGCTCGCCCTGGAGGCGCTGCTCGCCTCCCAGGAGGCCTCCACCGGGGACACCGCGCTCCTCGTGGGCTTCGGAGCCGGCCTCAACTTCGCCTCCCAGGTGGTGGTTCTGCCGTGAACCGCACCGACCGGCGGGCCGTCGCCGACGTCGAGCCCTCTCAGGTCCGTGAGGGGTTCCGGGCCGCCATGGCCCAGCTCGCCGGCGGAGTCGTCGTCGTCACCACCGAGGACACCGACGGCCGCCCGTACGGATTCACCGCCACCTCGTTCTGTTCCGTATCCATGGATCCGGCACTGGTCCTGGTCTGCCTCGCCGAGACCTCCAGCTCGTACGAGGCCTTCATGGACTGCCGGGGTTTCGCGGTCAGTCTGCTGAGCCAGGAGCAGAGGACTCTCGCCACTCGTTTCGCCACCACGGGTGCGGACAAGTTCCGCGCCGAGGACACCGTGACCACCCCCCGCCTGCTCCCGGCGGTCGAGGGCGCGCTCGCGGTCCTGGACTGCGACGTACACGCCCGCCATCCCGCGGGCGATCACACCATCCTGGTGGGCGCCGTACGCCATGTCCTGCCAGGCCGGGGCGAGCCGCTGGTCTACCACGACCGGGCCTTCCAGCAGCTGCGCCACCCGGAACACCCCCGCCTGCCGCGTCCCTGACCGGCCATCGGCCGGGGCCCGCTCAGGCCGGCCGTACCAACCCCATGTCGTAGGCGAAGATCACCGCCTGGACCCGGTCCCGGGCGCCGATCTTCGCGAGGATGTGGCTGACGTGGGACTTGACCGTGGACTCGGCCAGGGAGAAGCGGTCGGCGATCTCGGCGTTGGACCAGCCCGTGGCGATGGCCGTCAGAACCTCGCGTTCGCGGACCGTGAGGGCGGTCAACTGGCGTTCCTGGGTGGGGGTGTGGCCCGGGAGGTGGGAGGAGAAGGCGTCGATCAGCTTGCGGGTCAGGCCGGGGGCGATGACCGCGTCGCCGGAGGCCACCGCCCGGATGCCCGCCGTCAGTTCGTCGGGGAGGGCGTCCTTGAGGAGGAAGCCGCTGGCTCCGGCGCGCAGGGCCGCGTAGGCGTATTCGTCCAGGTCGAAGGTGGTGAGGACCAGGACCCTCGATCGGCCGCCCGACTCCACGATCCGGCGGGTGGCCTCGATGCCGTCCATGCCGGGCATGCGGACGTCCATGAGTACGACGTCGGGGCGTAGTTCGGCGGTCATGCGGACCGCCTCGGCGCCGTGGGTGGCCTCGCCGACCACGGTGAGGTCGGGGTGCTGTTCCAGGAGCATGCTGAAGCCGAGGCGTTGCAGGGCCTGGTCGTCGACGATCAGGACAGTCGTCATGCGGGACGCTTCTCCGTGGGTGCGGTGTGTGGCGGGGGTGGCGTGGTGGTGGTCCGGAAGTGGGCGTCGACCGTCCAGCCGCCGTTGGTGTTCGGGCCCGCGGTGACGCTTCCCCCGTACAGGGCGGCCCGTTCGCGCATGCCCACCAGGCCGCGGCCCTCGTCCTGCGGGTCGGGGGAGTGCGGGGTGCGGGCGGGGCCGGTGTCCTCGACCGTGGCGTGTACGGACGTGTCGTCCGTGGTGAGGGTGACGTGGATCGTCGTGTCGGGCGCCGCGTGCTTGAGGGTGTTCGTCAGGGACTCCTGGATCACGCGGTAGACGGCCAGTTGGAGGCCGGGGGCGAGACCGGTGAGGGCGCCCCGGGTGTGCAGGGTGACGGTGGGGCCGGCGCCGCGGACGCGTTCGAGGAGGGGGTCGAGGTCGGCGAGGCCCGGCTGGGGGGCGAGCGGGCGGCCGTCCTCGGTGTCGCGTTCCTCGCCGATGACGGCCAGGAGGCGGCGCAGTTCGGCCAGGGCGCCGCGGCCGCTGTCGGCGATGATGCGCAGGGTCTCGGCGCCCCGCTTCGGTTTCGCCTCCGTGAGACCGGCAGCGCCGCCCGCCAAGCCGACGATCACGGCGAGGGTGTGGCCGAGGATGTCGTGCATCTCCCGGGCGACACGGGCGCGTTCGGCTGCGGCGGCGAGGCGGGCCCGCTGGTCGCGCTCCACCTCCAGGCGGACGGCGCGTTCGTGCAGGGCCCGGATGTACGCGTTCATGACCCGGCCGACCAGGCCCGCCGCGGCGACCGCCATCACGAGGGCCGACTGCACGATCGCCAGCACCGGCGTCTGCAGGAACTGCTCGTTCGGCTGTTCGGCGCCGCGGACGACGACCGCCACGGTCGTCTGCGCGACGGCGATCCCCAGACAGATGGCCAGCTGGGCGGGCCTGACACTGCGGCCCACATTGAGCAGTGCCACGATCCGCGCGCTCTCCGCGCCCGTGTCGGCGTCCAGGCTGAGGGCCACCGCGGAGACGGCGGAGGTGAGGGCGAAGACCAGCACGGGGCGCTGCTGCCGCCACAGCAGTGGGACACAGAACGCGACGATCAGCACCACCACCGTCGGTACGGCGGCTCCGATGCCGTTCGCCGCGTTCCGCAGGGCCGGGAGACCGAGACCGGCGCAGAGCAGCGGCACCACCCAGCGCCTGAACCCCGGATGGTCCAGGTCCGCCTGCCTCGTGCGGATGAGCCACTTCATGACCGCGACGTCCGAGCCCCGGTTCGTCCCGTCCAGCAGGGTCTCGGGCGCGATGGAAGGAGCCGATGGCCCGGGCCCGGGAGCGGTTGGTGCGGTCACGTCCTGACGGCCTCTCGTTGTGCGGGGGCCGCCCGCCGGTCCCCGGGGGAGTGGGACCGACGGGCGGGGCCGGGTGGGCAGGGCCGGTGCGGGTGCCGCTGCCGTGCGGGCCGTACGCCCTGCTGGGATCGTACGGCCGACGGGCTCGGCCCTGACCGGTGCGGACAGCCGAGTCGCGGCAGCTGGGGGGCAGCCGGGCCGCGGGCGGTGACGACGGCCGAGCCGCGGGGGGCGGCGGCGACCGAGCCGCGGGCGGTGGCGACCGGCTCGGCTCCCACCGACGCGGGCGGCTGGGCCGCGACCCCTGCCGGGTGGGGCGGTCGGGCCCTCGCCCTTGCCGGTGGGGCGGTCGGGCCCTCGCCCTTGCCGGTGGGGCGATCGGGCCCTCGCCCTTGCCGGTGGGGCGGTCGGGCCCTCGCTTTTGCCTGCGCGGGCGGTCGGGCTCTCGCCCTTGCCTGCGCGGGCGGTTCAGCCCTTGCCGGTGTGGACCGGTTCGGGGAGTTCCTCGCCCTTGCCCCTGCCGCCGGTCCTGTCGGTGTCCTTCTCCAGCAGGTGCCGCAGCTTCTCGCCCTCGACGTCCACGTTGGGCAGTATCCGGTCCAGCCGGCGGGGCAGCGCCCAGGCGCGGCGGCCGAGGAGGGCCATGACCGCGGGGACGATGGTCATCCGTACGACGAAGGCGTCGAAGAACACGGCGGCGGCGAGGCCCAGGCCGATCGACTTGATCAGCGCGGTGTCGCTGAAGAGGAACCCGGCGAACACGGAGATCATGATGACCGCGGCGGCCGTGACGACGCGGGCCCCGTGCCGGAAACCGGCGACCACCGCTTCCCGCGGCTCGGCCCCGTGGACGTACTCCTCCCGCATCCGGGTGACGAGGAAGACCTGGTAGTCCATGGCGAGTCCGAACACCACGCCGACCATGAAGATCGGCAGCACGCTCACGATCGGGCCGGTCTGGTTGACGCCGAAGACGTCCGCGAGCCAGCCCCACTGGAAGACGGCGACGACGACACCGAGCGTGGCGAGGACGCTGAGCAGGAAGCCGGCGGCGGCCTTGAGCGGGACGAGGATCGAGCGGAACACCAGCATCAGCAGGATCAGCGCGAGGCCGACGACCACACACAGGTACGGGATCAGGGCGTCGTTCAGCTTGTCGGAGATGTCGATGTTGAGGGCGGTGGTGCCGGTGACCATCAGCTCGGCGCCGGTGTCGTCCTGCAGGGCGGCGCCCCGGTCGCGGATGTCGGACACGAGGCCGACCGTTTCCTCACTGGTGGGGGAGCTGCGCGGGACGGCACGGATCAGGGCCACATCGCCGGTCCCGTTGAACGAGGCGGGGCTCACGGAGGCGACGTCGGGCAGATCGCCGAGCAGGGTGACCGCGTCCTGGGCGGCGGCCTTGGGGTCGTCGCTGCCGCGGGCGTCCACGACCACGGTCAGCGGCCCGTTGTAGCCGGGCCCGAAGCCGTCGGTGATGGTGTCGTAGGCGATGCGCTGGGTGCTGCCGGGGGTGGCCGTCGCGTCGCCCGGCATGCCGAGTTGCAGCGACAGGGCCGGGACGGCGAGCAGGAGCAGGCCGGCCACCGAGGCTCCGAGCACCTTCACCGGGTTGCGCAGGACGAACCGCGCCCAGCGCACGCCCATCGGCTCGCGCCGGCCCTGCTCGACCGCCCGCATACGGCTCGTCTTGAGCTTCCCGGTCGAGATCTTCGTACCGGCGAAACCGAGCATCGCGGGCAGCAGGGTGAGCGCGATGACCACGGCGACGACGACCGCGAACGCGGCGCCGAGGCCGATGTCGGAGAGGATCTTGATGCCGATGACGCTGAGTCCGGCCAGTGCGATGACCACGGTCAGCCCGGCGAACACCACCGCCGATCCCGCGGTGCCCAGAGCACGTCCCGCGGCCTCCTCCGGCTCGTGACCCTCCTTCAGCTCGCCGCGGTAGCGCGACACGATGAACAGGGCGTAGTCGATGGCCACCGCGAGGCCCAGCATCAGCGCCAGCGTGCTGGTGCTGGAGCTCAGGTCGATGAACGAGCCCGCCACGGTGATCCCGCAGATCGCCGCGAGGACGCCGAAGAGCGCGGTCAGCAGCGGCAGTCCGGCCGCGACCAGCGAGCCGAAGGTGATGACCATCACCAGGGCGGCGATCACGATGCCGACCAGCTCGGCCGCGCTCTGGTGGGACTCCTCGTTGACGGCCGTCCCGCCCATGCTGACCGTGAGACCGGCTCGGTCGCCCTGTTCGGCGACGTGCTCCAGGTCGGCGCGGGCGGCGTCGGTGATGTCGGCCTGGGCGACCTTGTAGGTCACCTGGGCGTAGGCGACGGAGCCGTCCTTGCTGACGGTGCCGCCGGTGTAGGGGTCGGCGACGCTCGCCACCTGGGACGCCGACTTGAGGTCGGCGACGAGCGACTCGACCTCCGCCTTGTGCGCCGCGGACGTCAGCTTCTGCCCGTCGGGCGCCTCGAACACCACGCGTGCCGTGGCCCCGTCGGCCGACGCCTGCGGGAACTCCTTCTCCAGCAGGTCCAGCGCCTTCTGGGACTGGGTGCCGGGGATGGAGAAGGTGTCCGACGCACTCGTGGACACACCGGCCGCGCCTATGCCGACGGCGGCGAGGACCGCGATCCACAGCATCAGGACGAGCCGTCGTCGCCTGAACGAGAACCGGCCCAGCCGGTAGAGGAAGGTGGCCACGGATTACTCCCAGCAGAATCAGCGTCGGGACAACGAACAGGGCCTGTGCGACCCGTGTCCCACGCTAGGAAGGGAATCCCGGCCACCTGCGGCACCGGAGATGCGAAACGGCGGGGCGGGGTAGTACCGGGGTACTACTCCGTTCTCATCCCGAGGAATACACGCCTCGGCGCATGGCTAGCCGGCCGCTGGGGATCCCGGCCGCTCGGTCTCCCAGCCGGCCGCCGCCGCGATGCCGATGAGCAGCGGCCAGAGGGCGGCGCCCATCTCCTCCGGGCTGCCGGGGCAGTCGTGGCGCAGCCAGTCGACGACGCTGCCGAGCACGGCTCCCGCCACGAACGCGGCCGCCGGGTCGTGCGGGGTGCCGGTGGCATCCGCCGGGTTCTCAGGGGCCGGGCTCCGGCTGGTGTGGGCGGTCACCGTCATGCGCTGGAGCAGGTGGTTGATGACCCGCGCGCTGCCGTCGTCGCCGAGCAGGGCCCGGTAGAGGGGGGCGTGTTCGGCCACGTGCGCGAAGAGGTCCGGCAGGGGGTTGTCCGGGGGGCCGCCGTCGGGGGTGGCCGGCGGGACCGCCGCGGGGCTGGCCGCCACCAGCTCGTCGAAGACCGTCGTGCACGCGGCGGCGGCCAGGTCGTGCACGTCGGTGTAGTGCTCGTAGAACGTCGACCGGTTGACCCCCGCGCGCTTGGTGATGTCCGAGACCGAGATCTGGCTGAGGTCCCGCTCGGCGATCAGTTCGCGCAGGGCGGTCTCCAGGGCGGCGCGGGAACGGCGGGTGCGGGGATCCATGGGACGTTCGGGCATTGTGTGAGCGTATCCTTTCCGCCACTTGTCGGTTAACCGACATATGATGGATAGTGGCGGGGGTCCACGGAACGGAGCCGTCATGTCCTTTCTCGCCCGGCCGGCGACGGCCTCCCTGGCCGCCAGGGCGATGCAGCGTCTCACCGCCCTGGCGGACCGGCGTATCGCGTCCTCCCTGCTCGGCCGCTATCCCGAGTACCCGAGGAACACGCGCGAGCTGACCGTCCCGACCTCGGCCGGCCCGGCCCGCGCGGTCGTGTACCTGCCCGCCGCCACCATTGCGGACACGGACGCCGCCGCTCCCGGCTCGGCCCCGGACTCGGTCCCGCCCGTGCACGTCAACTTCCACGGCGGCGGCTACGTCCTGCCGCCGATAGAACTCGACGACCCCCTGTGCCGATTCCTCGCGGCGGAAGCGGGCGTCGCGGTGGTCAACGTGGACTACGTCGTCGCTCCCCAGCACCCGTTTCCCGCCCCGCCCCATCAGGCGTACGAGATCGTCCGTTGGGTCGCTGCGCACGGCGCGGAGCACGGCTGGGACGGGGACCGGCTCACGGTGGGCGGCCAGAGCGCCGGCGGTGGCCTCGCGGCGGCGGTGGCCCGCCAGGCCCTGGAGGACAGGGGCGACGCGGCCCCGTCGATCGCGCTCCAAGTCCTCCACTATCCGCCGCTGGACCTCGCGACCGACGCCCGCGACAAGCGCGCCGCCATCGCCAAGCCGGTGCTGCGCCCCTGGATGGCGGACGTCTTCGACTCCGCGTACGTGCCTGACCCACGCCGCCGCACCGACCCCCTGGTCTCGCCGGCCCATCCGTCGGACACCGCGGACCTCACGGGGATCGCCCCGGCCTTCGTCGTCACCGCTGAGTACGACCTCCTGCGCGCGGAGGGCGTCCGGTACGCCGGGCGGCTGCGCAGGGCCGGTGCGCTGCTCGACCACTACGACGTCCCCGGAGCCGACCACGGCTACGACCAGAAGGACGCCGAAACGGCCAGGGACGTGTACGCCCTGATCGCCGCGCACGTACGCCGGGCCACGACCCCCGGGCCCGGGAACACCCCGAGGGAGAACCAGCCATGAGCACCAGCACAGGCCTGTCGGGCAAGTCGGTCGTCGTCACCGGGGCCGGCTCCGGCATCGGCCGCGCCGCCGCCCTGCGCTTCGCGGCGGAGGGCGCCCGTGTCGTCCTCGCAGACCTCAACGCCGACGGCGCCAAGGAGGCCGCCGAGGAGATCGTCGCGGCGGGCGGCACCGCGGTCACCGTGGTCGGGGACCTCAGCGAGCAGGGGACCGTCGACCAGGTCGTCGCCACCGCCGTGGACACCTTCGGCGGCATCGACGTACTGGTCAACAACGCGGGAATCATGGACAGGATGTCCGCCGCGGGGGAGACGGACGACGACGAGTGGGAGCGCGTCCTGCGGATCAACCTCACCGCGCCGTTCCTGCTCACCCGCGCCGCGCTGCCGCACCTTCTCGCGAACGGCAAGGGCGCGATCGTGTTCACCGCCTCCGAGGCGTCCCTGCGCGGCAGCGCGGCCGGCGCCGCGTACACCGCCTCGAAGCACGGCGTCGCCGGTCTGACCAAGTCGCTCGCCGTGATGTACCGCGACAAGGGCGTACGGACCAACGCCATCGCCCCGGGCGGCACGGTGACGGGCATCCAGGTCCAGGCGGACAAGGATGCCCACGGTCCGTCCGTGATCATGGGCTACATGGGCAATGTCGGCCGTGCGGCGGACGCCGACGAGCAGGCGGCGGCCATCGTCTTCCTCGCCTCGGACGCCGCCAGCAACATCAACGGCGTCATCCTGCCGGTCGACAACGGCTGGGCCGCCGTCTGAGGCTCAGCCGAGCGGGGTGTCGCCGTCCCGCAGGGTCCTCAGAACGGGCTCGTACATACGGGACTTGATGGTGCCGAGGGTCGGACCGGCCTTGCCGACCTGGGCCCGGGCGAGTTCCACGGCGGTCGTGCGTACGGCGTCCTCGGGCACCGCGCGGTCGACGAGGGCGGCGGCGAGGGCGTCGCCGCCCCCGTAGCGGCGGGCCGTGGTCATGGCCTCGTGCGCGGTCTGCGGGGTCAGCCGGGACTGGATCAGCGCGGACATGCCCGGTGTGAAGGGGATGTTGATGTCGGCCTCGGGCAGACACCAGAAACCGCGGTCGGCGCGCATCACGCGGAAGTCGTGGGCCAGCGAGAACATCGCGCCGGCCGCGAAGGTGTGCCCCTGGAGGGCGGCCACCGTGATCATGGGCAGGGACAGCATCCGCGCGAACAGCTCCTGGACGCCGGCGACGTACTCCTGTTGCTGGTCGGCGTGCGCGAACAGCCAGTCCAGGTCGAGGCCGGTGGAGTAGAACTTGCCGGTCGCGGCGGTCACCAGGGCGCGCGGCCCCTCCGCCTTCTCGACCTCGTCCAGGGCGGAGCCGACCGAGGCGATCCAGTCGGGGTGGAAGCGGTTCTCGCCGTCCCCGAGGTCGAGTACGAAGACGTCGTCCTGGCGGTCGAGCATGGGCATGATGACTCCCTCGTGAGGTTACCTATCGGTAACTTATGCCCGCGAGGGTGAACGCGCAACGGTCTGCGAGGGGTAACGCGCAACGGTCCGTGAGGGGGAACGCGCAATGGTCCGCGCGTCACGCAGTGGCCGGTTTCGGTCTCCCGCTGTGGGAGCGCTTCCACGACAGTCATGACCATGCCATGCGACCGGCCCCGTCGCATGGTGTCGCTCCACCACGCCACCACTCCATCGCGGCCTCCCCACGGGCCGCGATCCGGAAGGGACGGACATGTCCGCCACTGGCAGCAGCAACACCGTGAGGAGACTGTCGCGTTCGGGGCTCGCAGTGCTCTTCGGAGCGCTCGTTTCCCTGCTCGCGACCCTGCTTCTCGGCGCCCCCGGGGCCTCGGCCCGCACGGAGCCGACGACATCCGGGGCGACGGCCCGCGCGGCCGCCCCCATCGCGGCACCGACCGCCGCCCCCGCCGCGGCGCCCACCGCCGCACTCACCGAGGTCACCGACTTCGGCACCAACCCCAGCAACCTGCAGATGTACCTGTACGTGCCGGACAGCGTCACCGCGAACCCCGCGGTCGTGGTGGCCGTCCACTACTGCACGGGTTCCGGCCCGGCGATGTACTCCGGAACCGAGTACGCCTCGCTCGCCGACCGCTACGGGTTCATCGTCGTCTACCCGTCGGTCACCCGCGCCAGCAAGTGCTTCGACGTCTCCTCGCCGCAGGCGCTGAGGCGGGGCGGCGGCAGCGACCCTGTCGGCATCAAGTCGATGGTCGACTGGGTGACGCGCACCTACTCCGCGGACACCGGCCGGATCTTCGCCACCGGCATCTCCTCCGGCGCGATGATGACGAACGTCCTGCTGGGCGACTACCCCGACGTGTTCGCGGCCGGCGCCGCCTTCTCGGGCGTACCGTTCGGCTGCTTCGCCACCACCGACGGCTCCGAGTGGAACAGCGCGTGCTCGGGCGGCACCGTGATCCGCACCCCGCAGGAGTGGGGCAACCTGGTCCGCACCGCCTACCCGGGCTACACCGGGCCCCGGCCGCGCATGCAGGTGTGGCACGGCACCGAGGACGACGTCCTGCGCTACCCCAACTTCGGGGAGGGGATCAAGCAGTGGACCAATGTGCTGGGTGCCGGCCAGACCCCGGCCGCCACGGACTCGCCCCAGTCCGGCTGGACCCGCA
Source organism: Streptomyces sp. NPDC058697 (assembly GCF_042715345.1). Taxonomy (NCBI): domain Bacteria; kingdom Bacillati; phylum Actinomycetota; class Actinomycetes; order Kitasatosporales; family Streptomycetaceae; genus Streptomyces; species Streptomyces sp. NPDC058697. The sequence continues at coordinate 26,527 of NZ_JBHXSU010000047.1, forward strand.
CCCGGTACGGCTCCACCGGTGACCGGGCTCCCGTCGAGGCCATCAGCCTCCAGGGCGTCGGCCACAACCTGTACGCGTACGGCATGGCGGCCCGGGTGCTCACGTTCTTCGGCCTGGACAGCTCGGGCCCCGGGCCCGGGCCCCAGCCCGGCGCCTGCAAGGTGACCGTCACGACCAACGCGTGGAGTACGGGACTCACCGGCTCCGTGACGATCACCAACACCGGCACCGCCCGCATCGAGGGCTGGAAGCTCGCCTTCACCCTGCCGTCCGGGCAGACCATCACCAACGGCTGGGGCGCCACATACGCCCCGGCGAGCGGGGCGGTGACCGCCACCAACGCCACGTACAACGGCACGATCGCGCCGAACGCGAGCGTCGGCTATCAGGCGAATCACGGCGGTATCAGCGGGGCTCCGACCGCGTTCGCTCTCAACGGGACCGCCTGCTTGGTCAGTTGACGGAGCGTCAGTAGACAGTAGTTCGTGACGTTCCGTCACATCCTGGCGGCCGGAGGTGTGTCCTCGGCCGCCAGAAACCCCGTCCGCCGCTCCGGAGGAGTTCACCGTGCCCGCGAAGCCGTCCATGCCGAGAAGAGCCCCGTTCGCCCGCCTGATCACCCGCATGCTCACCCCTTTCGTCCTCGTCCTCGCCCTCGTCGTGACTGCCTCCGCACTGGTGGCCCTGGTCGCCCTGGTCGAGGAGACCCGGGCCACGGAAGGGGGCACCGGCCGTCCGGCGGTGTCGTCCGCCGCCCGGCACTGGGTCAACACCTGGACCGCGATGCCGCAGCTCACCGAGCCGGGCAATATGCCGCCCCCGCCGTTCTCCGAGGACCGTGCCGTCCTGGCCGACACGACGCTGCGGCAGACCGTGCGTGTCTCGACCGGGGGCGAGCGCCTGCGGCTGCGTTTCTCCAACGCCTTCGGCGACACCGCGCTGCCGCTCACGGCGGTGACCGTGGCGCTCCCGCTCGACGGACGGGCCGGGGTCGCCGCGATCGAGCCCGGCACCCTGCGGCGGGTGACGTTCGGCGGGCGCGGGTTCGCGACCGTGCCCGCCGGGGCCCAAGTCGTCTCGGACGCACTGGACTTCGGCCTCCGGCCGGGCTCCAACCTGACAGTCACCGCCTACCTGGCAGAGGGGCAGCCCTCCCTCGCGCTCACCTCGCACCCGGGATCACGCACCACCTCGTATCTCCAGAAGGCCGACCGGACAAGGGACTTGGACCTGCCGGAGGCGACTCCCGTCAACCACTGGTATCTGCTCAGCGATGTCGAGGTGCTCTCCGGGCGTGGCACGGCAGCCGTTGCCGTCCTGGGCGACTCCCTCACCGACGGCCGCGGTTCCACCACCAACGGGAACAATCGCTGGCCGGACCGTTTCCTGGACCGGCTGCACGCCCGGGCCGCGACCTCGGACGTCGCGGTCCTCAACCAGGCGGCCGGCGGCAACCGCGTCCTCAACGACGGACTCGGCCCCAATGTCCTGGCCCGCCTCGACCGTGACGTCCTGTCCCGCAGCGGCGTCTCCTGGCTGGTCGTCTTCGAGGGGGTCAACGACATCGGCACCGCCGCGGCCACCCCCGCCGCCCAGCGCAGCGTCACCGCCGAACTGATCGCAGCGTACGAGCAGATCGTGCTCCGCGCGCACGCCCAGGGCATCCGGGTGTACGGGGCCACGCTGACGCCGTTCGGCGGCAACGCCATGTACGACGACCCCGACGGGCACCGTGAGTCGGCCCGGCAGGCGGTCAACTCCTGGATCCGTACGAGCGGGAGGTTCGACGCGGTCGTCGACTTCGACCGTGCCGTCCGTGACCCGCGGGACCCGCGCCGGCTGCTGTCCGCCCTGCACGACGGGGACTGGCTGCACCTCAACCCGGAGGGCTACCGGGCGCTGGCCGCGGCCGTCCCGCTGCGGCTCTTCCAGCGGGCGCCCGCGAGGCTCGATGTCGGTTGACGGTTCAAGTGGAATGACCTACGGTCCAGCTTGAAGGTTCAAGTTAATGATGAGGCAAGTCAAGGTGCGTCAGGCTGGCCCCGTACGGAACGCGGCTCGAATCGGGCCGCCAATTCACCGCCTTCTTACCGGAGTTGAGAAATGACCGAACGTGCCGACCAGATCATCGGTGCTCTGCGCAGCGGACACGACTACCTCACCACCGTTGTGCACGGCCTTGCCGCCGCCGACCTCGACCGGCCCTCCGGGGCGTCGGAGTGGACCGTCGCCCAGGTGCTCAGCCACCTCGGCAGCGGCGCGGAGATAGGCCTGGCCGCCCTGGAGGGCGCGCTGAGCGGCACCGGGCCCAAGGACATGGACTTCAACAAGTCCGTGTGGGCGCGCTGGGACGCGATGTCCCCGGCCGAGCAGGCCGAGGGGTTCGTCAGCTCCAACGAGGCGCTGGTGCGCGCCTACGAGGACCTTGACGCGCAGACGCGCCAGGACCTGCGGATCGACCTCGGATTCCTGCCCGCACCCGTGGACGTGGCCACCGCCGCGGGCATGCGGCTCAGCGAGTTCGCCAACCACTCCTGGGATGTGGAGGTCGCCTTCGACCGGACCGTGGGCCTGGCGCGGGCGGCGACCGAGCCGCTCCTCGACCAGGTCGGCATGCTCATAGGCTTCGTCGGCAAGGCCGACGCCCTCGGCGGCCGGCACGTCCGCGTCGCCGTCCGCACCACGTCCCCCGAGCGCTCGTTCGGGCTGGACCTGGGCGACACGGTCGCGCTCACCGACGAACCGGCCGAGCCCGACGCCGTGCTCAGCACACCTGCCGAGTGGTGGCTGCGGCTCGTCACGGGCCGCCACGCGGCCGCGAACACGCCCAACGGTGTGGCCGTCACCGGGGACGGCCTGACTCTGGACGACCTGCGCCGGGTGTTTCCCGGCTTCTGACGGTACGTATGCCATGTGGTGAAGGGCTGTGGTCGAGGGGGTGCTCCCCGCGGCCACGGCCCTTCGCGGTTCCGTGGCCCTTCGGCGGGCCGCTACTCCGGCTTCTCGGCGCCGTGCCCCTCGGCTGCCGGGACCGGCGGTACCGGCAGCAGATCGTGCAGTTGCGCGTACCGCTGGGCGCAGGCCGTCCGGGCGATGGCCTCGGAGACGGCGTCGGCCAGGGGGCGCGAGGACTCGCTCAGCAGCCGCCGTGCCTTGTCCGTGAGTGTCACCTCGATGCCGCGCCGGTCGCCGCAGGCCGAGTTCTTGCTGATCAGCCCCGCGTGCTGCAGACAGGCGACCTGATAGGTCAGCCGCGTCTTCGGGCGCCCCAGCAGCTCCGCGATCCGGGTCATGCGCAGGCTGGCGCCGGGCTGGTCGGCCAGCAGGCACAGCACCAGGAACTCGTCGTGCGAGATCCCCATGGCGTCCTTGACCCGTGAGCGCAGCGACTGCTCGATCGCCCCGGCCGCGGCCAGCAGGCGCATCCAGGCCTTCAGCTCGGCAGGCAGCAGCCCGTCGTCGTCGGCCGGCAGCCCGTCTCCGCCCGTCGACAGCCCGTCTCCGCCCGTCGGCTCGCGTTCGGGCTGGTCGGCGAGTGCGGAGGAGTCGGCCATAGTCCCCAAGTCTACCTGTTGTTCAATTTTGGATAATCGACTAGCGTGGGGTCATCCAAATTTGGATTACTGAGTCGACCGTTCGAAACCGTCAGGAGAAGTCCCATGACCGTCGCCGTAGAAACCGGCCTGTGGCAGCTCGACCCCGCCCGCACCACCGTCGCCATCAAGCACAGGACGATGTGGGGCCTGGTCAACGTGAAGGGCGTCTTCGCCGGCGTCACCGGCGAGGGCGAGGTCCAGCCCGACGGCACCGCCCGCGGCACGATCACCCTGGACGCCGCGTCCCTGGACACCAAGAACCGCAAGCGCGACGAGCACCTGCACGGCAGCGACTTCTTCGACGCCGACCGGCACCCCTCCCTCGTCTTCGCCGTCCGCAACGCCACGGTCCGCCAGGACGACACCGTCGAGATATCCGGTCAGCTGACCGCCCGTGGCATCAGCCGCCCCCAGACCGTCACCGCCCGCGTCACCGGCGCGACCGCCTCCGCGGTCACGCTCACCGCGGAGTTCACCGTGGACCGGGAGCAGTTCGGCATGGGCTGGAACCAGATGGGCATGATCCGCGGCCTGACCACCGTCACGGCGACGCTCGCTTTCACGCGTACGTCCGCGTAGGCGACGCGGGCAACGCAGGCGACGCGGGCGGGGCCTGCGAGGGCTGGGGCGGGGCTTGCAGGGCGGGCCGATCACTTGAACCGTCACGTTAAAGTGGCGGCCATGGAGACCCCGCAGGAGCCTCGCCGGCTGACCGACGGCGAGAAGGAGGCCTGGCACGCGCTGGCCGGCGTGCTGGTCAGGCTGCCGGGCGCGCTCGACGCGCAACTGCAGCGCGACGCCGGGGTCAGCCACGTCGAGTACCAGGTGATGGCGATGCTCTCCGAGGCCCCGGAGCGCACGATGCGGATGAGCGAGGTCGCCGGCTACACGGGCACCTCGCTGTCCCGCCTCTCCCATCTGGTCAAGCGGCTGGAGAAGAGCGACTGGGTGCGCCGTACGCCCGATCCCGCCGACGGCCGCTACACCCTCGCCACCCTCACGGACGCGGGCCGGGACAAGGTCGTGGCGACGGCCCCCGGGCACGCGGAGGCCGTGAGCCGCTACGTCTTCGAACCGCTGACCCGGGCCCAGCAGCGGCAGTTGCGCGACATCGGCCGCCGCATCTGGGGGACCGTCGCACCGGACGACCACTGCCTGCCGCCGGGCTGATGCCCCCGAGCCGATGCCCCTGAGCTGATGCCTCCGTGGGGGCCCGCATCAGGCGACGGCGGTTCCTTCCAGCTCGACCAGCTGGCCGGGGATCGCAAGCCGTGTCACCCCGAGCATCGTGCTGGTCGGCGCCACCCCGGCGGCGCCCAACCGCCCCGCCAGCACGCCGTAGTGCTGGAAGAGCAGATCGACGTCGGTCGTGTAGACGTTGAGCCGGACGAGGTTTGCGAGAGACATGCCGGCCTCGCCGAGCACGGCCTCCAGGTTGCCGACGCTCAGCGCCAACTGCGCCGCCATGTCGCCCTCGTGCTGGGGCTTGCCGTCCTCGCTCATCGCGGTCTGGCCCGAGATGTACAGGGTCCGGGTGTGCCCGGAGACGACCTCGCCCTGGTTGAATCCCAGCTCCGCCGACCACGTCACCGGGTTGACCGCCGTTCGTTCCACTGCCACATCAGCTCCATTCGATTGATAGGGAGTACGTACGCCCTCGGCTCGGTGGCCGCGGGCTGATGACGAGCCTCGCAACAAATCACGACACCCTCAGTCATGTATTCGATAGCGTTCCCGTATGCGCGCCGACCGGCTGGTCTCCCTGGTGTTGCTGCTGCGCCGGCGCGGCCGGCTGACCGCGGACACGCTGGCCCGTGAGCTGGAGGTGTCCACCCGCACCGTGCTGCGCGACATCGAGGCTCTGTCCGCGGCCGGCGTCCCGGTCTACGCCGAACGCGGCAGGCACGGCGGCTTCGCGCTGATGCCCGGTTTCCGGACCGAGCTCACCGGACTGAACCACGACGAGGCCCTCGCCCTGCTGACCGCCGGATCGGGCCGAGGCGAGCAGGCGTTCGGCCTCGGCTCGGCGCTCGCCTCGGCCATGCGGAAGGTCGTCGACGCGCTGCCCGAAAGCCACCAGGCCGCGGCGAGCGACGCGGCCCAGCGGTTTCTCGTCGACCCGGAGACCGACCTGCTCTCACGCCGGCTGGTCACCGAGGACGTACCCGACACCACCATGATCGAGGTCCGGCGCGCGGTGCTCGCCGGACACAAGCTGCGTATTCACTACGCGGCGACGGGCCGGCCGCCCCAGTGGCGCACGGTTGACCCGATCGGCCTGGTCACCGCACGCGACCGGGCCTACTTGCTGGCCACGAGATCCGGCGAGGACCGCACCTACCGGCTGTCGCGAGTGCTGGCCGCCGAGGAACTCCCCGAACCGGCACAGCGACCGGACCGGGTCGATCTGGACCGGATCTGGCGGGAACGCTCCGCACGGTTTCTCTCCGGCAGCGACCACATCACCGTGCTGGTCCGGGTGAACCCGGAGCGGCGGGAGGACCTGCTGGACACCGCGCTGGCCGTCCGCGCGGAAGAGCCCGACGCGGACGGTTGGCTCCGGCTGGAGGTGACCTTCCAGGACTCCCGGCACGCCGAATGGGCGCTGTGGCAGCTCGGCATGGACGCCGAGGCCCTGGCCCCGCAGTCGTTGCGCACCACCCTGCGCGACCGGGCCGCCGCGATTGCCGCCCTCTACGGAGACTCGTCGTCCTGAGGCCGACGCTCCCCAACGACCGTACGGCGTAAGGCTTTTCCTGCGATTCCTGCGCTTCCCGCGTTTCCTCCGTGGAGCGTCACGGGTTCAGCGAGCGGTTCGTCACGCGCGCCAGGTGCGCGGCGAACACCTCGCGAGTGTCCGGTGTCAGCGTCCGCAGCGCCACCGCGGCCGTGATGATCACGTCGCACAGCTCGGCCTGGACGTCGTCCCAGGTGTGGGAGACGCCCTTGCGCGGGTTCTGACCGGTGGCGCCGATCACCGCCTCGGCGACCTCGCCGACCTCCTCCGAGAGCTTCAACATCCGCAGGAGCAGGGCCTCTTGGGGCGGACGGGCCGGCTGGGAGCTCGCCAGCCGGTCCTGGATGCGGTCGATGGACTCCCAGAGATCGTCGTCGCTCATGACGATCAGCCTGTCACGAGCCGGGGCGCGTCGGGGCGGGTGCCCATGGCCGTCCCTGTGCTCAGTGGTCGTGCTCAGTGGTCCCAGGTCCCAACCGGTCCTAGGCGCTGTACGACATGCTGTCCTCGCCGAACAACTCCCCCTGCTCGCCCTCCTTCTCGCTCCGTAGCCGCTTGTTGCGGAGCCCCACCACGGCCAGCGTCGCGGCCGCCGTGCCCGCGAGGGCGAACGGCACCATCCAGCCGCGGTCGACCGCGTGGCCGAGGGCGTGGTCCAAGGAGAGCCGGCCGGGGCCCGCGACGGCGAGGCCCGCCGCCGCGAGGCCAAGGGACGCGGCGTGTTCGTAGCCGCCGCTCTCGTTGAAGAAGCCGTTCGGGGCATGCACCGCCGACGCGCCCGCCATCGCCCCGGCCGCGGCGGCGCCGGCCGCCGGGGTCGCGAGGCCCAGTGCGAGGAGCGTGCCGCCGCCCGCCTCCGCCAGGCCCGACGCGGCCGCGCTCGCCCGGCCGGGCGCGTACCCCACGGACTCCATGAACCGGCCGGTCCCGGAGAGCCCGCCCCCGCCGAACCAGCCGAAGAGCTTCTGCGTCCCGTGCGCCGCGAGCACCCCGCCCGTGCCGAGGCGGAGCAGCAGCAGTCCCAGGTCGCGTCGGTCGAAAGAGGTCACGGTGCTCGTCACTCCTCGGATGTCCCGGCTGGTGTCCCGGTCGGCGTCCCAGTCGGCCGTTCTCATGCGAACGGCTCCTTCTGTCTCGTACGCCGCCTGCCCACCGTCGCACCGAACGGCCGCCCGGGTCCTCGCCCGCGCCGCCGTTCGGGTGGCGGGGGCGGCCGGGCGGTGTGAGTCTGACGTCCATGACGATTCAGGTAGCCAAGCTGAGCAACCCGGCCGTCCGGGATTTCGTCAGCGCCGTGAACGCCCATGACCGGGACGCCTTCCGGGCCGCCCTCACGCCCGACGCGACGATGTCCGACGACGGCTCGGACCGCGACCTCGACGAGTGGACCGAGCGGGAGATCTTCGACTCCCACGGCCATATGGAGGTCGACAACGAGTCGGACGGCGGCCTCGCCCTCCTCGCCCGCTACAGCAACGACGCCTGGGGCGAGATGCGGACGCGCTGGAGCTTCACCGTCGACGGCGGCGGCAGGATCTCCCGCTTCGAGACCGGCCAGGCGTAACGCCGGGCTCTCGCCCGGATTGGTGGGCAGCCGTTCCGTGGCCCGGGTCGCAATCCCGCGGTCCCACGCGGAATCCCCCCACCCGAGCCGCCGGAACGGCTGCCGCCTCCCCCCAGAGGTGTGGCACGGAAGCCCTGTGCTCCAAGTGTGAAGTTCTGGTGGAGGAGTGTCGAGCATAGGCCCGTAACCGGCCGAGATACCGCGGAGGTATCTCCTCCGTTTGTGCAGATTAGGTCGCGGCCCCGCGCCCCTTCAGGGGCGCGGGGAACTGCGCGACCAGCCACAGTCGGCCCGCACCTTCCCGACGGCCGGCGGCAGCCTACCCCCGCCCCACAAACGGCATCGCGCTAGCGAGAACCGTAGCGAACTGCACATTCGCCTCAAGCGGCAACGCCGCCATATGCCGCACCGTACGAGCCACGTCCGCCACATCCATCACCGGCTCGGGCGCCACCTCCCCGTTCGCCTGCAGCGCCCCCGTCTGCATCCGCTCGGTCATGTCCGTCGCCGCGTTGCCGATGTCGATCTGCCCGCAGGCGATCCGGTAGGGCCGCCCGTCCAGCGACAGCGACTTCGTGAGACCGGTCAGCGCGTGCTTGGTGGCCGTGTACGCGGCCGACTGCGGGCGGGGCGTGTGCGCCGAGATCGAGCCGTTGTTGATGATCCGGCCGCCCTGCGGATCCTGCTCCTTCATCTGCCGGTACGCCGCCTGCGCGCACAGGAACGCCCCGTCGAGGTTGGTGCCGACCACGTGCCGCCATGCCTCGTACGGCAGTTCCTCGAACGGCACTCCGCCCGGGCCGAACGTGCCCGCGTTGTTGAAGAGGAGGTCGAGCCGCCCGAAGCGGTCCCGCACGGCGGCGAAGAGCGCGGCCACCTCGTCGGGCCGCGAGACATCGGTGCGCACACACAGGGACGTGCTGTCTTTCGCGGCCGGCTGCCCTTGGCGTGCCGTCTCCGCGAGCGCCGCCGTCTCCTCCAGGCGCTCCGCGCGGCGGCCCGCGAGCGCCACCGACCAGCCGGTGCGCAGCAGTTCCACGGCCACGGCCCGGCCGATCCCCGAGCCCGCTCCTGTCACGATCGCGATCTTCGTTCCCATGGCGTTCATGGCCCAGCAGCGTACGTGAGGGTGTACGAGGTTCCGCCATACGGAACTCATCTGTCCGACATCTGACTGTTGTGTACGCGACAGTCCGGCGTCGACCCTGACCACTCCAATGCCTTGTACAACAACAGTCAGGGGAGGGCCAGATGACACCCGCAGGCCACCAGCACCCGTCGCAGCACGCCCCCGAACTCCGCGCCGCCGCCCGTCACCTCGGACGCCGCCGTTTCCTCACCGTCACCGGCGCGGCCGCCGCGCTCGCCTTCGCCACCAACCTGCCGACCGCGGGCGTGGCGGGAGCCGCGGAACTCGACGCGGCGAAGATCGCCGACAACCCCTTCACGCTCGGTGTCGCCTCCGGTGACCCGCAGGCCACCTCGGTCCTGCTCTGGACCCGGCTCGCGCCCAGCCCGTACCAGGCCGACTCCGGCCTGCCGTCGCAACGCGTCACCGTGCGCTGGGAGTTGGCCCGCGACGAACGCTTCCGGCAGATCGTCAGACGCGGTGCGGCCGTCGCCCACCCCGAGTTCCACCACACCGTGCACGTCGAGGTCGGCCACCTCGACTCCGACCGGGTCTTCTACTACCGCTTCCGCGTGGGCAGTTGGGTCAGCGAGACCGGCCGTACGCGCACCGCGCCCTCGTCCCGCTCGCGCGCCTCCGAACTGACGCTGGCCGCGGTCTCCTGCCAGGCGTACCACGACGGGTACTTCACCCCGTACGCCCATCTCGCCGAGGACGACGTCGACGTGGTCTTCCACCTCGGTGACTACCTGTACGAATACGCGGTCAACTCCGTCGGCGGCGTGCGCAATTACACCGACCGCGTGCTGCCCGGCGTCTTCAACCGGGAGACGATCACGCTGGAGGACTACCGGCTGCGGTACGCCCTCTACAAGTCCGACCCCGATCTGCGGGCCGCGCACGCCGCGCACCCCTTCGTCGTCACCTGGGACGACCACGAGACCGAGAACAACTACGCGGACGACATCCCCGAGAACGACGTACCGCCGGAGGAGTTCCTGCTGCGCCGCGCCGCCGCGTACCGCGCGTACTGGGAGAACCAGCCGCTGCGTCTCCCGCAGCGGCCCCAGGGTCCCGACATGCGGCTGTACCGCCGTCTGAACTGGGGCAAGCTCGCGCAGTTCGACATCCTCGACACCCGGCAGTACCGCACCAACCAGGCGAACGGCGACGGCTGGAAGACGCCCACCCCCGAGTCGGAGGCCGAATCGCAGACCCTGCCGGGGCTTGCCCAGGAGCGGTGGCTGACCGACGGCTGGAAACAGTCGAGCGCGCTGTGGAACGTCGTCCCGCAGCAGGTCGTCTTCGCCCGCCGCAACAACGCCGCCGCCGGCAACACCACCCTCAGCATGGACTCTTGGGACGGCTACCCCGCCTCGCGTCGGCGTCTCCTCGCGGGCGCCCAGGCCGCCGGTGTGGAGAACCTGATGGTGCTCACCGGCGACGTCCATGTGTCGTACGCCTTCGACATCAAGCGGGACTTCGCCGACCCGGGGTCGCGGATTCTGGGTACGGAGGTTGTCACCACGTCGGTCAGCAGTGGGCAGAACGGGGCCGCCCGGCCTGCCAACTGGGCGGGTTATCTTGCCGCCAACCCGCACATGAAGCACTACAACGGGCATCGTGGGTATGCGACGGTTCGCCTCGGGCGGGAGTCGGCCCGGGTGGACTTCAAGACGGTGGCTGCCGTGACCACGCCTGGGGCTGCGATCACGACCGCCGCGTCGTTTGTTACTGAGGTGGGGGATCAGGGGCTCAAACCGGCGTGACCTGCGGGTCGTTCGTGGCTGGTCGCGCAGTTCCCCGCGCCCCTGAAGGGGCGCCTCAGCTGAGCTCTGACGGGTAGTGGACGCCGACGCGGTTTCGTACCGCGTCGAGCGTTCGCATTACTGCCAGCGTGCCGTCGAGGGGGACCAGAGGGGACTCGGTCTCGCCGGTCTGGAGGCAGCGCATGACCTCGATGGCCTCGTGCTTGAGGCCGGCCTGGGTTCCGTCGGTCGCGCTCGCGGTGAACTCCTGCGGGTCGCGGCCGTCGCGGTGCAGTACGAAGCGGTCGGCGTGGAAGAAGCCGGACGGGATGTCGATACGGCCCTCGGAACCGGTGACCGAGGCGGAGGTCGACGTGCCGCCGACGAGAGAGCAGTGCAACGAAGCGAGAGCGCCGCTCTCCCAAGAGAGCAGCATTCCCGTCTGGAGATCGACGCTCTCGTCGGAGAGCACCGCTCTCGCCATCACCTCCGAGGGCTCCCCGAGCAGCAGGTGCGCGAACGACACCGGATAGACGCCCAGGTCGAGCAGCGCGCCACCGCCCTGCGCCGGATCGCGCAGCCGGTGAGTGGGCGGGAAAGGCCCCGAAAGGCCGAAGTCGGCCTGGACCGTGCGGACCTCACCGATCGCCCCCTCGTCGACCAGCGCCTTCAGCTGCCGGATCAGCGGGTTGCAGTACATCCACATGGCCTCCATCAGGAAGCTCCCGCGCTCCTTCGCGAGGCCGACCAACTCCTCCGCCTCACGCGAGTTCAGCGTGAACGCCTTCTCGCACAGCACGTTCCGGCCCGCCTCAAGACAGAGCCCGGCCGCCGCGCGGTGCGCCGAGTGCGGAGTCGCGACGTACACGACATCCACGTCCTCGTCCGCCGCGAGGCTCTCCCAGTCGCCGTACGCCCGGGGGATCCCGAACCGCTCCGCGAACGCCTTCGCCGACTCCTCGGTGCGCGACGCCACCGCGACCACCTCGGCGTCCGGCAGATCGATCAGATCCGCCGTGAACGCCCCGGCGATCCCACCGGTCGCCAGCACGCCCCACCGCACACGCTCTCCCGCCATCCCCAACCCCTCGTTCCGTGAGCACGATCACCCGATGTCCGACGACCCGAACCCGAACGTGGTCGACGACCCGAACATCGCCGACGACTCGAACGCGATGGTCTCGACCACCTGTACGAGCTGAGAGCATAGGTGGCGTATTCCACAAGCAGGGAGGGGCACATGTCCGAGCGTGGCCGCACCACGCGGGACCAGGACGGCCCGGAGGGGCACATACCGAGGGCGGCCGTCACCGACGCGGTCAGCGAAGAGACCGCGATCGCCGCCGCCGCGGCGCCGGTACCGCCACCGGAGGCCCGCCGTTCCGTGGGGCTGCTGGTCACCCTCGTCCTCGGCGGCCTCACCGCCGTACCGCCGCTGTCCATCGACATGTACCTCCCGGCGCTCCCCGAGGTCACCGACGCGCTCCACGCGTCCGCGGCCACCGTGCAGCTGACCCTCACCGCGTGCCTCGCCGGCATGGCCCTCGGGCAGCTGGTCGTCGGCCCGATGAGCGACAAGTGGGGGCGCAGACGGCCGCTGATCGTCGGACTGCTCCTCTACGTCGTCGCCACCGCCGTGTGCGCGTTCGCGCCCACCATCGAACTCCTCGTCGCCTTCCGGCTCCTCCAGGGCCTCGCGGGCGCCGCCGGGATCGTGATCGCCCGGGCCGTCGTACGCGACCTCTACGACGGCGTCGACATGGCCCGCTTCTTCTCCACACTCATGCTGATCTCCGGGGTCGCGCCGATCATCGCCCCGCTCATCGGCGGACAGGTGCTGCGGATCACCGACTGGCGGGGCGTCTTCTACATCCTGACCGCCGTCGGGATCGTGCTGACCGTCGTGGTCTGGCGGATGCTGCCGGAGACCCTCGCGCCCGAGCACCGCCACAGCGGCGGCACCGTCGAGGCGCTGCGCACCATGCGCGGTCTGCTCGCCGACCGTGTCTTCACCGGCTACATGCTCACCGGCGGCTTCGCCTTCGCGGCGCTCTTCGCGTACATCTCCGCCTCGCCGTTCGTGATCCAGGAGATCTACGGCGCCTCCCCGCAGACGTACAGCATCCTCTTCGGCGTCAACTCCATCGGCCTCGTGGCCGTCGGCCAGATCAACGGCAAACTGCTCGTCGGCCGGGTCAGCCTCGACAAGGTCCTCGCGGTCGGCCTCGCGATCATCACCACCGCCTCGGCCGCGCTGCTGCTGATGGCGAGCGGGGTCTTCGGCGAGGTCGGCCTCGTCCCGATCGCCGTCGGCCTGTTCGTCCTCATGTCCGCGATGACCCTGTGCATGCCCAACACCAACGCGCTCGCCCTCATGCGCACCCGGCACGCCGCGGGCTCCGCGTCCGCGCTGCTCGGCACCTCCTCCTTCCTCGTCGGCGCGCTCGCCACACCCCTCGTGGGCATCGCCGGGGAGCACACCGCCGTCCCGATGGCCGTCGTCCAGTTGGCGTGTTCACTGGTCGCCGTCGGCTGCTTCGTGGGACTGTGCCGTCCCTGGCGGAGACAGGCGGACGCGAAGGGTGGGGGTTCCCCCGCTCGAGCGCAGCCGAGAGTGGGGGAGGAGAGCTGAGCGCACCGAGACTGCGCCTCGGCACACCGGAACGTGCCGGGCTCGACCCCGACGAACTCGACCGTCTCGTACGGGAGTTCCGGCGGCTCACCGACGGGGACCGGCCCTGGGCCCCGGGCGCCGTACTGGTCGCCGGACGCGGGCCCGTGATCGCCGTCGAGGAGGCGGCGGGCTGGGCGGTGCGGTACTCCGCGTACGACGAGGTCACCGGCGCGGGCGTCGAGCTGCCCCGCGAGGCCCGCGTCCCGATGACCGCGGACACCCCCTTCGACCTGGCCTCGCTCACGAAGCTCTTCACGAGCGTGGCCGCCGTGCAGCAGCTGGAGCGCGGCACGCTCGGCATCGACGCGCGGGTCGGGGCGTACCTTCCGGACTTCACCGCGGCCGCCGAGTACGGCATCACCGTGCGGCATCTGCTCACCCACACCTCCGGGCTGCGGCCCGAACTCCCGCTGTACGACTGCCGGGACGACAGGGCACGGCTCGCCCTGCTGCGCGCCGAGGAACCGCTGACCGCGCCCGGCGGCGCGTACGCCTACTCGGACCTCAACATGCTGCTCCTCCAGTACGTCCTCGAACGGATCACCCGTCGCCGGCTGAACGTCCTCGTCCGGGACGGCATCACCCGGCCGCTCGGAATGACGGCCACCGGGTTCGGACCCCGCCCGGGCGCGGCCGCCACCGAGGACCAGCGGCGGCCATGGGCCAAGGCGGACCGGGGGATGCTGCGGGGCGAGGTCCACGACGAGAACGCCTGGGCGCTGGGCGGCATCGCGGGCCACGCGGGCCTCTTCTCGACGGCGGGCGACCTGGCGGTCCTGTGCCGGGCGCTGCTGGCGGGCGGCTCGTACGGCACCGCCCGCATCCTCGGCCCCGACTACGTCGAGCTCCTCCTCTCCCCGCCCGGCCTCGGCTTCGCCCTCGACCAGCCCTGGTTCATGGGCGAGCTGGCCGGCCACGGCGCCGCGGGCCACACGGGCTTCACGGGTACGTCGCTGGTCCTGGACCCGTCGACGGACACGTTCCTGGTGCTCCTGGCGAACACGGTCCACCCACGCCGCCGGCCCCCGGACAGCGGCCCCCGAGCGGCAGCGGCGACACGACTGGCACGGGCGGTACGGGGGGCGTGAGCGGTGCGCTGATTTGTGAGCGGTGCTCTGATATGCGGCCGGTGCTCTGGTTTGTGACCGGTGCTCTCGATCGTTGGCGCTGTGCCGATGTGTGAGCGGTGCTTCCGGCGGCCGGTCCGGTGGCCGCCGCCGAGCATGGCGTGAGCGGTGCTCTCGTCGGAGAGCACCGCTCACCCGGCTCACACCCGCACCCCTCGTAGAATTCCCCCGTGACCGCCCCCGTTTCCCCAGCCGAGACCCTGCGCGCGGCCCTGGCGGGGCTGCTCGACGGGCTGCCGACGAAGGCGGCCGCGCAGGCCGTCGAGCGGCTGATCGTGAACTACCGGGGGACCACCCCGACCGACGCCCCGATTCTGCGCGACCGCGCGGACGTGGCCGCGTACGCCGCGTACCGCATGCCCGCGACCTTCGAGGCCGTACGCGCCGCCCTGGACGCCTTCGCGGACGTCGTGCCCGAGTGGGCGCCGGGCAGCCATGTGGACGTGGGCGGCGGGACGGGTGCGGCGACCTGGGCCGTCAGCGCCACCTGGCCCGAGGAGCGGCCGGTGACCGTACTCGACTGGGCCGAACCCGCGCTCGCCCTCGGCCGTGAACTCGCCTCGCGGAACCCGCTGTTGAAGTCCGCCGAGTGGCACCGCTCTCGTATCGGAGCGGCGCTCACCATCGAGAGCACTGATCTCGTCACGGTGTCGTACGTCCTCGGCGAGCTCACCGAGCAGGCCCGCACCGAAGTCGTGGACGCCGCCGCGGCCGCCGCCCGGGCCGTCGTGATCATCGAACCCGGCACACCGGACGGCTACACCCGAGTCATCGAGGCCCGCGACCGCCTGATCGGCGCCGGCTTCCACATCGCCGCTCCCTGTCCGCACAGCGCCGCCTGCCCGATCGTCCCCGGCGAGGACTGGTGCCACTTCTCGGCCCGGGTCAGCCGTTCCTCGCTGCACCGGAAGGTCAAGGGCGGCTCACTGGCGTACGAGGACGAGAAGTTCAGCTATGTCGCCGCCACCCGCTTCCCGGTGGCCCCGGCCGCCTCCCGGGTCGTACGGCGGCCGCAGATCCGCAAGGGGCAGGTGCTCCTCGACCTGTGCGAGACCGAGGAGCAGCTGCGCCGCTCGACCGTGACGAAGCGCCACGGCCTCCTCTACAAGGCGGCCCGCGACGCGGACTGGGGCGACGCCTGGCCGCCCCCGTCCTCCGCCCCGGATGAGGGCGAGAGCTCAGACGCGTAGCTCCTGCGTGCAGCACTTCACGCTGCCGCCGCCCTTGAGGAGTTCGCTCAGGTCCATGCCGATCGGCTCGTACCCCCGTTCCCTGAGCGGGTCGAAGAGGCCGGTCGCGGACTGCGGAAGCAGCACGTGCAGACCGTCGGAGACGGCGTTCAGGCCGAGCGCCGCCGCGTCGTCGTCGCCCGCGAGGAGCGCGTCCGGGAAGAGCCGGCGCAGCACCTCGCGGCTGCCGGGGGAGAAGGCCGGCGGGTGGTACATGACCTGGTCCGTCGTGTCGTCGAGTACGGCGAGGGCCGTGTCCAGGTGGTAGTAGCGGGGGTCGACCAGGTCGAGTCCGATCACCGGCCGCCCGAAGATCTCCTGCGCCTCGCCGTGCGAGAGGGGGCTGGCCCGGAAGCCGCGTCCGGCCAGTACGTAGGAGGCGGTGACGGCGAAGTCGCCCTCGCCCTCGTTGATGTGGACCGGTTCGTGGACCCGGTCGAAGCCGTTCGTGCGGAACCAGTCCAGGTGGGCCTCGGCTTCCGCCTCCCGCTCGCGGAAGGCGAAACGGGCGCCCAGGACCCGGCCGTCGACGACGGTCGCGCCGTTCGCCGCGAACACCATGTCGGGCAGGCCGCGAACCGGGGTGAGTTCCTCGACCGTGTGGCCGAGGGTGCGGTAGCGGTCTCGGAGGTCTTCCCACTGGGCGACGGCGAGGGGGACGTCGACGGGCTTGGCGGGGTCCATCCATGGGTTGATGGAGTAGGTGACCTCGAAGTGTGCAGGTGGGCACATCAGGTAGCGCCGGGGTGTGGCGCGGCGGGGAAGGTGCAAGGAGGGCTCCTTACGGGTTCTGCGGGTACCGCGGGGGCAGTTGGTGCCCATGGTGCGCCGCGAGCGGGCCTCCCGGCGGGAGCCGAACGGGTTGTTTTCGCCCCCGCCGCCCCTACCCATTCCCGTCCCTTGCTCAGGGGCTCCGCCCCCGAACCCCCGCTCCTCAAACGCCGGAGGGGCTGGGTTTCAGTGGGGGTCTGGGGGCGTCAGCCCCCAGGGGAAGGGAATGGGTAGGGGCGGCGGGGGCGAGAATCGTTGTTCGGCGAGACGGAGCGTCTTGTCTGGCTGGTAGATTTGGGGGCATGGCTCACACGTCCGCCCAGCCCCCGCAGAAGCCCGCCCCCGACTCCAGCCGCCGCAGCGAGAAGTCCCGGCGGGCGATCTATGACGCCGCCCTCGCGCTCGTGAGCGAGGTCGGCTACCCCAAGACCACCATCGAGGGCATCGCCGCACGCGCGGGCGTCGGCAAGCAGACGATCTACCGGTGGTGGTCGTCGAAGGCGGACGTCCTGCTGGAGGCGTTCATCGACCTGAGTGCCCAGGCGGCGGAGGCGGCCGCCCGGCCGGAGGTCATCGGGGAGGGAGCGGAGTACGAGATCCCCGACACCGGCGACCTGGAAGCCGACCTCAAGCTGGTGCTGAGGGCCACGGTCGACGAACTGCTCGACCCCACCTTCGAGGCCCCGTCGCGAGCCCTGGCGGCCGAGGGTGTCGTCAACGAACAGGTCGGCCGGGAGTTCGTCGGCAAGCTCCTCGAACCCCAGCTTCAGCTGTATGTGAAGCGCCTGCGGGCCGCCCAGGAGCAGGGCGCCGTGCGCGCGGACATCGACCCGCGCATCGCCCTGGAACTCTTCGTCTCGCCGCTCGCCCAGCGCTGGCTCCAGTACACGGGCCCCATCTCGCACGAGTACACGGACAAGCTCGTCGAGTACGCCCTCTACGGCCTCGCGCCACGAGGCCCCGCCGCCCGCTGACCTCCCGCCCGGCGGCCCTCCGCCCGCGCCAGCCGTCCCGGCGCGTCCGTGATGATCCCGTCGCAGCCGAGCGCGAGGGCGCGGTCGCGCTGCGCCGGGGTCACCACGGTGTGCGCCCACACACGGGGGATGCCGGACCTGACCGCCCGTACGAGATCGCGGTCGCGGGCCTTGTGGTCCACGTCCAGGACGTCCACGAACTTCCGCCACCGCTCGGGCCGGTCCGTACGCATCTGCCGTGCCGACCGCCACAACTGCGAGACCAGGCCCATGCGGTGGGCCCGCCACGCCACGGCCGGGTGGTTGGAGTTGACCAGCACCGAGCGGGTCAGGCCGCGTGACCTGATCATCGCGGCGAGGGCCGGCAGGCTCCGCGGGTCCTTGGCCTCCAGCATCAGCACCACCCGGCCACCGAACCGGTCCAGCACCTCGGCGAGCGTCGGCGGCCGCTCGGAGCGCCAGCTGCCCGGCAGCCCGTCCTCGGGGCGCAGCCTGACCCCCTCCCAGTCCCGCCGGTCGAGCGCGTGCACCGGGCCGCCCATGAAGGTCGTGCGGTTCAGGGTCGCGTCGTGCATGACCACCATCGTCCCGTCGCGCAGCATCCGGGTGTCCAGGTCGAGCACCTGGGCCGTACCGCGCTCGTACGCGGCCATGAGGCCCGACATGCTGTTCTCCGGCACCTCCCGGGCGCCGCCGCGGTGTGCGGTCTGGACGATGCGGGGGAGTGCGGCCACCGTCAGCGGGCCGGCGCCCCACTCGGGCGGAGCGATCGCACTGCCCTGTCCCACGAGGGCCAGGGACGTGAGACCCGCGATACCCGTCAGCGCAGACCGTGTGACCATGCCGACACCGTAGGCGGGCAAATCGTCTCAAAGTATGCAATGACACTCGATGGATGGCCCGGTCGGGCATCGTCCCGCCTACCCCGGATGTGGGCTCCGGCCCCCCGTGACGCAGGATGGTGGGACCATAGGGCATGCTGTCCGCACAACAGCCAGGGCGAGGGGATCGATGAGCGCAGAGATGGGCCGCCGCTCGGGCGGGCAGGGCAGGATCTCCCAGTGGCTGCGTGGCCGACGGCCTCGTACGGACTCCGGGGACGACTCCCCGGGTCGTGAGGAACTGCTGCTTGCCGCCGCCGGAGCCGGGCTGCCGCTCGCGCCCGCCGCTCATCCCTCCGCCTACCGATGTTCCTGTGACCGTGTCGGGTGTCCCACCCCCGCGCGGCACCCCGTGTCGTTCGCCTGGCAGACGCAGTCCACGACCGACCGGGCGCAGATCGAGCGGTGGGCCCTGCATCAGCCGCTGGCCAACTTCATCACCGCGACCGGCATGGTGCACGACGTGCTGGACGTTCCGCTGGAGGCGGGGCAGGAGGCGCTGGAGCGGTTGCTCGCGCTCGGGGTCGAGGTCGGGCCCGTGGCGGTGTCCGGGGGTGACCGGATGCTCTTCTTCACCGCTACTCGGGGTACGCCCGAGGATGAGGACGAGTGGTGGCCGTGTGAGCTGGATTGTCATCCGGAGACGATGGATGAGCATCCGGGGCTTCGGTGGCATTGCCGGGGGTCTTATGTGCTGGTGCCTCCGGCGCGGTTGCCTGGGGAGTTGAGTGTGGAGTGGGTGCGGGGGCCGGAGCATGGGCTGCCGGATCCGTTGTCGTTGCTTGAGGTGCTTACCGATGAGTGTGCTCGGTATGCGGGGGTTGAGCGGGATCATGTTGCGGCGTGGCCTCTTCGGGGCTGACGCCCCGTACCCCTCGTCTCGCTTGTTGCCTTGTCCGCGGGCCGGTGGGGGCTGGTCGCGCAGTTCCCCGCGCCCCTAAAAGCCAAAGATTGCGCAGTTCCCCGCGCCCCTGAAAGCTGAAAGCCAAAGACTGCGCCGTTCCCCGCGCCCCTGAAGGCCAAAAGCCAAAAGATTGCGCCGTTCCCCGCGCCCCTGAATAGTCCCCGCGCCCCTGAATGGGTGGGGCGCCCGCCTTACTCGCCCTTCGCCGCCGTCAAGCCCTGGATTCTGCCCAGGAATTCCACCTGTTGGTTTGCGGCGTCCTTGGACGGGTCCAGTACTGCCTGGTTTGAGATGGATTCCAGGGTCAGGGACTGTTTTGGGTCGCCGGTCATGAGGGCCTTGACGTCGGCGTTGGTGACGTTGATGGGGACGCCCTGGGCCGCTGTCTGCTTCTGGTAGTGGCGGGTGGTGAAGAAGACGAGGGCGCCGCCGGTGGTGGTGCGCAGGGCCACCGGGGCGTAGTCGCCGGAGGCGAGGGGCTCGTCGATGTACTGCTGGGCGAGGCCGGGGCGGCTCGCGCTCTTCGTGCGGTCGGAGCGCCACTTCGTGGTGTGGGTGCCTGCGGCGAAGGTGTCCCCGCCGTCCTTGAGGTAGGTCGCGTAGTCCTGGGGGAGGTCCCCGGGCGCGACCGCCAGGTCCGCCGCGGTCGCCGTGACCGGTTCCGCCCAGCCGTCCTGGTCCTTCTTGAAGTCCGGCACCTCTTCGGCGGCGACGATCGTCAGATACGACACCTGCCACACGTCGTCGGCGTCGCCCCGCGTGAACACCAGCAGCCAACGGTCCTCACCGCGGCCCTTGTTGGCCTTCGAGTCGGTGACGAACCAGCGAGGCCAGCCCGCCTTCTTCGGGATCGTGAACTCGGTGTCGCTCAGCTCCAGCGGCACGTAGTTCGGGTTGCCGCCCGGCTGGTTCTTGCCGCCGGCCTTCAGCTTCGCGCCGTCGATGTCCCCGAGGGCACCCGTGACCCGGTCCGCGTCCAGGGACGGGTCGTTGGCGCCGTTGGCCTCGTTGTAGGCGGCCGTGAAGTCCGTCAGCGCACGCGCGGCCTCGGTCTTCGTGGCCCCGGGGAGGACCTCCCGTTCCCCGTGCACCACCACGCAACCGCTCGCCGTCACCGACAGCACGGTCACCGACGCCGCCGTCAGCGCGCTCCGGCCGAGCCTGCGAGGCCTACGAGGGCCGTGATCCCTGCGCATGGGTACCGTCACCGTCACATTCCCCTTTCCCGGAGGGGAACCCTACCGGGGCCTGTCGGCGCGTGGGTGGGGGGATCACGTAGTGCTGCCGCACCGTGATCCAGTATGCGGAGCGCTCCGCGGGATTTGTCGGGTGCGGGTTCGTCTTGGCTGGTCGCGCAGTTCCTCGCGCCCCTAAGGGGCTCGGACCGGCGCCGGTGTCTTCGGTCGTGCTTCGCCGGACCGGGAAGGGGCCAGGAAGAACGCGAGGGTCGTCACCAAGTACAGGGACCACACGATGACTTGGAGGACCGTCGGGTCGGGCTGGAAGTTGAGGACGCCCTTGAGGAGGGTGCCGTACCAGCTGTCCGGCGGGATGGTCTCGCTGATGTCGAAGGCCTTGTTCGTCAGACCCGGCAGGAAGTCGGCCTCCTGGAGGTCGTGGAAGCCGTACGCGAGCACGCCCGCGGCCACCACGACCAGCATGGCGCCGGTCCAGGTGAAGAACTTGGCGAGGTTGATGCGCAGGGCGCCCCGGTAGAAGAGGTAGCCGAGCACGACCGCGGTGGCGATGCCCAGCAGCACGCCGATCAGCGGGCCCTCGGTGCCGTCGCTGGACGCGCGGACGGACGTCCACACGAACAGGGACGTCTCCAGGCCCTCGCGTCCCACGGCCAGGAACGCGGTCGCGACCAGCGCGCCCGTGCCCATCTGCAGCGCCGCGTCCAGCTTGCCGTGCAGGTCGGCCTTCAGATGGCGGGCCGTCCGCCGCATCCAGAAGACCATCCACGTGACCAGGCCGACCGCGATGATCGACAGCGAGCCGCCGAGCGCCTCCTGCGCCTCGAACGTCAGCTCCTGGGAGCCGAATTCGAGCGCGCAGCCGAAGCCGAGGGCGAGACCCACCGCGATGGCGATGCCGATCCAGATCGGCTTCAGGGCGTCCCGCCGGTCCGTCTTCACCAGGTACGCGATGAGGATGCAGACGACGAGGCTGGCCTCCAGGCCCTCGCGCAGGCCGATCAGATAGTTCGCGAACACGCCTACGCCTCCTTGGAGTTCGTGGAGCTCTTCGAGTCCTTCGAGAACAGGGACCGGCCCCACCAGTCGTCCTTGTCGCGGACGCCCGGCGGGACCGTGAAGACCGCCGAACCCACGTGCTGGATGTACTCGTTGAGCGCGTCGGCCGCCAGGCTCCGCTGCACCGGGATGAAGCCCTTGCGCACGTCCCGCTGGTACGCGAGGAAGAACAGGCCCGCGTCCAGGCGGCCGAGGCCGTCGGTGCCGTCCGTGAAGGAGTAGCCGCGGCGCAGGAGTGTGGCCCCGGCGTTGGTGTCGGGGTGCGCGAGCCGTACGTGCGCGTCGGGCTTCATCGCCTTCAGGAACGGCTTGTCCCGCTCCTTGGCCTTCCCGACCGGAGCGCCCTCGCCCTTGTCGCGGCCGAAGATGTCCTCCTGCTCCTGGAGGGAAGTACGGTCCCAGGTTTCGATGTTCATGCGGATGCGCCGGGCCACGAGATACGAGCCGCCGACCATCCAGGCCGGGCCGTCCTTCTCCTCGACCCACACGAACTTCTTCAGCCGGTCCGTCTCCGTGCCCGCGATGTTGCGGGTGCCGTCCTTGAACCCCATGAGATTGCGGGGCGTCTGGGCCTCCGGAGTCGTCGACGACGTTTTACCGAAGCCCAGTTGGGACCAGCGGATGACGACCTTGCCGAAGCCGATCCTGGCGAGGTTGCGGATCGCGTGCACCGCGACCTGCGGGTCGTCCGCGCAGGCCTGGACGCACAGGTCGCCGCCGCTGCGGTTCCTGTCGAGGTTGTCGCCCGCGAACTTCGGCAGGTCGACCAGGGCTTCGGGCCGCCGGTCCGCGAGGCCGAACCTGTCGAACAGGGACGGGCCGAAGCCGATCGTCAGGGTCAGCCGCGACGGTTTGAGGCCCAGCGCCTCCCCGGTGTCGTCCGGCGGTGCCTCGGCCAGGCCGCCGTACGCGCCCTCGCCGACCGCGTGCCCGGCGGTCATCCGGCGCGCTGCCTCGGTCCAGTCCTTAAGCAGTTGGACGAACGCGGCCCGGTCCGTCGTCTTCACGTCGAACGCGGCGAAGTGCAGCCGATCCTGTACCGGGGTGGCGATGCCCGCCTGGTTCGTGCCGTGGAAGGCGACCGCTGCGCCCGACGAGGCGGCGGTCGGTTCCGCGTCGTCGCCGTTGCGGGCCATCGCCACAGCGCCGCCGGCCGCGGCGGCCCCGAGCGCGAGCCCGGCACCGCCCCAGCCGATCAGCGAACGCCGCGACGGAGCACGGGAGTCGGCGCCCCGCGTCCCGCCGGCCTCCGCCCCTTCCCCTGTACCCGTCGTGTCGGTCGTACCCGTCGTGTCGGTCGTGTCCGTCGTGTTCGTGGTGTCGGTCATGGCGCCAGGGCCCCTCTTACGTCACGTGCTACTTGACGACGGCGGCGGCGAGCTTGGACAGCGGCTCCGCGAGCGCGTTCACCGCGTCGGAGAGCTCCTTGCGATCGGCCTTGCCGACCTTGTCGTACGACGTGAAGACGTAGGTGCTCTTGTCCTCGCGGTACTTGTCGAGCAGCGTGTTCAGCGCCGCGAACTGTGTGTCGAGCTCCTTGGTCAGCGCCGCGTCGTTCTCGGAGGCGACCGGCTTCAGCAGCTCGTACGACTTCTCCGCGCCCTCGACGTTCGCCTTGAAGTCGACGAGGTCGGTGTGCGAGTAGCGCTCCTCCTCGCCGGTGACCTTGCCGGTGGCGACCTCGTCGAGGAGTTCCTTGGCGCCGTTGGCCATCGAGGTCGGGGTGATCTCGGCCTTGCCGACCCGCTTCTGCCAGTCGGTCAGGTCGGTGATCAGCTGGTCGGCGAGCTCGGAGTCGCGGGCGGTGAGCTTCTTGTCCTTCCAGAGCGAGCGCTCCAGGCGGTGCCAGCCGGTCCAGTCCTTCTCCAGGTCCTGGCCCTCCTCCAGACCGTCCTCGCGCAGGTCGACCTTCGGGTCGATGTCGCCGAAGGACTCGGCGACGGGCTCGGTCCGCTCCCAGCCGATGCGCGAGTCGGCGTACGCCTTCTTCGCGGCCTCGATGTCGCCGTCCTTGACCGCCGTGGCGAAGACCTTCGCCTTGGGCAGGGTCTCGTCGGCCTGCTCCTGCGCGTACTCGCGGTAGGCGGCGACCGCCGCGTCCAGGCGCGGGTCGCGCTTGGCGACCTTGCCGGAGCCGGTGGCCGTGACGTCCTGACGGATGCCCTTGCCCTTCATGCCCGGCTTGCAGGCGATCCGGTAGTCGCCCTCCTTCACCTCGGCGGTGACCTTCTGCTTGGTGCCGGGGCCGATGTTCTCGCGCTCGGTGACGATCCGGTCGTCCGGGAAGAGGAGGTAGACCTCGGTGACCTTGGAGCCCTTGTTCTCTATGTCGATCTGGACGTGCCCGGACGGGAACTTCGTCGTCGACACCTCGCACTTGGAGTCCGTGGCGGTCACCTTGACGACGCGGTCGTCGCCGCCCGAGGCATCGCTCTTCTCGGTGCAGCCCGTGACAGCGGCCAGCGCCGCCGCGGTCACGGCGGCGGTGACGGAGAGTCGGACGGCGCGCATACAGGCTCCAAGAGGTCACAGGGGAGGCACAGGTTCTCGGTGAGGCTGCCCTAACTTATCTGAGGCTTACCTGACTGAAAGCTGCCCGTCCAGTGATTCAGCTCTCATTGGTGAGGTACGGCCACGGCCTGATCACGGTGGCTCAATACGCCCCCCACGAAACGGTCAAAGACCGGTCAAGAACCCCTCGCCGGGGCCACCAGGACCTCGCCGGTGCGTGGATGCGGGAAGACCTCGACGGGCTGTTGGTAGACGTCCGAAAGTAGTCGGTCGGTGAAGACCTCGGCCGGCCGTCCGTCGGCCACCGCACGCCCGGCGCGCAGGATCACGACCCGGTGCGCGTAGGCCGCCGCGAGCCCCAGATCGTGCAACACCACGACCACCGCGTCCCCGGCGTGCGCCCTTGCGCGGCAGACCCGGAGCACCAGTTCCTGGTGGCGCAGGTCCAGGGCGGCGGTCGGTTCGTCGAGCAGCAGCAGCCGGGTGCGCTGGGCGAGCACCCGGGCGAGCGCCACCCGGGCCCGCTCACCGCCGCTGAGCGCCGAGAAGGCGCGGCCCGCGAAGTCCGTGACCTCGGTCGCCGCCATGGCCCCGGCCACCGCCGCGTCGTCTGTTTCCTCTGCGTACTCCTCCGCCTGTCCGGCCCAAGGCGCCCGGCCCATCCGTACGACCTCCTCGACCGCGAACGGGAAGGAGAGCGCGGCGGACTGGGGGAGCACCGCCCGGCGCAGGGCCAGTTCCTGCGCCGACCAGCCGGACACCGGGCGACCGTGGACGCGTACGACTCCCGCGGCGGCCGGGAGATCGGCGGCGAGCGCGCCCAACAGGGTGGACTTTCCCGCCCCGTTGGGCCCGACCAGGGCCAGCACCTCGCCCGCGCGGGCCACGACGTCCACACCGGCCAGCACCTCGCGGCCACCGAGCCGCACGTGCAGCGCCTCCGCCTCGGCGAGTACGTCACCGGGGTGCACCGGGCCGGGAGGCGCGGGCCTCGTACCGGGCAGCCTGAGCCACCTCATGCCCAACCTCCTTGCCTGCGACGGGTCCTGCGCAGCAGCCAGAAGAAGAACGGGCTGCCGAAGAGCGCGGTGAGCACCCCGAGGGGCAGCTCGGCGGGCTCCACGACGGTACGGGCCGCGAGGTCGCCCGCGAGCAGGACTACCGCACCGCCGAGCGCGCTGCCGGGGATGAGGAAACGGTGGCCGGGACCGGCCGCCATGCGCAGCAGATGCGGGATGACGAGCCCGACGAAGCCGATGACACCGGAGACGCTCACGGCCGCGGCCGTCAGCAGCGCGACGACCAGGATCAGCACGACACGCAGCCGCTCGACGTCCACGCCCAGATGCCGGGCCGGGCGCTCGCCGAGCGCCAGCAGGTCCAACTTCCGTGCGTAGAAGGGCGCCACGGCCAGCCCGAGCGCCGCGCACGGCAGCACCGCGAGCACCTTCGGCCAGGTGGCCTGGGAGAGCGAGCCGAGCTGCCAGAAGGTGATCTGGTTCACCGCCGCGGTGTCCGCCAGGAAGATGAACAGGCCGATCAGCGCGCCCGCGAAGGCGTTCACCGCGATACCGGTGAGGATCAGCGTCACGACCTCCGTACGGCCGCCCGAGCGGGACATCGAGTACACCAGCAGGGCCGTGCCGAGACCCGCGACGAAGGCGAAGGCCGGCAGGGTCCAGTTGCCGAGGAAGTTCAGGCCGAGCGAGATCGCGGCGACCGCGCCGACCGCCGCGCCCAACGAGACGCCGATGACGCTCGGTTCGGCGAGCGGATTGCCGAACACGCCCTGCATCAGCGCGCCCGCGCACCCCAGCGAGGCGCCGACGAGCAGCGCCAGCACGATCCGCGGGAAGCGTACGTTCCAGAGCACCGACTCGGGTACCCGGCCGAGTTCGCCACCGCCGAGTCCGGCGCGGTGCGCGATGGACGACAGGACGTCACCGGGGGATATCTCGTACGCGCCGAGCCCGGCGGAGGCCAGGGTGAGGAGGCCGAGGAGGACGGCGAGGCCGACGGTGAGCAGCCAGGGGGCGCCTCGGCGGGGTCTGGCGGGGGGTTCGTTGGCGGCCGCCGTCGCCTCGGTCCCGGCTGACGCATCCCCGGTCCCTGCTGACGCATCCCCGGTTCCGGCCGCCGTGGCGTGGTCCTCGGGCGCGGCGTCCTTGTCGGTCACGGTCACTTGGCGTCCCCGTACAACTGGTCGACCAGGGACTTCAGTACCTGGTCCGTGCGGGGACCGTAGTTGAGCAGGACGCCGTCCTCGATCGAGACGACCCGGCGCTCCATTCCGGCGGGGGTCTGGGCGACACCGGGGATCTTGACGAGACCGTCGATGCCGCCGACGGATTCGAGGCCCTTGGACATGACGAGGATCGCGTCGGGGGCGGCCTTGGCGAGGGCCTCCGTGGTGATCGTGGTGAAGTCCTTCTCCAGTCCCGACTCGGCCCCGCCGTCCACCGCTCCCGCCGCTTCGAGCAGTGAGGTGGCTCCGGAGTCCTTGCCGCCGATCAGATAGACGGAGGCGCTGCCGCGGAGGTAGAGGAAGGCGACGCGCGGCTTGTCGGTCTCCTTCGGAATGTCCTTGCGCACGGCGGCGATCCGCTCCTCGGAGCGCTTCGTGAGCTCCTTGCCCGCTGCCGGTACACCGAGGGCTCGGGCCACCGTGTTGATCCGCGGGCCCACGTCCTCCAGACCCTTCGCCGGGTCGACGACGAGCACGGGGACACCCGCGTCACGGATCTGGTCCATCGCCTCGTCGGGCCCGGTGGTGGTCTCGGCCAGCACGAGATCGGGCTTGAGCGACAGGACGCTCTCCGCGGAGACGTCGTGGTTGCGGGTGACCACCGGCAGCTTCTCCGCCTGCGCGAAGGTGGCGGTGATGTCCCGGGCGACGACCCGGTCCCCGAGCCCCAGCGTGAACACGATCTCACTGAGACTCCCGGACAGCGGAACGATCCGCTCGGCGTCCCTGACGGTGACCTTCGTGCCGTCGGACGAGCGCACGGTGACCGGGAGTTGGGGGGTCGGGGTGTCCGCCAGCGGCTCGACCCGGTCGGCGGCGGCTTCGGCCCTGGCGGCCGGCTCGCTCCCGGCCGCGCCGTCCTCGGAGGAGCAGGCTGTGGTCACCGTCAGCGCGAGCACCGCAAGCAGTGCCCCCGCCACTCGAGTACGCAGACGTCGCACGGTCGCGTGGTTCCTTTCGTAGGGAGCGGCCCGGTTTCGGGTGGTTCACGGGTAGGCAGGGGGCGCCCTTCGGCTTTTTTTGGGGGCGCGGGGAACTGCGCGACCAGCCCCCACCGGCCCGCAGCCAACAAACGACCCGCAGTCCCCCTCTTCTGTCTCATCCGATGCTTCCCGCATCGGAAGACATAGCTTAGGTTAGCCTTACCTTTCTCGCCAGAACCGCCCCGGATCCGGCCAGATCCCGCCCCTCCCGGAGGACCCGAATGCCCTCGCGCCCGCCCCTACGCACCTACGTGACCCTGCTCTGCGCAGCAGTACTCGTGGCACTGCTCCCGGCCGGTCAAGCCCAGGCGGCCGGCCGTACCGTGCAGGGCGGCCGCCTGGACTGGGGCATCAAGTCCTCCTTCCAGAGCTATGTCACCGGCCCGATAGCGAACGGCAGTTTCTCCCTCACGGGCGGCGCGGCCACGGTCGGCGGCAGCCAGTTCCGCTTCCACTCGGCGACCGGCACGTACGACGGCGCCTCGGGCGCCTTCGACGCCGGCTTCTCCGGCGGTGTCCACTTCCTCGGGCACAAGAAGGACGACGGCACGTATCAGCTCGACCTCACGATCAGCCGCCCCACCGTGCGCCTCTCCGGCAACGGCGGCACCCTCTATGTCGACGTCATCAGCAAGGCGAAGGGCACCGGGGCGGTCACGACGTCCTCGCAGGTGCCCTTCGCCTCCCTCTCCCTGGGCGGCATCAACATGAAGGGCGGCGGCAACGCGGTCCAGTTGAACAACCTGCCCGCCACCCTGACCGCCCAGGGCGCCAAGTCCTTCGCCGGTTACTACACGGCCGGCACCGCCCTCGACCCGGTCAGCCTCTCGGCGGACGTGAAGGCCGCGGCTGCCGCCGAGCCGTCGCGCAAGCCGTCCCCCTCCCCGTCCAAGTCCAAGGCGAAGAAGGAGAGTTCAGGCCGGATCGAGAACGGCGCCGTCGACTGGGGTGTGCGCAGGACCTTCCGCGAGTACGTCACCGGGTCCATCGCCAAGGGTGAGTGGAAGCTCACCGACGGAGCCGAGGACGGCGGCGCGCTCTTCCGTTTCCCCGAGGGCTCGGGCACGTACGACGAGAAGAAGCAGACCCTCGACGCGACCTTCACCGGAGCCGTCCGCTTCACCGGCGAACAGGGCCTCGACCTCACGCTCGGCGCCCTCCGTGCCGAGGTCACGGACGACGGAAAGGGCACGCTCTACGCCGACGTCACGAGCGCGGGCGGTACGGGCGCCACGGCCAAGACGAACACCACGACCAAGGCCAATGCCACGACCAAGAAGGTCCCCCTGGTCACCTTCACGGCCAAGGACTTCAAGCCCAAGGACGGCCTCGCCCAGCTGACCGAGGCGCCCACGAAGCTCACCGCCGAAGGGGCCAAGGCCTTCGGCGGGATGTACAAGGCGGGCACGGAGATGGACCCCGTCTCCCTCGCCGTCGCCCTGACCGACAGCGCCGAACTGCCCGCCCTGCCCGACCTGGGCAGCGCGGAGTCGGCCACCCCGGAGGCCGCGGCTGCCGAGCAGAAGACGGCCGAACCCAAGTCCGAGGCCACCGCGAGCGATTCGGACGTCCCCGTCCTGCCGATCGGCCTCGCGGCCGCGTCCCTGATCGCGGTGGCCGCGGCCTTCGTGATCATCCGCAGGCGTCGGCCGCAACCGGCCGCCGACGCCCCCGACCGGAACTGAACTTCCCAGCGCAGTCCGCAAGTTGAGCTGAGCGGACTCCCACACACTGAACCGAGGAGAACCCACGACCATGGCCGCCAACCGTCGCCGCCCCATAGCCCTCGCCGCAGCCTGCGCGACCGCCGTCACGCTCGGCGCCACCGCGCTCGCCGCGACGTCCGCGTCCGCCGCCGAAGTACCGCTCAAGGGCTACGAGTTCACCTGGGGCATCAAGCAGTCGTACCGCACGTACGTGACCGGGATGGCGGCCGGCAGCTTCACGCCCGAGGGCGGCGCCACGCAGGCCAAGGACAACGGCGCGTTCACCTTCGTCAACGGCACCGGAACCTACGACTCCGAGGCGCACACCGTGGCGCTCGGCTTCCAGGGCAGCCTGAAGATCGTCTCCAAGCTGCACGGCTTCGAACTCGCCCTGTCCGACGTGAAGTTCGACAGCAAGGCCGCGAGAGTCACCGCCGACGTCACGAAGAGCGGCACGACCCAGCAGGACGTGCCGCTCGCCGAGGTCACCGTCACCCGCACGATGACGGACATGGCGACCAAGCTGACGAAGGAGGCGGGCGACGTCTTCGGCAGCGCCAGCTACACCGGCGCGGCCGGCGACCCCCTGACGGTGGTGGAGAAGAAGACCGAATCGCCGACCCCGACGCCCTCGGGCTCCACGACCCCCTCGCCCACCCCTTCCACGACGCCGTCCACCACCCCGTCGCAGACCGCGAGCCCGACCCCCTCGTCCTCCGAGCCCGCCACCAAGGGCGACATCACCGACGGCACCCTCGGCTGGGGCGTCAAGCAGTCCTTCCGTACGTACGTGGTGGACGGCGTGGCCAAGGGCAAGATCACCGTCTCGGGCGGCGCGGCGCAGGCGTCCGGCAACGGGATCTTCACCTTCCCGGACGCCACCGGCACCTACGACACGGACGAGGACACCCTCAAGGCCTCCTTCAAGGGCTCGGTCAACTTCAAGGGCCATGAGACGAACGGCACTTACGGCCTCGACCTCACCCTCAGCGACCTCAAGGCGGAGGTCGACGGCGGCTCAGGCAAGCTGACCGCCGACGTCGACAGCCTCGGCAAGAAGTCCGCCGACGTGACCCTCGCCGAGCTCAAGCCCAAGTCGGCCGACCTGACGGCCAAGAACGACGTCATCACCCTCGACGACGTCACCACCACCCTCACCAAGGCCGGCGCGGAGGCATTCGGCGGCTTCTACCAGGCCGGCGCCGAACTCGACCCGGTCGACCTCTCCGTGGCCCTGTCCGAGGACGCCGAACTCCCGGACCCGGACCCGACGTCGTCCAACGGCGGGACGGGCGGCACGACCGGCGGAACCACCGGTGGGACCACCGGCGGCGCGGGCACGACCGGCTCCACCACGGGCGGTGTGACGGGCGGCCTCGCCTCCACCGGCTCCGACGTCCCGGTCGGCGCCCTGGGTGCGGCGGCCGCGGCGACGGTCGCGGCGGGCGCGGGCGTGGTGTTCGCGGTACGCCGCCGCCGCGCGACGGGCGCCACCCAGGCCTGACCGGAACCCGACGCATCCGGCCGCCGTCCCCACCATCAGGGGCCGGCGGCCGGATGCGTACGTACAACTCCCGTGGTGCTTGAATGCCCGCGTGACTGATTACGACGTGCTGCGGGTCTTCTGCGGACCGCGCGGTGAGTACGGCAACGAACTCGGGGTCGTGCGGGACGGTTCCGTACTGCCGGAGCGGGACGAACGGCAGGCGTTCGCGGCCAAACTCGGGTTCAGCGAGACGGTGTTCGTGGACGACCCCGAGCGCGGGGTCATCGACATCTACACACCCAGCGTGCGGCTGCCCTTCGCCGGATACCCGTGCGTCGGCGCGGCCTGGCTGCTCGACGTACCCGAACTCGTCACGCCCGCGGGCGTGGTGGGCACCCGCCTCGACGGCGAGTTCAGCTGGATCGAGGCCCGCCCGGAGTGGCCGGAGCCGCGCACACTCCGCCGGTACGACACGGCGGCCGAGGTCGACGCCCTCGAAGTGCCCCCGCCAGGCGAGTGGCTCTACGCCTGGGCCTGGGAGGACGAGGCGGCGGGCCGCATCCGCGCCCGGGGCTTCCCCGGCCGCGGCGACGGCATAGAGGAGGACGAGGCCACAGGCTCCGCGGCCCTCCAACTGACAGCCCAACTGGGCCGAGCCCTGAACATAGTCCAGGGCACAGGCTCCCAACTCCTCACAGCCCCCCAGCCGGAGGGCTGGGTAGAACTGGGCGGCAGAGTGTTCTTGGAACACTGAAAGGGCCAAGCCTTTTCGGAAGGGCTCAGGCC
Organism: Streptomyces sp. NPDC058697; assembly: GCF_042715345.1. NCBI lineage: Bacteria > Bacillati > Actinomycetota > Actinomycetes > Kitasatosporales > Streptomycetaceae > Streptomyces > Streptomyces sp. NPDC058697. The sequence goes on from NZ_JBHXSU010000047.1 coordinate 57,833, forward strand.
GTTCCTTGTCTTTAGGAGCGCGAGGGCTGGTCGCGCAGTTCCCCGCGCCCCCAAAAGATGAAAGGCATGGGGCGCAGCCCCGCCTTTCAGGGGCGCGGGGAACTGCG
>NZ_JBHXSU010000048.1:0-45279 GCF_042715345.1 Streptomyces sp. NPDC058697
GTCCCCGCGCCCCTTTTGGGGGCGCGGGGAACTGCGCAATCTTTTGGGGGTTCGGGGGCGAAGCCCCTGAGTAAGGGACGGGAATGGGTAGGGGCGGCGGGGGCGAAAAAAGGCCCCTACCCCACCGCCAACCGCCCCACCCCGTCATCCAAGTCGTCCTTCAAGGACACCCCCGTCCGCCCCAGTTCCCGCGCCCGGGTCATCAGGGACGTCAGCTTGGCGGCAGCCGCGTCGTAGGACAGGCCAAGGGGAGGCCGGATGTTGGAGAGGCAGTTGCGGTCGGCGTCCGTGGTGCGGCCGGGGCGAGGCCCGTACGTGAGGTACGCGCCCAGGGAGTCCGCCGCCGACATCCCGGGCCGCTCGCCGACAAGGACGACGACCATGGCGGCACCCACCGCGTGGGCGACATCGTCACCGAGCGCCACCCGGGCCTGCTCGGCAAGGACGACCGGCGCCACCCGCCACCCGGCGGGCAGCCGTGAAGTCGTCGCGCGGATCACCGGCGCCGCGTGCTCATGGACGGCCCGGCTCGACAGCCCGTCCGCGACCACGAAGACAACGTCCCAGGCGCCGCAGGTATCGCGCGGAAGGTGCGCCCGGTCCACGGCGTCCAGCCTGCGGCCCAGGTCCGGGCGCTGCAGGTACGTCAACCGGTCGGGAGCCGCACTCCGGACCCGTACCGTCGGCACACCCGGCAGCGCGGACGCCACCACGTCCGGGTCGAACGGCGAGTGCACCGCGTCCCGCGCCGCCGCGTGCGCGGCCTGGAGTTCGAGGCGGTGGCGCGTCGGCAGGGCGGAGCCGGCGCGGCCCAGCCCGATCCGCGCCTGGGTGTGCCGCCGCAGCCCCGCCCACAGCGCGGCGTCCGACGGCTCGGGAGCCGCCGCCCCGTCCATCAATGCCCTTACAAGCAACGCCAGTTGACGGTCCGTCATGCTGCCAGCTCCTTGCCGATGGCCATCAGGGGGTGGGCGGTGCCGGCGACGGGCCGTATTCCGCCTCGTTCGTCCAGGAGGCCGATGCCGTCCAGCCATGCCTCGAACTCCGGTGCCGGGCGCAGCCCCAGGACCTCGCGCAGGTACAACACGTCGTGGAAGGAGGCGGATTGGTAGTTGAGCATGATGTCGTCGCCGCCGGGCGTGCAGATGACGAAGGACGCCCCGGCCACGCCCAGCATGGTCAGCATGGTGGCGATGTCGTCGTCGTCCGCGTCGGCGTGGTTCGTGTAGCAGATGTCCAGGCCCATGGGCAGGCCGAGCAGCTTGCCGCAGAAGTGGTCCTCCAGGGCGGCGCGGAGGATCTGGCGGCCGTCGTACAGGTACTCCGGGCCGATGAAGCCCACCACCGTGTTGACAAGGAGCGGCTCGTAGCGGCGGGCCACCGCGTACGCGCGTGCCTCGACCGTCTGCTGGTCGACGCCGTGGTGCGCGTCGGCCGAGAGCGCGCTGCCCTGGCCGGTCTCGAAGTAGAGGGCGTTGGACCCGACCGTGCCACGGCCGAGGGCGCGGGCCGCCTCGTACGCCTCGTCGAGGAGGCCGAGGGTGACGCCGAAGGACGCGTTCGCGGCCTGCGTACCGGCGATGGACTGGAAGACGAGGTCGACGGGTGCCCCGGCGGCCATCAGGTCGATGCTCGTCGTGACGTGGCTGAGCACACAGGACTGGGTGGGGATCGCGTACCGCCGGATCACGCCGTCGAGGAGTTCCAGCAGGTCGCGTACGGCCTTGGGGCTGTCCGTCGCCGGGTTGATGCCGATGACCGCGTCGCCGGAGCCGAGGAGGAGTCCGTCGAGGAGCGCCGCGGCGACGCCCGCCGGGTCGTCGGTGGGGTGGTTGGGCTGGAGGCGGGTCGCGAGGCGGCCGGGCAGGCCGATCGTGGAGCGGAAGGCCGTGACGACCCGGACCTTGCGGGCGACCGCGACCAGGTCGGCGTTGCCCATGAGCTTGGAGACGGCCGCCGTCATCTCCGGGGTCAGACCGGGCGCCAGCGCGGCCAGGGCGCTCGCGTCCGCCGCGTCCGAGAGCAGCCACTCCCGGAACTCCCCGACCGTGAGACCGGCGACCGGTGCGAAGGCCACCGCGTCATGGGTGTCCACGATGAGCCGGGTGACGTCGTCGTCCTCGTACGGGATCACCGGCTCGGCGAGGAACTGTGCGAGCGGCACGTCCGCCAGCGCCCAGCGGGCCGCGACCCGCGCCTGCGCCGACTCGGCGGCGAGCCCGGCGAGTCGGTCGCCGGAGCGTTCGGGGCTCGCGGCGGCGAGCAGCCGGGCGAGGCCGTCGAAGCGGTGGGTGCGGCCGCCGAGGGTCGATGTGTACGTGCTCATGCCGGGGACGGTACGAAGCGCGGGCGTACGGGGTCCATGGCCGGGCGGAGAGTTAACGCAGACGTTCGCTGCCGCGGCGATCCACAGGCGTTCTAAAGGTCTGGTTGACAAATATTTAACGCCCGGACCGGCGACACGACTCATTTTCCGTGCAGCATTCCGGTCGACCGAGGACGAGCGCGGGGACAAGCGCGAGGACATGCGCGAACCCGGGCACGAAGATGAGCGGGCGACCGCGGACGACCATGGAGAGGGGCCACCCGATGGCAGTACAGGAGGGCGCAGCCCCCGAGGCGGCGACCGGCGAGGACGCCACCGTCCACCGGCTGAAGCCGAACGCGATCGGCCTGCTGGGCGTGGTCTTCATGGCCGTCGCCACGGCCGCGCCGATCACCGCGATGACGGGCAATGTGCCCTTCATGGTCTCCTCCGGAAACGGCATCGGAGCCCCCGCGAGCTATCTCGTCGCAATGGTCGTCCTGGCGATCTTTGCGGTCGGCTTCACCTCGATGGCGAAGCACATCACGTCCACGGGTGCCTTCTACGGCTTCATCTCGTTCGGCCTCGGCCGGACCGTCGGCCTCGCCTCCGGACTCCTCGCGACCTTCGCGTACGTGGTCTTCGAGCCGGCCCTGATCGGTATCTTCTCGACCTTCGCCACGACGACCCTGCACGACCAGACGGGGGTGGACGTCCCGTGGTGGGCGTTCGCGATCCTGATGCTCGCGATCAACGCGACGGGCACGTGGTTCGGGGTGTCGGTCGCCGAGAAGCTGCTCGTGGTGCTGCTGGCCACCGAGGTCACGATCCTCGCGGCGATGGCGATCTCCGTCGCACTGCACGGCGGCGGCCCGGACGGCTTCACGTTCGGCCCGGTCAACCCGGTCAACGCCTTCCAGGGGACCTCGGCCGGACTCGGACTCTTCTTCGCCTTCTGGTCGTGGGTCGGCTTCGAGTCGACGGCCATGTACGGCGAGGAGTCCCGCGACCCGAAGAAGATCATCCCCAAGGCCACGATGATCTCGGTGCTCGGCGTCGGTGTCTTCTACGTCTTCGTGTCCTGGATGGCCATCACGGGCAACGGCGAGACGGCGGCCGTCGAGGCCGCCTCGTCCGCCAACCCACTCGCGCTCTTCTTCAACCCCACCGAGCAGTACCTCGGCCACTGGGCCGTCATCGTCATGCAGTGGCTGATGATCACCGGCTCGCTGGCCTGCGGCATGGCCTTCCACAACTGCGCCGCCCGCTATCTCTACGCCCTCGGCCGCGAAGGGGTGCTGCCGTCACTGCAGCGCACGATCGGGCGCACCCACCCCGAGCACGGTTCCCCGCATGTCGCGGGGCTCGTCCAGACGGTCGTCAGCGCGGTGCTGCTCGGCGCGTTCTGGGCGGCCGGCAAGGACCCGTACACCGGTACGTACGTCCTGCTCGCCATCCTCGGCACGATGGCCATCCTGGTGGTGCAGGCGGTGTGTTCGTTCGCGGTGCTTGCGTACTTCCGCAAGAACCACCCCGAGTCCCGGCACTGGTTCAGGACCTTCACCGCCCCGCTCGTCGGCGGCCTCGCGATGCTCGCGGTGGTGGTCCTGCTGGTGTCCAACATGGGCGTCGCGGCCGGCCCCGAGTCCGGCTCGATCGTCCTGAAGGCCACCCCATGGATCGTCGCGCTGATCGGCGTGGGCGGAGTGGCGTACGCGCAGTATCTGAAGAGGCGACGGCCGGAGGGGTACGCGCTGCTGGGGCGGACGGTTCTGGAGGAGACGAAGGAGCGGTAGCCGCAGGGGAGTCGGCGGTGGTGGATCTTCGGCCGGGGGCTGCGTGTCGGCCCCCGGCCGAGACGTTGATCCCGGGCGAACGTCAGCCCTGGCCGGACGTCAGCCTTGGCCGAACGTCTTGTCGCGGTGTTCCCGCCACCGCTCCATCAGCTTCCCTATCTCGCCCTCCAGATACTCGAAGAAGGCGAGCGTCTCGGCGATCCGCTGCCCGCCCGGGGTCGCGACGCCGAGGCTGTCGACGCCGTCGCGCAGGGTGTGTCCCCAGCGCTTGAGGACCGCGTCCCGGTTGGTCAGCGCCTCGTACCACTGGTCGCTGTGCACGCGGTACCGCTCGCGCCGCGAGCCCGGTTCACGCTCGCGCGAGACCATGTGCACCTGCGCGAGATAGCGCACCGCCCCCGAGACGGCGGCCGGGCTGACCTGGAGCTGTTCGCCGAGTTCGGCGGAGGTCATGGTGCCGGAGTCGGACGCGAGCAGCGCGGCGAACACCCGGGCCGCCATCCGCTGCATGCCCGCCTCGACGAGCTGGGCCGCGAAGGCCTCCACGAACTTCGACACCGCCTCCGGGTCCCGCCCCGCCGCACTCGGCTCCGTCATCGTTCGATCATCTCCCCTGCTCGCGCGCTGACCCCCGAGTGTATCGGTCCTTTTTACGTTTCCTTAACTTCACAAATTTGTGAAAGAAGTGTACGTTCTGAACCATGACGAAGGCAATCACCGTCTCCGGACTGCACAAGTCGTTCGGCAGCACGCACGCCCTGGACGGTCTCGACCTCGCCGTCGAGACCGGCGAGGTCCACGGCTTCCTCGGCCCGAACGGCTCCGGGAAGTCCACCACCATCCGCGTCCTGCTGGGCCTGCTGCGCGCCGACTCCGGCGCCGCCCAGCTGCTGGGCGGGGACCCGTGGACCGACGCGGTCGAACTGCACCGCCGGATCGCGTACGTCCCCGGCGACGTGACCCTCTGGCGCAACCTCTCCGGCGGCGAGGTCATCGACCTGTACGGCCGTCTGCGCGGGGGACTCGACAAAGCGCGCCGGGCGGACCTGGTCGAGCGGTTCGAACTCGACCCGACCAAGAAGGGGCGTACGTACTCCAAGGGCAACCGGCAGAAGGTCGCCCTCGTCGCCGCCTTCGCCTCGGACGTCGACCTGCTGATCCTGGACGAGCCGACCTCGGGCCTCGACCCGCTCATGGAGGAGGTCTTCCAGTCCTGCGTCGAGGAGGAACGCGACCGGGGCCGCACCATCCTTCTCTCCTCGCACATCCTCAGCGAGGTGGAGGAGTTGTGCGACCGCGTCAGCATCATCCGCAAGGGCCGGACCGTGGAGAGCGGCTCGCTCACCCAGCTGCGCCATCTGACCCGTACGAGCGTCACCGCCGAACTCGCGGGCCCGCCCAACGGGTTGGCCGCCCTGCCCGGCGTCCATGACCTCGACATCCAGGGCAGCAGGGTCAAACTCCAGGTGGAGAGCGACAAGCTGAACGCCGTACTGCGCTCACTCACCGAGTCCGGCGTACGGTCCCTGACCTCGATGCCGCCGACCCTGGAGGAGCTGTTCCTGCGGCACTACCAGGACGACGCGCGGGCGGAGGCGGTGTCGCGATGACCGCCGTGGCTTCGGGCGCGCGCTTCACCGTACGGTCCGGTGGATCGCGTCAACTGGCCGGTACGTGGACCCTGCTGAGGCTCGCACTGCGCCGCGACCGGCTGATGATCCCGCAGTGGGTCGCGGTGATCGGGCTGATGGTGGTCTCCCTGCCCGGCTCGCTGGAGAGCGTCTACTCCACGGCCGCCGAACGTGCCGACGTGGCCCGCCAGATGCTGACCAACAGCTCCCTGCGAGCCATGTACGGGCCGGTGTTCAGCGACTCGCTCGGTGGCCTCGTGGCGTGGCGCATCGGGGCGTACGCGGGGGTGTTCGCCGGGATCATGAGCCTGCTCATCGTCGTGCGGCACACCCGGGACGAGGAGGAGAGCGGCCGCCAGGAGATGGTCTCGGCGGGGATGGTGGGCCGTCGCGCCCCGCTGACCGCAGCGCTCCTCGCCGCCCTCGTCGCGAACGCGGCCCTCGCGCTGATCATCACGGGCGGCCTCGCGGGACAGGGCTCCTCGGGCGCGCTGGCGCTCGGGCTGGGCACGGCCGGGGTCGGGATGGTCTTCGCGACGATGGCGGCGATCGTCGCCCAGCTCACGGAGAGCGCACGGCTCGCGAAGGGGCTGACGGGCGGGCTGCTGGGCGCGGCGTTCGTGCTGCGGGCGGCCGGCGACTCGTCGGTGAGCGACGGCTCGTCGGTACTGACCTGGCTGTCCCCCGTCGGCTGGCTGGAGAACCTGCGGTCCTTCGCCGGCGAACGGTGGTGGGTGCTGCTCCTCTTCGTCGCCGCCGTGGCAGTCCAGGGCCTGATCGCGTACGACCTGACCGGCCGCCGTGACGTCGGCATGAGCTTCCTGCCGACCCGGCCGGGACCCGCGGCCGGCCGCCTCGGTACGGCGGGCTCGCTGGCCTGGCGGCTGCAGCGCGGCAGCGTGCTCGGCTGGAGCCTCGGCTTCCTCGCCGCCGGGGCCGCCTTCGGCGGGATCACCACAGGTGCCACGGACCTGGTCGGCGACAACGAACGCACCCGCGAGATCATCGAGCGCATGGGCGGCCAGTCCGGGATCACGGACGCGTTCCTCGCCACGATGGTCGGCATGCTCGGGATGATCGCCGCGCTGTATGTCGTCCAGTCCGTGCTGCGGCTGCACGCCGAGGAGACCTCCCAGCGTGCGGAACCCGTCCTCGCGAACGCCGTGGGCCGCCTGCGCTGGGCCTCCGGCCACCTGCTGATCGCCTTCGGCGGGGCCGTGCTGATCATGCTGGTCGGCGGCCTGGGTCTGGCCCTCGGCTACGGCCAGGACCTCCCCACCATCCTGGGCGCCTGCCTGGTCCAACTCCCCGCGATCTGGACCATCGGCGGCCTGGCGGTCCTCCTCCATGGAGTGTCGACGCGGGTGGCTCCGGCCGCGTGGGGTGTGGCGGGCGCGGTCCTCCTCCTGGGCTGGATCGGCCCGGCCCTCGAACTCCCGGACACCGTCCTGGACCTCTCCCCCTTCGGCCACCTCCCGAAGCTCCCGGGCGGGGACATGACGTGGACACCGGTACTGGTCCTTACGGGGATCGCGGTGGTTCTGGTGGGGGTGGGATTGGCTGCGCTTCGGCGCCGGGACCTGACCACGGGTTGACGCGGTGGTTGGCTGCGGGTGGGTGGGGGCTGGTCGCGCAGTTCCCCGCGCCCCTAAAAGACTGCGCCGTTCCCCGCGCCCCCAAAGACTGCACCCCCGCACCCCTGAGGGAGGCACGGGCCCCGTCACACCTCGACAAGCAGTCCCTCCAACCCCCGAATCACAAAGTTCGGCTTCCGCTCGGGCTCGGCAGCGAGCCTGAGCGCAGGAGCCTGGTCCAGCAACGCCCCCATGGACGCGGCCAGTTCGAGCCGGGCGAGCGGCGCCCCGATGCAGTAGTGGATCCCCGCGCTGAAGGAGATGTGGGGATTCTCCGGCCGGGACAGATCCAGCGCCTCCGGCTCGGCGAACACCGCCGGGTCATGGTTGGCGGAGCCGAACAGCAACGCCACCTCGCTCCCCCGCGGAATCACCGTCCCGTCCACTTCGATCTCGTCGAGCACCCACCGCTCGAACAGCTGCAACGGCGTGTCGTACCGCATCAGCTCCTCCACCGCCGTACCCACCAGACCCCGGTCCGCCCGGAGCGCCGCCAGCTGGTCGGGGTTCCGGAACAGCGCCCACCACCCGTTCACCGTGGCGTTCACCGTCGCCTCGTGGCCCGCGTTCAGCAGGAGCACGCACGTCGAGATCATCTCCTGCTCACTGAGCCGGTCCCCCTCGTCGTACGCCGCGATCAGACCCGAGACCAGGTCGTCCCCCGGCTCCTTGCGCCGGACCGCGATCAGCTCCCGCAGGAACTCGGTGAACTCGACCGACGCCCGCACCGCCTTCCCCGCCGTCTCCTCCGACGGGTTCAGCTCGTACATCCCGCAGATGTCCGCCGACCAGGGCCGCAACTGCGCCCGCTCGCACTCCGGGATCCCCAGCATCTCCGCGATGACCGCCACCGGGAGGGGTTCGGCGACGACCGTCAGCAGGTCACCGCCGCCGGCCGCGACCAGTTCGCCGACCAGCTCTGACGCCAGCCGGTCCACGTACGGCCGCAGCCGCTCGACCGTCCGCGGGGTGAACGCCTTCGACACCAGCCGCCGGATCCGGGTGTGGTCCGGGGGCTCCAGGTCGAGCATCCCGTGGTCGTTCAGCACGTGGAACGGCTCGTGCTCGGCCGGCGGGGCCGTACGCCCGAAGTCCTCGTGCGTGAACCGGTGCTGGTACGTCCGGCCCAGGCGCCGGTCCCTGAGCAGCGCCGACACGTCCGCGTGGTGCGGGACCAGCCACTGGTTGGTGGGCTCGTAGTAGTGGACCCGGCCCTGGGCACGCAGTTCGGCGTACGCCGGGTAGGGGTTGGCCAGGAAGGCCTGGTCCCAGGGGTCGAAGGTCGGCGGGGTCTTGGTAGCTGCCATGAACGGACGCTAGCCGGAGGTGTCCCTGTCTGACCAGGGGCGTCCCTCTTCCCCCGCGTCGGAGCCGCATGTGTCACGGCCCCGCGCCCCAAAAAGAATCAGCCCGGGGTCACCAAGCGCGCCTCGTAGGCGAATACCGCTGCCTGGGTGCGGTCCCGCAGGCCCAGTTTGACCAGGATGCGGCTCACGTGGGTCTTGATGGTGGACTCGGCCACCACCAGGCGGGCGGCTATCTCGGCGTTGGAAAGGCCCTGGGCTATGAGGACCAGGACCTCCGTCTCTCGCTCTGTCAGGTCTCCGTAGGCCGCCTGGGCGGTGGGCGACAGGCGGGGCTCCTCGGCCAGCTTCGAGAACTCCGTGATCAGCCGCTTCGTCACCGAGGGCGCCAGCAGTGCCTCGCCGGCCGCTACCACGCGCACCCCGTCCGCGAGCTGCCGGGCGGAGGCGTCCTTCAGGAGGAAGCCGGACGCTCCGGCGCGCAGCGCCTGATACACGTACTCGTCGAGGTCGAACGTCGTCAGGACGAGCACCTTCGACGCGCCGTTCGCCGCCACGATCTCGCGGGTTGCCTCTATGCCGTTCATCTCGGGCATCCGGATGTCCATCAGGACGACGTCCGGCCTCAGCTCCCGGACCCGGTCCACGGCCTCGCGGCCGTTGACCGCCTCGCCGACGACCTCGATGTCCGGCATCGCGCCGAGCAGCACCGAGAAGCCCTCGCGGACCATCATCTGGTCGTCGGCGATCAGTACGCGGATGGTCATGCGGAGTCCTCCGTCGGTGCGGTCGCCGGGACGGGGAGGAAGACCGTGACCTCGTAGCCCCCGTCGTCCGTCGTCGCCGCCGTCATCTCCCCGTCCAGCATCGACACTCTCTCCCTCATGCCCGTGATGCCGTGCCCGGCGCCCGGTGAGGGCTTGACCAGGCCGGTCGCAGGACCGTTCACGATGCGCAGTCCGAGGCCGCCGAGCACATAGCCGATCTCCACCTTGGCCGCGGCGCCCGGCGCGTGCCGCAGGCTGTTGCTCAGCGCCTCCTGGACTATTCGGTACGCGGACAACTCGACGCCCTGCGGGAGCTCGCGCACCGCCCCGGTGACCGTCTTGTCCACGGCCAGTCCCGCGCCCCGCACGTTCTCCAGGAGCCGGTCCAGGTCCGCGAGTGTGGGCTGCGGGGCGTCCGGGGCCTCGTAGTCCTCGGCCCGTACGACACCGAGGACCCGGCGCAGCTCGGAGAGGGCTATGACCGCGTTCTCCCTGATCACCGCGAAGGCGTACTCCAGCTCCGGCGGTGGATTCTCCACGCGGTAGGGGGCCGCCTCCGCCTGGATCGCGACCACCGACATGTGGTGGGCGACCACGTCGTGCAGCTCGCGGGCGATCGTCGTGCGCTCCTCGAGAAGGGTGCGCTTGGAACGCTCGTGCGCCGTCACCGTCTGCTGAGCGGTCACCTCCTGCTTGGCCGTGCTGCGCACCTGGAACACGGTGACGGCCAGCAGGGCCATGGCGGAGACGACCAGCAGCGGTGCGGTGTTCGACGCGTAGTGCCCGCCGCCCAGTATGGTCTCGACGAATATTCCGTAGGTCGCGGTCAGCGCCCACATCCACGCGGCCGTGCGTGGCCTCGTCCGCAGCGCCACGACCGTCAGCACCACCAGATGGCAGGCGAAGCTGCCGGTCGGCCACGGCCAGTCGCTCCAGAAGTCGGCGAACACCGCCGTGACCGGGGTCGCCGCCAGCGACATCCAGAAGGCGCCGACAGGCCGGACCAGGGTGAGCAGGATCGGGCACAGCACGAGGGCCGCGGTCAACAGCTCTTCGAGCCCGCTGTCCGAGCCGTCCGCCATGGCGGCGATGGACATCGACAGCAGTCCGGCCGCCACCACCAGGACATGCGGCGTCCAGCCCGCGTACTCCCGCAGCCGCTGGGGCAGCAGCCTGGTCAGCGGGCCGTCCACGCGCATGCGGGGCAGCGGGCGATAGGCGAAGGCATCATGGATCAGGTCCTGCCGCAGGCCGCGCAGGGCGTCCAGGGCCAGCCGGAACTCCGGGCTGCGCGGCTGGGCCCCGCCGCCCGCCGGCGTCGTCTGCGTCTGGGTCGTCTCGGTCACATAAAGAACGGTAGGCGGAGACCGGTGCAGCGGTCGTCACCAGTGAGAAGGGTCATTCAGCCTCCCTCTCAGGTACTACGGGTACGACCGGGTGTCCTCGGGGCCGGCGCCGCCCGTGGCCGCCGGGGCGCTCAGTAGCCACTGGGACGCACCAGCCCGCACTCGTACGCGAACACCGCGGCCTGGGTGCGGTCCCGCAGGCCCAGCTTCACGAGGATGCGGCCCACGTGGGTCTTCACGGTCTGCTCGGCGACGAAGAGCCGCTCGGCGATCTCCGCGTTCGACAGGCCCTGCGCGATGAGGGCGAGGACCTCCGTCTCGCGCTCGGTCAGCTCGCCGACGCGCTGCTTGAGCGGGGCGCGGGGCGTGGAGTCCAGCCGGGAGAACTCCGCGATGAGGCGACGGGTGATGCCGGGCGCGAGCAGCGCGTCGCCGGCGGCCACCACCCGGACCGCCTCGGCGAGCTGGTCGGCGGACGCGTCCTTCAGCAGAAAGCCGGAGGCACCTGCGCGCAGCGCCTCGTACACGTACTCGTCGAGGTCGAAGGTGGTCAGCACCAGGACTCTGATCTGCGGGGTCTCTTCGGTGATGCGGCGGGTGGCCTCGATGCCGCCGAGTTCGGGCATGCGGATGTCCATCAGGACGACGTCCGGGGCGAGTTCGGCGACCTTCGCGATGGCGTCCAGACCGTCGACCGCCTGGCCGACCACGTCGATGTCGGGCTGGGTGTTGAGCAGCACCGTGAAGCCCTGCCTGACCATCTGCTGGTCGTCGGCGATGAGTACGCGGATGCTGCCGCTCGTCATGAAGTGTCTCCTGTGGGGTCCGGCGGGCCCTTGGGGCCGGTCGAGTTGTCGGGACGGGGAGTGCGGGAGGCGGTGGCCGCCGAACGCGGCAGGAACGCGGCCACGGTGAAACCGCCGCAGGCCGTCTCCATGGCCATGAGCGTCCCACCGAGCATCATCGCCCGCTCCCGCATCCCGAGCAGACCGTGTCCGGCGCCCGGCGACGGCGGGGCGGGGCGGCTCGGCGAGGAGTTGACGACCCGGATCTGCAGGCCGCGCGGGAAGTGCGTCAGCTCCACCCGCACCACGGAACCAGGCGCGTGCCGCAGCGCGTTGCTCAGCGCCTCCTGGACGATCCGGTACGCGGACAGCTCCACGCCCGGCGGCAACGGGAGCTGCTCGCCGGTGATCTCCGTGGTCACCGTCAGCCCGGCGGCGCGGGTGTTCTCGACGAGCGCGTCGAGGCGGTCGAGGGTGGGCTGGGGAGCGTCGGGCGCGGCACCGGTGCCTGCGCCGAGGCCGTACGCGTCCTCGGGGTTCTCCGAGCGCAGCACGCCGAGGACCCTGCGCAGCTCGGTGAGCGCCTCCAACGCGTTCTGCCGGATGCCGTCGAGGTTCTCCTTCAGCTCGTCGGAGGGGCTGTCCACGAGGTGCGGGGCCACTTGGGCCTGGATGGAGATGACCGACATGTGGTGGGCGACCACGTCGTGCAGCTCGCGGGCGATGCGGTTGCGCTCCTCCAGCAGGGTGCGGCGGGAACGCTCCTCCGCCGTCAGGTACTCCTGCTCGACCAGCTGGGTTCGCGCCTCGCGGCTGCCGCGCAGAGCGGTGCCGAGGAGGACGGCGACGGCGAACACGGAGACGGCCAGCACGCCCGTCCCCGAGTACGGACCGCCGCCCAGGACGCCTTGCACGAAGGCCGTGACCAGCCCGGTCACCGCCAGCACCGCGAGGGCCACGCGGGCGGGCATCCGCAGGGCGAGCAGGAAGAGGATGAGGGCGTGCACGACGGTCGTGGGCCCGATCCACGGCCAGTTGGGGCCCGGGGGCACCATGTCCGTCATGTTCGACCGCGCGGCCACGGCGGCGATGAACGCCGCGGACAGCGACAGCCACCACGCCGGAAAGGGCCGCCACAGGGCGAGTACGAGCGCCACGCCCTGCGCCGCCCCCGCCAGCAGACCGAACTCGATGCCCAGCCGGTAGCTGGTGCTCACCCCGTCGATGCTGCCGATTGCGGCGGCGACAGCGATCAGGCAGATCACGACATGTGGCAGCCGGCGCAGCCAACGGGGCCGGGACATGGGCGGCAGGGGCGCGCTGCCGGACGAGAGGCCCGCGAGGAGCGCCGACAGGGAGAGGCGGGCGCTACGCACCTGGGCGGGACCGGCCGGACCGGCCGGACCGTTGGGGCTGGCCGGACCGGTGAGGCTGGTCAGGTCGGTTGCGTGCTCGGAGTGAGCGGGCAGAGGCACGGCGGGGCGGACATCCCGGGGCGGGTACGGGGGTGGGGGTGGGGGCGGGAACGGGGCCGAGGTGGTGTCGTCCTCTTTCCGGGCGTCATTGGCGTCGTCCACGCCGTCAACCCTAGGCACGCCGGGCCTCGTTCGCTTCCACGGCGACGCGGTGGGTGCGGACGACGCGTGACGGGCGACGGGTACGACGACCGCGGCCGCGATGCCCCTGCTCGTAGGAACGAAAGGCCGCCCAGCACACGGCCAGGGCGAGGACGAAGACCGGCAGCCAGGCGAGTCGGAACGCCACCCACACGAGGCCGTCCGGGGTGGTGTGCAGGCCGGGGAGCCTGCCCGCGAGGAGGCCCGTCGCGGTGACCGACATCAGCGCCGTCTGGTGCCACAGGAAGATCGTCATCGCGGAGAGGTTGACGAGGGCGACCCAGGCCCAGAGCACCGGTCGGCGCATCGCCCGGCGCAGACGCTCGCGCAGCAGCAGCGCCAGACCGCACTGGGCCAGGCCGAAGGTGACCGCGGCCAGGGTCGGCGGGTTGAGGTTGGAGACCGAGGAGCCGGGGACGCCGACCATGGACGCCGGATAGCCGCCCCACGCGACGAGCCCGGCGGTCACCGCCGCGCCGCCCGCGAGCAGCACCCGGCCCGAACGCCGGGTCAGCTCGCCTCGCGTCCAGGCCGCGCCCAGCGTGTACGGCACGAGCCAGCCCGCCGCCACATTGACCCAGCCCAGCCAGGCCGGGCCGCCGAACCCGAAGCGGATGAGGTCCACATGGAGAACGACGGCCAGCGGCCACAACGGGTTGATCCGGGTCACCAGTGGAGTCACCGCCGTCAGCGCGGCGAAGACCAGCAGGAACCAGAGAGGGGACAGGACCAGCTTCAGCAACGCGTGGACCGTCTTCAGGTCCGCGCCCGTCACGAGCAGGCCGACCGTGGCCACGGTCCACAGCCCGAGGACCGCCGCCACCGGCCGGAAGAGGCGGGACAGGCGCGTACCGAGCCAGCGTCCGTACGTCGTCCCGCGCGACCGGGCCGACGCGTAGCTCTTCGTCGCCACATGCCCGCCCACCAGGAAGAACACGGCGAGCGTCTGGAAGACCCACGAGATCGGCGCCAGCCAGGGCATGTGCGCCAGCGGGCTCGACGTGCGCAGCCTGCCGCCGTCCGCGACCAGGGCCGTGACGAGCCAGTGGCCGAGCACGACGCCGAGTATCGCGAACGCGCGCAGGGCGTCGACGGAACGGTCCCGGCCGGGCGGTGTTGCCGCGTCGATCCGCTCGGCACTGCGGCGCAGTCGGCGTATCACCTCATCCACGTCAGCCACGTCAGCCATGCGTCATCTCCGGTGTCTCGCCGAGCACGATCCGGGCGAGGTTGGCCAGGGACACCGAACCCGGTTTGAGGTAGTCGCTGTGGCCGCCGTCGCCCGCCGCGAAGACACGGGCGCCGAAGGCCGGGGACACGGGGTCGGTGCCGAAGCCGACCGTCGTGCCGAAGAGGTCGGCGCTGGTGTGCGGGACGTCCGCGATCCAGTCGTCTCCGCCGCGGCCGGCCCAGACGCGTGCCTTCGTGTGCATGCCTGCGACTGAATCCACGCCCGTGCCGGGGCTGCCTATGAGCACCAGGTCCGAGATGTCGAGGCCGCCGGCCGCGCGGGCGCCCACGACCGTCCCGTACGAGTGGCACAGCAGGGTGAGCCGGGCGTGCCCGTTCACCTTCCTCAACTTGCCTATGAAATCCCGGAGTTCAGGTGCCGCTTCCTTGGCCAGGCCCGTGGTGAGGACGTCTGGGCTGATCGTGCCGGGCGTGTCGTAGCCGAGCCAGGCGATCACCGCGGCGCGTGGGCCGAGCCGCGAGCCGAGCCGCTGGTGCAGGGCCAGGGCGCCGGCCCGGAAGCGGCCGTATGTGTCCAGGCTCGTGTCGGAGCCGGGCACGAGGACCGCCACGTGGTCGGCCTTCGCCAGGTCGCCGAAGACCTCGGCGGCTCGGCCGGGGCCGCGGGCGTCGAAGGTGAGGAAGTGGCGCGACGGGGCCGCCATGGCACGGACGGCTGCCGCCCGGCTGCGGTCGCCGTGGGCCGCGGCCATGCGCGAGGCCTTGGCGGCGTTCGCGCGGTTCGCCGCGTAGGCGCTGTCCAGCGTGGCGGGGGTCGGCGTGGCGATGTGCGCCGGGGCGGGGGCCGGTATTTCCGGGTGTGCGGCCGCGGCGGAGATCGGGGCGACGACTGCGCCTGTGATCAGGGCGGCGAGCAGGGCGCGGCGGGCGCGGGGCCACCGGGGGCGTTTGCCCGGAGGGCCTGGCTGGTCCGGAGGGCTTGGCCGGTCTGGCTGGCCTGGCTGGTCGGGATGGTCGGGATGGCCCGGTTGATCTGGCTGGTCTGGCTGGCCTGGCTGGCTCGGCTGATCTGGATGGCCCTGCTGGTCTGTTTTAACCGGCCGGTCCGTCCGACTCAGCCGGCCTGCCTGGACCAACCGGTCTGCCTGACTCGGCCGGCCTGCCTGAACCGGTCGGTCTGTCTGGCTCGGCTGGTCTGTTTGGACCGGTCGGCCTGCCTGGCTCGGCTGGTCTGCCTGAACCTGTCGGCCCGATCGCTGCGTCCGTTTCGGTTGCGGTGCGGCCCGTCCCGCGGTCGCCCTCCCCCGTAGCTCCATCCTCGTGCCCCCGTCTCGGTTCGCCCGTCCATCGGGCCCAACTGAGAAGGAAGTTACGGATCTGGGCTCGTGGTCGGCGTCCCACCTGGGAGCTCACCTGCGAGGTAGCTCTCAGGTATTACGGGTATCACCGGGGCGGCTTGGCTCCGCACGGGCACCGGCTCCGCTCCGGCACGGGCGCCTCCCCGGCGTGGGCTCGGAGCCAGCACGGGCCCGGCTCCGGCACGGGGACCGCCCCGGCACGGGCCCGGATCCGGCACAGGCGCCGTCCCGCGAGCTCCGCACCGGGTCCGTTCCGGTACCAGCACCGCACCCATCGATTCACCGACTCTCGCCGACGCGACTGCGGGAGCGTGGGAGCTGAGCGCGCAGTTCCCCGCGCCCCTAGGGGGCGCTCCCAGGGGGCGGGAGTGCCCCTACCAGGCCAGCTGGGCGATCTCCTCCGCCACCACCGCGCACGCGTCCGCCGCCGGGTCGATCAGGGGGAAGTGGCCCACGTCCTCCAGGAGCGTCAGGCCGACCACCTCGCCGGCCTTGGCCGCCGCGTCCGCGTACGCCTCGGCGACCGCCTGCGGTACGACGACGTCCTCGCGGCCCTGGACCAGGGTCGTGGCGATGCCCGTCGGGAGGAGCAGGGCCGGGTCGGCGTACGGCTGGCGTTCGCCGAACTTCGCCTCCCCGCCCAGGAGTTGGCGGGACGCGCCGGAGCAGACGTCCAGCTTCTCCGCGACCGTGAAGTCGGCGATCGGGGCGAGTGCGACGACGCCGCGCAGCGGGGCGGGGCGGTCCGTGCGCCACGGTGCGTCGGCCGGCAGCAGGTGGCGGGCCGCCGCCCAGAGCGCCAGCTGGCCGCCCGCCGAGTGCCCGGTGACCACCATGCGGCGCGCGTCGGCCTGCGGCAGGGCCGCTCGTACGAATCCCGGCATCGCGTCGAGCGCCGCCGCCACGTCGTCGAGCGTGTCCGGCCAGCGGCCCGCGACCGGGACCTGGCCGGCCTGCGCCGGGATGGTGCCGCCGCGCCTGTACTCGACGTTGGCCACGGCGAAGCCCCGTCTGGCCAGGAAGTCCGCGAACGGCGTGATGTGCCGCCGGTCGTACCGTGCCCGCCAGGCGCCGCCGTGCAATACGACGACGAGCGGGGCGCGTTCCTCGCCGCCGCGCGGCGCGTAGAAGTCGACGACCTGGTCGGGGTGATCGCCGTACGCGGTGGTGCTGTCGGGGTCGACGGGCGGATGCGAGAAGGCCGACTCCTCCTCCGCGGCGTCGCGGGCGTCGTCCGGCATGCTCCAACCTCTCAGCGGTGCGGTGTGTGTTCACCTGCGCGGCCCGCCTGTCAACACGCTCCGGCGGGCGGACCGTTGGCGGGACGGTATCAGGCCGGTGACGTGCCTCAACACGCGGCTGTGACCCTCAGTGAGGGGCAAATGGTTCTATTGTTTCGTTACGCTGGTGGTGGACCTCGTGCCTCGACCAAGCGCCTCGGCGAAACGCCTCGGGCGTGGCCGCCGTACGTCCGTGAAGGAGCCCGTCATGTCCGCTGAGCCCGGCACCGTTCGTCCCGGGGGGCGTACCGCGCGGGTGCGGGCCGCCGTGCTGCGGGCCGCCGGGGACGTGCTCGCCGAGCAGGGGTTCGCCCATCTCGATCTGGCGGATGTCGCGCGGCGGGCCGAGGTGGGCAAGACCACGGTGTACCGGCGGTGGGGGAGCGTGACGGGGCTTGTCGCGGATCTGCTTGCCGAGATGGCCGAGGAGTCGTTGCCGCGTACGGAGACGGGGGCTGTGCTCGGTGATCTTCGGGCCAATGCGCGGCTTGTTCGGGGGACGTTGGCCGATCCTCGGCAGGGGGCGTTGTTTCGGGCGGTGATCGCTGCGGCTACGGGGGACGGGCGTACGGCGGACGCGTTGCGGCGGTTCTATGAGGTGCGGGTTGCCGAGTGGGCGCCTTGTGTTGAACAGGGGGTTGTTCGGGGGGAGTTGCCGGTGGGGACGGATGCGGCCGAGGTTGTACGGGCTGTCTCGGCGCCGCTCTATTACACGTTGCTCACGACGGGGGTGGCGCCCGGTGTGGTCGCGGCTGATCGGGCGGCGGAGGCCGCGGTTGCCGCTGCGCGGGCCGGGGTGTTTGTTGTGGGGGCGTGAGTCGGCGGCGGGGCGGCTTGGGCGTTTCTTCGCCCCCGCCGCCCCTACCCATTCCCGTCCCTTTCTGGGGGCTGCGCCCCCAGACCCCCGCATCACGCTGCCGCGCTCGTCCTCAAACGCCGGACGGGCTGGGTGGGTGGGTGGGGGCCAGAGAGGGTGGGTGGGTGGGTGGGTGGGTGGGAAATCGGCCTGAACGTCCTCGTCCTCAAACGCCGGACAGGCTGAAAGATCAAGCGCCGGCCCAGCCGAAAGCCCGAACGCCCAACCAACCGAAAACCCACCCCCCAAACCCCCTAAAACATCTCCCCCAAAACCCGCGCCGCCCTCTCCACATCCCCGAAGCCCACGTACAGCGGGGTGAAGCCGAAGCGGAGGGTGTCCGGTTCTCGGAAGTCGCCGATGACGCCTCTGTCGATCAGGCGGCGCATGACGTTGCCCGCGTCGGTGCAGCGGAGGGCGATCTGGCTGCCGCGTTCCGGGTGGGCGGAGGGGGTCACGGACTCCACCTCGCCCTCGGGGACGTATGACTCGACGCATTCCAGGAAGAAGTCCGTCAGGGCGAGGGACTTGGTGCGGACCGTGTCGATCGATACGTCGTCCCAGACCTCCAGTGCCGCCTCCAGGGCGAGCATGGAGAGGATGTCGGGGGTGCCGACGCGGCCGCGGAGGGCGCCGGGGGCCGGGGTGTAGTCCGGGGTCATGCCGAAAGGGTCGGCGTGGGAGTTCCAGCCGGGCAGGGGTGAGTCGAAGCGCGGTTGGTGGTCCTCGCGGACGTAGAGGTACGCCGGTGAACCCGGGCCGCCGTTCAGGTACTTGTAGGTGCAGCCGACCGCCAGGTCCACGCTGTGTTCGTCGAGGCCCACCGGCAGGGCGCCCGCGCTGTGGCACAGGTCCCAGATCGCGACCGCTCCCACCGCATGGATCGCCGCCGTCAGGGACGGCAGGTCGTGCAGGCGGCCCGTGCGGTAGTCGACGTGGTTCAGCAGTACCGCCGCCGTACGCTCGCTCAGGGCGCCCCGGACCTCCTCCGGCGTCACCGGACGCAGCGTGCAGCCGGTGAGGCGGGCGGCGGAGGCGGCGATGTAGCCGTCCGTGGGGAACGTCGTCGCGTCCACCAGGACCTCGTCCCGGCCGGCCGACCCCTCCGTGCCTCCCCCCGCCAGGCGCACCGCGCCCACAACCGCCTTGAAGACGTTGACACTTGTCGAGTCGCCGACCACGATCTGGCCCGCCGCCGCGCCCACCAGCGGAGCGATCCGGTCGCCGATCCGCTCCGGCGCGGTCCACCAGCCGCTCTCGTCCCAGGACCGGATCCGCAGCGAGCCCCACTGGCGGCGTACGACGTCCTCGACGCGTCCGGGGACCGAGCGCGGCAGCGCGCCCAGGGAGTTGCCGTCCAGGTACACCGCGTCGTCGAGGACGAACTGGGCTCGCAGTCCGGCCAGTTCGTCCGTCGCGTCCAGTTTTTCGGCCTTCGGCCGCAGCTCGGGCTCAGACATGGGACCGCGCCGTCCACAGCTCGGGGAACACGTTCTTCTGGGCCCGCTTCTCCAGCCAGGCCACCCCGGCGGAGCCGCCCGTGCCCGTCTTCGCGCCCATGGCCCGCCGCGTGGCCACCAGGTGGTCGTTGCGCCAGCGCCACACGAGCTCGGCGACATCGGTCAACGCCTCGCCGAGCCGGGCGAGTTCGGCACTCTCCTCACCCGAGTACAGGTCGGTCCAGACCGTCTCGACCTCGGGCGACGGGTCGTAGCGCAGGGACACGTCACGGTCGACGACCGACGGAGGAATCGCGTGGCCGCGCCTCGCGAGCAGCCTCAACACCTCGTCGTACAGGCTCGGTTCGTGCAGGGCCTTCTCCAGCTCGGCGTGCACGCGGGGCGCGCCCCGGTGCGGTACGAGCATGGACGAGGACTTCTCGCCGAGCAGGAACTCCATACGGCGGTACATGGCCGACTGGAAGCCGGAACCCTCGCCGAGGGCGCTGCGGTACGAGTTGAACTGGGCCGGAGTGAGCTGGCCGAGGGGCCTCCAGGAGGCGTTCAGCGCCTCCAGTTCCCTCACCGACCGCTTCAGGGCCGCCACCGCGACCGGCACCCGGTCCTCGCGCAGCGCCTTCGCCGCGGTCTCCCACTCGTGGACGATGACGGTGAACCACAGCTCCATGACCTGGGTCGTCACCAGGAAGACCATCTCTCCGGGATCGTCGGAGAGGGTGTGCTGGAGGTGGGTGAGGACGTCCGCCTGGACGTAGTCCTCGTACGGGGTCGTGCCCTGGAAGTCGAGATGCGGGGTCTCGGGCTCCGAAGCCTCTTGGGGCTGAGCCTGGTGGGACATCGCTGTCTCCTGTTGTGTACTCCGGGTAGCGGTCCGCCCCTGCCGAATTCGACACGGTGGCCCCGGTCCCCACGGGCATCCTCCACAATCGTGCCCCGAATCCGCAAGGTCCGCCTGGTCACACCAGGCGGACCTGCACAAACGCGACCGTTCTGGGCCGGTCACCGGCCCTGCCGGCTCAGCCGAATCAGCCGGATCAGCCGAATCAGCCGGATCAGCCGGATCAGCCGGATCAGCCGAGGGTCTGGGCCGCCGCCGGGGAGGAGTCCTTCAGGAACTGCGAGCAGCGCTCGTACTCCTCCTGCTCGCCGATCGCCTGCGCGGCGCGGGCGAGACCGTGCAGGGCGCGCAGGAAGCCGCGGTTCGGCTCGTGCTCCCAGGGCACCGGGCCGTGGCCCTTCCAGCCGTTGCGCCGCAGGGAGTCCAGACCGCGGTGGTAGCCGGTACGGGCGTACGCGTACGACTCGACGACGCTGCCGCGCTCGTACGCCTCGTCGGCCAGCTGGGCCCAGGCGAGCGAGGAGGTGGGGTACTTGGCGGCGACATCGGCGGGCGGTGTGCCGTTCGCCAGGAGCTCGCGCGGCTCCGGGTCGTCGGGCAGGTGGGTCGGGGGCGGTCCCCCGAGGAGGTTCTCGTTGATGGCCATGGGTTCCAGTTTGCCTGGCCCCGACGCCCGCGCGAGCACCGCGGGCCCGCTTTACTCCCCCGGCGAACGCGCCGGCCACCCGATGTACCCACCCGATACACCCGTCCGGGGCGCCTTCGCGACCGGCCCGTCCGCTCCAGCCGCTCTACTCCAGCCGCCCGCGCGACTGGTTCGGCTCCAGCGGCGGGGCCGTCACGCTGCCATGCGTAAGGCATTCCGGGCGCAGACAGCCCGGCGGAGGCTTGCGTACGGTCGCGTAGGCGATCACCGCGCCCACGACCAGGATGCCCGCGCACAGGGGCATCGCCCGCCGGAACGCGTCGTTGAAGGCGTCCGCCGACCGGTACGCCTCCTCGCCCATCCCGGCGAGCAGCGGCAGCGCGGCCACGGCGACGAGGCCTGCCGCGCGGGCCGCCGCGTTGTTGATGCCGCTGGCCAGGCCCGCCCGGCCGGTGTCCACCGAGGCGAGCACGGTCGCGGTGAGGGGCGCGACCAGCGTCACCATGCCGAGGCCCAGCACCAGGATGGCGGGCAGCACGTCGAGCGCGTACGAGGCGTCGGTGCCCACCCGCAGCATCAGCAGCATCCCGGCCGCGCACAGCAGCGGGCCCACGGTGAGCGGGATGCGCGGGCCGATGCGCTGGGCGAGTTCGCCGGAGCGGGCCGACAGGAACAGCATCAGGACCGTCGTCGGCAGCAGGGCCGTGCCGGCGGCGAGGGCCGAGTATCCCGCCACGACCTGGAGCTGGAGCGCGGAGAGGAAGAAGAAGCCGCTGAAGGCCGCGTACACGCAGAGGGTGACGACGTTGACCGCCGTGAACTGGCGGGACGCGAAGATGTCGAGCGGCATCATCGGGTCGTCCCGCCGCCGCTCCACCATCACGAAGGCCACGCCCGCCGCGACCCCCGCGGCCGCCGTCACGGCGACGACGGTCATCGATCCGGCGGACGCCTCGATGAGGGCGTACGTCACCAGGGCCAGCGCCAGCGCGCCGAGGGCCGCGCCGAGCACGTCGAAGCCGCGCCCGTGGACCCGGTCGTCCTTCGACTCCGGTACGTGGCGCAGGGCGATCGGGGCGCAGAGCAGCGCGAGCGGGACGTTGAGGAGGAACACCCAGCGCCAGCCGGGACCGTCTACCAGCCAGCCGCCCAGGAACGGGCCGACCGCCGCGCCGATACCGCCGAAGCCCGACCACAGGCCGACGGCCCGCGCCCGGTCGTCCGGGTGGAACGACGCCTGGATCAGCGCGAGCGAACCGGGCGTGAGCAGCGCGCCGCCGATGCCCTGCAGCGCGCGGGCCGCGACGAGGACGCCCGCGCTGGGCGCGAGCCCGCAGAGCAGGGATGCCGCCGCGAACCACACCACGCCGACGACGAACACCTTCCGCCGCCCGAAGCGGTCGCCGAGGGCTCCGCCCAGCAGGATCAGGCCCGCGAGGGTCAGCATGTACGCGTTGACGGTCCACTGGAGGCCCGCCAGATCCGCGTCGAGGTCGCGGCCGATCGTCGGCAGCGCGACGTTCACGACGGTCGAGTCCAGCATCGCCATGCTCGACCCGAGCACGGTGGTCAGCAGGATCCACTTCCCGGCGGGGGACGACATTCTGACGGCCGGGGACTCCTTGGGCGGGGCAGCCATACACCGGAGCATACGGACATACGGCGGGGCCCGGCCCTCCGAAGGGAGAACCGGGCCCGAGCCGTACGAAACGGGGTTACTTGATCTTCGTGCCCGTGGAGCGCAGGTTGGCGCAGGCCTCCGTGACGCGGGCGGCCATCGACGCCTCGGCGAGCTTGCCCCAGGTGCGGGGGTCGTACGTCTTCTTGTTGCCGACCTCACCGTCGACCTTCAGGACGCCGTCGTAGTTGCGGAACATGTGGTCCGCGACCGGGCGCGTGAACGCGTACTGCGTGTCCGTGTCCAGGTTCATCTTCACGACGCCGTTCTCCAGCGCGGTGGCGATCTCCTCGGCCGTGGAGCCGGAGCCGCCGTGGAAGACGAAGTCGAACGGGGAGGGCTTGCCGTACTTGGCGCCCACGCCCTCGTTCAGCTCCTTGAGGAGCTCGGGGCGCAGGACGACGTTGCCCGGCTTGTAGACGCCGTGCACGTTGCCGAAGGACGCGGCCAGCAGGTAGCGGCCCTTCTCACCGAGGCCCAGGGCCTCCGCCGTACGAATGGCGTCGTCGACCGTCGTGTAGAGGGAGTCGTTGATCTCGTGCGAGACGCCGTCCTCCTCGCCGCCGGTCGGGGTGATCTCGACCTCAAGGATGATCTTCGCGGCGACGGCGCGGGCGAGCAGCTCCTGGCCGATGGCCAGGTTGTCGGCCAGCGTCTCCGCGGAGCCGTCCCACATGTGGGACTGGAAGAGGGGGTTCTCGCCGCGGGCGACGCGCTCCTCGGAGACCGCGATCAGCGGACGTACGTACCCGTCGAGCTTGTCCTTGGGGCAGTGGTCCGTGTGCAGGGCGACCGTGATGTCGTACTTCTTGGCGACGATGTGCGCGAACTCGGCCAGGGCGACCGAGCCGGTCACCATGTCCTTGTTGTGCTGGCCGCCCAGGAACTCCGCACCACCGGTGGAGATCTGGATGATGCCGTCGCTCTCGGCCTCCGCGAAGCCGCGCAGGGCAGCGTGCAGGGTCTGGGACGAGGTCACGTTGATGGCCGGGTAGGCGAACTTGCCTGCCTTCGCCCGGTCGAGCATCTCGTTGTAGACCTCGGGGGTTGCGATCGGCATCTGTCCGCTCCTTGTGTATGTGCGGGTGGCGTTCTGCTGCTTACGGCCCTGACCTAGGGGGTGACGTCATCGTCGGCCCCATCTTTCCAGACTTGCCCGGATGCTCCGGCCCCCGTGCCCAGCCTGTGGACAACTCCCGGCGCGGGCTCGGACCCGCGTTCGGACCGGGGACGGGACCGCGGCCCGGAACCGGGCTCAGTCCAGGCCGAGTTCGTCCTTCGAGTACGCGAAGAGGTACGGGACGCCCGCGCCTTCCTGGATCTTCTCGGCGGCACCGGTGGCGCGGTCGACGATGGTCGCGACGCCGACCACCTCGGCACCGGCCTCGCGCACGGCCTCGACGGCGGTGAGCGGGGAGCCGCCGGTGGTGGAGGTGTCCTCGACGACGAGCACGCGGCGGCCCGCGATGTCCGGGCCCTCCACGCGCCGCTGCATGCCGTGCGCCTTGGCGGCCTTGCGTACGACGAAGGCGTCGAGGCGGCGGCCCCGCGCGGCGGCGGCGTGCAGCATGGCGCCGGCCACCGGGTCGGCGCCCATGGTGAGGCCGCCGACCGCGTCGAACTCCAGGTCCGCCGTCAGGTCGAGGAGCACCTGGCCGACCAGCGGGGCGGCCTCGCCGTCCAGGGTGACCCGCCGCAGGTCGACGTAGTAGTCCGCCTCCAGGCCCGAGGAGAGGGTCACCTTGCCGTGCACCACGGCCTTGTCCTTGATCTGCTGCAGCAGCTCGCCGCGTACGTCACTCATGCGGGTCAGCTTAGAGGCGCCGCCAGGTCCAGGTGGTGGTGGCTTCCAGGGGATCGATGGGGGTGACCAGGCGCGGCAGGGTGTTGAGCCCGTTGGGCGGCCCGGTCTGCGGCTCCACGCAGACCGCGGCCTCCTGCTCGTCGTACACGACGACCCAGTGCTCGCGGCTCGCGACGTTCAGCTCCAGCTGTCCGGGCCAGGTGAGGGTGACGTCGACTCCGTCGGGCATCCCGAAGCAGTCGTCCCAGGGGCCGGGCTTCGGGTCGACACGGCGGCCGGTGGGCAGGTGGTCTTCGCCGCGCTCCTCCTGCCAGGCGGCGGTGAAGTCGACGCGTACGTCTTCTGCGCCCTCGGCGCCGCCCAGGTTGCGGTTGAACCAGGGGTGCCAGCCGATCTGTGCCGGGAAGGAGTCGTCGTACGTCTCCACCGACATGGTCAGCGTCAGGGTGTCCGCGGTCAGCGCCACGACCTGGGTGACCCGGCCGGCGTACGGCCAGGGGTCGACGAGGTCGTACGTGATGACGGCCTCGTTCTCGCTCCTGCGGGCGGTGCGCCAGGCGGCGTCCCTGGCGGTGCCGTGGATGGCGTGGGGCGGGGAGTTGAGGGGGAGCTGGTGGGGGGTGGCGCCGTTCAGGAAGCGGCCGTCCCTGGTGCGGCCGCACCAGGGGACCATCGGGAAGCAGCCGAACTTCTTGCCCTGGCGGAGCAGTTCGACTCCGTCGACCTTCAGTCCGCCGATTCGTCCGCCGTTGCCGGGCTGGACGGTCACCTCCGCGTCGGCCGCGGTCAGCGTGATGTCTTCGTTACTCACGCGCGAACCCTACGTGGCGCTCCGCGGGGTTGGGGTACTTGGGTCGTTCGTTGCCTGCGGCTTGGTGGGGGCTGGTCGCGCAGTTCCCCGCGCCCCTGGGTGGGTGGGGGTTCGGTGTGGTGTGTTGGGTGCGGGTGCGTTGTGGCTGAGCGCGCAGTTCCCCGCGCCCCTTAGAGCGGGGCCCCTGAAAGCGGGGCTGCGGGCCTGGCTTTTGTCTTTTAGGGGCGCGGGGAACTGCGCGACCAGCCCACGACGACCCGCAGACGACTTCCCGGGGGTGGGCCCCTTCAGGGGCGCGGGGAACTGCGCGGGCGACCCCCGCCGGGCCGCAGTCGGCTAGCGGCGCTTTCGGAGGGCTCTGCCCAGGACGACTGCTGAGGCCAGGAGGAGGGCCGCCGCCGGGGCCGCCCAGCGGAGGGTCGCACTGGGGCCCGTCGCCTCGGGCGCGGGGACCGGGGCGTAACGCCCCCGCGGAGGAGCGTGGTCCACCTCCTCCGCGCTGCGGCCGATCATCGTGCGCCGGGCGTGCGCCGCCTCGGCGGGAGTGTCCGGCGCCGGGACCGCGTCGTCCTCGAAGCCACCCTCGAAGTCCTCCTCGGCGAACGGTTCGAGCGAGGGAGGCGGAACCTCGGCCTCGTGGACGGAGGAGGTCTCCTCGGCCGACGGAGACTCGGGGGCGGACGCCTCGGGCTCCGGCTCCGGCTCGGGGGCCGTCTCCGTCGTCCTCGGCTCACCGCCGGAGGCAGTCGCAGCCGGCGCCGCCAACCCCTCCGCGAACCGGTTCAGCAGACGGGTCGCCGCCGAGGTCACCGCGTCCGCCGGAAGTTCCGCGACCCGGCCGTCGGCCGACGCCGTACCGGTGAAGGTGACGGCCGCGCCGCCCGGGTCGTTCTCCCGCGCGCGCAGCGACAACGTGAGGGCCAGCTTCACCGTGCCGCTGCCGCGGGCCTCGGTGGCGTCGGCCCCGAGGGCGTACGTGCCGTCGTCCTGCGGGGAGACGGTGAGCGTCCCGCGATACGTGATGGCGTGCCCGCCGACGCGCACCTTCAGGCGGCCGGAGACGGGCGGTGTCCCCGCGTCCTGCTGGAGCCCGGGCACCGCCCGGGCCACCCGCGCGGGATCGGCGAGAGCCTCGCGCAGCGACTCGACGGGAACCGGAACGAACACCTCATGCTCCATGTCGGCCGAGCCTACCCAGCACGGCCCGCACCGCACCTCTCTATGAGGGGATTCCCCCGTATCCCCCGGCAGAGGACTCGGTCGGAGTCAGTCCGCGTACCTCGGATGCACCAGCGTGGACGGCGGAAGGCCGGTGAGCCGGCTGCGTTCGGCCTCCCGCACGCCCGCGCGCAGGGACGGTACGTACGGGGTGCCCGCCGGCGTACGCAGCTGCGGCCGGGCACGGGAGGCGAGGACGAACCCCCAGTCCTGCGGGGCCCGGGACCGGCTCGCCGCCGCCGGGTCGCGTCCGGCCACGGAGTACGGAACGGTCCGCAGGCCGGCCGCCCGTACGGTCGTGTCGACCGTCCAGAAGGCGCGCGGCCGCGACGCCACGGGCCCGGCGTGCACGACGAGCCGCCCGCCTCCCGCGAGCACGCCCCGCGCGAGCCCGTAGAACTCCTGCGAGTACAGCTTCGTACTGGACGTGATCCCGGGATCGGGCAGATCGGAGACCACGACGTCGTACGCGCCACGCGGGGCCCGGCGCAGCCAGCCGAAGGCGTCCGCGGCGACCACCCGCACCCTCGGGTCCCCGTAGACGTGTCCGTTCAGTTCGGACAGCGCCCGGTCGGTGCGGGCCAGTTCCACGAGCCGGGTGTCGAGTTCGACGACGTCGACCCGCCGTACGCCGCCGTGCCGCAGCACCTCGCGCACGGCGAGCCCGTCGCCGCCGCCGAGGACGAGCACGCGCGCGTGCGGGCCGTTCATCGCGGGGTGGACGAGGGCCGCGTGGTAGCGGTGTTCGTCGCTGCCGCTGACCCGCAGGCGTCCGTCGAGGTAGAGGTCGAGGGGGCGGCCGTCCGTGCCGCCGGTGAGGACGACCTCCTGGACGTCGGTGTGCATCGCCACGCGTACGTCCTTGCCGTACACCGCGTGCCGCGCGGCCCGTTCGAAGTCGTCGACCAGGACGGCGGCGGAGGCGAGCAGCGCGAGCACGACGAGGTTGGCTACGACCAGCAGCCAGCGGGCGCGCCTGGTCAGGTCGTGCCGGAACAGGCCGAGGACGAGGGCGCCGCCCGCGATGGCGTTGACGGTTCCGGTGATGAGGGTCGCGGTCAACTGGCCGAGCAGGGGCAGGAGAAGGAAGGGGAAGGCGAGTCCGCCGACCAGCGCGCCCACGTAGTCCGCGGCGAACAGGTCCGCGACCGCGCCGCCCGCGTCCTGTCTGCGGATGCGCTGGATCAGCTCCATCAGCAGGGGGACCTCGGCGCCGATGAGCAGTCCAATGGCCAGGGAGAAGGCGACCAGGACGTAGCTGGAGCCGCCCTCCCAGGCGCCGCCCCAGTCGCCGGTCCAGGCGAAGACGGCGTACAGGGCCATCGCGCTGCAGCCGCCGACGAGCGCGAGCAGGGCCTCGACGGCGCCGAAGCCGGCCGCGGCGCGTCCGCGCAGGCGCTTGGCGACGAGCGAGCCGAGGCCCATCGCGAAGACCATCACGGACAGCACGACGGAGGCCTGGGTGACCGAGTCGCCGATCAGGTACGAGGCGAGGGCGACGAGTTCGAGTTCGTACACGAGTCCGCAGGCCGCGCAGATGAAGACGCCGGCCAGGACGAGGAACCGCCCGGTGGCCGTGCTGACCGGCAGGCGCGCCGGGCCCTGGCCGCTCCGGGGCGGCGGGGCCTTGGCCGTGCCCGCCCGGTCCGTGGCCGTGCCTGGCTGGGCGGGGGCCGTGGCCGTGCCGGGCTGGGCGGTGGCGTGCGGCTCGATCACCCAGCGAACGGTACGTCACCGAACAACTGCGTCCTGTCACCCACACGTGTGGAAACTCGGGCCTGAACGCATACTTTGGCCAGGGCGCGTACGGGCCGTGAACGGGGTGGTTCCGTCTTTCCCGGTCGCGTTTTCGGCTGCGGGTCCGTTTGGGCTGAGCGCGCAGTTCCCCGCGCCCCTTACGGGGGCTTGCCTCGCCGCTCTGTCCGATTCTCCTGGGGCCAAAGGACTACTGAACGCCGATCAGAGCTAGGGTCGAAGTCAGGTAACCACGTGCAATCCTCAGGAGTACCCACCGAATGTCTATCGACCCGTCCTCGATTCCGAACTTCGGGGGCCAGCCCGAGCCGAACCCCGGCGGACCGGCGGGCCCCGTCGTCCCTGATCAGGACCTTGTGAAGCAGCTCCTGGACCAAATGGAGCTGAAGTATGTCGTCGACGACGAGGGTGACCTCGCGGCGCCGTGGGAGCAGTTCCGCACGTATTTCATGTTCCGCGGCGAAGGTGACCAGCAGGTCTTCTCGGTGCGGACGTTCTACGACCGGCCGCACCAGATCGAGGAGAAGCCCCAGATCCTCGAGTCGATCGACGACTGGAACCGGCGCACCCTGTGGCCGAAGGTCTACAGCCACACGCACGACGACGGCACCGTCCGCCTGATCGGCGAGGCGCAGATGCTGATCGGCACGGGCGTCAGCCTGGAGCACTTCGTGTCGTCCACGGTCAGCTGGGTGCGGGCCGCCATCGAGTTCGACAAGTGGCTCGTCGAGCAGCTCGGCCTTGAGCAGGAGATCGACGAGGCCGACAAGCCCGAAGAGGACGAGTAGGACTCACTCGGGCACGAGCCCCGCGGGCCACGGCCCCGCGGCGGCTCACAGCGGCTTGTGGGCGAGCACGACGAGGTACGCCCCGTACGCGAACGAGAGCCCGGCCAGGGCGCCGACCACCAGGGTCGCGTGCCATGGTCGGGCTCTCGCCGTCCGTACCAGCGCGCACGCCAGCGGCAGCAGCAGCGGGAACGCGGGCAGCAGGAACCGCGGCTTGCACTCGAAGAAGCCGGCGCCGCCGACCGCGACGAGCAGCAGCGCGCCCGCGTAGACCAGCAGCGGCAGGGGCGCGCGGTCGGCGATCAGCAGCCCGTACAGCAGCAGACCGGCCGCCACGATCACCATCGACATGGGGAAGACCAGCCGGTCGCCGTGCAGCAGCAGATGCTTGACGAAGCGCAGGGCGCCGAGGCCGAAGTCGAAACGTGAGCCCCACAGCCGCTGCACCTCGAAGTACCCGCCGAGCAGATCACCCTTGCGTCGCCCGACCCACAGGAAGAACCCCGCCCACCCGAGGGGTGCGAGCGCCGCGCCCGTCCACAGCCTGTGGGAAACCTTTCCGCGCCGCCTGAAGATCTCGTACGCCGCCGCCGCGAGCACCGCCGCCGCCACGGCGAAGCCGTTCGGCCGGGCCAGTCCCGCGCAGGCCGCGAGGGCGCCCGCCCACACCCAGCGGCCGGTGAGGACGGCGTACAGCGACCAGGCGGCGAAGGCGGTGAGGACCGGTTCCGTGTACGCCATCGAGAGCACGACGGAGTGCGGCAGCAGGCCCCACAGGAGGACCAGGGCGGTGCCGACGGCACGGTCGTGCAGCCGGGCGCCGATCGCGTAGATCCCGCAGGCGGCGACCGCGGCGGCCGTCCACGAGATCAGCAGGCCGGCGCCGGGGCCGCTGAGCGGGGTCAGCTCGGTGACGGACCGCAGCAGCCCCGGGTAGAGCGGGAAGAACGCCAGGTCGCTGTGGACGACGGTGGGGCGGAAGTGCAGGCTGCGCCCGTAGCCGTCGCCCGCGATCCGCAGATACCAGACGGAGTCCCAGGACCGGCCGAGCAGCAGCACCGGGTGCCCGCCGGTCGCCCAGGCGGCCATGGCCACCGCGGCGGCGCCCAGCAGCCGGGCGGCGGCGAACAGTCCGAGGGCCGTGCCCATCGCGGCCGCCGGGGACGGACGCGGACGGGCACGGCCCTCGGTGGCGGGCTCCGTGACGGCGGGGGGCGGGGGCGCGAGGGTACTTGCTTGGGTCACACTGGAAGATTGCTGGCAATTCGTATCATTTGCGAGCAACGCGCGGCTGGGCGAGCGCGAATTCCCCCGCTTCTCCGTCGTTCCGGGCGCGTCACCGTGACAGCGCCCGGGCCCCGCTGCGACAGCGCCGGGTGCCGATGCCTCAGCCGGCGAACGTCTTGAGGCGCTTCACCGCCTCCTCCAGGACCGACGTCTGCTTGCAGAAGGCGAAGCGGACGAAGGGTGCCCCGGCCTCGCGGTGGTCGTAGAAGACGGCGTTCGGGATGGCGACCACGCCCGCGCGTTCGGGCAGCGCGCGGCAGAACGCGAACCCGTCGCTCTCGCCGAGCGGCCGGATGTCGGTGGTGATGAAGTACGTTCCGGCCGGCCTGAACACCGTGAAGCCCGCCTCCGCCAGCCCCGCGCCGAGCAGGTCCCGCTTGGCCCGCATGTCCGCACCGAATGCCTCGAAGTACGTGTCGGGCAGCGCCAGCGCCTCGGCGACCGCGTACTGGAAGGGCCCCGAGGCCACGTACGTCAGGAACTGCTTGGCCGAGCGCACCGCCGCCACCAGTTCGGGCGCGGCCGTCACCCAGCCGACCTTCCAGCCGGTGAACGAGAAGCTCTTGCCCGCGCTCCCGATGGTGACCGTGCGCCCGCGCATGCCGGGCAGTGTCGCGAGCGGGATGTGCTCGGCCTCGTCGAAGACCAGGTGCTCGTACACCTCGTCGGTGACGACCAGCAGGTCCCGCTCGACGGCCAGCTCGGCGATCGCGGTGAGCTCCTCGCGGGTGAGGACCGTACCGGTCGGGTTGTGCGGGGTGTTGATCAGCAGCAGCCGGGTGTTGTCGGTGACCGCGTCGCGCAGCTCGTCCAGGTCCAGACGGAAGCGCCGGCGTACGACCCCGTCGTGGACGTCCTCGTGCGGGCGCAGGGTGACCGGTACGCGCGTACCGCCCGCCATCGCGATACAGGCGGCGTACGAGTCGTAGTACGGCTCCAGGGCGATCACCTCGTCGCCCGGTTCGACGAGGGCCAGCAGGGCCGCGGCGATGGCCTCCGTGGCGCCCGCCGTGACCAGGACCTCGGTGTCCGGGTCGAAGGTGAGGCCGTAGCGGCGCTCCTGGTGGGCGGTGATCGCGGTGCGCAGCTCGGGCACGCCGGGGCCCGGCGGGTACTGGTTGCCGCGGCCGTCGCGCAGCGCCCGCACCGCCGCCTCGCGGATCTCCTCGGGGCCGTCGGTGTCGGGGAAGCCCTGGCCGAGGTTGATCGAGCCGGTACTCAGGGCCAGGGCCGACATCTCGGCGAAGATCGTCGTGCCGAACTCTGCGAGGCGGCGGTTGAGAAGCGGGCGGCGTGCGCTGGAGGTCATGACCGCCATCCTGCGCTCAACCTCTGGAGTTGCTCAACTCTGCTTTGGTCCGCGAGACGCGGGGGCATCCCCCTTTCACACAAGAAGCACACACGGGAAAGCAGCAAGAGGAACAGGCAGAAACGCAGACAAAAGTACTGGCTAGAAGCAGAGCCCACGGGGGGCCGCTTCGGGGGAACGGAAGGAGGGTGGCGCCATGATCGTAGGCATCATCCTGGCGGTGTTCGTCGTACTGGTCGTCATCGGAGTCGTGTCCGTCGCGACGAGCGGCAGCAGGCGGCGTTCGCGCCGGTCCAGGCACAGCTGGTGGGCCGGCGGCTCGGGTTCGGGTTCGGGCGCGGGCGGCGGCTGTTCGACGGGGAGTTCTTCCTGCAGTGGCGGCTCGTCCTGCGGAGGCGGGTCGTCGTCCTGCGGGGGCGGGGGCGGTGGGGGCGGATGCGGCGGAGGCAGCTGACACGGGGCAGCCGAGCTCCGGACGGGGAACCGCGTCCGGACCGTCCGGCACCACGAGCGCCCGTCGGGAGTCGTCTCCCGGCGGGCGCTTCGCCGCGTGCCGGGATTCGCCGCCCGCGGGGGCGCTTCGCCGTGTGCCGGGATTCCTCTGCCTGGCGGGGCGCTTCGGCGTGCGAGGAGAGCCGAGCGGGTGTCGAGGAGTGTTGAGGGACGTTGAGGGGCGTTGAGAGAGCGGGGGGCGTGAAGGCGCACGTGTGAGCCAATGGCGCACTTCTTGGCTGAACAGTTGAGCTGAGGAGCCCTCGGGGGGATGGAAACCCTACGAAGTTGGGTAAAAACGCTGTGGCGGACGCGCCGTTCATGATTCCCTCGTAATCGCCGACGCAGACCCCGGAACATCCTTCTGACCTGGCCGCCCGGGCCCAATTCCCGCCCGGCGCCGACCGGGGTGCGACGGACCGACTCACCGTCACCCTTCACAGACACCAACCCCACCCTTTTGCGTGCAGCGGAGCCGACCCATGCTCACGACCCTCAACACCGCCTACACCGACACGCGTGCGGCCGATCTCGCCTGGGCCCTCGGTCGCGAACCGCTGCCCGCGCTCGCCACGCTCGATCTCGAACTCTCGGGTTCGAAGCTCCAGTTGAGACTGCTCGGGGCGTCCCACCAGGTGCTATTGGAGGAGGAGCGGGGCAGTTGTTCGGAGACGGTCGCCTGCATTCCGGGCAGCAGCACGCCGTTGCCGCTCGGCGTCGCCAAGCGGGTGGGCGACTGGGAGTACGAGTTCGCCGCGCGGGTGGAGACGTTGTCGCGGGGCTCGTTCGCGGGGCGCGCGCAGGAGTTGCTCGCGCTGGTGGCCGACCATCCGAACGGTCTGGCGGGGGTCTTCCCCGGCAGCCCGCACGCCTTCACGGCGATGCTCGCCCAGCGGCACGAGGGGCAAGTGCACTGGCGCACGTGGCATGCGTATCCGCAGGACGGGCAGCTGGTGGCCACCCGCACGCGGGTTGGCGTACGGGTGGCTGCGCCGGCGTGACGTGAGGGGTGGGTGGGGTTCGGTTGTGCGGGTGCGGGCCCGGTGGGGGCTTGTCGCGCAGTTCCCCGCGCCCCTGAAGACGAAAGGCAGGGGCTGCGCCCCCGCGCTTTCGTCTTCAGGGGGCGGTAGCCCTTGCTGTTAAGGGGCGCGGGGAACTGCGCGATCAGCCCCCACCGGGCCGCAGACGAAACCAGGCCGCAACCCCCCTACAGCTCCTTGCCGGAGGCAGCCGGCGTCGGGCCGACGATCAGGCCGTCACCGAACGCGTCGACGCGAACCGTGTCGCCGTCGTTGACCTCGCCGGAGAGGATCTCCTTGGCGAGCCGGTCACCGATGGCGGTCTGGACGAGCCGCCGCAACGGCCGCGCCCCGTACGCCGGGTCGTTGCCCTCGTCGGCGAGCCAGGCCAGCGCCGCGTCGGTGACCTCCAGGGTCAGCCGCCGCTCGGCCAGCCGCTTCGCGAGCCGGTCGACCTGGAGCCTGGCGATCCGCTCAAGCTCCGTCTTGTTCAGCGCGGAGAAGACCACCAGATCGTCGAGCCGGTTCAGGAACTCCGGCTTGAAGGAGGCCCGTACGACTTCGAGAACCTGCTGCTTCTTCTCCTCCTCGGACGTCAGCGGCTCGACCAGGTACTGACTGCCGAGGTTCGAGGTGAGGACCAGGATGGTGTTGCGGAAGTCGACCGTCCGCCCCTGGCCGTCCGTCAGGCGCCCGTCGTCCAGCACCTGGAGCAGGATGTCGAAGACCTCCGGGTGCGCCTTCTCCACCTCGTCGAGGAGCACCACGCTGTACGGGCGGCGGCGGACCGCCTCGGTCAGCTGGCCGCCCTCCTCGTAGCCGATGTAACCGGGCGGCGCGCCGACCAGCCGAGCCACGCTGTGCTTCTCGCCGTACTCCGACATGTCGATGCGGATCATGGCCCGCTCGTCGTCGAAGAGGAAGTCCGCGAGGGCCTTGGCGAGTTCGGTCTTGCCGACACCGGTGGGGCCGAGGAAGAGGAACGAGCCGGTCGGGCGGTCCGGGTCGGCGATGCCCGCGCGGGTGCGGCGTACGGCGTCCGAGACGGCCTGGACCGCCTCCGTCTGACCGATCAGCCTGCGGCCCAACTCCTCCTCCATGCGCAGGAGTTTCTGGGTCTCGCCCTCCAGGAGGCGTCCGGCGGGGATGCCGGTCCAGGCGCCGACCACGTCCGCGATGTCGTCCGGGCCGACCTCCTCCTTGACCATCGTGCCCTTCGCGGCCTCCTCCTCGGCCTCCGAGGCTTCCTCCAAGTCCCTTTCCAGGGTGGGGATCTCGCCGTACAGCAGCTTGGAGGCGGTGTCGAAGTCGCCGTCGCGCTGGGCCCGTTCGGCCTGGCCGCGCAGTTCGTCGAGCTTCTCCTTCAGCTCACCGACGCGGTTGAGGGACTGCTTCTCCTTCTCCCAGCGAGCGGTGAGGCCGCGCAGCTCCTCCTCCTTGTCGGCGAGGTCGCGGCGCAGCTTCTCAAGGCGCTGCTTGGAGGCGGGGTCGGTCTCCTTGTCGAGCGCGAGCTCCTCCATGCGCAACCGGTCGACGGCGCGCTGGAGTTCGTCGATCTCGACGGGGGAGGAGTCGATCTCCATGCGCAGCCGGGACGCGGACTCGTCGACGAGGTCGATGGCCTTGTCGGGCAGGAAGCGGGAGGTGATGTACCGGTCGGAGAGCGTGGCGGCGGCGACGAGCGCGCTGTCCGCGATCACGACCTTGTGGTGTGCCTCGTACCGTCCCTTGAGTCCGCGCAGGATCGCGATGGTGTCCTCGACGGTCGGCTCGGCGACCAGCACCTGCTGGAAGCGGCGCTCCAGGGCGGGGTCCTTCTCGATCCGCTCGCGATACTCGTCGAGGGTGGTCGCGCCGACCATACGCAGCTCGCCACGTGCCAGCATCGGCTTCAGCATGTTGCCGGCGTCCATGGAGGAGTCGCCGCCGGCGCCCGCGCCCACGACGGTGTGCAGCTCGTCGATGAACGTGATGATCTGGCCGTCGGAGTCCTTGATCTCGGCCAGGACGGTCTTCAGGCGCTCCTCGAACTCACCGCGGTACTTGGCGCCGGCCACCATCGCGCCCAGGTCGAGCGAGACGAGCCGCTTGTTCTTGAGCGACTCCGGGACGTCACCCTTCACGATCCGCTGGGCGAGCCCCTCGACGACGGCGGTCTTGCCGACGCCGGGCTCGCCGATGAGGACGGGGTTGTTCTTGGTGCGGCGGCTGAGCACCTGCACGACGCGGCGGATTTCCTGGTCCCGTCCGATGACGGGGTCGAGCTTGCCCTCACGCGCGGCCGCGGTGAAGTCCGTACCGAACTTTTCGAGTGCCTTGTACTGGCCCTCGGGATCCGGGGTGGTCACCCGGCGCCCTCCCCTGCTCTTCTGAAAGGCCTCAAGCAGCTTTTTCGCACTGGCCCCCTGCTGGGAGAGTACGTCCCCGCTCTGGCCGCCCTTCGCCGCGATCCCGATGAGCAGGTGCTCGGTGGAGAGGTATTCGTCGCCCAGTTCCTTGGCGCGCTCGGCGGCGTCGGCGATGACGGCGAGCAGCTCGCGGTTGGGCTGCGGCGGGGCGACGGTGGAGCCCGTCACGCTGGGCAACGCGCTCAGTACGCGCTCCGCGCCGGTGCGCACGCCGGCCTGGTCGGCCTCGACGGCGGCCAGCAGGTCGGTGATGTTCTCGTTCTCCTGCCCCTCAAGGAGCGCGAGGAGCAGATGTGCGGGGGTGAGATCGGCGTGACCCCCGGTCACGGCCCGGTTGCTGGCCGCGTTGATCGCGTCCCGGCTCCTGTTGGTCAGCTCGGCGTCCACGTGTCCGTTCTCCTCCTCGTGCTCCAGGTTGGCTGACCCAACCAACGTACACAAAGTTGAGTCTATTCCACTCAAGAAGATGCGGGCGAGGGGCAGCGGCTAAGTTCCGGTCCATGGCCTCGTACCCCGTGAACCCGCGCGATCCCGACGACTCGTACCTCGGTTTCTGGCGGGAACGTCACCTGTGCACCCTGACCACCCTCCGTCCCGACGGCACGCCGCATGTGGTGCCCGTCGGGGTTACATACGATCCGGAGGCCGGTCTCGCTCGGGTGATCGCGAACAAGTCCAGCACGAAGGTGCGGAACGTGCAGGCCGGCGGGCCCGACGGCATCCCCGTCGCGGTCTGCCAGGTGGACGGACGGCGGTGGGCGACGCTGGAGGGGCGCGCGACGGTTTCCATGGACCCCGAGCGGGTCGCGGAGGCGGAACGCCGGTACGCCGAGCGCTACGGCCGGACCCCGTCCCCCAACCCATCCAGGGCGGTCGTCGAGATCACCCTGACGTCGGCGCTGGGGCACGGCTGACGGGAAACCGGTGCGAGGTGCGCGCACAGCGGGACACCAGTCGCGTACCAGGCTGGTTTCAGCCCTTGTGGAAACCGGTCGATGACCTGAAATATGCCTGGAAACTGCAGCGGCGTCACCGTGTTCAGGTCACGGTGACGCCGCTGCGGGGGGAAGCGCCTGAGCGATTTACAACGACGGGGGAATCGCGTCAGGCACTGCGGGGGGTGGCTGAGATGGCTCGTACGTCCGGGGCTTCCGGCTCGACCAGCCGGTGGTCGCGCTGGTCGAGGTTCACAAAGATCATTCCGTACCGAATGGCGCACCGTACCGGCTGCGGCGCCCCCCGAGGCCGTCGCAGACACCGGTACGCCCGTACTTCGTCGTCCTCGTCCCGGGTCACCACGACCGGCTCCCCGAACACCGTCACCATCAATGAGTCACCGCTGTGGGGGACAGCGGTGGCCAGATCGATGAAGTGCCAGCCGGAGCGGTACGCGGTGGCCATTTCTCGGCGGAAGGAACGGTCGTCGGGAGGGGTGGTCATGCTTCTGCGTCCGCGGGGCTGCTCGTCCAACCGCTGTCCGGCGGAACCTCCGCCGCCCCGGCCAGTACCTTGGTCCAGCCACTGTCCGCCGGCGCCGCCTCAGCATCGGTCCAACCGCTGTCCGGTGGGACCGACTGCTCGGCGTGCACAACGTCGAGGCCCGAGCCCCCCGACGTGCCGAAGGCCACAGCGACAGAGAAGACTGCGGCAAGCACTGAACCAAGCAATCTCGCTCGCATAGTCGGCTTCGTCCTCACTTGATGGAATCTTCTCCCCCGTCGTCACAAGACGATGGCTCATTCAGGCACGTCAATGCCACAGGAGCGATGCATCATGTTCCTGCATGTTCAGGACCCTGGGGGGTGGAGATTTGCCTACAAATAACTCACAACCGACACATCCCCATGCTGTCACGACGTTGTGTGACGAAGGAGCGCGCCTTTACGCCAGCGCATTGCACTCCGGGCGCATCACCCGGGTCGAGGTGGAGGCGGCTCCCTGTCTCCTGGAGTTCGCACTGCTCCACCCCGATCCGGACGACGAGAAGTGGCTGCGCCCAGTTCCCCCGTCCGTCGCGCTCGCACAACGTCTTCACCCCCTGGAACGCGAGATCCAGGAGCGGCGGCGGCAGGCGATCGAGCTGACCGATTCCTTCGATCCGTTCATCGCGATCAGCACGCAGGGGCAGACGAGCATCCACGCGATCACCGTCCTGGAGGGATTCGACCGGATCAACGCCGCACTCAATTCGGCTACCGCCGAGTGCAACACGGAGATGCTGACGATCCAGCCCGGCGGCGGTCGCCCCGCGGACGCTCTCATGCAGGCCCTGGAGCGGGACCGGCCCCTCACGGACCGCGGGGTCAGTATCCGCACGCTGTACCAGCACACGGCGAGGCACAGCCAGGGAACACTCGCCTACGTGGAGCGAATATCCGGCGGCAGGATCCAGGTCCGCACGCTGGAAGAGCTCATAGAGCGCCTGATCATCTTCGACCGGACCGTCGCCTTCATCCCCGCCAGCGACGACCGGCGGGTCGCTCTCGAACTCCGGCACCCCGGACTCGTCATGTACCTCAGCAAGGTCTTCGAACAGCTCTGGCAGCGCGCGGTCCCGCTGACCGAGGACGTCCCGAACGACGTCGACCCCAATGGCATCACCCCTGTCCAGCGCTCCATCGCCAAACTCCTCATCGAGGGGTACGTCGACGAGGCCATAGCACGCCGTCTGGGTATGAACGTCCGCACCTGCCGCGCCCACATAGCGAAGCTGGCCTCCGCCCTCGGCAGCGGCAGCCGGGCCCAACTCGGTTTCCTCATAGCGCAGTCAGGGCTCCTGGAGCAGGATCACTGAATGTCCACCGACGAGATTCCCGAGCATCGGACGCACCAGGTCGAGGAGCTGTGCGAGGCGGGGTCGCTGCTGTACGGCCGCGCGCTGAGCGAGGGACGTGTACGGCAGCAGGACGCCCTGAAGTCACCTTGTCTGATCGACTTCGGCCTCCTGCAGCCCGACCCGGAGGACGTTCGATGGCTGAGACCCACCGCGCCCGCCGTCGCCCTCCCGAGGCTGCTCCGCACCTTTGACGAGGAAGTCGTGCGGCAGCGCCGCCGGGCGGCGAGGCTGGCCGAGACGTTCGAGCCTCTTCTGAACCTGAACGCCCATGGCGCGCATTCCTCCGGCTCCGCCCTGGTCACCGCGCTTCAGGGACTCCCTCGGATCAACGCCGCCGTCAACCGGGCGGTGGCCGAGTCGTCGCAGGAAATGCTGACCATCCAGCCCGGCGGAAACCGGCCGCCCGAAATCCTGGCCGACGCGCTGCCGCGGGAGCGAGCGCTGCTCTCCCGGGGAGCCCGGATGCGCACGCTCTACCAGCACACCTCGCGCTACTCGTCCGCGGTCGTGGCTCATTTCGAGCAGCTCGACGGCGATGTCGAGGTCCGCACCCTGGACGAGGTCACCGAGCGTCTCTTCGTCATGGACCGGACCGTCGCCTTCATCCCCGCGGCCAAGGACCGCAGCATCGCCCTGGAGATCCGGCATCCAGCCCTCGTCACCCACCTCGCCACCACCTTCGACCGCCTCTGGCGCCTCGCCACGCCGATGTATCCCCAGGCCGCCCAACAGCCCTCGGTGAACGGCGTCACCACCCGTCAGCTCGCCATCGCCGGCCTTCTCGTCGAGGGGCACACGGACACGGTCATCGCCGAGCGCCTCGGCATGAACGTCCGTACCGCCCGCGTCCATATCGCCAAACTCGCCGCCACCCTCGGCAGCGAAAGCCGCGCCCAACTCGGCTACCTCATCGGTCGGTCGGGGATTCTGGAATCCCGGGACCGGGAGCCGTGAGGGGCTGGAGTTCCGGGGAGCGGGGTGGGCCGTCCAGGCCGGCCTGGGCTATGCGGACGCCGAGTTGGGTGCGGCTGGCGGCGCCCAGGGTTTCCGAGAGGCGGGCGATGTGGGCGCGGCAGGTGCGGACGCTGATGCCGAGGCGTTCGGCGACGACCGCATCTTGGTGGCCCTCCGCCAGCAGCGCCGCGATGGAGCGCTCGCGGTGCGTGATGCCCTCGATGCCCGTGTCCGGGAGCGGCGCCGTGAGGGGGATCGCCAGGCGCCAGAGCCGTTCGAAGACGGTGACCAGGTAGTCCACCAGCGCCGGATGCCGCAGTTCGAGGGCGATCGTGCGGTCCGAGCTGGCGGGGATGAAGGCGACCGTGCGGTCGAAGACGATGAGCCGCTCGGTGACCTCGTCCAGGGTGCGGGCCTCGGCCGCGTCGCCCATCAGCTCCATGTAGTTCAGCAGGCCCTGCCCGTGCCGGGCCACATGCGTGTACAGGTCCCGCATGCGCACACCCCGGCGGCGCAGCGCCATCGCCCGGTGCAGGCCCTCGGAGAGCTCGTCCTCGCGGCGGATGCCGCCCGGCTGGACAGCCAGCACCTCGGACGCGCACGCCTCGGTCGCCTCGTCCATCGCGGCCCGGATCCGGGGCAGTCCGTCGAGCACCCGGATCGCCACGCCCTCGGCGCGCGAGTGGGCGTTGCCGCCCAGGGCCGCGTACCACTCGAAGGCGGACACCGCCGATCCCATGCGCGACTGCGTCGCGACGACGTGCTCGTGCATCTCCCGCAGCAGCCGTGTCATGACCTCCTGCGGAGAGGTCGGCACCAGCCAGCCCATGTCGTCGGGGTCGGGATGCAGCAGCGCCAGCTCGACCAGACAGGGCACGGTCCCCGCGTCCTCGCGGGACACCCGGCCGCGTCGTACCGCCCGGGAGTACACCCGGTCCCCTGCCTCGCACAGGCGGTCAGCACCGTGCGGATGCGCTTCCTTCCCGTGCCCGGCCATCTCCTCAACCCCCGGTTCAAGCCTCTTCCGGAGCGCAACTATGCGCGGCTGCCACCGCCTCCGCAACACGGCTTCGCCGCGTCCCCGCCCCCTATCGACCTAGTGAATACCGATTTATCCCCACCACAGCATGGCTCGTTGCAACAAGCTGATGCCGGTCGCGAATCGGACGGCGGGGCGCATGTGCGACGCATGAGGACGGTGAGCAAACGCGCGGCCCGCGTGAGCCGCCGGCAATCACCGAGTGGTCGTCGCGTTGCGTAACGCGTGGGACGAGATGTTTGAGCGGCCGGATGAGCCTTGAAGAGGGACCGCATATGAGCCGGCGCCCAACGGCTCATGGCCACCGCACCGATGGAACCGGCCGAACTTCCGTTCAGGGCCGATCAGATGGCCCGGTCGTCCACGAACCGCCGTGACGTACGCCTTCGCTGGCGAGGAGCGTCCCTGGCCGCCGGACCTCGTGCCGCGTGTGCTGGACGCGCTGGAATGGGAGGGCCCTTGAGGCCTATCTTGAACTCCGCCCAGGCCGGGAACGTCACACTCGCGAACACTGCGGGCAACGGCGTGACGGACGGCAAGCTGCTCTACACGTACGTTCCCGATCTCATCCGGTTACCACCTGTCCGAGGAACCGGTGCTCTCCTATGTAGAGTCGCTCCGCCCCGACGAGCCAGGACAGTTGGAGGCGGCCCTCGACCAGCTCGACCAGCTCGACCAGCTCGTCGTGAAGCCAGTTGACGGGCCGGGCCTAGTAATCGGACCGCACGCGGACCAACAGACGCTCGATCGCGTACGCAAAGAAGTCGTCGTCGATCCTCGCGGGTGGATCGCCCAGCGGCCGGTGGCCCTGTTCCAGCCAGGTCGGCGGCTCCAAGGACACCTGGGTGCTCGGCCCCAGCGGCTCAAGCAGCTCGCCGGCCAGAGCCACGCCTGGATCGAGTACTGGGCCGGGGCCGCGACCAAGAGATCCAGGAGATCCAGGAGTTTTCCACAGATGTGGGAAAGTTCCTGGACCGTCCCGGTTACGCGCGTCGACTCGGGGCAGGACGGGATCCGACGAGGTGTTACTCGATGCCCAGGGAGTCGCAGGCCGCCTTGTACTTGGCCGTGCAGATCTGGTCGGCCGTGTAGATGCCGTCCTGGATGACCGTCGACTTGATGGTGTCCCTGGTCAGCTTGGAGACCTGGAGGAGGTTGGCCGGGATGTTCTTCTTCGTGGGGCTGTTGGCCTT
The DNA here is from genome assembly GCF_042715345.1 of Streptomyces sp. NPDC058697. NCBI lineage: Bacteria > Bacillati > Actinomycetota > Actinomycetes > Kitasatosporales > Streptomycetaceae > Streptomyces > Streptomyces sp. NPDC058697. The sequence continues at coordinate 41,405 of NZ_JBHXSU010000048.1, forward strand.
GTCCGGGGTCAGGGAGTCGAACTCGATGCCGAACCCGCGGACGACGGCCACGGCCATCTCGGCGGCGGTCTCGGCCTCCTGCGGGTACGGCTTGTAGACGCTCATGAACTGGTCGCCGATGACCACGCGCTGCACCGCGTCCAGCTCCGCGTCCTGGCCGGTGATCGGCGGCAGGTCGGTGACCCCGGCCGCCTTCAGCGCCGAGATGATGCCGCCGGCCATGCCGTCGTTGGCGGAGTACACCCCGGCGATGTTGTCGGCGCCGATGGCGGAGATCGCCGCCATCATGTTGGCCCGGGCGTTGGCCGGCTTCCAGTCCTTGGTGTCGTACGACTTGGCGATGGTCACCTTGCCGGTGAGCTCGGTGAGGGCGCCGGCCTTGAACTGGGCGGCGTTCGGGTCCGTCACCGCGCCGTTCATCATGACGATCTTCTGTGACTTGCCGCCGTCGAGGTCGTCGACGAGGGCCCGGCCCTGCACCTGGCCGACCGCCTCGTTGTCGAACGAGACGTACGCGTCGATCGGCCCCTCGGCCAGCCTGTCGTACGCGATGACGGGAATCCCCGCCTCCTTGGCCTGCCTCACCCCGGAGGCGATGGCCTTGGAGTCCACCGCGTCCACGAGGAGTACGTCGACCTTGTCCTCCACCATCCGCGCGAGCTGCTTGTTCTGCTCGGCCGCGTCCTGCTCGGCGTTCTCGTAGACGACCTTCCCCTTGCCGTTGGTCAGCGTGGAGACCTTGTCCTTGATGATCGGGTAGTCGAACTTCTCGTAGCGCGAGTTCGACTTCTCCGGCAGCAGCAGCCCCACCGTGATGTCGTCGCCCTTGGTCGGGCTCGCTTCGCCGCCGTCACTGCTCCCGTCCAGTGCTCCGCATGCGGCGAGCATGAGGGTCATCGTGGAAGCCGAGACGGCTACGGCGGTACGACGTATGGCGCTGTTCACTTTCGGGTGCCTTCCGGACGAGGGCGCAACCGTGCGGGCCCAGGTGACCAAAGCCAACGTCGGGGTTCCCGGTGCGTCAAGGAGTAGCTGCTAACGAGATCGCAACAGAAGTCTGTGGAGAGACCGGGGTGATGTGGGGGAAATCCGTCGGGCAGGCGTACACCCGCTCGTCGGACGAGGGGGTCGAGGGTGGTGCGGACCTGGGCGGAAGCGGCCAGAACACCACGTCCGGGTCAGTGCGGGCACCTGTTCGGCCGCGTACGGATTGCGGTGGCGCGGCTCTCGGAAGTTGCTGGGAGGAGGTGCCGGGAGCAGTTGCCAGAACCAGGCAGCTCGTCCCGCTCGTGTCCACACCCACTCTGGAGTCCCCATGCGCACCCTCTCCCGATGCCTCATACCTCTTCTGGCGGCGGGCTGCCTGGCCGTGACCGCCGGTACGCCCGCGATGGCCGCGGCGGTCGACGCCGGTGCCGTGGCACCGGCCGCACCCCTGCCCGTACCCGAGCCCACTCCCGACCCGTGTGCCGCCGACTGGCCCTCGCTCGCCGGGCTCACCGATACCGGCACTCTGCGCGAGGCGATCGTCGCCTGCGTCGAGAGCTACACGGAACGTCCCCTCGACAGCTGGCTCCAGGCCCCGCCGAAACCGTCCGTGGAACAGATGGCACAGGCAGCGCAGGACGCACAGATGGCTCAGGTGGCGCCGTCGGAGACGAAGGAGCAGGGCGTCACCCCCGTGGAGGACTGGACCGGCGCCGACGCCGCCGACTGGGAGGACGACCTGGCCTGCGACCTCGCCGAGATCTTCGACGAGCCGACGGTGTGCAGCCCCGCCCCTGTCAACCCGGCCCCCTGACAACGGGGTTCACGGCAAGGGGGTTCACGGCAAAGGGGTTCGTGAATCGCGGAAGGGGTGGGCGGTGTTTCCCTCCGGAGAAACGCCCACCCCTTCCGGCCAGGGACGACACCGCGCTGAAGCCTGTCCGAATTTGACAGGACGGCTCGAAGTGTGGGCACTGACGGCGGAATTCAATTTCCCCGGTGCCCACAATTGTGATCGCCCGTCAAGGGGGAGAAGAACCACATTCTGAGAATGCGGATTCTCGCCCCTCCCGGCGGAAATCGACTGCTACGTTTGGGCTTCGTCCCGAGTCAGGCAGGCGTGCCGCAGACGGCAGCCCCGCTCGGATTGCATCGCGGGTGTTCTCGTTCACCGTCGACACGGCGCGCCCTTTTCGCTTCGGTTCTCAGCCCATCCCTTTGGAGTTCCTCCATGTCTGCGGACAGCACAGCTGTCACCACTCCCGCACGCCCGGAAACCGGCACCGGCACCGGCACCGGCACCGATGCCCCACCCCCGGGCCGCCACCTCGGCCTCGCCCTGGTCGTCATCGCGGCGGCCCAGCTGATGGTCGTACTCGACGCCACCATCACGAACATCGCCCTGCCCGCCATCCAGACCGACCTCGGCGTCTCCGACGCGAACCTCGCCTGGATCGTCAACTCGTACGCGCTGGCCTTCGGCGGACTGCTCCTGCTCGGCGGCAAGGCGGGCGACCTCTTCGGCCGCCGACGCATGTTCCAGGCGGGCGTCATCGTCTTCACCCTGGCCTCCCTGCTGGGCGGACTGGCCCCGAACGAGGGACTGTTGATCGGCGCCCGAATCCTGCAGGGCGTCGGCGCCGCGCTCGCCGCGCCCAGCGCGCTGGCCCTGATCACCACCACGTTCCCGGCGGGCAAGCCCCGCAACACCGCGATGGGCGTGTACGCGGCCATGGGCGGCGTCGGCGCCACCGTCGGTCTCCTGCTCGGCGGCACGCTCACCGACCTGCTGGACTGGCGCTGGGTGTTCTTCGTCAACATCCCCATCGGCCTGGCCGTCCTGGCCGGCACCCGCACGCTCGTCGAGGCCGAACGCCACCCCGGCCGCCTCGACGTGCCCGGCGCCGTCACCGGCACCGGTGGTCTGATCGCCCTCGTCTACGGCATCACCCGTGGCGGCGAGCACGGCTGGGCGAACGGGCCGACCCTCGCGTCCTTCGCCGCGGCCGTCGTCCTGCTGGCGGTCTTCCTCGTCCTGCAGGCCCGCAGCTCGCATCCGATGATGCCGCTGCGGCTGTTCCGCGACCGGAACCGCACCGGCTCGTACGCCACCATGCTGTTCATCGGTGCGGGCATGTTCGCCACGTTCTACTTCCTGACCCTCTACATGCAGCTCATCCTGGGCTACAGCCCCGTGAAGACCGGCTTCGCGTATCTGCCGTTCAGCTTCGGTATGGCCGCCGCGGCGGGGGTCAGTTCCAAGCTGGTCGCGCGCTTCGCCCCTCGGCTGATCGCCGGGCCGGGGCTGCTGGTCGCCGCGGTGGGCATGGGGTGGTTCGCGACGCTGGAGGCGGACTCTTCGTACGCGGCCCATCTCATGCCGGCGATGTTCGTCACCGCGCTCGGTCTTGGCCTGAGCTTCGTGCCGATGACGCTCGGGGCGGTGAGCGGGGTGGACCACCTGGACACCGGGGTCGCGTCCGCGCTGCTGAACACCGCGCAGCAGGTCGGTGGGGCGTTGGGGCTGGCTGTGCTGTCCACGATCTCCACGTCTGCTGCCGACGGGGAGCTGCCCGATGCGGCTGCGTCCCTCTATCGGGGGCTTGCCACGGGGGACTTCGGGCTTGTGGCCCGGGCCGGGGAGGCGCTGACGCACGGCTACGCGATGGCGTTCGTCGCCGCGGCGGCGATGTTCCTCGCGGGCCTCGTCGTGATGGCCTTCGCCGTCAACGCGGGCCGCCAGCACACCGGGGACACGACCCCGGCCCACATGGGCTGACCCAGAAGTCCCTCGCCCCCGCCGCCCCTACCCATTCCCGTCCCTGACTCAGGGGCTACGCCCCCGAACCCCCAAAAGACTGCGCAGTTCCCCGCGCCCCTTTAAGGGG
>NZ_JBHXSU010000049.1:0-44480 GCF_042715345.1 Streptomyces sp. NPDC058697
CCCCTACCCATTCCCGTCACTTACTCAGGGGCTACGCCCCCGAACCCCCAAAAGACTGCGCAGTTCCCCGCGCCCCTGAAAGGGGCGCGGGGAACTGCGCGACAAGCCCCCACCGGCCCGCACCCGAAATCGCTACGGACGGGGCCTGGGGCGGAGCCCCAGAAGGATGGGATGGGTAGGGGCGGCGGGGGCGAGAGAACCCGGCCCCGACCCATCAGGCGGCGCCGCACAATTCCGCCAGGTACAGTGCGGAGATCAGCAGACCTGATGGTGAAGGCCCCGCACGTGTTGACGCAGACGACCACCAGGGTCCTCGAACCGAGCGACCTGGACGCCGCGCTCGCCGTCCTCGACCGCGAGCCGGTGGCGAACGCCTTCGTGGCCTCCCGCGTACAGGTCGCCGGCCTCGACCCCTGGCGCCTCGGCGGCGAGATGTGGGGCTGGTACGAGGACGGCATGCTGACGTCCCTCTGCTACGCCGGCGCCAACCTGGTCCCGATCTGCGCCACCCCCAGAGCCGTACGCGCCTTCGCGGACCGCGCCCGCAGGGCAGGCCGCCGCTGCTCCTCCATCGTCGGCCCGTCCGACGCCACCGCCCAGCTCTGGCGCCTCCTGGAACCGAACTGGGGCCCGGCCCGTGAGGTCCGCCCGCACCAGCCCCTGATGGTCACCGACCGCCTCCCCACCGACATGGCCCCGGATCCGTACGTCCGCCGCATCCGCAAGGACGAGATGGAGACGATCATGCCGGCATGCGTGGCGATGTTCACCGAGGAGGTCGGCGTCTCCCCGCTCGCGGGCGACGGCGGACTCCTCTACCAGGCCAGGGTCGCCGAACTCGTCGGCTCCGGCCGCTCGTTCGCCCGCCTCGACCACAACGGCCGGGTCGTCTTCAAGGCGGAGATCGGCGCGGCCACGACCGAGGCCTGCCAGATCCAGGGCGTCTGGGTGGCCCCCGAATACCGGGGCCAGGGCCTCGCGGCCCCCGGCATGGCAGCGGTCCTCCGCTACGCCCTCGCCGACGTGGCCCCCATCGTCAGCCTCTACGTCAACGACTACAACACAGCCGCCAGAGCCACCTACCGCAGAGTCGGCTTCCAAGAGGTCGGCGCATTCATGAGCATCCTGTTCTGAGGGCGGGCAGAGCCCCGTCAGGGGCACGCCCGCTAGGGGCGCGGGGAACTGCGCGACCAGCCACATCCGGCCCGCACCCAACAGGACCACCCGACTCGCAGCCCCCTCCAACGAATCGCCCGGGTAGTCTCCGGGCATGCTGCGCTTCCCCGGTCACGGCCCCGTCACGCCCGACGACATCGTCATCGGCCCCCTGGACCTGGCCGCCAGGATCGACGAGGCGCTGGCCGTCCAAGCCCTGGCGTTCGGACTCGGCTCGGACGAGATCGCCGTACGACGACAGATCGTGCTGCGGCACCTCGCGTACCCCGGCGCCCGCGCGCTCGGGGCGACCACCATGGACGGACGTCTCGTCGGCTTCGTCTACGGCATGCCCAACGACAGGACGCACTGGTGGTCCACCGTCGTCGAGCCCTATCTGCGCAGCCAGGGATCCGACGGGTGGCTGGACGACTCCTTCGTGATCACCGAGCTGCACGTCCACCCGGGCTTCCAGAACCAGGGCGTGGGCCGCGCCCTGATCACCACCATCACGGACAGCGCCGCCCAGCCCCGCTCGATCCTCTCCGCCATCGACACGGAGAGCCCGGCCCGGGGCCTGTACCGCTCGCTCGGATACGAGGACCTCGCCAGGCAGGTCCTGTTCCCCAGCGCACCGAAGCCGTACGCGGTGATGGGCGCCCCCCTGCCCCTCCGGCGCCGCTGACCGATCCCTCCGGCGCCGTAAACGGATTTCCGGCGACGGCGGCCCCCCGGCTAACCTCCTAGCCATCACCCTTACGCAGCAGGAGTCGAGAACCATGGCCCAGGTCCAGCGCATGTCCCGTTTGATGGTCAAGACACTGCGTGACGACCCGGCGGACGCCGAGGTACTCAGCCACAAACTGCTGGTGCGCGCCGGCTACGTACGCCGTACCGCCGCAGGCCTCTGGTCCTGGCTGCCGCTGGGCAAGAAGGTCCTGAACAACGTGGAGCGGGTCGTCCGCGAGGAGATGGACGCCATCGGCGCCCAGGAGGTCGCGCTGCCCGCCCTGCTGCCGAAGGAGCCCTACGAGGCGACCGGCCGCTGGGAGGAGTACGGCCCCGAGCTGTTCCGCCTCAACGACCGCAAGGGCGGCGACTACCTCCTCGGCCCGACCCACGAGGAGATCTTCACCCTCCTGGTCAAGGACCAGTGCTCGTCCTACAAGGACCTGCCGGTGATCCTCTACCAGATCCAGAACAAGTACCGCGACGAGGCCCGCCCGCGCGCGGGCATCCTGCGCGGCCGTGAGTTCCTGATGAAGGACTCGTACTCCTTCGACACGGAGGACGAGGGCCTGGCCAAGTCGTATGCCCTGCACCGCGAGGCGTACCAGAAGATCTTCACGCGTCTCGGCCTGGACTACCGCATCTGCGCGGCCACCGCCGGTGCCATGGGCGGTTCCAAGTCCGAGGAGTTCCTCGCCCCGGCAGCGGCCGGCGAGGACACCTTCGCCGACTGCCCGAACTGCGACTACGCGGCCAACACCGAGGCGATCACCTACGCGCTCCATCCGGTCGACGGTTCGGCCGTCCCCGCTCTCGAGGAGATCCCGACCCCCGACACCCCGACCATCGAGACGCTCGCCGCGTACCTGGAGGTCCCCGCCTCCGCCACTCTGAAGAACCTGCTGGTCAAGGTGGACGGCGAGATCGTGGCCATCGGCGTGCCCGGCGACCGCGAGGTCGACATGGACAAGGTCGAGGCGCACTTCACCCCCGCCGCCGTCGAACTCGTCACGGCCGAGGACTTCACGGGCCGCGACGACCTCGTACGGGGTTACGTCGGCCCGCAGGGCCTGGAGAAGGTCCGCTACCTCGCCGACCCTCGCGTCGCCCCCGGCACCGCCTGGATCACCGGCGCCAACAAGGAGGGCGTGCACGCGAAGAACGTCGTCGCGGGCCGTGACTTCGAGGTCGACGAGTACGTGGACGCGGTCGTCGTGCAGGAAGGCGACCCCTGCCCCGTCTGCGGCACCGGCCTCAAGCTGGACCGTGCCATCGAGATCGGCCACATCTTCCAGCTCGGCCGCAAGTACGCCGACGCCCTCCAGCTCGACGTGCTCGGCCAGCAGGGCAAGCCGGTCCGCGTGACGATGGGCTCGTACGGCATTGGTGTCTCCCGTGCGGTCGCGGCGCTCGCCGAGCAGCACGCGGACGAGCAGGGCCTGGTCTGGCCCGCCGAGATCGCGCCGGCCGACGTCCACGTCGTCGCCGCGGGCAAGGCACTCCAGACCGAACTCGCCCTGGACGTCTCGGAGAAGCTGAGCGCGGCGGGCGTCCGTGTGCTCGTTGACGACCGGGCGGGTGTCTCGCCGGGCGTGAAGTTCACCGACGCCGAGCTCATCGGCGTACCGAAGATCCTGGTGGCCGGCCGGCGCTCCGCCGAGGGCGTCCTGGAGCTGAAGGACCGCCGCACCGGCGAGCGCGAGGAGCTGACGGTGGACGAGGCGATCGCCCGCCTGAGCAACTGACGTCGGCCCTGAGCGGCTGACCCCGCGCGGTTAAGAAGCCTCTCAGAGACTTCTTGCCGGGCGTATGGGCGCCGCACAGTTTTCTCTCAGGCTGCTCCCCGACCGTAGGACGTGACACAGCGTCATTCGGGAGGGGAGCAGTCATGTCAGGCAGCGAACGGGGGGCCGCCGCGGCGGTCCGCAGAGGCGCACGGCGTACGGCTGCCGCGGCAGCGGCGGTGACACTGGCGGCCGCGGCGGGCGTCTTCGCACTCATCGGCACGATGGAGTCGACGGCGACGACGACGGCGAGCGGAACCACGGACTCGTCATCGTCATCGTCGTCGACATCGCAGTCGGAAGACTCGTCTTCTTCCTCCTCCTCGTCGTCGTCGGACTCATCGGCCTCGGAGAGCGGGAGCGACTCCTCCTCGTCGCTGCAGGGCTCGTCCGACGACCTGACTTCCGCCGACGACAGTGGGACCGCCGACTCCACCTCGGGGGCGTCGTGATGGCCGCCGCCCCGGGCGGCACGGCCGTCCGCCCCACGGCCGCCGCGAACTGGCGTGCCCTCGGTACGAGCGTCCGGCTCGTCACGACGGACCCGGCGCTGCTGGACTCCTGCAACCTGCTGCTCGCCCGGCAGCTGGCCGAGGTCGACGCGGCGTGCAGCAGGTTCCGCGAGGATTCCGAGCTGGCCGCGCTCGACAGGGCCGGAGGGCGGCCGGTCAGGGTCAGCCCGTTGCTCGCGGAGGCGCTGGCGGTCGCGTTGAGGGCCGCCGCGGCGACGGACGGAGCTGTCGACCCGACGGTCGGCTCGGCGATGAACGCCATCGGCTACGACCGCGACTTCCGGCTCGTCCAGGAGGACGGGCGACCGGTGAAGCTCACCGTGCGCCCCGTCCCGGGCTGGCGCCTGATACGCCTGGACCGCGCGACCGGCACGGTCACCGTCCCGGCAGGTGTCCGCCTCGACCTCGGCGCCACGGCCAAGGCCTGGGCGGCAGACAAGGCCGCGGCGACGCTCGCGCGGGCGGCCGGCTGCGGAGTCCTGGTGAGCCTCGGCGGCGACACGGCGGTCGCGGGCGAACCCCCGGTCGGCGGCTGGCGGATCCGCGTCCAGGACGTCACAGGCCCGGTCGACGAGACGCCCTCGCAGGGCCCGTACGCGACGGTCGGCCTGCACGGCGGCGGGCTCGCCACCTCGGGCACAGCCGCCCGTGCCTGGCGCTCGGGCCCGCACACCCTCCACCACATCCTCGACCCGAACACCGGCCTTCCGACGGATTCCCCCTGGCGCACGGTCTCGGTCGCCGCCACGACCTGCGCCGACGCCAACGCGGCCAGCACGGCGGCCCTCATCAAGGGCACCGGCGCGGAACGCTGGCTGTCCGTCCTGGGCCTCCCGGCGAGACTGGTGACCCAGGACGGCACGGTGGTGACGACACCGGGCTGGCCGAGGGCCGGGACACCGCGGTTCTCGCCCCCGCCGCCCCTACCCGTTCCCGTCCCTCTCGGGGGCCAGCCCCCGAACCCCCGCTCCTCAAACGCCGGAGGGGCTGAATACTTCGCGGCAGGGCCGAACCTCTACAGCCGAGTCCAGGCCCACTCAGCCCGTCCGGCGTTTGAGGACAAAGGGGGGTCTGGGGGCGCAGCCCCCAGGGATGGGACGGGTAGGGGCGGCGGGGGCGAGGAATCCCCGGTGGCGGGCGTCACGGAGACGGCCCCATGACCGACGACTCCGTTCTCTGGTACGCCAACCGGGCCACCGGAGCCGTCTGCCTGGTGCTCTTCACCGTTGTGGTTCTCCTGGGTGTGGCGGTACGCCTGAGAACCCGCCTCCCCGGCCTCCCCCTCTTCGGCACGGTCTCCCTCCACCGAACGATCTCCCTCTCCGCGACGGCGTTCCTGGCCATCCACATAGCCACCGCGGTCATCGACGGCTACGTCGACATCACCGCCCTCGACGTCCTGATCCCGTTCGCCTCCGACTACCAGCCCCTCTGGCTGGGCCTCGGCACGGTCGCCCTGGACCTGATGCTCGCCGTCCTGATCACCAGCCTCCTCCGCGCGAAGCTCGGCCACCGCACCTGGCGAGCCGTCCACTGGCTGGCCTACGCGTCCTGGCCGGTGGCCCTGATCCACGGCATCGGCATCGGCACCGACACGGGCACCGACTGGATGCTCTGGCTGACGGTCACCTGCGTGGCAGCGGTCCTCACCGCCTTCACGATCCGCGTCACCCAGGCCGCCCGGGCCAACCGCCGCACCCCCGCCACCCTCCTCACCGCCGAAGGAGCGCGACCATGACCAGCACGTTCACGGACACCCTCATGCCCCCGCGCCTCCTCGCCCCCGGCGGCGCCCCCGCCGACCGCGCCACGCACGAGACCCGCTACGGCCCCCTCACCCACACCGACCCGGCGGCCCTCCTGCGCACCCTCGCGGAGTCCGGCCTCACCGGCAGGGGCGGCGCCGCCTTCCCCACGTACCGCAAGTTCGTCTCGGTCGTCGACGCGAGCCGCCGCACCGGCCGCGCCCCGGTCGTCGTCGCGAACGGCGCCGAGGGCGAACCGGCGAGCGCCAAGGACAAAACCCTGCTGAGCCTCTCGCCCCATCTGGTCCTGGACGGGCTGCGGCTGGCGGCGCAGGCGACCGGAGCGGGGGAGGCGGTCCTGGCAGTGGAGGACGGGTCCACCCGCCTCGAATCGACCCTGGCCGAACGCGACGATCCCCTCCCCGTACGCGTCGTACGCGTGCCGAAACGCTTCCTGTCCGGCCAGTCCTCCGCCCTCGCCCAGCACCTCTCCGGCCACGCGGCCCTGCCCCGCCACCAGGACCCTCCGGTGCGCGAACAGGGCGTACGCCGGGCGCCCACCCTCGTCCAGAACGTCGAGACGCTCGCCCACCTCGCGCTGATCGCCCGCTACGGAGCCGACTGGTTCCGCTCGGCCGGCACCCCGTCGGAACCGGGCAGCGCCCTGTGCACGGTCCACGTGCCGGGCCGCGAGCCGCAGATCGTGGAGGCCCCCTTCGGCATGGCCGTGCACCGGCTGCTCCCGCTGGAGGGCACCGGCGCGATCCTGCTCGGCGGCTACCACGGCACCTGGCTCCCGACCGCCGAGGTCGCTCAACTCGGCCTGTCCGCCGCCACCTTGGGCGCGGGTGTCCTCGCCGCCCTCCCCGCCGACCGCTGTGGCCCCGCCGAAACCGCCCGCGTCCTGCGCTACCTGGCCCTGGAGTCGGCCGGCCAGTGCGGCCCCTGCCTCAACGGCCTGCCGCGTATCGCCGCCGCCTTCCGCACCCTGGCCGCCCCCGGCCCCCAGGGCACCGCCCGCGACGACGTCGCCCGCTGGGCCGGACTCGTCGAGGGCCGTGGCGCCTGCCACCACCCCGACGGCACGGTCCGACTGGTCCGCAGCGCCCTGACCACCTTTGCCGCCGAACTCGACGCCCACGCCCGGGGCTTGTGCACCGCGACCGACCGCACCCCCTTGCTGCCCGTCCCCGACCACCGGAGCTGACAGACATGGACCAGCTGCCCCAGCACCTCGACATCGACTGGACGTCCTGCCGGGCCCACGGCCTCTGCGCCGAACTGCTCCCCGAACACGTCACCCTCGATGAGTGGGGCTACCCGCTCGTCGACGCGCGCCCCGTCCCCGCCCGAACCCTGAAACGCGCCCGCAGAGCGGCGGCGGACTGCCCGGTCCTGGCCCTCAGACTCGCGGCGGCCTGAAGGCACCCAAGCCACCCATGCCATCCAAGCCATCCAAGCCACCCACGACGAACCGCCGACCCCTACAGCCAGCTCGCGAACTCCAGCAACAGCTCCGCGTCCTGGGACCGGCCCACCCGCCGGGCCCGTACGCCCGACTCCACGGCCCGGAACAGGGTCCAGCCGCGCAGCCGCTCCAGGTCCAGGTCCAGGGACTCCGCGAGGCGCTTCACCCGGCGGCGGGTGATGGCGGAACCGGAGGGGGAGGCGATCAGGTCCTCGACCCGGTCACGGACCAGCCGGGCCAGGTCGAAGGCGCACTCGCCGACGACGGGGTCGGGCCCCACGGCCAGCCAGGGGCTGCGCTCGCCTGCCAGCACCTTGCTCTGCCGGAAGGTGCCGTGCAGGAGGCGGGACTCGGGCGGGGAGGCCAGCAGTTCGTCGCGTACCGCCAGGGCCGCCTCGACCAGCGGCGCCGCCTCCGCGTCGGCGCCCGCCCGCATCGCCTCGGCCTGCCGCCCGGTCCGCTCGGCCACCGTCTCGAAGACCGTGCCGGCCGGCGGCTCGACCCACAGGCGGCGCAGGGCCCCCGCAGCCTCCAGCATCGACTTGGCCTCGGCCAGCGAACGCACCGACACATCGGGATGCAGCCGCTCAAGGAGCAGCACACCCTCGGCACCGGCCGGCTCCAGGAGCCGTACCGCACCCAGGCCGTCCCAGTGCGCGAGCGCGGCCCGCTCGCTCTCCGGACGGGCCCGGCCAGGCGCGAGTTTCAGGACGGCGGGGGTGCCGTCCGGCAGCCGCACCAGGACCACCAGACTGCTGCGCCCACCGGGCACCTGAACGCGCTCCACGGTCAACTCGCGTAGCGCGACGGCCTGCTGAGCCGCCTCGGGCAGCTTCTCCAGCCAGTCGTCACCGCTCGGTGCCGTCTCGCCGAGCGCCTTGACCAGACGCCGCGGCGGTTCGAAAGCCATGCGCGAGTCGTTTCCTTCCTGTACGCGTTACGACGGCGGTGCCGCCGACGCGGTGGACCGGGCCGACCGCTCCGCGAGCCCAGGGAAGGGTACGCTCTCGCCCCGCCAGCGCACCGCCCGCACCGCCGCGTCCCGCAGCGCCTCGGCCGCCGCCCGGCGCCGGTCGCCCTCCGCGGCGCGGACCAGGTCGGAGTACACCCCGGCCACCCGGTCCTCCAACTCGGCGGCGAGCCGCACTGCCGACTCCGCGTCCGTCACCGGGAACGGCAGCGCGTACGCGGCCGCCGCGGGCCGGGGCTTCGCTCGCAGGTCGCGCACCGCCCGCCCCAGTTCGTCCCGCCTGGCCCGGTGCGCGTCGTACGCCGCCCGGGCCTCGCCGCGCCGGGCCTCGCCGATCTTCCCGCCCACGACCCCGTAGCCGTACACGGCGGCATGCTCGGCCGCGAGCGCGGCCTGCACGGCTGTCAGCTCCGCCGGCGCCTTGGCCTTCCGCTCTGCTTCTCCGGCCGTTCCGGAACCGCTCACTTCTCGCCCTCCGTCAGCAGAAACGCGTGCACCGCACCGGCCGCCGCCACCGAGGCCAGCAGCCGCGCCAGCTCTCCCGGCACGTCCAGGAGCGCCTTCGTACGCCGGTCCGCCAGCGTCCGCTCCGCCGTGGCGAGTTCGGCGAGGGCGTCCCTCTCCACGGCCGGCACCTCGGCGGACGGGCCGGGGGAAGGCGCCCCGGACGGATCGGCGGCAGCACTCGCCGACGCACTCCCGGAGGCCTTCCTGCCTCCGCCGAACGCCTCCGCGTGCCGTACGACCTCCGCCCGCAGCGGCGACAGGCGTTCGGCCAGCGCGGGATGCACGGCGAGCACGGCCCCGTACCGCTCCAAGAGCCGCTCGCTGTCCAGGGCCGCACGCGCGCGTGCCCGCTCGGCGGCGGACGCGCTCCCCTTGGTGGTCTCGGAGGAGGAGTCGGAGGAGGAACAGCCCGTGAGCAGCGCGGCGCCGACACCGGCGGCCCCGGCGAGCAGGCTCCTTCGGCGCGGCCCCGAGGGGATGCGCGACGGCAGGGTGAACGGCACGGCAGACGTCCTCGGAGGGCTCGTACGAACGGAAGGGCGGCAGGCCCGTGATCACGGTACCCGTGTACCGCCCCCGCACCCACCAGCGGCGCCGTCCCGCCGTCGGGCGGCCCACGGTGGACGGCAACACCCCTTGGGACCGGATACCCTTTGACCTGACACGCGACCTACCCACAACAGCACACGCGGCCGAGGAGTCACCCGGATGAGCACCACCCAGAGCGAGAGGCTTCGAGAGCTCCTGGAACCGCTCGTCAGCTCGCAGGGACTCGATCTCGAGGAGATCGAGGTGGACTCGGTAGGACGCAAGCGTGTGCTGCGCGTCGTGGTCGACTCCGACGAAGGGGCCGATCTGGACGCGATCGCCGATGTGAGCCGCGCGCTCTCGGCGAAGCTCGACGAGACCGACGCGATGGGCCAGGGCGAGTACACCCTCGAAGTGGGAACCCCCGGTGCCGAGCGCGAGCTCAGGGAACACCGTCACTACGTACGCGCCACGGACCGCCTGGTGAGATTCCAGCTGACGAGCGGCGACGAACTGGTCGCCCGGATCCTGACGGTGGACGAGGACGGGATCGACCTGGAGGTGCCCGGCGTCAAGGGACGCAAGGCCACCGCCCGCAGGATCGCCTTCGCGGACATCGACAGGGCGCGCGTCCAGGTCGAGTTCAACCGCAAGGCCAACGAGAACGACACAGACATGAAGGAAGAGGAGGAGGCGTAGCCGTGGACATCGACATGAGTGCCCTGCGGGGCTTGGTGCGGGAGAAGGAGATCTCCTTCGACCTGCTGGTCGAGGCGATCGAGTCGGCCCTCCTCATCGCCTACCACCGCACCGAGGGAAGCCGCCGCCACGCGCGCGTCAAGCTCGACCGGGACACCGGCCATGTGACCGTGTGGGCGAAGGAGGACCCCGAGGACCTGGAGGAGGGGCAGGAGGCGCGCGAGTTCGACGACACCCCGTCCGACTTCGGCCGGATCGCCGCCTCCACCGCCAAGCAGGTCATCCTGCAGCGCCTGCGGGACGCGGAGGACGACGCGACGCTCGGCGAGTACGCGGGCCGCGACGGCGACATCGTCACCGGTGTCGTCCAGCAGGGCCGCGACCCGAAGAACGTGCTCGTCGACATCGGCAAGCTGGAGGCCATCCTGCCGGTGCAGGAGCAGGTCCCCGGCGAGTCGTACCAGCACGGCGTGCGGCTGCGCTCGTACGTCGTGCGGGTGGCGAAGGGCGTACGCGGTCCCTCCGTGACCCTCTCGCGCACGCACCCGAACCTGGTGAAGAAGCTCTTCGCGCTTGAGGTGCCGGAGATCGCCGACGGTTCCGTCGAGATCGCCGCGATCGCCCGCGAGGCCGGCCACCGCACGAAGATCGCCGTCCGGTCCACCCGGTCAGGCCTGAACGCCAAGGGTGCCTGCATTGGCCCCATGGGCGGCCGCGTGCGCAACGTCATGGCCGAGCTGAACGGCGAGAAGATCGACATCGTCGACTGGTCGGACGACCCGGCGGAGATGGTGGCGAACGCGCTGTCCCCGGCCCGGGTCTCCAAGGTCGAGGTCGTCGACCTCGCGGCCCGCTCCGCGCGCGTGACGGTCCCCGACTACCAGCTGTCCCTGGCGATCGGCAAGGAAGGGCAGAACGCCCGGCTCGCCGCCCGCCTGACCGGCTGGCGCATCGACATCCGCCCGGACACCGAGCAGCCCGCCGAGAACCAGGACTGAGCCGAAACAGGCCCAGGTCGGGGGGCGTCAACGGCAAGATCGGGAATAGATCACGCCGTGTGACGCTTGGATTACGACAACAACCGTTCGGTTCTTGCCCCAAAGGGGTGAGGTCGGTGCGGGGAGGTAGACTTAAGAGTGTCTGGCCGGACGCATGCCCGCGCATGCCCTGAGCGCACCTGTGTGGGGTGCCGGGAGCGAGCGGCCAAGATCGATCTGCTGCGCACCGTGGCGGCCGAGGGCGAATGCGCCCCCGATCCTCGCGGTACGCTGCCCGGCCGGGGTGCGTATGTACACCCCGCCCTCGTCTGTCTCGACCTGGCGGTCCGCCGCCGGGCGTTCACGAGGGCGCTGCGTGCCCCGGGTCCGCTCGACACAAAGGCGTTGCGCCTGTACGTCGAGCAGATAGACAGTTGCTGAGCAGGCAACACCGTAAAACGTGTCGCACGGAACCCCGTGCGGCCCTGGTACCCCGCGAGTTGGAAGTAGGTCGAGATTGCGATGAGCACTCGATGAGCACGCGATGAGTACGCCCATGAAGTAGCGACGGTCCGGACGCAACCCGGACCTAAAAGGAGCGAAGTGGCTAAGGTCCGGGTATACGAACTCGCCAAGGAGTTCGGGGTGGAGAGCAAGGTCGTCATGGCCAAGCTCCAAGAACTCGGTGAATTTGTCCGTTCGGCGTCCTCGACGATCGAGGCGCCCGTAGTACGCAAGCTGACCGATGCCCTGCAGCAGGGCAACGGCGGCGGTAAGCCCGCCCCGCGCAAGGCCGCGCCCGCCAGGCCCGGCGCGCCTTCTCCGGCGCAGGCCGCCCGTCCCGGTCCGGCAGCGCCGCGCCCGCCGGCCCCGAAGCCGGCCGCCGCGGAGACGCCCGCGTCCCCGGCGGCTCCGGCCGCGGGTCCGCGTCCGACTCCGGGTCCCAAGCCCCCGGCGCCGGCCCCGAAGCCCGCTCCGGCGTCTCCGGCTCCGGCCGCGCCCGAGTTCACGGCACCCCCGGCGGCTCCCGCCGCTCCGGCGGCCCCCGCGGCTCCGGCCGCGGGTCCCCGTCCCAGCGGTGCCCGTCCCGGCGCCCCGAAGCCCGGTGTCCGTCCGGCCGGTCCCGCACAGGGCGGTCAGGGTGGTCCGGGTCAGGGCCGTGGCGAGCGCAGCGACCGCGGTGACCGTGGCGACCGTCAGGGCGCCCCGCGTCCCGGCGGCCAGGGCACGCGTCCCGGTGGTCGTCCCGCCGGTCCCCGTCCGGGCAACAACCCGTTCACCTCTGGTGGCTCCACCGGTATGGCGCGCCCGCAGGCGCCCCGTCCGGGCGGTGCCCCGCGTCCCGGCGGCCCCGGTGCCGGTGCTCCGGGCGGCTCGCGTCCCCAGGGCGCGGGCCAGGACCGTGGTCCCCGTCCGCAGGGTGGTCCCGGTGGCGCTCCGCGTCCCGGTGGCGGCCCCGGCGGCAACCGTCCGAGCCCGGGCGGCATGCCTCGTCCGCAGGGTGGTCCCGGTGGCGCTCCGCGTCCCGGTGGCGGCCCCGGTGGTAACCGTCCGAACCCCGGCATGATGCCGCAGCGTCCCGCTGCGGGTACGCCGCGTCCCGGCGGCGGTGGCCCCGGTGGCCGCGGTCCCGGCGGCGGCGGTCGTCCCGGCGGTGGCGGTGGCGGCGGTCGTCCGGGTGGCGGCGGCTTCGCCGGTCGTCCCAGCGGTCCCGGTGGCGGCGGTGGCGGTTTCGCCGGTCGTCCCGGTGGTCCCGGTGGCGGTGGCGGCGGTTTCGCAGGCCGTCCGGGTGGTCCCGGCGGTGGCGGCGGCGGTCGTCCCGGCTTCGGTGGCCGTCCCGGTGGTCCGGGTGGCCGTGGTGGCACGCAGGGCGCCTTCGGCCGTCCCGGCGGTCCCGCGCGTCGTGGCCGCAAGTCGAAGCGGCAGAGGCGCCAGGAGTACGAGGCCATGCAGGCCCCGTCGGTCGGCGGTGTGATGCTGCCTCGTGGCAACGGACAGTCCGTCCGTCTGTCGCGCGGTGCGTCCCTCACCGACTTCGCCGAGAAGATCAACGCCAACCCGGCGTCGCTCGTCGGCGTGATGATGAACCTCGGCGAGATGGTCACTGCCACGCAGTCCGTCTCCGACGAGACGCTGAAGCTCCTCGCGGACGAGATGAACTTCGTCCTCGAGATCGTCAGCCCCGAGGAGGAGGACCGCGAGCTGCTCGAGTCCTTCGACATCGAGTTCGGCGAGGACGAGGGTGGCGAGGAGTTCCTCGTCGCGCGTCCGCCGGTCGTGACCGTCATGGGTCACGTCGACCACGGTAAGACCCGCCTCCTCGACACCATCCGCAAGACGAACGTCGTCGCGGGCGAGGCCGGTGGCATCACCCAGCACATCGGTGCCTACCAGGTGGCGACCGAGGTCAACGGCGAAGAGCGCAGGATCACCTTCATCGACACGCCGGGTCACGAGGCGTTCACCGCCATGCGTGCCCGTGGTGCCAAGTCGACCGACATCGCGATCCTCGTGGTGGCGGCCAACGACGGTGTGATGCCCCAGACGATCGAGGCGCTGAACCACGCCAAGGCGGCCGAGGTGCCGATCGTGGTCGCGGTCAACAAGATCGACGTCGAGGGCGCCGACCCGACCAAGGTGCGCGGTCAGCTCACCGAGTTCGGTCTGGTGGCCGAGGAGTACGGCGGCGACACGATGTTCGTCGACATCTCCGCCAAGCAGGGCCTCAACATCGAGAGCCTGCTGGAGGCCGTGGTCCTCACCGCGGACGCCTCGCTCGACCTGCGGGCCAACCCGGAGCAGGACGCGCAGGGTATTGCGATCGAGTCCCACCTCGACCGTGGCCGCGGTGCCGTCTCGACGGTCCTGGTCCAGCGCGGCACGCTGCGCATCGGCGACACCATGGTGGTCGGCGACGCGTACGGCCGTGTCCGGGCGATGCTCGACGACAACGGCAACAACGTCGAGGAAGCGGGTCCGTCGACCCCCGTCCTGGTCCTGGGTCTCACCAACGTCCCGGGCGCCGGCGACAACTTCCTGGTCGTCGACGAGGACCGCACGGCACGTCAGATCGCCGAGAAGCGCGCGGCGCGCGAGCGCAACGCCAACTTCGCCCGGCGCGGAGTCCGGTTCTCCCTGGAGAACCTGGACGAGGCGCTCAAGGCCGGTCTGGTGCAGGAACTCAACCTCATCATCAAGGGCGACGCGTCCGGTTCGGTGGAGGCTCTCGAGTCCTCGCTGCTCCAGCTCGACGTCGGCGAAGAGGTCGACATCCGCGTCCTGCACCGCGGCGTGGGTGCGGTCACCGAGTCGGACATCGACCTGGCGACCGGCTCCGACGCGATCGTCATCGGCTTCAACGTCCGCGCTGCGGGCCGCGCGGCACAGATGGCGGAGCGCGAGGGCGTCGACGTCCGCTACTACTCGGTGATCTACCAGGCCATCGAGGAGATCGAGGCAGCCCTCAAGGGCATGCTCAAGCCGGAGTACGAAGAGGTCGAGCTCGGCACGGCGGAGATCCGCGAGGTCTTCCGCTCGTCCAAGCTGGGCAACATCGCCGGTGTGCTTGTTCGCTCCGGCGAGGTCAAGCGCAACACCAAGGCGCGGTTGCTGCGCGATGGCAAGGTCATCGCGGAGAGCCTCACCATCTCCGGTCTGCGCCGCTTCAAGGACGACGTCACCGAGATCCGCGAAGGCTTCGAGGGCGGTATCAACCTCGGAAACTTCAACGACATCAAGATCGACGACGTCATCGCGACGTACGAGATGCGCGAGAAGCCGCGGTCGTAGCCCGCGGGGTTTGAACCGTGTGGGGTTGGTCGACGAGGACACACGTCCTCGTCGACCGGCCCCTGCGGGGTTTTTCGCCCCCGCCGCCCCTAGACCCCCGCTACAACTCAGCCCCTCCGGCGTTTGAGGAGCGGGGGTTCGGGGGCGGAGCCCCTGAGTAAGTGACGGGAATGGGTAGGGGCGGCGGGGGCGAAAACTCCGTCGAGCGGCCCCGGCCGTTCGTTGTACCGTTCTGGTGTCCCGCCAAGAGCTTGGCCGGGCCATCTACCCCGTACCGGCGGGACATCCGGATACACATATGTACGTGGGGACTCTGTCCTTCGATCTGCTCCTCGGCGACGTACGGTCACTGAAGGAGAAACGCTCCGTCGTCCGCCCCATCGTGGCCGAACTCCAGCGGAAGTACGCGGTGAGCGCGGCGGAGGTCGACCACCTGGACCTCCACCGGAGGGCCGGCATCGGCCTCGCGGTGGTGTCGGCGGACGCGGGGCACCTGACCGACGTACTGGACCACTGCGAGCGTCTGGTCGCCGGCCGTCCCGAGGTGGAGCTGCTGTCGGTGAGACGGCGGTTCCACGGCGAAGACGACGACTGAGCGTATGCAGCGTGCGGCGACGAGGATCGGCCGTACACAGAACAGTAAGAAAGAGGGAGACGGACCAGTGGCCGACAACGCGCGGGCGAAGAAGCTGGCGGACCTCATCCGAGAGGTGGTGGCCCAGAAGCTGCAGCGCGGGATCAAGGACCCGCGGCTCGGTTCGCATGTGACCATCACGGACACCCGGGTCACCGGGGACCTCCGGGAGGCGACCGTCTTCTACACGGTGTACGGGGACGACCAGGAGCGTGCGGAGGCCGCCGCGGGCCTGGAGAGCGCCAAGGGCGTGCTCCGCTCGGCCGTGGGTGCGGCCGCCG
Organism: Streptomyces sp. NPDC058697; assembly: GCF_042715345.1. Classification (NCBI taxonomy): domain Bacteria; kingdom Bacillati; phylum Actinomycetota; class Actinomycetes; order Kitasatosporales; family Streptomycetaceae; genus Streptomyces; species Streptomyces sp. NPDC058697. The sequence goes on from NZ_JBHXSU010000049.1 coordinate 15,779, forward strand.
GCGTGAAGTTCACGCCGACCCTCACCTTCGTGGCGGACGCTCTGCCGGACACCGCCAAGACCATCGAGGACCTGCTCGACAAGGCACGGGCCTCGGACGCGAAGGTGCGCGAGGTCTCGGCCGGCGCCACCTTCGCCGGTGAGGCGGACCCGTACAAGAAGCCGGGCGAGGACGACGAGACGGACGGCGACGCCGCGGAATGACGCAGAAGCAGAAGACGCCCGACGGCCTTGTCATCGTGGACAAGCCGTCGGGCTTCACTTCGCACGACGTGGTCGCCAAGATGCGCGGGATCGCGAAGACCCGCCGCGTCGGACACGCGGGCACCCTCGACCCCATGGCGACGGGCGTGCTCGTCCTCGGCGTCGAGAAGGCGACCAAGCTCCTCGGACACCTCGCGCTGACCGAGAAGGAGTACCTCGGCACCATCCGGCTCGGGCAGAACACCCTGACCGACGACGCCGAGGGTGACATCACCTCGTCCACGGACGCCTCCAAGGTGGTCCGGGACGCCGTCGACGCCGGTATCGCCAAGCTCAGCGGCGACATCATGCAGGTGCCGTCCAAGGTCAGCGCCATCAAGATCGACGGAGTGCGCTCGTACAAGCGGGCACGCGACGGCGAGGACTTCGAGATCCCGGCCCGTCCGGTACGGATCTCGTCGTTCGCCGTGTACGACATCCGGGACGCGGTCGCCGAGGACGGTACGCCCGTCCTGGACCTGGTCGTCTCGGTCGTGTGCTCGTCCGGTACGTACATCCGCGCCCTCGCCCGTGACCTGGGGGCCGACCTGGGCGTCGGCGGCCATCTGACGGCGCTGCGGCGCACCCGCGTCGGCCCGTACAAGCTCGACTCCGCCCGGACCCTCGACCAGCTCCAGGAGGAGCTGACCGTGATGCCGATGGCGGAGGCCGCCGCGGCCGCGTTCCCCCGCTGGAACGTGGACGCCAAGCGCGGGCAGCTGCTGACGAACGGTGTGCGGCTGGAGATGCCCGAGGAGTACGCAGGGGCCGGGGCCGTCGGGGTGTTCGATCCCGAGGGGCGGTTCCTGGCACTGGTGGAGGAGCAGAAGGGCAAGGCGAAGAGCCTGGCCGTGTTCGGCTGACCTGGAGTGGTCGGCCCCGGTTGCCTTCTGCGGTCAGCCGGGTCAGCCGGGTCAGCCGGGTCGGCCGCGTCGGTCCGCTCGGCCCGATTCGTCGTGGAGCGGCGTTCACGGGGATTCCTGTGTGCGCCGCTCCACTGTCCCCCTCGGTTCCCCCACCCAAGGGTGTATCCATCCGACCTCGTCTATTCACCCGTCCGGGCAGGCGCTCGGAGTGAACCGGGGGAGCGGAAGGGGGCTCGTTCGGCTTGCGATCTGTCGCACCCGATCACCTCGCGCCTACCGTCGGAGACGAGGCGTCGGTGGCACGGTGCGACGCGCGCGGCGGGGAGGTTCGAGCATGGCGGGACGGGGCCCGCGGACCGGGGGCCGTCATCAGTTGCCGGTCGCTGCCCGGCACGCACCCGAGGCGACGCGATCGGCCGACGCGGGATACGCCGCCGAAGCAGCGCACCCGGCCGACGCGGTGGTCGAAGCGGTGGTCGAAGCCGCGGACCGGGCCTTGGTGCGGATCAGTGATCTCGCCGGGCGGCCGCGCGGCACCGGGTTCGTCGCCGACCACCAGGGCACGGTGATCACCAGCCACGAGGCGGTCGACGGGCTCGCCCGTCTCGTCCTGCACGCCCCTGGTGACCGCACCTGCCTGGTGACGGCCGACTCGGTCACGCCCTTTCCGTCCCTGGACCTCGCCCTGATCCACACGAGAGGCCTCCACAGGGACGGTCTCGGTTCGGATGGTCTCGGTTCGGACGGGCTTGGCTCGGACGGGCTTGGCCTCGATCCCCTCCCGATCACCGTCCGGGACTCCGTGGAGAGCGGCACGTACGTCCGTATCGCCGCGGGAGGCTGGCGCGAGGCCCGGGTGCTGGGCACGTCCGCCGTGACGTACACGGCGACCGACCGCTTCCATCTCCTCGACGACGCCCTGGAGTTGGCGATCGGCACGGCGGGAAGCGATGCGCTGCGGCTCGGGGGCGGGGCGGCCGGGGGGCCGGTGGTCGACGCGGCCACCGGTGCGGTCGTCGCCGTTCTGGGAACGGCACTTCACTCCGGTCGACGGGTGGGGGGCTTCGCCGTGCCGCTGGCGGCCTTTGGCTCCGGCTCCGGCGGTGCGCTCGCCGAACTACTGGCTCGCAACGCGGCGACGGTCCCCGCGTACGGGGACGACCTCAATCTGGCGGGTGTGCTGGAACTGGCAGCCACCGTCGAGGCCCCGCCGGGCTCCGGTGGGGTCGACCCCGTCGAACGGGCCGATGCGGCACGGGAGTTCAGGGCTTTCGGCGAAGGTCCGTACGCCGTTCTGGGGCTCGTCGGGGCTCCGGGAAGCGGCCGTACGACGGAACTGGCGGCCCTCGCCGCCCGGCGCGACCGGGGCGCGGAACCGGCCCCGACGCTGTGGCTGCGCGGCGCCGACCTGCTGGACACCGACTCCTCGGTGGCCGACGCGGCGAGGAGGGCGCTGGAGCGGGCGGGGCGGATCGTGGCGGCTTCGGCTTACGCTTCGGTCTCGGCCCCCGGTAGTGCGGCGGAGGTCGGGGGAGTCGGCGCATGGGCTCTTTCGTCGGAGCCCGGGCCCTCGGGCGGTGAACTCGGTGACATCGGGCCCGAGCGTCTGGCCCGTCTCGCCCGGGATGCCGGACGCCCCCTCCTGCTCCTCCTCGACAGCCCCGAGGAGATGCCGCCCGCTCTCGCGCACCGGCTGTCCGAGTGGACCGAGGGCACCGCCGAGTGGCTGCGGGCGCACGGGGCACGTCTTGTCGTGGCGTGCCGGGCCGAGTACTGGGAGCGGGCGGGCGCGGAGTTTCCGCGCGAGCTGCTGTACGGGTCCGAGCTGGGCGGAGCCGAGGCGCCCGGCGAGCTGCCCGCCTGTGTACGGCTCGGGGATCTGGACGAGGGCGAGGCACGGCGGGCCAGGGCGCGCTACGGCGTGCCGGAGGGAGCCCTGGACGGCCCCGACGCCCGCCATCCGCTGATGCTGCGACTGCTGTCGGAGGTACGGGCCGCGATGTCGCTGCCTTCCGCCTCGGAAGAGCGGGAAGAGCGGGACGAGCTGGTCGGGCCGGCGGAGCCGGTGGGTCCGGTGGGGCGGGACGAGTCGGTCGAGCCTGTCGGGCGGGACGAGGTCTTCGCCGCGTACCTCGATCTGATGTGCCTGCGGGTGGCCGTACGGCTCGCGGCGGCGAACGGCCTGCGCGGCACGGCCGTACGGCGGCTCGCGGCCAGGGTCTCCGGGCAGGTGCACGCGGCCGCGCGGCGCTGTCTGGGGCCGGGGCAGGGGGAGTTGGACCGGGCGGGGTTCGAGTCCGTGTTCCCGTGGGGGCCGGTGCCCGACCGGCGGCTCGGCGGCTGTACCGGATGGGCCTCCGCGGTCCTGACAGAGGGCCTCCTCGTGCCCGCCGGAGACGGCTACCGCTTCGCCCACGAGGAGCTGGCCGACTGGATCCAGGGCACGCACCTCGACCTCGACGCGGCACTCCGGGCGCTGGTGCACCACCGCAGCGCCGAGCATCGGTACGAGCCCGAGTTCCAGTACGAGCCCGAGTCGCCCCCCGTCCCCCCTCACCGCATCGGCCCCGTCCTCCAGGCGCTGCTCCTCCTGCCGCGTCAACAGGGGGACGCCGACCTCACCCTCCGGCTGCGTGAGCTGCTTCGCGCGGTCGACGAGCTGGAGCCGACGGATGCCGGGGCCTGGTGGGCGACCCGCCTCCTCAGTGGCGTACTGCTCCGGGTCCCCGACGCGACCCCGTACGTCGGAGTGCTGCGGCACCTCGCCGAGCGGGTGGTGACGTGGCGGGCCGAAGGGCGGGCCATGCCGGGGGAGTTCGGGCCCGTCTTCTGGACCCGGCTGCCGCTGCCGGAGGCGCACCGCTTCGATCTGCTGAGGCGGCTCGTCGTCGCGGACGAGGCACCGCCGGCCACCGAACTCCGTTACCTGGATGCCGTGTCCGGGCTGCTGGCCGCCGACCCGGCCAGCGCTCAGCCCCACCTGACCCACTGGTTCGACGACGAGCGCCCGCTGCCCGCGACCCCCGACGCCACCGTCGCGACCGCGGCCCAGGCCCTTCTCCACACTCATCGGCGCCGCGCCCTGGACGACCTCACGGAGGCCCTGGCCGAGAGTGCGCACCCACGTGCCGACGAGCTCCTGGCCGTCCTCGCGGAGGAGGAACCGTCAGCGGTGTGCCGGGCGGTCGACCGCTGGACGCACGACGAGCGGCCGGCCCGCCGGGCGGCGGCGATGACCCACGGACTGCGGGCCGCGCCGCACGTACGTACCGAGGCCGACCGCGAGCTGCTGCGCTATGCCGCGCTCTTCGTGCTCGCCCGCCCCGGCGACTGCACCCTGCACGGGGCCGCGCTTGCGCTCCTCGTCCGCGATCCGCACACCCGGGCCCGCCATCTGCCGGGAGCCCTCGCGCGCTTCAGGGCGGGCGACCCGCGCCTGCCCGCGAGCGCGCTGGTGGCGGCGCTGGCGACGCATCCGGAACCGGTCCTCGCCGCCTTCGGAGACCGGCTGCGCGAGCCGGACACGGGCGAGGCGCTGCGCACGCTCGCCGAGGTCACCACCCCCGCGCTGGCCCGCCGCGTCGCCGTGCTCGTACGGGATGTCGTGGAGCGGCGTCCGGAGGCGGCCGCGCATGTGGCGGCGTACGTGGACCGGCGCCTTGAGCACGGCCCCGCCGCCCGTTCCGTGCTGTATCCCCTGGTCACCGGGCTGCTCGACGGGGGCAGGCCGCAGCTGCGGGCCGCGCTCGCCAAGGTGTTCGCGGCACCCGGCACGCTCATGGCCCACCCGCTGCGCCGCGAGTTCCTGGATCTGCTGCTGACACGCGAGGACGACCCGGTGGTGCTCGACGCGCTCGTACGGGCCGCCGCGGAGGGCGCGGCTGGCAGCGTGTCCCGCAGCGGTGAGGAACACACCCGCGCGCTGGTCCACAGCGCGGGCCTCCTGCTCGTCCGCACCCCGGACGGCGCCACCGTGTTCGACCGGGCCCTTCTCGACCAGAGCCGCCGTGTTCCCGGCTTCGCCGCCCTGGTCGCCGGCTGGCTCACCGACGCTCCCGAGGACTGGTCCACCTTGGTCGGACCCAGCACGCGGCGCATGATCGAGAACCTGACGGGGGCACGGGTTCCGGTGTGACCGCAGGTGCCCCGCGGCCGTCACGTGCCCCCTGTCACAGCGCCCCATGCCGATGCGGGCCGAGCGGACCCGGCATGGCACTCTTAGAGCTGCGTAATGAGGCAGACACGGACACAGGTTCGACGAGGAGCGGTCACAGTGCAGCGCTGGCGTGGCTTGGAGGACATCCCCCAGGACTGGGGGCGCAGCGTCGTCACCATCGGCTCGTACGACGGGGTCCACCGCGGGCACCAGCTGATCATCACGCATGCCGTGGAACGGGCGCGTGAGCTGGGCGTCCCGTCAGTGGTCGTCACCTTCGACCCGCACCCCAGCGAGGTCGTGCGCCCCGGCAGCCACCCGCCCCTGCTCGCCCCGCACCACCGCCGTGCCGAGCTGATGGCCGAGCTGGGCGTCGACGCGCTGCTCATCCTGCCCTTCACCACCGAGTTCTCGAAGCTGTCACCCGCCGACTTCGTGGTGAAGGTCCTGGTCGACAAGCTGCACGCCAAGGCCGTCGTCGAGGGCCCCAACTTCCGCTTCGGCCACAAGGCCGCCGGCAACGTCGCCTTCCTCGCCGAGCAGGGCAAGACGTACGACTTCGAGGTCGAGGTCGTGGATCTCTACGTGACCGGTGACGCCGGCGGCGGCGAGCCCTTCTCCTCCACGATGACCCGGCGGTTGGTCGCCGAGGGCGATGTCGAAGGCGCGCGCGAGATCCTCGGGCGCCCGCACCGCGTCGAGGGCATCGTCGTGCGCGGTGCCCAGCGCGGCCGTGAGCTGGGCTTCCCCACGGCGAACGTCGAGACGCTCCCGCACACCGCGATCCCCGCCGACGGCGTCTACGCCGGGTGGCTGCACGCGCAGGGTGAGGCGATGCCCGCGGCGATCTCCGTCGGGACGAATCCGCAGTTCGACGGGACCGAGCGCACGGTGGAGGCTTACGCCATCGATCGGGTGGGGCTCGATCTGTACGGGCTGCATGTGGCCGTGGATTTTCTGGCCTTTGTGCGGGGGCAGGCGAAGTTCGAGTCCATCGAGGCGTTGCTGGAGGCGATCTCTGACGATGTCAAGCGGTCGCGGGAGCTGATTTCGGCGTACGACGGCGGGCTGTAGGCGTCCCGCCGGTGGGTGGTCGGCTGCGGCGCCGTCGTGGCTGGTCGCGCAGTTCCCCGCGCCCCTAAAGGGGCGCCCCTGCTGGACCACTAGCCACCGAGGACGCCCTCGCCCAGTGGCATGCCACCTGTGCCCCGCCTCCCCCGTCCAGCACCGGTAGGTCCTCCCCTCTGCACGCGTCCGCGACGCCTGCGCGCTCCGCCTCGCCCGTTGCCAGGATCTGGCAGCGGGCGTGGAAGCGGCAGCCGGTGGGGATTCGGGAGGGGTCGGGGGGCTCGCCGGTGAGGACGACCGGGTCGCCGGGGGCCTCGGGGAGGACCGACAACAGGGCCTGGGTGTACGGGTGCTGAGGGGCCGTCAGGACGTCCTCCACCGCTCCCGTCTCGACGATCCGGCCCAGGTACATCACCGCGACCCGGTCCGCGATGTTCCACGCGAGGCCCAGGTCGTGTGTCACCACCAGGGCGGACAGGCCGAGTTCGGAGCGCAGCCGCAGGAGCAGGGCCAGGATCTCGCCGCGTACCGACGCGTCGAGGGAGGCCACCGGCTCGTCGGCGACGATGAGTTCGGGGTTCAGGACCAGCGCGCCCGCGATGACGACACGCTGGCGCTGGCCGCCGGAGAGTTCGTGCGGGTAGCGCAGGAAGAAGCGCTCAGGGGGGCGAAGTCCCGCCCGGGAGAGGGCCGTTGAGACCGCCTCGCGCTCGTCGCCCCCGTACCGGTGGATGCGCAGGCCCTCCGCCACCGCGTCGTACACCGTGTGCCGGGGGTTGAGCGAGCCGCTCGGGTCCTGGAGGACCAGTTGGACGCGCTTGCGGTACGCCTTGAGAGCGCGCGAGGAGTAGTCGAGGGGGCGGCCCGCGAAGGTGACGCGGCCCGCGGTCGGCGGGACGAGACCGAGCAGCGAGCGCGCCAGGGTCGTCTTGCCGCAGCCCGACTCGCCGACCAGGGCGACGATCTCACCGGCCCGGATGTCGAGGTCCACGCCGTCGACGGCCCGGGCCCGGGCGGTGTCGCCGCGCCGGGCGGGGAACGTGACGTGCAGGCCCTCGGCGCTCAGCAGGGGAGCGGAGGGGGCCTGGGGGAGCGGCGGGACCGTCTCGGTCGTCGTCATGGGGTGCTCCTCGCTTCGTCGGCCACGGCCACCGGTCCCACGTGCACACAAGCCGCCCGCCGGCCCTCCGCCGCCGCCCGCAGCGCCGGGTCCTCCGCGGCACACGAGTCCAGCGCCACCGCGCACCGCGGATGGAACGTACAGCCGCTCGGGAGGGCCGCTGGATCCGGCGGATCACCCGGCAGCCCGCGCGGCGCGAACCGCGAACCGGCGTCCCCGATCCGCGGGAAGGCATCCGACAGCGCCTGTCCGTACGGGTGTTGGGCGTCCTCGTACACCTGCCGGGCCGGACCCTCCTCCACCACCCGCCCGGCGTACATCACCGCGAGCCGGTCGCAGGTGTCGGACAGGACCGCCAGGTCGTGACTGATCATGACGAGCCCCAACTCCTGCTCGGAGACGAGCTGTTGGATCAGCCGCAGGATCTGTGCCTGGATCATCACGTCGAGCGCAGTCGTCGGTTCGTCGGCGATGACCAGGCGGGGATCGCAGGCCAGGGCCATGGCGATCATCACGCGCTGGCGCTGGCCGCCGGACAGCTCGTGCGGATACGCGGACGCCCGCGCCGCCGGAAGCCCCACGTGCTCCAGGAGTTCGCCGGCCTTCCTCTGCGCGCCCGCCGGGGTCGCCTTCCTGTGCAGCAGGATCGGCTCGGCGATCTGGTCGCCGACGCGGTGCACGGCGTTGAGGGAGTGCATCGCGCCCTGGAACACGATCGAGGCACCGGCCCAGCGGACCGCCCGGACCCGCCCCCACTTCATGGTCAGTACGTCCTCGCCGTCCAGGAGGATCTCCCCGGTCACCCGGGTCCCGGCCGGCAGCAGCCGCAGCAGCGCGAGAGCCAGAGTGGACTTGCCGCAGCCCGACTCGCCCGCGATGCCGAGCTTCTGGCCCGCGTCCACGGTGAGGTTCACCCCGCGCACGGCGGCCGCTCCTCCGGCGTACGTCACCTCCAGGTCCCGTACGTCCAGCAGGGGTTGTGCGGTCAAGGTGCTCAACGGGTCACCCCCAGCTTGGGGTTGAGGACGGACTCGACCGCGCGCCCGCACAGCGTGAAGGCGAGGGCCACGACGGCGATGGCGATACCCGGCGGCACGAGGTACCACCACTTCCCGGCGCTGACCGCGCCCGCCTCGCGCGCGTCCTGGAGCAGACCGCCCCACGAGACGACCGTCGGGTCGCCCAGGCCGAGGAAGGCGAGGGTCGCCTCGGCGAGGATCGCGGAGGAGATGATCAGGGTCGTCTGCGCCAGGACAAGCGGCATGACGTTGGGCAGCACGTGCCGGGACATGACGTGCCAGTGGCCGCCGCCGAGCGCCTTGGCACGCTCGATGTACGGCCGGGACTCCACGGCGAGGGTCTGCGCGCGCACCAGCCGGGCCGTCGTCGGCCAGGTCGTGACGCCGATCGCCAGGATGATCGTGCCGAGCGAGCGGGACATCACGGTCGCGAGCGCGATCGCGAGCACCAGCGTAGGCATGACCAGGAACCAGTCCGTGATCCGCATCATCACCGTCGCGAACCAGCCCCGGAAGTGCCCGGCGGTGATGCCGATGAGCGCGCCGATCGCCACCGAGAGGACGGCCGCCAGCAGCCCGACAAGGAGGGAGACCCGCGATCCCCACACCAAGAGCCCGAGCAGACTGCGCCCGAACTGGTCGGTGCCCAGCGGGAATTCGGTGCTCGGGCTCTCCATGGGCCGTCCCGGCGCGTTCGTCACGCTCTGCACGTCGGAGCCGACGGTCAGCGGCGCGGTGAGCGCGATCAGCGCGAAGAGCGCGAGGGCGGTCAGACCGAGGACGCCCGCGCGATGGGCGCGGTACCGCTGCCAGAAGCGGGCGGCGGAGCGACGGCGGCGCTGCCACGCGAGCGCGCGGGGACCCGCCTTCGGAGGCGAGGGGACTTCGGAGGGAGCCACCGGGGGCGGCGCCTCGGTGGCCATCGGCTCGTCCGGGTCCGTCGTCGTCATCGGCCCACCCTGGGGTCGAGCAGCGGATAGATCAGGTCGGCGAGCGTGTTCATCACGATCACCGCGGCGGCGAAGACGAAGAACAGCCCCTGCACCAGCGGCAGATCGGGCACGCTCAGCGCCTGGTAGAAGAGCCCGCCGAGGCCCGGCCAGGAGAAGACCGTCTCGACCAGGATCACGCCCGCGACGGTCCGGCCGAGGTTGATGAAGATCAGCGTCATCGTCGGCAGCAGCGCGTTCGGCACGGCATGACGACGGCGTACGAGATCGTCGCGCAGGCCCTTGGCCCGGGCGGTCGTCAGATAGTCGCTGCCCATCTCGTCGAGCAGCGCCGAGCGCGTGACGAGCAGCGTCTGCCCGTACTCGACCGCGACCAGCGTCACGACGGGCAGGACGAGGTGATGGGCGACGTCGAGGACGTACGCGAAGCCCTGTTCGTCGCCGGACTCCATGCCGCCCGTCGGGAAGAGACCGGGGACCGGCCCGATGCCCACCGCGAAGACGATGATGAGCAGCAGCCCCAGCCAGAACGACGGGATGGAGTAGAGGGTCAGCGCCAGACCGGTGTTGATCCGGTCGCCGAGCCGGCCGTTGCGCCAGGCCGCCCGCGTGCCGAGGAAGATGCCGAGCACCGTGTAGAGCACGAACGACGTGCCGGTGAGCAGCAGTGTGTTCGGCAGGGCCTCGGTGATCTTGTCGATGACGGGCGCCCGGAACTGGTACGACGTACCGAGATCGCCGGTCAGCGCCTTGCCGCAGTAGTCCGTGAACTGCTCCCACATGGGCAGATCGAGCCCGAACTCCCGCCGGTAGGCGGCGAGTTGCTCGGCCGAGACCTGACGCCCGCCGGTCATGAACTTCACCGGATCGCCGGGGATCAGCCGGAAGAGGAAGAAGCTCGTGACGAGGACGGCGAGCAGCGAGACGGCCGCGCCGCCCAGCTTGCCCGCCACGTACCGCGGATACCCGGCGGTGGTGCGCGCCCGCGGTCCGCGGACCGGCGCTCCGGCGGAGGCCGGACCGTCGGTCTTCCCGACCAGCGGGGGTGTCGCTTCAGCGGTCATGAACGGTTCTCAACTCTCGGCCACTCCCGACTGGCTGACTGTGCGCGGTACCGGGCCGCTACTCGCGGTCCTCGGCGGTGGCGCGGTGGCGCATCGCGAAGAACACCCCGAGACCCGCCAGGACGACGACACCCGCGACGATGCCGATGATGACGCCTGTCTGGCTGGAGTCGTCGGAGGACTCGCTGGCGGCGGCCGGAGTCGCCGACCACCAGCTCCAGTAGCCGTCCTGGCCGTAGATGTTGCCCGCGGCCTCCGGCATCTTCGTGATCGACGCGATCTGGTCGGTGCGGTAGGCCTCGACCGCGTTCGGGTACGCCATGACGTTCATGTACCCGGTGTCGTACAGCCGCGACTCCATCCGCTTGACGATCTCCGCCCGTTTGGCGGGGTCGTACTCGGCGAGCTGCTGCGCGTACAGCTCGTCGAACTTCTTGTCGCAGATGAAGTTGTCGGTCGCGCCGATGTCCTTGGGCGTCGCCGGGAGCGCGGAGCAGGTGTGGATGGAGAGGACGAAGTCGGGGTCGGGGTTGACGGACCAGCCGTCGAAGGCGAGGTCGTACTCACCCGCCAGCCAGGGATCGCTCACGTTGTCCCGGCAGTCGAGCTCGACCCCGATACCGAGCTTGCCCCACCACTCCTGCAGGTACTTCCCGACCGCCTTGTCCTGCGGGTCCGTCGCGTGGCACAGGACGCGGTAGGTGACCGGCTTGCCGTTCTTGCCGACGAGCTTGCCGTCACCGTTCTTCAGGTAGCCGGCCTCCTTGAGGAGCCGAGCCGCCTTCCCGGGGTCGTACGTGATCTTCTGGCCGTCGGCCGGCTGCCAGTAGTACGTGGAGAAGCGCGGCGGGATGTAGCCCTCGCCCTCCTCCGCGTGGCCCTGGAAGACCTTGTCGATGACGGTCTGGCGGTCCACGGCCATGAACAGGGCCTGGCGGACCCGCTGGTCGAGCAGCGACTCGTGGCCGTCGCCGAACTTCTCGCCGTCCTTCGACTGCGCGCCCGGGTTGGTGGCGAGCGCGTAGAAGCGGCGCCCCGGCGCGTCGTTGACCGTGACGTCCGCCTGGCCCTTGAGCGCCGCCGCCTGCGCGGGTGTGAGCCCGGAGACGAACGACACCTCGCCCTTCTGCAGGGCCGCGACCGCCGCGTCACCGTCCTTGTAGTACTTGAACACCAGCTCGTCGAACTTCGGGGCCCCGCGCCAGAACGACTTGTTGGGCTTCAGCCGTACGTAGCTGTCGGCCTTGTAGCCCGAGAGGACGAACGGGCCGTTGCCGACGACGGGGAAGGACTTGTCGTTGTTGAACTTCGAGAAGTCGTCGACCTTCTCCCAGACGTGCTTGGGCACGATCGGCACGTCCAGCGCGGCCATGGTCGCCTGCGGCTTCTTCAGCTCGATGACGAGCTTGGTGGGGCTCGGGGCGGTGACCTTCTCGAAGTTCGCGACGAAGCTGCCGTTCGCGGTGGCCGCGCCCTCGTCGGTCATCATCGTGTTGAACGTCCACGCCGCGTCCTCGGCGGTGGCCTGCCTGCCGTCGGACCACTTGGAGTTGTCGCGGATCGTGTAGGTCCAGGTGAGCTTGTCCGCGGAGGGCTCCCACTTGGTGGCAAGACCCGGGATCGCGTGGTTGTCCTTCGGGTCGTAGTTGGTCAGGTACTCGTACGTGAGCCGGTGCATGCTCGTACTGACCAGGCGAGCCGCGAGAAACGGGCTCAGCGAGTCGACGCTCTGCGCCACCGCGACCGTCAGGACCTTCTTGCCGTCCGCCTCGGCCTGCTGGGGCGCCGGATTGAGCGGGGTCACGAGACCGACCGTGAGGGTGAGGGCGGCGGCACCGGCGGCCGCGAGGAGGCGGAGGACAGTGCCTCTCGCGCCGTACTGGTCGTGTGTGTCCATGGGTCGCTGACCTCGCGTCATCACTCGCACGGAGATGGGCTGTTGCACTGCTCGATCCGGTGACCGCGGCCGGGCAGATGTGAGTGTCTATCAGCGCTGGTCGCACCCGTCAACGGCCCGGGAACCCCGTGTGGCCTGCGGAAATAACGAGTTGACGCTGATTTCACGGCCATTGGTCCATACCGGTGAAGGGGCCCTGGTCGGAGCGTGGCGGCAGGGAACGTGGCTGGTGTGGTGGCGTTTTGGGCCGCGATGGGCGGGGCGGCTCCGGGAGGTGTCCGGGGGTACGCGAAGGGCCCGCGCCGCGGCTCACGGGGCGGGCCCTTCGGGGTGGAACGGGAGCGGCGAGTTCGGCCGTATGGGTTACGGGAGACGCCGGTTACTGGTGGGGCGGCGGAGGCGGCGGGGTCTGACCCTGGGGGGCTTGCGGGGCCGGGGCCTGAGGATCCTGCGCACCCTGGTCCGCCTGCGGGGGCTGGTAGGGCTGGCCCGGCTGGAACTGCTGACCCGGTGCCGGTGCCGGTGCCGGTGCCGCTGTCGGCGCGGGGGCGTTGGGGTTGAAGGGCTGGCCGGGGGCGACCGGGGCCGGGGGCTGCTGGAAGGGGGCGCCCGGCTGGGGGTGACCCGGCTGACCGGGCTGCTGACCCGGCTGGACCGGGGCGGGCTGGGGCTGCCAGCCCTGGGGTGCGGCGCCGGGGTGACCCTGCTGGCCCGGCTGACCGGGTTGAGCGTGCTGACCGGGCTGGGCGTGCTGCTGCTGAGGCGGCTGCGGGTAGCCGCCGGGCTGCGGCGGGGTGCCGTGCCCGTGCTGGGGCTGGGCTCCGGGCTGCGGCGGGTACGGCTGGCCCGGGTGCTGATGGGGCTGCTGGTGCTGCTGCGGCGGATAGGGCTGACCCGGCTGTGCGGGCGGCTGGCCCTGCTGGGGGATCTGGCCGGGATACGGCTGACCCGGCATCGGCTGACCGGGCAGGGGCTGGCCCGGCATCGGAGGGGCGGCGACCGGCGGCGGGTTGCCGTCCGACGTCCACAGGCCCTGCGACTGCTGGTGGCGCGCGATGTCCTCGGCGACCAGCGCCGAGAGGTTGAAGTACGCCTCGCGCACCTTCGGCCGCATCATGTCGAGATTGACCTCGGCGCCCGCCGCCAGATGCTCGTCGAACGGCACGACGATGACGCCCCGGCAGCGCGTCTCGAAGTGGCTGACGATGTCGTCCACCTTGATCATCTTGCCGGTCTCGCGCACCCCGGAGATGACGGTCAGGGACCGCGACACCAGATCCGCGTACCCGTGCGCCGACAGCCAGTCCAGCGTCGTACTGGCGCTGCTGGCACCGTCGACCGACGGCGTCGAGATGATGATGAGCTGGTCGGCGAGGTCGAGTACGCCCCGCATCGCGCTGTAGAGCAGACCCGTACCCGAGTCCGTGAGGATGATCGGGTACTGCTTGCCGAGCACGTCGATCGCGCGCCGGTAGTCCTCGTCGTTGAACGTCGTGGAGACGGCCGGGTCGACGTCGTTGGCGATGATCTCCAGACCGGAGGGCGCCTGGGACGTGAACCGCCGGATGTCCATGTACGAGTTGAGGTACGGGATCGCCTGGACGAGGTCGCGGATCGTGGCCCCGGTCTCCCGGCGCACACGGCGGCCGAGCGTACCGGCGTCCGGGTTGGCGTCGATGGCGAGGATCTTGTCCTGCCGCTCCGTGGCGAGCGTGGCGCCGAGCGCGGTGGTCGTGGTCGTCTTGCCGACACCGCCCTTGAGGCTGATGACGGCGATCCGGTAGCACGACAGCACCGGCGTACGGATCAGTTCGAGCTTCCGCTGCCGCTCGGCCTCTTCCTTCTTCCCACCGATCTTGAACCGGGAGGAACCGGCGGCGGGCCGACCGCTCTTCGCCTTCTGCTTCTTGTTGTTGAGCAGCCGGTCCGACGACAGCTCCACGGCCGCCGTGTAGCCGAGCGGCGCCCCCGGATTGGTCGGCTGCCGCTGATCGTGCTGCACGGGCTGCGGCCAGGCGGTGCCGGTACGGGGGTCGACGGGGGCCTGCTGACCGGGCTGGTGCTGCGGCTGCGGGGCCTGGCCCTGGGGCTGGGCCTGGTGAGCCTGCGGCTGATGGGCCCCCGGCTGGGGTACGCCGGGCTGGCCGGCACCGGCGTTCGGCTGCTGCGGTACGGGCTGCTGCTGGTGGGGCTGCCCCTGCTGGGGGAGCGGCTGCGCGGCGGGCGGCTGGGCGACGGGCTGGTGAGGCGCGGGTGCCTGTTGCGGGGCCGGAGCTTGGGGCGCCGGGGCTTGCGGTGCAGGAGCCTGGGCCTGGGCCTGGGCCTGGGCTTGGTCGGCGGGCGGCTGCGGGAATCCGTAACCTCCCGGCTGAACGGGCGGGTTGGGCGTCCCGGGCGACGGGAATCCGTAGCCCGATCCGGCTCCGGCGTCGGCTCCGGTCGGCTGGTTGGGCACGTGCGGCGCCGGGGGGTTCGCGGCGGGCGCGGCGCCGGGCTGTGGGAACCCGTAACCGGGCTGCGGGCCCGGCGCGTTGGGCGGGTTCGCGGCAGGGGTCCCCTGCGCGGGGAACCCGTAACCCGCGGGCGGCTGCGCGGGCGCGCCGGGCCCGCTCTGAGCGGGAGCGCCGGGCTGTGGGAACCCGTAACCGGGCTGCGGGCCGGGCGCGTTGGGCGTGCTCGGGGTGGGGGACCCCTGCTGCGGGAACCCGTAACCGGGAGCCTGCGCCGGGGCGTTCGGCGCCACCGGAGCGGGCTGGGCCGCAGCGGGCTGAACCTGAGCGGGCTGCTGGGGCGGCGTGGGAAGGCCCGGCTGCTGGAGACCGTAGCCATCCGGGGCCTGGGGTGCCTGAGGCGCCGGGAGAGTGGGCTGGGCGGCGACGGGGCCGGACTGCGGGAAGCCGTAGCCGCCTTGGGGTGCCGGGGCCGGGTTCTGCTGAGCAGGTGAGGGCGCAGGCGCAGGGGCCTGAGCCGGAGGCGCGGTCGTGGGTCCGGGCTGCGGGAAGCCGGGAGAGGCCTGCGCCGCAGGGGCCGTACCAGGGACGCTGTCCTGGGGCTCCGGAGTCGTACGGGGAGTGCTGTCCTGCGGACCGGGAGCCGTACCCGGAGCGCTGAACTGCGGGAATCCGTAACCGCCCGGCTGCCCGGGAGCGGCCGGAGCCGGCACGTCAACGGCAGGCAGCGCGGGCGGCACGGGCGACGCGGTTGCGGCAGGAGCTTCGGCCGTGGCAGGCGTACCAGGTGCGGCGGGCCAGGCCGGCGGCGAAGGCTGCGGAGCCTGCGGCTGGAAGGGCTGCTGCCCTTGCGGCGGTACGGACGGCTGAGCCGGAGTCTGCACCGCAGACGGCCCGCCCTCATCCTCCGCGGACGCGGGCCACTGAGCGGCCGAAGCGGGCGCGGCAGGCTGGTACGAGGGCGGCAACGGCGGAAGGCCGCCCTGCGGCACCGGCGGCGGAGCCCACGCGGGAGGCGTGTCCTGCACGGCGTCGGCCACGTCAACGGCGGGCTCGGGCACTACGTCCTGCGGCTCCGCATCCTGAGGGCCGGCGTCCTGCGGCTCGGCGTCCTGAGGCTCTGCCTGGCTCGCGGGCGGAGCATCCTCCGGCTCGGAGCCCGAGTTCGAGTCCGAGTCGGCGGCGGTCTCCGGAGCCGCATCCCTCGGCTCCGCGTCCTGGGGCTCGTCGTCCGCCGCAGGCACGGCATCGCTGACGTCAGCGGAGTCCTCGGCGTCGACGTCAACCGGATGCAACTCGACCACCCCCGCGGAATCGTCCGCGACGGCGTCCTTGTCTTCGGCGGTCGCGGCGGTCGCGGCGGTCGCGTCAGTCGCTTCGACCTCGTCCGACGCGTCGGTCACGCTTTCGGAGGCCGCCACCACGGCTCCCTCGTCAACGCCATCGCCATCCACGTCGTCAGCGTCGTCGACGCCGTCCACACCGTCGTCGTCATCGGACTCGCGCCCGAACGCCACCTCGACGACCTCCGCGTCGACACTCGCGTCGACACCCGTGTCGGAGGCATCGCCGGAGATCTCGCCGGAATTCCCTTCGGAACTCTGGGCGTCGTCGTCGGCTACCTCGTCCGAAGCCGCGACCCCGCCCGAGGCCGCAGCCCGCTCCGAGACCTCCCGCTTCACGGCGACAGCGGAGATCCGCATGGTGGCGCCACTCTCGATGTCCCCGCTGTCCTCCTCGATCTCGTCCGGAGGCGTCACCGGCGGAGCCTGGAGGTTCGGCAGATTCGGCACACCGGCAGGACCTGCAGTGGGCGCGACAGGAGCCGGGGCCTGAGGCTCGAACCCACTCCCCACGGGCAACCGCGGAACGGCACCCGGACCACCGTCAGGAGGAGTGGAGGGGAGAACAGGCGAGGGAGGAACAGCAGCGGGCGGAGCGAAAGGAGCCCCAGGAGCGAACGTAGGCACCGAAGCCGGCGAAACCACAGGCGCCTCGGGCACCCCCGCACCTGCCCCCGGAGCCGGAGCCGGAACTGGGGCCGGAACTGGAGCTGGAGCCGCACCCGCGGCCCCGTCCCCCTCGGACCCGTCCGAGACCTCCGCCCCGTCCGACTCCTCCTCGACGGGAGCCGACGAAGCGTCCGAACTCCCCGACGCGTTCTGCGTGTACCAGGCGGGAGGGGCGTAGTCGATGGTGAACTCGCCCGTCGTCTCGACGGCGGACTCCGCGTCGGACTGGTCATCGCCGGGTGTGGCCCAGCCCCCGCGGATCCCGTCCCGATCGCTGTTCACAATTCCTCCTGGTGTGGTCGAGCACCCTCATACCGAGCTGGGGCGACCGTTCCGATCGTCCGAGGCCGTCCGTCGCGCCCCGGCTCCCCCCGTCCGACGCGGCGGCCCCGTCCCCGGGTTCTGCTGCCGCGCCCACCCCAGCCTAATCACCACAACCACCCCCACGGCAGGCCCGTCCACCCCTCCGGTCCCACCCACTGCGTCACAACTTGCCCAGAAGTGACGTATGAACGGCCTTGCACGGACGGCAAAGTGGACAAAAGCGCGCTTAAGAAGCGCGTATCCACTCCACCGTGCTGCGCTCCGGCACAACAAGGCGGCCCCCCGACACGACAAAGACACAACAAAGGGGACCGGTGGCATACAAGCCACCGGTCCCCGCGCGCTCGAAGGCGACTGCTCGACTGCTCCGCTACTCCGTCGAAACCCCGCCGTTGTGCGGTGCCGGCTCCAGATCGAACTCGCCGTCCCGCGCCCCCAGCACGAAGGCCCGCCACTCCGCCTCCGTGTACCGCAGGACCGTGTCCGGGTCGAGGGACGACCGCATGGCCACCGCGCCGCCGGGCAGGTAGGCGATCTCGACCCGCTCCTCGTGTTCCTCCGTACCCGGCGCGCTCTGCCACTCGACGCCCGAGATGTCGAGGGCGTAGAGCTCGTCCTTCTCCCGCTCCTTGCGCGCCTTGACGTCCTTGTCCTCTGCCTCGGCCATGGCGAAGCGACCCCTTCCCGGCGTACGCGTCCGACGTACGGCCCCGACCTGACGAACGAACTGTCGCGTCACCCTACTGGGACCGCCCCTGGCCTCCCCGGACTCCCGGAACCCCGGTAAGCGGGACCCCCACCCCCTGGTACGCTGTGTGACGGCCGTATGTGTACGCACCCCCGGACCGCCCTCAAGGGCCCTGGAGGACGCGCCCAGCGGATCCCGCCTCCCGAGTTACGGAAGCTCCCCTGAGATGTGGACCAGGGGCACTCGGTGGCTACTCAAAGACTACGAGGAGTACGCGTGTCGCTCGACGCCGCAACGAAGAAGCAGCTCATCACCGAGTTCGGTCAGAAGGAGGGCGACACCGGCTCCCCCGAGGTCCAGGTCGCGATGCTCTCGCGCCGTATCTCGGACCTGACCGAGCACCTCAAGACCCACAAGCACGACCACCACTCCCGTCGTGGTCTGCTCATCCTGGTCGGTCAGCGCCGTCGCCTCCTGCAGTACCTGGCGAAGAAGGACATCCAGCGCTTCCGTGCGCTGGTCGACCGCCTGGGCATCCGCCGCGGTGCGGCGGGCGCCAAGTAAGACGCCGTGAAGGGAGCGGTTCCCACTCTTAGGGGGCCGCTCCCTTTGCTGTACGTGCGGAGTGTCACTGCACCTTTGTAGTGTGGTAGCACAACGCAATATCACGAGGATGAAGTGCACCTCGCCGCCGCCGGTCCTCGGTAGTGGCTCCCGGGCGATGCGAACCCCGGGTGCTTCGATCGAAGACCGGCCCGCACCAGAAGGCGCGCTTCTCCGCTCACGTCCCCCCGCCACACGGGCGGATCGGGACAAAAGACGAAAAGTATCGGAGAAAACGCTAGTGGAGAACGAGACCCACTACGCCGAGGCCGTTATCGACAACGGATCCTTCGGCACCCGCACCATCCGCTTCGAGACGGGCCGCCTGGCCAAGCAGGCCGCCGGCTCCGCCGTGGCGTATCTGGACGACGACACCATGGTGCTGTCGGCCACCACCGCATCCAAGAAGCCCAAGGAAAACCTCGACTTCTTCCCCCTCACGGTGGACGTCGAGGAGCGGATGTACGCCGCCGGCAAGATCCCCGGCAGCTTCTTCCGCCGCGAAGGCCGGCCCTCCGAGGACGCGATCCTCACCTGCCGCCTGATCGACCGCCCGCTGCGCCCGTCCTTCAAGAAGGGCCTGCGCAACGAGATCCAGGTCGTCGCCACGATCATGGCGCTCAACCCCGACCACCTGTACGACGTCGTGGCGATCAACGCCGCCTCCGCGTCCACGCAGCTGGCCGGTCTGCCCTTCTCCGGCCCGATCGGCGGCGTCCGCGTCGCGCTGATCAACGGCCAGTGGGTCGCGTTCCCGACGCACACCGAGCTCGAGGACGCCGTCTTCGACATGGTCGTCGCCGGTCGCGTCCTGGAGGACGGCGACGTCGCGATCATGATGGTCGAGGCCGAGGCCACCGAGAAGACCATCGCGCTGGTCGCGGGCGGCGCCGAGGCGCCGACCGAGGAGATCGTCGCCTCCGGTCTGGACGCCGCGAAGCCCTTCATCAAGGTGCTCTGCAAGGCCCAGGCCGACCTCGCCGCCAAGGCCGCCAAGCCCACCGGCGAGTTCCCGGTCTTCCTCGACTACCAGGACGACGTCCTGGAGGCCCTGACCGCCGCGGTCAAGAGCGAGCTCTCCCAGGCGCTCACCATCGCCGGCAAGCAGGACCGCGAGGCCGAGCTGGACCGCGTCAAGGAGATCGCCGCCGAGAAGCTGCTCCCGCAGTTCGAGGGCCGCGAGAAGGAGATCTCCGCCGCGTACCGCTCGCTGACCAAGTCCCTGGTCCGTGAGCGCGTCATCAAGGACAAGGTCCGCATCGACGGCCGCGGCGTCACGGACATCCGTACGCTCGCCGCCGAGGTCGAGGCCATCCCGCGCGTGCACGGCTCGGCGCTGTTCGAGCGTGGCGAGACCCAGATCCTGGGCGTCACCACCCTCAACATGCTCCGGATGGAGCAGCAGCTGGACACCCTCTCCCCGGTGACCCGCAAGCGCTACATGCACAACTACAACTTCCCGCCCTACTCCGTGGGCGAGACCGGCCGCGTCGGCTCCCCGAAGCGCCGCGAGATCGGCCACGGCGCGCTCGCCGAGCGCGCGATCGTCCCGGTCCTGCCCTCGCGCGAGGACTTCCCGTACGCGATCCGTCAGGTGTCCGAGGCCCTCGGCTCCAACGGCTCGACGTCCATGGGCTCGGTCTGCGCCTCCACCATGTCGCTGCTCAACGCCGGTGTGCCGCTGAAGGCCCCCGTCGCCGGTATCGCCATGGGCCTGATCTCCCAGGAGATCAACGGCGAGACGCACTACGTCGCCCTCACCGACATCCTCGGTGCGGAGGACGCCTTCGGCGACATGGACTTCAAGGTCGCCGGTACCAAGGAGTTCGTGACCGCCCTCCAGCTCGACACCAAGCTGGACGGCATCCCGGCCTCCGTCCTGGCCGCGGCCCTCAAGCAGGCCCGTGACGCCCGCCTCCACATCCTCGACGTGATGATGGAAGCGATCGACACGCCGGACGAGATGTCCCCGAACGCCCCGCGGATCATCACGGTCAAGATCCCCGTGGACAAGATCGGTGAGGTCATCGGCCCGAAGGGCAAGATGATCAACCAGATCCAGGAGGACACCGGCGCCGACATCACGATCGAGGACGACGGCACCATCTACATCGGTGCCGCCCAGGGCTCGCAGGCCGAGGCCGCCCGCGCCACGATCAACGGCATCGCGAACCCGACCATGCCGGAGGTCGGCGAGCGCTACCTGGGCACGGTCGTGAAGACGACGACCTTCGGTGCGTTCGTGTCGCTGCTCCCGGGCAAGGACGGTCTGCTGCACATCTCGCAGATCCGCAAGCTCGCCGGCGGCAAGCGCGTGGAGAACGTCGAGGACGTCGTCGGCGTGGGCTCCAAGGTCCAGGTCGAGATCGCCGAGATCGACTCCCGCGGCAAGCTGTCCCTCATCCCGGTCATCGAGGGCGAAGAGAACGCCGAGGACGACAAGAAGGACGACGGCGACAAGTGACGTCGACCAGCTCCACGACGACGGCCCGCACCTCCTCGGAGGCGCGGGCCGTCGCCCGTACCCAAACCCTGATCAAGGGCACCAACGGCATCGGCACGGTCCGTAAGACCACCCTCCCCGGCGGCCTGCGCATCGTCACCGAAACCCTGCCGTCGGTCCGCTCCGCGACTTTCGGCATCTGGGCCCACGTCGGCTCCCGCGACGAGACGCCGACTCTGAACGGCGCCACGCACTACCTGGAGCACCTGCTCTTCAAGGGCACCCAGAAGCGCAGCGCCCTGGACATCTCCTCCGCCATCGACGCGGTCGGCGGCGAGATGAACGCGTTCACGGCGAAGGAGTACACGTGCTACTACGCACGCGTGCTCGACACCGACCTCCCGCTCGCCATCGACGTCGTCTGCGACATGCTCACGGGCTCGCTCATCCTCGAAGAGGACGTGAACGTCGAGCGGGGCGCGATCCTCGAAGAGATCGCCATGACGGAGGACGACCCGGGCGACTGCGTGCACGACCTGTTCGCGCACACCATGCTCGGCGACACGCCTCTCGGCCGCCCCGTCCTCGGCACGGTCGACACCGTCAACGCCCTCACCGCGGACCGCATCCGCCGCTTCTACAAGAAGCACTACGACCCGACCCACCTCGTGGTCGCCGCCGCCGGAAACGTCGACCACAACAAGGTCGTACGCCAGGTCCGCGCCGCCTTCGAGAAGTCGGGCGCCCTCAGGCAACCGGACGCGGCCCCGATCGCCCCGCGCGACGGCTCCCGCACCATCCGTACGGCCGGTCGCGTCGAACTCCTCGGCCGCAAGACCGAGCAGGCCCACATCGTCCTCGGCATGCCGGGCCTGGCCCGCACGGACGAGCGCCGCTGGGCCCTGGGCGTCCTGAACACCGCGCTGGGCGGCGGCATGTCCTCCCGCCTCTTCCAGGAGGTCCGCGAGAAGCGAGGCCTCGCCTACAGCGTGTACTCGTACACCTCGGGCTTCGCCGACTGCGGTCTCTTCGGTGTGTACGCGGGCTGTAGGCCCAGCCAGGTCCACGACGTGCTGAAGATCTGCCGCGACGAACTCGACCAGGTCGCCGAGCACGGCCTGTCGGACGACGAGATCGGCCGTGCCATCGGCCAGCTCCGCGGCTCCACGGTCCTCGGCCTGGAGGACACGGGCGCGCTGATGAACCGTATCGGCAAGAGCGAGCTGTGCTGGGGCGAGCAGATGTCCGTGGACGACATGCTGACCCGGATCGCCTCGGTCACCCCGGACGACGTACGGGAGGTGGCCCGCGAGATCCTGGGACAGCGGCCCTCGCTGTCGGTCATCGGCCCGCTGAAGGACAAACAGGCTTCCCGTCTGCACGAAGCGGTCGCGTAACCCTCCGAATCCGGTAAGGAAGCAAGAAGATGAGCAAGCTGCGCGTGGCGGTCCTCGGCGCGAAGGGCCGTATCGGATCCGAGGCGGTACGAGCCGTCGAGGCGGCCGAGGACCTGGAGCTGGTGGCCGCCCTGGGCCGCGACGACAAACTGGAGACGCTGGTGGACGCCGGCGCCCAGGTCGTCGTCGAACTGACCACGCCCGCCTCGGTCATGGGCAACCTCGACTTCTGCGTCCGCCACGGCATCCACGCCGTGGTCGGGACGACGGGCTGGACCGACGAGCGCCTCGCGCAGCTGAACACCTCGCTCGCCGCGTCACCGGAGACGGGCGTGCTCATCGCCCCGAACTTCTCCATCGGCGCCGTTCTCACGATGAAGTTCGCGGAGGTGGCCGCCCCGTACTTCGAGTCCGTCGAGGTCATCGAGCTGCACCACCCGAACAAGGTGGACGCCCCGAGCGGCACCGCCCACCGCACCGCCCAGCTCATCGCCGCCGCCCGGCAGCGGGCGGACAGCGCCCCGCAGCCCGACGCCACGGTCACGGCCCTGGACGGCGCCCGCGGCGCGGACGTCGACGGCGTCCCGGTGCACTCGGTGCGCCTGCGCGGTCTGCTGGCCCACCAGGAGGTGCTGCTCGGCGCGGAGGGGGAGACCCTCACCGTCCGCCACGACTCCCTCCACCACAGCAGCTTCATGCCGGGCATCCTGCTCGGCGTACGCCGCGTCGTGGACACCCCGGGCCTCACCTTCGGCCTGGAACACTTCCTGGATCTGAAGTAACCGCCATGGGCGCGAAGATCACATACGCCGTCACGGCCGCCGTCCTGGTCGTCTACTTCGTCCTGGTCGGCAGCCGCGGGGTGATGCTCATACAGAGCGGCACCCTGCTCACCGTCACCTTCGGCGTGGCCGTTCTCATCCTGCCGGTGATCGGCATCTGGTTCCTCTGGAAGAACACCCAGTTCGTCCAGAGGGCCAACCGGCTCGCCGCCGAGCTCGACGCCGAAGGCGGCCTGCCCGTCGACGAGTTGAAGCGCACCCCGGCCGGCCGGATCGACCGCGACTCGGCCGACGAGGTCTTCGCCAGGCGCAAGGCCGAGACCGAGGACGCCCCCGACGACTGGCGCAGCTGGTTCCGGCTGGCCATCGCCTACCACGACGCCCGCGACACCTCCCGGGCCCGCAAGGCGATGCAGCACGCGATCGCCCTGCACGACGGGAAACCCGTACGGGCCTGAGTCACTGACTCAGGCGACCGTGGTGGCTGTGCCGGCTGCGCCGACCGTCAGGCGTGCCCGCGGTACTCGTCCGCCCACACCTCGACGCCGTCCGCGGCCCGGTCGAACGCGTCGGGGCGCCCGAGGAAGTCCGCGTTGTGCGTGGTCAGCAGCTGCGTCGGCTCGGCACCGGAGCGGTCGGCGCTGACCAGGACGAGTGCCTGCCCCTGCACCGTGCGCGGCAGCCCGAGCCAGCGCACCGGCTGCTGGACCGTCCGCACCGCCTGGACCTTCGCCCAGGGAGCCGTGCTCGTGACCAGGAAACGGACCCGGCGCAGCCCGTACGCGCTCACCCACGCGCCCATCCGCAGCAGCCGCAGGGCACACACGATGACGAGCGCCGCGAGCCCCAGGAACACCGCGCCACCGGACCGGTTGCCGGCCGCCGCGACGATGACCGCCGCGAACAGCACGTACGACGCGAGCAGCAGCAGAAGCGCCGCCGCGGCGACACGCCACGGTCCGGGCCGGTAGGGGCGTCGCCACTGGTCGCGATCGTCGAACGGCAGCGCGAGATCCTCGCCCGCCTCGTCGAAAGCGCGATCGGCGGTCAGAAAGGGCAGGGGCACGACTGATCCTCACTCAATCCACGCATGGACTATGCCCGGTGAGGCTACCTAGCGGGATCTCCGGTCACCACCCTCGGGGGTCCATGGGGGTGCTCCCAGGCCATCCGGGCCGGAGGAGGGTCAACGGCCCTGCGACGCGTCCGACTGTTGCGTATGCGCAGGTGAGCTGTCGGCCGACAGGGCGGGCGTCCCTATGAGCAGGGAGCCCACGAGGCCCGCGACCACGGTGAGGCCTATGAGCCATCGGCCCGCCAGCTCACTGGCGGAGGCCCGCTGGCGCGGTGGGGGAGTGACATTGCTGCGGAACCTGTCGGCTTCGGCGATGAAGGCGAACGGAACGGGCTCGCGCCGACGAAACATGAAGTGCGCTTCTCCTCTGGAGACTCGAAGGGGGTCTGACGGAACAGCCGACTCGAACGAATCGCTGTCACCAATACAGACGAGCGAGAGCCCCAATTGGTGCCCAGTTTCACCGACTTCGCAGAAGTTCGGCGAAGTATGTCGCAGCACGGCACCGAACGCCCCGTTGTCAGTGCCGGGCCGTAGAGTGGACGCCGCCCGAGACAGTGATGGGAAGGACCCTCCAAGCCGTGACCGACACACCCGCCGACGACCTCAAGCCCAGCTTCCGCAGCGATGTCACCGTCGAGCTGGTCAAGCACACCGCCTCCGACTCCGACGTGCTGTTCGCCGCCCGCGTCTCGACGGTCGGGGAGCAGTCCCTGGAAGAGCTGCAGAAAGACCCGGAGCGCTCAAAGGGCCTGATCAACTACCTGATGCGGGACCGGCACGGCAGCCCCTTCGAGCACAACTCGATGACGTTCTTCATCAACGCCCCGATCTTCGTCTTCCGCGAGTTCATGCGCCACCGCGTCGGCTGGTCGTACAACGAGGAGTCGGGCAGGTACAGGGAGCTGCAGCCGGTCTTCTACGTCCCGGGTGAGTCCCGCAAGCTGGTCCAGGAGGGGCGCCCCGGCAAGTACGTCTTCGTGGAGGGCACCCCGGCCCAGCAGGAGCTCACGGGCCGCGTCATGGAGGACTCGTACCGCCAGGCGTACGAGGCGTACCAGGAGATGCTCGCCGCAGGCGTGGCTCGCGAGGTCGCCCGTGCGGTCCTCCCGGTCGGCCTCTTCTCGTCGATGTACGCGACGTGCAACGCCCGCTCGCTGATGCACTTCCTCGGCCTGCGCACCCAGCACGAGCTGGCGAAGGTCCCGTCCTTCCCCCAGCGGGAGATCGAGATGGTCGGCGAGAAGATGGAGGTGGAATGGGCCCGGCTCATGCCCCTCACGCACGCCGCCTTCAATGCCAACGGGCGCGTGGCGCCGTAGCGCACCTCCGTCACCCGGTCGGGCACATGTGTGCGGGTCAACCATGCGAAGTGTCCGTATTGCGGCATTTCGAGAAGTTCATCTAGCCTGATCAAACGGACCCGGCACTGCTTGAACCCCCGAGCAGGCAGTGCCGGGCTCCTCCTTTGTCATGACTTGTCGCCGCCCCCGAGGGCAGACCGCACGTTGAGCAGCGAGTAGCGTGTTACCCATGGCTCCGACCTCCACTCCGCAGACCCCCTTCGGGCGGGTCCTCACCGCCATGGTCACGCCCTTCGCGGCGGACGGCGCACTCGACCTCGACGGCGCTCAGCGGCTCGCCACCCACCTGGTGGACGCAGGCAACGACGGCCTGATCGTCAACGGCACCACCGGCGAGTCCCCGACCACCAGCAACGCGGAGAAAGCGGATCTCGTACGAGCCGTACTGGAGGCGGTCGGCGACCGGGCCCACGTCGTCGCGGGCGTCGGCACGAACGACACGCGCCACAGCGTCGAGCTCGCCCGGTCGGCCGAGAAGGCCGGCGCACACGGTCTCCTGACCGTCACGCCGTACTACAACAAGCCCCCGCAAGAGGGCCTGTACCAGAACTTCAAGGTCATCGCCGACGCGACCGAACTCCCGGTGATGCTCTACGACATCCCCGGCCGCAGCGGCGTCCCGATCAACACGGAAACGCTGGTGCGTCTGGCCGAGCACCCGCGTATCGTCGCCAACAAGGACGCCAAGGGCGACCTGGGCCGCGCCAGCTGGGCCATCGCCAGCTCCGGCCTCGCCTGGTACTCCGGCGACGACATGCTGAACCTCCCGCTGCTCTCCGTGGGCGCGGTCGGCTTCGTCTCCGTCGTCGGTCACGTCGTCACCCCCGAGCTGCGGGCCATGATCGACGCGTACGTCAGCGGCGACGTCCAGAAGGCCACCGAGATCCACCAGAAGCTGCTCCCGGTCTTCACCGGCATGTTCCGCACCCAGGGCGTCATGACGACCAAGGCCGCGCTCGCCCTCCAGGGCCTGCCCGCCGGACCGCTGCGTCTGCCCATGGTCGGCCTGTCACCCGAGGAGACCGCCCAGCTCAAGATCGATCTTGCTGCCGGCGGGGTACAGCTCTAACCACAGACTTCACAACTGAATACGCACGACCCGCAGGCCGGAGGGCCTGCACCACCAGACAACTGCTACTGCACGAACGTCACGCGCGCCACGTGCCCTGCCAGGTACGTGGCGCGTGTGGTGAGGAGAGTCTTTTGAGTCATCCGCATCCTGAACTCGGCGCTCCGCCGGTCCTCCCGAAGGGCGGCCTGCGGGTCACCCCCCTCGGCGGCCTCGGAGAAATCGGCCGAAACATGACGGTCTTCGAGTACGGAGGCCGCCTTCTGATCGTCGACTGCGGTGTGCTCTTCCCCGAGGAGGAGCAGCCCGGAATCGACCTGATCCTGCCGGACTTCAGTTCCATCAGGGACCGCCTCGACGACATCGAGGGCATCGTCCTCACCCATGGTCACGAGGACCACATCGGCGGCGTCCCCTTCCTCCTCCGCGAGAAGCCGGACATCCCGCTCATCGGCTCCAAGCTGACCCTCGCCCTCATCGAGGCGAAGCTCCAGGAGCACCGCATCCGTCCGTACACGCTCGAAGTCGCGGAGGGCCACCGAGAGCGCATCGGTCCCTTCGACTGCGAGTTCGTCGCGGTCAACCACTCCATCCCGGACGCCCTCGCGGTCGCCATCCGCACCCCCGCGGGCATGGTCGTCCACACCGGCGACTTCAAGATGGACCAGCTTCCGCTGGACGGCCGTCTCACAGATCTACACGCGTTCGCGCGTCTGAGCGAGGAGGGCATCGACCTCCTCCTCTCGGACTCGACGAATGCCGAGGTCCCGGGATTCGTCCCGCCCGAGCGCGACATCTCGAACGTGCTGCGCCAGGTCTTCGCCGGCGCGAGCAAGCGGATCATCGTGGCCAGCTTCGCCAGCCACGTCCACCGCATCCAGCAGATCCTCGACGCCGCTCACGAGTACGGCCGCCGGGTCGCCTTCGTCGGCCGCTCGATGGTCCGCAACATGGGCATCGCCAGAGACCTGGGCTATCTGAAGGTCCCGCCGGGCCTGGTCGTCGACGTCAAGACGCTCGACGATCTCCCGGATCGCGAGATCGTCCTCGTGTGTACGGGCTCACAGGGCGAGCCGATGGCCGCGCTGTCCCGCATGGCGAACCGCGACCACCAGATCCGCATCGTCCAGGGCGACACGGTGATCCTGGCGTCGTCGCTCATCCCGGGCAACGAGAACGCGGTCTACCGCGTCATCAACGGCCTGACCCGCTGGGGCGCCAACGTCGTCCACAAGGGCAACGCCAAGGTGCACGTCTCGGGCCACGCCTCCGCCGGCGAGCTCCTGTACTTCTACAACATCTGCAAGCCACGCAACCTGATGCCGGTCCACGGCGAATGGCGCCATCTGCGCGCCAACGCCGAGCTGGGCGCCCTCACCGGCGTCCCGCACGACCGGATCGTCATCGCCGAGGACGGCGTCGTCGTCGACCTCGTCGAAGGCAAGGCCAAGATCTCCGGCAAGGTCCAGGCGGGATACGTGTACGTCGACGGCCTCTCGGTCGGCGATGTCGGCGAGCCCGCGCTCAAGGACCGCAAGATCCTCGGTGACGAGGGCATCATCTCGGTCTTCGTGGTGATGGACTCCAGCACCGGCAAGATCACCGGCGGTCCCCACATCCAGGCCCGAGGCTCGGGCATCGACGACTCCGCCTTCGGTGATGTCCTCCCGAAGATCACCGAGGTCCTGGAGCGTTCGGCCCAGGACGGCGTGGTCGAACCCCACCAGATGCAGCAGCTGATCCGCCGCACGCTGGGCAAATGGGTCTCGGACACCTACCGCCGCCGGCCGATGATCCTGCCGGTCGTGGTCGAGGTTTGAGCACCTCGTACGCGTGAACCCGGAGCGGGGCCCCTCGATTTGCATCGGGGCGCCCCGCTCCAGTACGTTTACGGCTCCGCCTGAACGGGAACCCGACGCAACTGTGCGTCCGGACCACCCCGAACCGGGGCGGGAATTCCGACTCAGAAGTTCTGATAAAGTCGGAGTCGCCGGAAAGGGAAACGCGAAAGCGAAAACCTGGAAAGCACCGAGGAAATCGGATCGGAAAACGGTCTGATAGAGTCGGAAACGCAAGACCGAAGGGAAGCCCGGAGGAAAGCCCGAGAGGGTGA
>NZ_JBHXSU010000050.1:0-42960 GCF_042715345.1 Streptomyces sp. NPDC058697
GCCGGATGTGGAAGCCCTGTAAGGGGTGAAGCTGACTGGTACTAATAGGCCGAGGGCTTGTCCTCAGTTGCTCGCGTCCACTGTGTCAGTTCTGAGACAACGAACAGTTGTCGGCTTTTGAGCAGAACACCCAACTGAAAAGTGTGCTTGTTCGCTCGAAACCATTAGGGTTTCGGTGGTCATAGCGTGAGGGAAACGCCCGGTTACATTCCGAACCCGGAAGCTAAGCCTTATAGCGCCGATGGTACTGCAGGGGGGACCCTGTGGGAGAGTAGGACGCCGCCGAACAATATTTGGAGGACCTCTGGTCCCAGCGACTCGCTGGGACCAGAGGTCCTTTTTTGTTTTCCGAAGCGCGCTGGGTACCCGGCTGCGCGAGAATGACTTGCGGTACCGATGACAGGAGTCACCCATGTCCACCAACTCTCCCGACGAGCGACCGGAGCGCGACCAGCGACGCCGGGACAGTGGTGACCGCGGCGGGTACCGAGGGGGCCCGCGCCGCGACAACGACCGTGGCGGGAACGGCCGGCGTGACGACCGTCGCGATGACAGCCGTGGTGGCAGCAGCAGCAGCGGCGGCGGGGACCGTGGCGGCTTCCGTCGTGACGACAGCCGTGGTGGCAGCAGCGGCGGCGGGGACCGTGGCGGCTTCCGTCGTGACGACAACCGCGGTGGTGGAAGTGGCAGCGGCGGCGGATTCCGCGGGCGCGACGACCGTGGCGGTGGTGGTCGTCCGCCGTTCCGTCGTGATGACCGTCCCAGTGGGCCGAGTCGTGACGACCGTGACCGCGGTGGGTTCCGTCGGGACGATGACCGTGGTGGCCGTCCGGCGTTCCGCCGTGACGACGAGCGGGGCGGCCCGCGCCGCGACGACCGGCGTGACGACAACCGCGGCGGTAGCAGCAGCGGTGGTGGCGATCGTGGCGGCTTCCGCCGTGACGACCGTCGCGATGACAACCGCGGCGGCGGCGACCGTGGCGGTTTCCGGCGCGACGACAACCGTGGTGGCCCTCGGCGTGATGGTGACCGTCCGCCCTTCCGGCGTGACGATCGTCGTGATGACAACCGTGGCGGCGGCAGCAGTGGCGGTGACCGTGGCGGTTTCCGGCGTGACGACAGCCGCAGTGGCGGCGGTGACCGTGGTGGCTTCCGTCGCGATGGCGACCGTCCGGCGTTTCGCCGTGACGACCGTCGGGACGATGACCGTGGTGGCCGTCCGCCGTTCCGTCGTGATGACCGCCCTAGTGGGCCGAGTCGTGACGACCGTGACCGCGGTGGGTTCCGTCGGGACGACGACCGTGGTGGCCGTCCGGCGTTCCGCCGTGACGACGAGCGGGGCGGCCCGCGCCGCGACGACCGGCGCGACGACAACCGCGGCGGTGGCGACCGTGGTGGCTTCCGCCGTGACGATCGTCGCGATGACCGCAGGGACGACCGTCGCGACGGGGACCGTCCGCCCTTCCGGCGTGATGACAACCGCGGCGGCAGCAGCGGCGGTGGTGGCTTCCGTCGGGACGACAACCGCGCAGGTGGTGGCGGTGGCGGGTTCCGTGGCCGCGACGACCGTGGTGGACGAGACGACCGTGGTGGACGAGGTGGCGACGACCGTCGTGGCGGACCGCGTCGCGATGACAGCCGTGGCCGTCCCGCCGGCGGTGGCGGTGGGTTCCGCGGGCGGGACGACCGTGGTGGACGGGGCGGCGACGACCGTCGTGGCGGCGGGCGCTTCCGTGACGAGCGGGACCGCGACCGCGAGCCGATCAAGCGGCTGCCGATCCCGGACGACGTCACGGGCGAGGAGATCGACAAGGACGTACGGCAGGAGCTTCAGAGCCTGCCCAAGGGGCTTGCCGAGGACGTTGCCCGGAACCTGGTGATGGTGGCCAGGCTCATCGACGAGGACCCCGAAGGCGCGTACGGCTACTCCAGGGTCGCGCTGCGGCTGGCGTCGCGTGTCGCCGCCGTACGGGAGGCCGCCGGCTTCGCCGCGTACGCGAGCCAGAAGTACAGCGAGGCGCTCGCCGAGTTCCGGGCCGCGCGGCGCATGACGGGCAGCGTGGACCTGTGGCCCGTCATGGCGGACTGCGAGCGCGGTCTCGGACGGCCCGAGAAGGCGCTCGACATGGCCGGGGCCCCCGAGGTGCAGAAGCTCGACAAGGCCGGCCAGGTCGAGATGCGGCTCGTGGCCGCCGGTGCGCGGAGGGACCTGGACCAGCTCGACGCGGCCATCGTCACGCTGCAGAGCCCCGAGCTCGCCTCCAACTCC
Source organism: Streptomyces sp. NPDC058697 (assembly GCF_042715345.1). Lineage (NCBI taxonomy): Bacteria > Bacillati > Actinomycetota > Actinomycetes > Kitasatosporales > Streptomycetaceae > Streptomyces > Streptomyces sp. NPDC058697. The sequence continues at coordinate 2,270 of NZ_JBHXSU010000050.1, forward strand.
GTTCAGCCCTGGACCGCGCGACTGCGTTACGCGTACGCCGACGCGCTGCTCGCGGCCGGGCGTGAGGGCGAGGCACGCGAGTGGTTCGCCAAGGCCGTCGAGTCCGACAAGGACGGCAGCACGGACGCCTCGGACCGGCTCGCCGAGCTGGACGGTGTGGAGTTCGTCGACGCCCTCGTCGAGGACGACAGCGAAAGCGACAGTGACAGCGACGGCGTTGTCGAGGTCGTGAACTCCGAGGCTCCGGAGGCGAAGTCAGTGCCGGACGCAGACGCGGACGTGGAGCTGGAGCCTGAGTCGGCCGAGGACGGCGTCGACGACGATGGCGAGGACGGCGTGGACGGCGACGAGGGCGACCTGAAGGGCTGACAGCCCCGCAGGAGCCGTACGAGTACGACTACGAGTGCATATGAGTACATGGGCGGGATCCCCCGGGGGGTCCCGCCCATTCGTGTTTTCAGGGGCCCAGGGTGCGCAGTACCAGGCCCGATGCCGGCTTCGGGCCGAACGATGTCGACTTTCGGGGCATCGTGACGCCCTGGCTCGCCAGGTCGCGTACGACCTCCTCGTGGACCGGGTGCATCAGGACGGCCGTGCCGCCGTCGCGCTCCGCCTTGGCGACCGTGGCTGCGGTGTCGTGGATGTACCCGATGTGCTCGGGGACGTCGGGTATCTGCCACACATGGTCGAGGAGCGTGGCGTGCAGGACCGTCGCGTCGAGAGTGCGCCAGGTCTCGGGGCGGTCCGCCGGGATCGTACGGGCGAGCAGGTCCGGGGACGGGCGGTCGACGAGGTGGAAGGTGCCGTCGCCCGCAAGGAGGTATGCGTTTCCCTTGGCGGCCGCTACGGAGAGGGCCTCCAGGGCCCTGGAGAGGGGGCCGTCGATGTGGCGTACGCGGAAGTCGTCGCCGAGGGCGGCCAGGGCGTCGGCCACCGGGAGGCGGTGCAGGAGGCGGTGGATCGCGCGGACGCGCAGGGGGTAGCGGGCGGTGTCGACGAGGAGGACCAGGCCGAAGTCCCAGGGGCTGGGGGAGGGATGCTCCGCGCGTAGACGCAAGTACGTCGCCCAGCGGTGGTGGCCGTCGGCGATGAGGGCCTGGCGGTTGGCCAGGTCTGTCCGGATCTCGGCCAGGTGCGCCGGGTCGGTCACGGCCCACAGGCGGTGGCTGAAGCCGTCCTCCGTGGTCGTGGACAGCAGGGGAGGGCGCTCGGCGGCGCGCTCCACGACGGCGGTCGTGCCGGCGGAGGCGCCGTTGCCGCGGTAGGTCAGCAGCAGGGGTTCGAGGTTCGCGGAGGTGGCGCGCATCAGGGCCGCGCGGTCCGCGACGACGTGCGGCATGACGTCCTCGTGGGGCAGGACCACGCCGTCCGTCGCCTCCGACAGGCGCAGGGCGCCGATGATGCCCCGTTGCAGCATGCCGTCGCCGTGGCGTTGCTCGTAGACGTACAGGCCCGGCACGGAGTCCGTGGTCAGGACGCCCTCGGACAGCCAGCGGTGCAGGGTGTCCGCCGCCTGCTCGTTGCGGACGCTGGGCGTGGTGGCCTGGGGGAGGATCAGCCGGACGATGTTGTGCGGGTCCGCCGATTCGAGGTGGTGGAGACCGTCGGGCCGTACGACGACGTCGTACGGCGGGGACGTGACGGCGGAGAGGCTGCCGACCCGGTCGGGGTCGTAGCGCAGACCCCTGAACGGGGTCAGATCAAGGCCCATGCGTGCCGGTACGTCCGCGGGACCTGCAGTGTTCATTGGTGCATCGTAAGTGTGTCAGTGCCATGCGGGATGATCGGGGGAATGGGATCGAACGAGGAGCGATGCGTAATGAGCCAGACCGTGAGGACGCGCCCCGAGGGCAGTGACCGGGCCCTGAGCGAGGCGTACGACACGGCGCTGCTCGACCTGGACGGGGTGGTGTACGCGGGCGGGAACGCGATCGCGTACGCGGTCGACTCGCTCGGCACGGCCCGGGCGGGCGGAATGCGTCTCGCGTATGTGACGAACAACGCGCTGCGGACGCCCGACACCGTCGCCGCGCACCTCACGGAGCTGGGGATACCGACCGAGGAGCCGGACGTCATCACCTCGGCGCAGGCGGTGGCCCGGCTGATCAGCGAGCAGGTGCCCCAGGGCGCGCGGGTGCTGGTGATCGGCGGGGAGGGGCTGCGGGTCGCGCTGCGCGAGCGCGGGCTGCAGCCGGTCGAGTCGGCCGAGGACGAGCCGGTGGCTGTCGTGCAGGGGTACGGCGGACCCGATCTGCCGTGGGGCCGCTTCGCGGAGGCCTGTTTCGCCATCGCGCGCGGGGTGCCGTGGTTCGCGTCCAACACCGATCTGACGATCCCCAGCGCGCGAGGGATCGCCCCGGGCAACGGCGCGGCCGTGGAGGTCGTACGGATCGCGACCGGCGCCGAGCCGCAGGTGGCGGGCAAGCCGTTGCCGCCGATGCACCGCGAGACGATCCTGCGGACCGGGGCGGAGCGGCCGCTGGTGGTCGGGGACCGGCTCGACACGGACATCGAGGGGGCGTTCAACGGCGGGGTGGACTCGCTGCTGGTGCTGACGGGTGTGACCGACGGGGCGCAGCTCCTGGCCGCGCCCCCGCAGCACCGGCCGACGTATGTCGACGCCGATCTGCGGGGGATGCTGACCGGGCAGCCGGAGGTCGTCGAGGCGGGCGAAGTGTTCCGCTGCGGGGGCTGGACGGCGACGGCGGGCACCGAGCGGCTGGAACTGGACGGTGAGGGAGAGGCGATGGACGGGCTGCGGGCCCTGTGTGCCGCCGCCTGGACGGCTGCCGGGGACGGGGCGTGTGAGCTGGACGGGGGCAAGGCGCTGGCGCGGCTGGGGCTTTGAGCGAGGGCCCGGAGGATTCGGCCGGCCCTTCCGCGGGCCGTCGGGGGCTCTTCGGCGGGGCCCGGGAGCGGGGCCTCAGGAGGGTGGTTGCGCAGGTCACCGCGTACGGGATCGTGGCTCGCGGCGAGGGTAGGCTAACCTAACCGGGTGTTGGTCGACAGTCCCCCCGAACCGAGCGCGGAGACCGCCCCCGCGCCCCCAACCCGCCGGGCGATACGGGCCGCTGGGCTCGTCGTGTCCCTCGCCGTGCTGGTGCTCGTCGCCCTGGCGAGCATCGCGATCGGCGCAAAAGAGCTGTCCCTGGAGCAGGTCTGGCACGGCCTGTTCGAGGACTCGGGGACGTACGGCGACGTCGTGGTGGGCGAGCGGCTGTCGCGTACGGTCCTCGGGCTGCTCGTCGGCGCCGCGCTCGGCCTCTCCGGGGCGGTCCTCCAGGCGCTCACCCGCAACCCGCTCGCCGACCCGGGGCTGCTCGGCATCAACGCCGGCGCGTCCGCCGCGGTCGTCACGGCCATCACCTTCTTCGGTGTCACCTCGCTGAGCGGCTATGTGTGGTTCGCCTTCGCGGGCGCGGCCGTCGTCGGGGCGCTGGTGTACTTCCTCGGTGGCAGCCGGGGTGCCACGCCGGTGCGGCTCGCGCTCGCCGGCACCGCGATCAGCGCCGCGCTCTACGGCTATCTGCAGGCCGTGATGATCACGGACGAGGCCGCGCTCGGCAAGATGCGCTTCTGGACGGTCGGTTCGCTGGCCTCGGCCACGAACACGACCATCGAGCAGGTGCTGCCGTTCCTCGCGGTCGGCACGGTCCTCGCGCTGGCCCTCGCCAGGCCGCTGAACGCCATGGCCATGGGCGACGACACCGCCCGCGCGCTCGGGGCGCATCTGAACCGCACCCGAGGGCTGTCCATGGCCGCCGCGACCGTGCTGTGCGGGGCCGCGACCGCCGCCTGCGGGCCGATCGTCTTCGTCGGGCTGATGGTTCCGCACGTCGTACGGTCCTTCACCGGGCCCGACCTGCGCTGGATCCTGCCGTACGCCACCGTGCTGTCGCCGGTGCTGCTGCTGGGCGCCGATGTGATCGGCCGGATGGTCGCCCGGCCCGCGGAGCTCCAGGTCGGCATCGTCACCGCGATCCTCGGCGGACCGGTCTTCATCTTTCTCGTACGACGGCGGAGGACGGCGCAGCTGTGAAGCCCCCACGCAATCAGGCCGTGCAGGACCGGACAGGACACGATCAGGCAGGACGCGATCACACAGGCCACGATCAGGCAGGTCCGGTGCGGGCCTTCCGGGCTCGGACCGTGCGTACCGGCGGGGGGCTTTCGGTCCGTTTCGATGTCCGGGCGTTCACGGTCGTCGTGCTGCTGCTCGTGGCCGCGCTCGCCGCGAGTGTCGTGCTCATCGGCACCGGCGACTTCCCGATACCGGCCGCCGACGTCCTCAGGACGCTGCTCGGCAACGGCGACGCGGGCCAGGAGTTCATCGTCAACGAGCTGCGCCTGCCGCGGGTCCTGGTCGGGCTCCTGGTGGGGGCCTCGCTCGGGCTCGGCGGCGCGCTCTTCCAGACCATCTCCCGCAATCCGCTGGGCAGTCCGGACGTGCTCGGGCTCGGGCAGGGTTCGACGGCGGGCGCGCTCGTGATGATCGTGCTGTTCTCGGGGAGTGCCGCTCAGGTCGCCGTCGGGGCGCTGGTCGGCGGTCTGGTGACCGGGCTCGCCATCTATCTGCTCGCCTGGAAGCGGGGTATGCACGGATATCGGCTGGTTCTGATCGGTATCGGTGTCTCCGCGATCGTCACGGCCGTCAACGGCTATCTGATCACCAAGGCCGACCTCGTCGACGCGGCCCGTGCCGTCGTCTGGATGACCGGCTCGCTCAACGGCCGTGACTGGGCCCAGGTCTGGCCGCTGCTCGGCCTGTGCGCAGTGCTCGTACCGCTGGTCCTCGGCAACGCGCGCGGGCTGCGGATGCTGGAGATGGGCGACGACGTGGCGTACGCGCTCGGAGTGCGCGTCGAGCGGACGCGGCTGCTGCTGTTGGTGGCCGCGGTGCTGCTCACCGCGGCCGCCACCGCCGCCGCGGGCCCGGTCGGCTTCGTCGCGCTCACCGCGCCACAGCTCGCGCGGCGCCTCACCCGTTCGCCGGGACCCAACCTGGTGCCCGCCATGTGTATGGGCGCCACCCTGCTGGTCGTCGCGGACTGGGCCTCGCAGCGGGCCTTCGGCGCTGACCAGCTGCCCGTCGGCGTGGTGACCGGAGTGCTCGGCGGTGTCTATCTGCTGTGGCTCCTGGTCACCGAGCGGAAGGCGGGCCGGATATGAACGCCGACGCCGACCGCACGAGGAGTACGGCCGACGACGGGACGGCGCGTACGGCCGCCGCCGGAGAGACGAGCAGGATGAACACGACGAGCAAGACGAACTCGATGAGCAAGACGAACACGACGAGTACGGGCTCCGATGGCGGGCCGCACACGAACACCCGAAGGAGCACCGTGAACCGCCTGTCCGCCGAGAACGTCACCCTCGCCTACGACCAGCGCGTCATCGCCGAGCAGTTGTCGGTCGAGATACCGGACAACTCGTTCACGGTGATCGTCGGCCCGAACGCCTGCGGCAAGTCCACACTGCTGCGCGCCCTGTCCCGCATGCTGAAGCCGAACCAGGGCCGGGTGCTGCTCGACGGGCAGGTCATCCAGTCGATGCCCGCCAAGAAGGTGGCCAGGACGCTCGGATTGCTGCCGCAGTCGTCGATTGCGCCCGACGGGATCACCGTCGGCGACCTCGTGGGACGCGGGCGCTATCCGCACCAGGGGCTGCTGCGCCAGTGGTCGACCGAGGACGAGCGGATCGTGCGCGAGTCCATGGCCTCGACCGGAGTCGCCGAACTGGCCGACCGGTACGTCGACGAGCTCTCCGGAGGCCAGCGCCAGCGCGTGTGGATCGCCATGGCGCTCGCCCAGCAGACCCCGCTGCTGCTGCTCGACGAGCCGACCACCTTTCTCGACATCCAGCACCAGATCGACGTGCTCGACCTGTGCGCGGAACTCCACGAGGAGCAGGGCCGCACCCTGGTCGCCGTACTGCACGACCTCAACCACGCGGCCCGGTACGCCACCCATCTGGTCGCCCTGCGCGAGGGCTCGGTGATCGCGGAGGGCGCCCCGGCGGACATCGTCACGGCCGAGCTGGTCGAGGAGGTCTTCGGGCTGCGCTGCCAGGTCATCGACGACCCGGAGACTGGTACGCCGCTGGTGGTGCCGGCGGCGCGCAGAACACGTACGACGGCGGGGGCCGTCGGTGTCACGAAGAGCTGAGCGCTCTGCTGGTGTGCGGTTCGTCTGCCGCGGGCCGGTGGGGGCTGGTCGTGCCCACGCGGCGGAGCCGCATATCGATGCAGCCCCGCGCCCCTTCGGGGCGCTGCCGAACCCATCGGGTTTCGCGGGCCCCGCTCAGCCGAGCAGGGTCGGGAAAGCAGGATCAGAGGAGTTTTCTGAGGCGGAGCAGGTCGCGCAGGCCCGCTTCGAGCTTGACGCGGCCCGAGCCCCAGGCCTTCGCGAAGTTCAGCTCGCCGTCGACCATCGCGACCAGGTCGTCGCCGGTCATCGTGAGCCGGATCTCGGCCTTGTCGGGCGGCGGGCCCTGGAGCGTGTCGAGCACCTCGATCCGGCCGTCCTTGAGACGGCCTACGAAGGTGATGTCGAGGTCGGTGATACGGCAGGTCAGCGAGCGGTCCAACGCCGCCGCGCTGCGTACGTCGCCGTCCGCGCCCGCCATGTTGTCCGAGAGCTTGTCGAGTGCGCTGCGGCACTCCTCAATCGTGGCCATCGCGATCGACGGTACCCCAGCGCTTCGCGGTAGCGTCGGGTCATGAGCGACTCCATGACCGGCCCGGAGACGGGGACCTTCGACACAGGCCCCCTCGGCGCGGAGGCCCGGCTTCCGGGCGAGCCCGTGCCCGAGCCGCTGCCGGTGCCGTCCGCGGACCCCGAGGCCATGGCCGAGCCCGGGCCCGGGCCCGAAGGCGAGCCCGATGCTCAGGCCGAGGCCGGGACCGCCGATGAACCCGAGGACGACCCCGCCGCCCCCGCTCCCCTCCACGTGCCGCGTACGCCCACGGGCAACGCCGAGACCGACGCGCAGCTCGACCGGTTGGCCGATGTGGACCACCTCGCCACGGACGGCCATGTGGAGGTGTACGAGGATGTGCACAGGGGGCTGCGCGACGCGCTCACCGCGCTCGACGCCCGCCCGGGACCTCCGGCGCCCCCTGCGCCGCACAGCAGCAACGACAGCAACAGCAACAGGAGCTGAACCGAACGTGGCAGGAGTGGCACGACGCCGCCTCGACGCCGAACTGGTCCGACGTAAACTCGCCCGTTCGCGCGAGCACGCCGGACAGCTGATCGCCGCCGGGCGGGTCACCGTCGGCAAGACCCTCGCGACCAAACCCGCCACCCAGGTGGAGACCGCCGCCGCCATCCTGGTCACCCAGGACGACGACGATCCCGACTACGTCTCGCGAGGCGGCCACAAGCTCGCCGGGGCGCTGGAGGCCTTCGTACCGCTCGGTCTGGCGGTCGAGGGACGGCGGGCTCTGGACGCCGGCGCCTCGACCGGCGGGTTCACCGATGTACTGCTGCGCGCGGGCGTCGCCCACGTCGTCGCCGTGGACGTCGGCTACGGGCAGTTGGCCTGGTCTCTTCAGAGTGATGAACGCGTCACCGTCAAGGACCGTACGAACGTACGCGAGTTGACGTTGGAGGCGATCGATGGGGAGCCGGTGGATCTTATTGTCGGTGACTTGTCCTTCATCCCACTCGGCCTGGTGCTGCCCGCCCTTGTGCGGTGCGCGGCGCCCGGAGCCGACCTGGTGATGATGGTCAAGCCGCAGTTCGAAGTGGGCAGGGAACGGCTCGGGAGCGGCGGAGTCGTCCGCAGCCCCGAGCTACGGGCGGACGCCGTGCGCGGTGTGGCCCGGCAGGCGGGGGAACTGGGACTCGGGGTGAACGGCGTGACGGCGAGTCCATTGCCCGGGCCCTCGGGGAATGTCGAGTACTTTCTGTGGCTGCGTGCCGGGGCACCCGCACTGGACCCGGCCGACGTTGACCGTGCAGTGGCGGAGGGGCCGCGTTGACACAGACCCGAGCTCGTACTGTTTTCCTGCTCGCCCACACCGGACGGCCCGCGGCCATCCGCAGTGCCGAGCTCGTCGTCGAGGGGCTGGTGCGTTCCGGTCTCGGCGTACGGGTCCTGGAGGCGGAGGCGGCCGATCTGCCGTTGCCGGCGAGTGTGGAGCTCGTCAAGGAGGCGACACCGGAGTGCCTCGACGGGTGTGAGCTGTTGATCGTCCTCGGCGGTGACGGGACGCTGCTGCGCGGCGCCGAGTTCGCCCGCGCCTCCGGGGTGCCCATGCTCGGCGTCAACCTCGGGCGGGTCGGCTTCCTCGCCGAGGCCGAGCGCGACGACCTCGACAAGGTCGTCGACCGGGTGGTGACGAAGGCGTACGAGGTCGAGGAACGCATGACCGTCGACGTCGTCGTGCACAGCAACGGCGATGTCGTCCACACGGACTGGGCGCTCAACGAGGCCGCCGTGCAGAAGGCGGGGGCCGAGAAGCTCCTGGAGGTCGTGCTGGAGATCGACGGGCGGCCGGTGACCGGGTTCGGGTGCGACGGGATCGTCCTGTCGACGCCGACCGGGTCGACGGCGTACGCGTTCTCCGCGGGCGGGCCCGTGGTGTGGCCGGAGGTCGAGGCGCTGCTCATGGTGCCGATCAGCGCGCACGCCCTGTTCGCCAAGCCGCTGGTGACCTCGCCGAACTCGGTGCTGGCCGTGGAGGTCCTGCCGCACATCCCGCCCGGGGTGCTGTGGTGCGACGGGCGCCGCACGATCGAGCTGCCGCCCGGGGCGCGGGTGGAGGTGCGGCGGGGGGCCGTGCCGGTGCGGTTGGCGCGGTTGCACCATGCGTCGTTCACCGATCGGCTCGTCGCGAAGTTCGCGCTGCCGGTGGCGGGGTGGCGGGGCGCTCCGCACTGAGTGTTCCGCAGGGGGGCGGGGGATGTTGTTGGTTTGGTGCGGGCCGGTGGGGGTTGCTCGCGCAGTTCCCCGCGCCCCTGAAAGACGGGGCTGCGCCCCTGTCTTTCGTCCTTCGCGCCCGCAGCCGAAGGACGGGCAATTCGGTCAACCGCACCAGGGCGTATGTGGAGGGACTGGGGCGGCGTCGCGCCGGGTGGGGGAAACCTCGTATGGTCATGTCCGTGTTGGAGGAGATGCGGATACGGTCGCTCGGAGTCATCGACGACGCGGTCGTCGAGCTGTCACCCGGCTTCACCGCCGTGACCGGTGAGACCGGCGCGGGCAAGACGATGGTGGTCACCAGCCTGGGCCTGCTGCTGGGCGGGCGCGCCGATCCGGCCCTCGTGCGGATCGGGGCCAAGAACGCGGTCGTGGAGGGGCGGATCTCCGTACCCGACGGTGCCTCGGCCGTCCTGCGGGCCGAGGAGGCCGGCGCCGAGCTCGACGACGGGGTGCTGCTCATCAGCCGTACCGTTTCCGCCGAGGGGCGCTCACGGGCGCACCTGGGCGGGCGCAGCGTGCCGGTGGGGCTGCTCGCCGAGCTCGCCGACGACCTGGTGGCCGTGCACGGCCAGACCGACCAGCAGGGGCTGCTCAAGCTGTCCCGCCAGCGGCAGGCCCTCGACCGGTACGCGGGCGACGCCGTCGCCGTGCCGCTCGCCAAGTACGCGGGCGCCTACCGACGGCTGCGCGCCATCTCCACCGAGCTGGACGAGATCACCACGCGCGCGCGGGAACGCGCCCAGGAAGCCGACATGCTGCGCTTCGGGCTCGACGAGATCGCCGCGGTGGAGCCCCGCCCGGGCGAGGACGTCGAGCTGGCGGCCGAGGCCGAGCGGCTCGGGCACGCGGAGGCGCTCGCGTCCGCCGCCACGGCCGCGCACACCGCCCTCGCGGGCAATCCCGAGGACCCGGAGGGCATCGACGCCGCGACGCTCGTCGCGGGCGCACACCGGGCCCTGGAGGCCGTACGGTCCCACGACGCGGCGCTCGGCGCGCTGGCGGGCCGCATCGGGGAGATCGGGATCCTGCTGGGCGATGTGGCGGGGGAGCTGGCGGGGTACGCCGACGACCTCGACGCGGACCCGCTGCGCCTCGCGGCGGTCGAGGAGCGGCGCGCCGCACTCACCGCGATGACCCGCAAGTACGGCGAGGACGTCGGCGCGGTCCTGACCTGGGCGGAACAAGGGGCCGCGCGGCTCCTGGAGTTGGACGGCGACGACGACCGGCTCGGCGAGCTCACGGCCGAGCGGGACGCACTGCGCGCCGAACTGGGCGGACTGGCACAGGCATTGACCGACGCCCGTACGGAGGCCGCGGAGCGCTTCGCCGCCGCCGTGACCGCCGAACTCGCCTCGCTCGCCATGCCGCACGCGCGCGTGTCGTTCGAGATCCGGCAGACCGAGGACCCGGAGGGCGTCGAGGTCGGCGGACGTCCGGTCTCGTACGGGCCCGCCGGCGTCGACGAGGTCGAACTGCTCCTCGCCCCGCATCCGGGGGCGCCGCCGCGGCCCATCGCCAAGGGGGCGTCCGGTGGTGAGCTGTCGCGCGTCATGCTCGCCGTCGAGGTCGTGTTCGCGGGTACGGATCCCGTGCCGACGTATCTCTTCGACGAGGTCGACGCGGGTGTGGGCGGCAAGGCCGCGGTCGAGATCGGGCGGCGGCTCGCCAAGCTCGCCAAGAGCGCGCAGGTCGTCGTCGTCACCCATCTGCCTCAGGTGGCCGCCTTCGCCGACCGGCAGTTGCTGGTCGAGAAGACCAACGACGGGTCGGTCACGCGGTCCGGGGTGAAGGTCCTGGAGGGCGAGGAGCGGGTGCGGGAGCTGTCACGAATGCTGGCCGGCCAGGAGGACTCGGAGACGGCACGGGCGCACGCGGAGGAACTGCTCGCGACGGCCCGGGGCGACGGGTAGCCGCCGCCCCGCGGCGGGGTGCCGCGTGCGGTTCCGCGGCGGCGCGCGCCTGCCGCTCCGCGGGCCGGCCGCCGTCCACCTCTCACTCATGTGAGTGATCACCCGCACCCCATCTCCGCCACCCACCCCCACCCCACCCCCTCGATGGTCCGCAACTCCCGCGAGCCCTGGCATCCTTGGAAGAGGACCCCGAGCGGTACACCCCCACCGTGCGATCCTTCTGTACGTTTCTTCGTGACCGCCCGACGCCGAACCAGGAGCTCCGGCCACGTGATCCACGTGAGCAGCCACTCACCGCCAGGACAGTCGCCGCTGCGCACTGTCCAAGTGCTCGGCGGAGGCAGCGCGGGCAGCTGTGCCCATGTGCGGTCGCTGACGTCGGGGCTCGTCGCCCGGGGCGTGCGGGTCACCGTGTGCGCCCCGGCCGCGGCCGACCACACGTACGACTTCAGCGGCGTCGGGGCCGACCACGTGCATGTGCCGAGGCGGAACGACCCGACCTCCATGGCCGTGCTGCGGGCGGCCTGCGCGGACGCCGACCTGGTGCACGCGCACGGGCTGCACTCCGCGCTGCGGGCCGCGCTCGCGCTCAGCGGACGGCGCGTCCCGCTCGTCGTCACCCTGCACTCCCGCCCGTACGCCGAGGGCGCGCGGGCACATCTGCTGCGCCTCCTGGAGCGGCGCGTGGCCAGGGCCGCGTCCGTGGTCCTCGGATCCTCGTCCGACCTCGTGGACCGGGCCCGCAGCAGGGGAGCGCGGGACGCCCGGCTCGCCGCCGTCGCGCTGCCCGCCCCGCGCCGGCCCCTCGCCGAGAGCGAGGACGCCGACCGGCTGCGCCCCAAGGCACGCGCCGAACTCGGCGCGACCGACCGGCCGTTGCTGATGGCCGTCGGCTCCCTCGACCGGCACCGGGGGTACGACACACTGCTGGACGCCACGCGCGCGTGGCGTCGACTCGACCCCGTACCACTGCTCGTGATCGCCGGGGAGGGGCCGCTGCGCGGTGAACTCCAGCGGCGCATCGTGAACGAGGGGCTGCCCGTGCGTCTCGTCGGCCCGCGTGACGACATCGGGGAACTGCTCGCCGCCGCCGATCTCGCGCTGCTGCCCGGCAGCTGGGAATCGCGATCGGTACTCGCCCAGGAGGCCCTCCACGCGCGCGTGCCGCTCGTCGCGGCGGCCGCCGGAGGCATCCCCGAACTCGTCGGCGACGCGGCCGAACTCGTCCCGCACGGAGACTCCGAAGCGCTCGCCGAGGCCGTCCAGGCTCTTCTCGCCGACCCCGCCCGGCGCGAGCTCCTCAGGGACAAGGGCACGCTCCAGGTGGCCACTTGGCCGACCGAGGACGAGACGGTGGCCCAAGTCCTCAGCGTGTACGACGAACTGACGAAGCCCTTGCCGCTGCCGTAGGCCCTGGCACGGGGCCTCGCGCTACGGGACGAGTCTGCGGGCCCGCAGCGCCAGACTCAGGGCCAGTACCGTCTGCGGGTCGTCGAGGTCCGTTCCGAGCAGCTCCCCGATTCTCGCGAGGCGGTTGTAGAGCGTCTGCCGGTTGAGGTGCAGTTCGCGCGCGGTCTCCGCCTTGCGGCCCGCGTGCGCCAGATACGTCTCCAGGGTGGGCAGCAGCGGCGGCTTGGAGCGGTTGTCGTGGTCGCGGAGCGGGCCGATGGCGCGGTCCACGAAGGCGGCCAGGTCCCGGTGGTCCCGCAGGCGCCACAGCAGCAGGTCGATGTCCAGGCGGCGGGCGTCGTACCAGGGGCGGTCGGACAGTCCCTGGGCCGCCGTGGCCGTCTCGGCCGCGTGCCGCAGGCTCGCCGACGCGGCCGTCCAGCCGCCCGCCACGCCGACCACCACGACCGGCGGCTGCGCCCCCGGACGCTGCATGCCCGCCCGCTCCACACCGGCCCGCAGCGCCGCCGCGACCCGGTCCGCGACGGTCGTCCGCTCGGACTCCGCGCGCAGGCCCACCAGCAGCGGTACGCGGCCCTCGACAGGGCGTACGCCCAACAGGACCGGCACCCCCACAGAGGCCAGCTCCTCGGCGACCGCGCGCGCCAGGACGGCCCAGCCCCCGCCGGGAGGCAGTCCGTCGGCCAGCCTCATCACCACCGGGAGCAGCGGACCTGGACCGGGCTTGAAGCCGAGCACGCGGGCCTGCGCGGGCGCGTCCTCGGCGGCGATACGGCCCTCGGCGAGGTCGGTGAGGAAGTCGCCGCGCCCGCGTGCCGCCAGTTCCTCCTCCTGGCGGGCCTGCATCAGGACCACGGCGAGGATCCCCGCGGCCCGTTCCGCCGCGATGCGGTGCACGGGTGCGAGCGGGGCGCTGGGGGCGTTCACGGGCAGGAGGACGAGCCGGGCCCGGACCGAGCCGGTGCCGGGACCGCCGCCGGGCACGTCCACGAGGACCGACCCCGCCGGCGGATCGTCCTGGTGCTGGCCGCGCAGCCCCTCCCACACCTGGAGCGGGTCGGCGTTCGCGGGGCCGGTCCCGGCGGCGTACAGGAGCTGTCCGTCCGGGGTCTCCAGGAAGACCGGGTTGCCGCTGAAGTCGGCCAGGATGCCGAGGACCTGGGGGATGCCGCCCCCGCCGAGCAGGGCCTGGGTGCAGCGCCGGTGCACTTCCTCGGCCTGCTGGAGCAGTGCGTAGTGGCCGTTGACGATCTCGGTGTGGATCTCCTCGGTGACCGTCACGAACGGCACCTCGCGGTGCAGTTGGACCAGCGGCAGACCGGCCGTACGGGCCGTCTCCACGAGGGCCGCGGGCAGCCGGGTGAAGCGCGGCCCCAGTTCCACGACGAGGGCCGCGATACCGCGTTCGGCGAGGGTGCGGACGAAGGCGCGCTGGTCGGCGGGGCGGGTGCCGAGCCCGTACCCCGTGGTCAGGAGCAGTTCGCCGCCCTTCAGGAGCGAGGCGATGTTCGGTACCTCGCCCGCGTGCACCCAGCGGACGGTGCGGCCCAGCCGGTCGGCGCCCGCGAGGATCTCCGGCAGGCCGCCGCGCAGCCCGGGCAGCTCCAGGGCCCGCTGCACGGTGATCCCGCCACCGTGCGTGTCCGGCGTGTCGATACGGCTGTCCATGACGCGGACGCTACCTCGTCCTCCACCTGCCGTGACGTGCCGGACAGGGCCTAGGGTGACAATTCCCGCCTGCCTCGCGGCGCCATGCACGCACTCTCGCCGCACCGGGCGCAGATCCAAGTACGTCCAGTACGAGGATCTACGCCCGGCACGCCGAGAGCACGCACCTGACGCCGCGAGGCCGCCCTCCGGGCGACGACGGGAATTGTCAGACAGGCCCTAGGCGGGCGCGATGTTGTGGTTGAAGCGGAACACGTTGTCCGGGTCGTACCGGGCCTTCACCGCCGCGAGCCGCCGGGTGTTCTCGGCGCCCAGGCCCGCCTCCACCCGGTCCTCGCCCTCGTCGCCGATGAAGTTGAGGTAGACCGCGCCGGTGCTCCACGGCCGGACGTCCGCGCGGACGTCCCGTACCCACTGCATGCAGCGGTCGTCGTCCGCGGGGTCCTCCCAGATGCCGAAGGGGTGTACCGCCCAGGGCGCGTCCCGGTACGGCACCGGGTACGCGCGGGGGCCGTCGGCGACCGCGCCGCCCAGCGGGAACAGCGCGTGCTGGGTTCCGGTGGGCACCGGCATCGTGTCCGCGCGGGCGCAGAAGACGTCCACGAGTTCGTCGGGCGCGCCCGTCAGATACTCCGCCGACCAGTAGTTCCGCATCCCCGGCGGATCGTCGATCATGCACTGGAGGTCCGCGTACGGGATGGCCGTGACCATCTCCACCTCGTGCGGCAGCGCCAGCAGGGGCTGGGCCGTCTTGCGCAGGTCGTCCTCGCTGCCGGCGTACGTCACGAGGGCCCCGCACAGGAGCGTGCCGACCAGGTGCTCGGGGACGAACTCCTCGGGCGGTCCCGTCAGGTAGAGCACGCCGCCGGCCGCCTCCACCGGCCCGGTCTCCATGACCTCGCGGAAGACGCGGGCCACCTCAGGTCCGGACTCCGGGCGGTACAGCAGCATGGCCATCGCGAACTCGGGCAGCTCGTGGAGTCTCAGGGTCAGCGCGGTCGCGACGCCGAAGTTCCCGCCGCCGCCGTGCAGGGCCCAGAACAGCTCGGGGTTCTCCTCGGCGCCGGCGTGGACGGCCGAGCCGTCCGCGGTCACCAGGTCGACGCCGAGCAGGTTGTCGATCGCGAGCCCGAACTTCCGCTCCAGCCAGCCGCTTCCGCCGCCCAGTACGAAGCCGCCGACCCCGGTGGTCGAGGCGCGGCCCCCGGTGGTCGCCAGGTGGTACGGCTCGGTGGCGCGGTCCATGTGGCTCATCGTCGCGCCGCCCCCGACGCGTACCGCCGCCGCTCCGGGGTGGACGGTCACCTCGTGCATCCGGCGCAGGTCGACGACCAGACCGCCGTCGTTGAGGGCCATGCCCGCCACGCTGTGGCCGCCGCCGCGGACCGCGATCTTCAGATCCAGGTCCCGGGCGAACCGCACCGACCGTGCGACATCGGCCTCGTTCGCGCACTGCGCGATCACGGCCGGCCGTCGGTCGATCATCGCATTGAAGACCGCCCGGGCCTCGTCGTACCCCGGATCCCCGGGGGCGAGCACGTCACCGGCGAGATCCTCGCGGAGTGCGGCGAGTGCCGCGCCCGCCTTCGAGAGGGAAGCCATGGCCGCCCCCCTTCCAGAGCAGGGGCATGTTGGTGCTTCCAGCCTAGGCGGGTGGGCCCCGTCGGTCGCGCCGGGCCCGTGGGCCGTCTGCCGTGCGGCCGCCCTGGGGCAGCCGCACGGTTCTCGCGTCAGCCTCCGTACGCCCCGGAGGCCGTCAGACGCAGTGCCGTGTCGATCAGCGGCACATGGCTGAACGCCTGCGGGAAGTTGCCGACCTGGCGCTGCAGAACCGGGTCCCACTCCTCCGCGAGGAGACCGAGGTCGTTGCGCAGGGCCAGCAGCTTCTCGAAGAGCTTGCGGGCCTCGTCCACGCGGCCGATCATCGCGAGGTCGTCCGCCATCCAGAACGAGCAGGCCAGGAACGCGCCCTCGTCGCCCTCCAGACCGTCCACGCCCGCGTCCTCGCCGGAGGTCGGGTAGCGCAGGATGAAGCCGTCCGACGTGGACAGTTCGCGCTGGATGGCCTCGATCGTGCCGATCACACGCTTGTCGTCCGGCGGCAGGAAGCCCATCTGCGGGATCAGCAGCAGCGAGGCGTCCAGCTCCTTCGAGCCGTACGACTGCGTGAAGGTGTTGCGCTCCTTGTCGTAACCCTTCTCACACACGTCCCGGTGGATGTCGTCGCGCAGCTCGCGCCACTTCTCCAGCGGGCCGTCCGCGTCACCGGACTCGATGAGCTTGATCGTGCGGTCGACGGCGACCCAGGCCATCACCTTCGAGTGAACGAAGTGGCGGCGCGGACCGCGCACCTCCCAGATGCCCTCGTCCGGCTCGTCCCAGTGGTCCTCCAGGTAGCGGATCAACTTGAGCTGGAGGAGCGAGGCGTAGTCGTTGCGGGCCAGACCCGTCATGTGGGCCAGGTGCAGGGCCTCCGTCACCTCGCCGTAGACATCCAGCTGGAGCTGGTGCGCGGCGCCGTTCCCGACGCGTACGGGACCGGAGTTCTCGTATCCGGGGAGCCAGTCGAGCTCCGCCTCGCCCAACTCCCGCTCGCCCGCGATGCCGTACATGATCTGCAGGTTCTCCGGGTCGCCGGCGACCGCGCGCAGCAGCCACTCGCGCCAGGCACGGGCCTCCTCGCGGTAGCCGGTGCGCAGCAACGACGACAGGGTGATCGCCGCGTCACGCAGCCAGGTGTAGCGGTAGTCCCAGTTGCGGACACCGCCGATCTCCTCCGGCAGGGAGGTGGTGGGCGCGGCGACGATGCCGCCCGTCGGTCCGTACGTCAGCGCCTTCAGCGTGATCAGCGAGCGGACCACGGCCTCGCGGTACGGCCCGTGGTACGTGCACTGGTCCACCCACTCGCGCCAGAAGTCCTCGGTGGCCTCCAGGGAGGCCTCCGGCTCCGGCAGCGCGGGAGGCTGCTTGTGCGAGGGCTCCCAGGAGATCGTGAACGCGATCCGGTCACCCGGCGCGACCGTGAAGTCCGAGTACGTCGTCAATGCCTTGCCGTAGGTCTCGCACTCGGTGTCGAACCACACCGAGTCGGGCCCGGCGACGGCCACCGTCCGCCCCTCGTGCTTGTGCACCCAGGGCACCACACGCCCGTACGAGAAACGCATCCGCAGCGCGGAGCGCATCGGGACGCGTCCGGTGACGCCCTCCACGATCCGGATCAGCTGCGGCGCGCCGTCACGCGGAGGCATGAAATCAGTCACGCGGACCGTGCCGCGTGACGTGTCCCACTCGGATTCCAGGATCAGCGAGTCGCCGCGATAGCGACGGCGCACCGCGGTCGGCGGTTCGGCGTCGGCGGCGTGCGCCGGACCGAGCCGCCAGAATCCATGTTCCTCCGTGCCGAGAAGTCCTGCGAAGACGGCGTGGGAGTCGAAGCGGGGGAGGCACAGCCAGTCCACCGTGCCGTCCCTGCAGACCAGCGCGGCTGTCTGCATGTCTCCGATTAGTGCGTAGTCTTCGATGCGCCCGGCCACGTGCAACTCCAGTCGAACGGCCACGTCGCCCGCGAGGGGCGGTCGCTCTTTGCGGTCAAGGGAACGTATGTAAATCGTCGTCGCGCGACGTCAATTGTCGTGGTGATGTCGTAGCGAAACGAACTGACGAGCTCTCGAAGTTCCGGGCGACGGGCGTGGGTGGTGCCGTTTGCCGGCCTGACTCGGCAGCGATCGTCCGAGCAGGATACGACGCACGATGATGATCCGCGCGCCGCTCCCGACAACCCGTCGAGCCGAACGAGTGAGCACGGGTGTGGTCCGTGTCGACCCATGTGCAGAGCGTGGCCGGAAGCAGCCTCGCCCCGTCGCTGATACCCTGGTAGCCCGTGGACCGGTGGGCGCCCCGGCAGGAAAAGGGACCCCCGAACCGCAGCGACGGCACCTCCGGAATCCTCCGGGTCGGGCAGCCGTACCGCACCAGACACCGCGACCACGGGAGCCCCCTCTTGGCCATGCCGCCCGCTGCTTTTCGAAACAGCACAGCCACGACGACCAAGCACATCTTCGTCACCGGGGGTGTCGCCTCCTCCCTCGGCAAGGGCCTGACCGCCTCCAGCCTGGGCGCGCTGCTCAAGGCGCGGGGTCTGCGCGTCACCATGCAGAAGCTCGACCCGTATCTGAACGTCGACCCGGGCACCATGAACCCGTTCCAGCACGGTGAGGTGTTCGTCACCAACGACGGCGCCGAGACCGACCTGGACATCGGCCACTACGAGCGCTTCCTCGACGTCGACCTGGACGGCTCCGCCAACGTCACCACCGGGCAGGTCTACTCGACGGTCATCGCCAAGGAGCGGCGCGGCGAGTACCTCGGCGACACCGTGCAGGTCATCCCGCACATCACCAACGAGATCAAGCACCGCATCCGGCGCATGGCCACCGACGACGTCGACGTCGTCATCACCGAGGTCGGCGGCACGGTCGGCGACATCGAGTCGCAGCCGTTCCTGGAGACCGTCCGTCAGGTCCGTCACGAGGTCGGTCGCGACAATGTGTTCGTCGTCCACATCTCGCTCCTTCCGTACATCGGCCCCTCCGGGGAGCTGAAGACGAAGCCGACCCAGCATTCGGTTGCGGCTCTGCGCAGCATCGGTATCCAGCCAGACGCGATCGTGCTGCGCGCCGACCGCGAGGTGCCCACCGCGATCAAGCGCAAGATCTCCCTGATGTGCGACGTCGACGAGGCGGCCGTGGTCGCGGCCATCGACGCCAAGTCCATCTACGACATCCCGAAGGTCCTGCACACCGAGGGCCTCGACGCCTACGTCGTCCGCAAGCTGGACCTCCCGTTCCGCGACGTCGACTGGACGATCTGGGACGACCTGCTGGACCGCGTCCACCGCCCGGTCCACGAGATCAACATGGCGCTCGTCGGCAAGTACATCGACCTGCCCGACGCCTACCTCTCGGTCACCGAGGCCCTGCGCGCGGGCGGTTTCGCCAACAAGGCCCGAGTGAAGATCAAGTGGGTCACCTCGGACGACTGCAAGACCCCGGCGGGCGCCGCCAAGCAGCTCGGTGACGTGGACGCGATCTGCATCCCCGGCGGCTTCGGCGACCGCGGCGTGTCCGGCAAGGTCGGCGCCATCCAGTACGCCCGCGAGAACAGGATCCCGCTGCTCGGTCTCTGCCTGGGCCTGCAGTGCATCGTGATCGAGGCCGCGCGCAACCTCGCCGACATCCCGGACGCCAACTCCACCGAGTTCGACTCCGCCACCGGCCACCCGGTCATCTCCACCATGGCCGAGCAGCTCGACATCGTCGCGGGCGACGGCGACATGGGCGGCACGATGCGCCTGGGCATGTACCCCGCCAAGCTCGCCGAGGGCTCGATCGTGCGCGAGGTGTACGACGGCAAGGAGTACGTCGAGGAACGTCACCGCCACCGCTACGAGGTGAACAACTCCTACCGTGCCGAGCTGGAGAAGAAGGCCGGTCTGCAGTTCTCCGGGACGTCCCCGGACGGCAAGCTCGTGGAGTACGTGGAGTACCCGCGGGACGTCCACCCTTACCTGGTCGCGACGCAGGCACACCCCGAGCTGCGCTCGCGTCCGACCCGGCCGCACCCGCTCTTCGCGGGCCTGGTCAAGGCCGCCGTGGAGCGCAAGACGGCCAAGTAGCACGCGGGTTGTACGGTTGCCGGGGTGCGCGTCTTTCGAGACGAGTGCCCCGGTTTTCGTAGGGCCTCGGTTGGGCGTATTTCCGTTGGGCGCAGATTCGTGCGTGTGGGAGGACAAGTCGACATGACCATCAAGGACACCGCCGAGGAGTGGGAGGTCAGGGCGACCGACACCCCGTTCGTGGGCAACAAGACCTCCGTGCGCACCGACGACGTGGTCATGCCCGACGGATCGGTCGTCCGCCGCGACTACCAGGTCCACCCGGGTTCGGTGGCCGTCCTCGCCCTCGACGACCAGGGGCGCGTCCTGGTCATCCGCCAGTACCGGCACCCCGTACGCCACAAGCTCTGGGAGATCCCGGCCGGCCTGCTCGACATCCCCGGCGAGAACCCGCTGCACGCCGCCCAGCGCGAGCTCTACGAAGAGGCCCATGTGAAGGCCGAGGACTGGCGCGTGCTCACCGACGTGTTCACCACGCCCGGCGGCTGCGACGAGGCCGTGCGCATCTTCCTCGCCCGCGATCTCTCCGAGGCCGAGGGACAGCGCTTCGAGGTCGAGGACGAGGAGGCCGACATGGAGCTCTCCCGCGTCCCGGTCGACGAGCTCGTACGGGGCGTCCTCGCCGGGGAGCTGCACAACAACTGCCTGGTCGTGGGCGTGCTTTCGCTGATCGCGGCGCAGCAGGGCGACGGCCTGGACGCCCTGCGCCCGGCCGAGGCGCCGTGGCCCGCACGCCCCTTCGAGGCGTGATCCACTCCGGCACACGCTCCGGACGCCATTCCTGAAACCACTGCTGAGTCCGTTCCTGAAGCCACTGCTGAGCCCGTCCCCCAATCCACTCGGGCCCACGCGTGCGACCTGCCGGTGTGACGATCGCCTGATCCGATCGGGGGACGTGCCCGCCGCGCTCGGCACAGATCGTCGCAGAGCGTGAACTAGGCTCTGGAAACGCCCCGGCCGGAGTCCCGGCGGGCTTGCGCGTGCAGTGGGACGGGAGAGTGGCCCGTGACGGATCAGGCGGTGGACGCCGGCGACACGGCGGTGACGGAGGAAGAGCAGCGCCCGGCTGCCGAGCCTTCCCCCACGGAGAGTCAGTTCCTCGGCCGCACACGAGAGTTGAAGGAACTGCGGGCCGACATCGAGCGGGCCGGTCTGGACACCCTCGCGGGCCGCAAAGCGCCCCGCGCGCGCGTGCTGCTCATCGCGGGCAGGCCCGGATCGGGCAGGACCGCGCTCGCCGAGGAACTCGTACGGCAGGTCGCGGACAGTTACCCGGACGGTGTCCTGCGGGCCCGGCTCACCGAGCCCGACGGCACGCCTGTGGCGACCGAACGAACCGCCCGTGACCTGCTCACCGCTCTCGAACTGACCGCCCCCGCAGGGGCCGACGGGGACGAGCTCTCCGAGCGGCTGCGCGAGGGGCTCGCCACTCGCCGTGTACTGCTCCTGCTGGACGACGCGGCGGACGCCGAGCAGGTCGACGTGCTCCTCCCGGAGACCCCCGACTGTCTCGTCGTGGCCGTCTCGGGAGGACCCCTGACCGGGATCTCCGACGTCCGGCCCTGCACCCTCGGCGGCCTCGACACCAAGTCCGCCCTCGAACTTCTCGACCGGTACACCGGCTCGGTACGGATCACCGTCGACCCGCTGGCGGCCGAAGGACTCGTGCAGATCTGCGCGTCCCAGCCCGCCGCGCTCGTCCTCGCCGGCGCCTGGCTGGCCCACCGGCCCAAGGCGGCCGTGGCCGACCTGGCCAAGCAACTGCGCACCGAGGGTGACGAAGGCCGCCTGCTCGACGTTCTGGAGCGCGTCTTCCGCCTCTCGTACGCGGCCCTGCCCTCGGCCGCCGCGCGGATACTGCGACTGCTCTCGCTCGCCCCCGCGGGGCTCGTGGACCCGCACACCGCGTCCGCGCTGGCCGGCTGCTCGGTCGGCGCCGCCCGCACCACCCTGGACGACTTCACCAGGCTCGGCCTCGTACGGTCCGTCGAGTCGCCCCTGCCGCAGTACGAGGTGCCCGGCTGTCTGCTGCCGCTGCTGCGCTCGCTCACCGAGACCCAGGACCGCCCGGCCGAACTCCAGCTGGCGCGCGCCCGGATGCTGGAGCGGACCGTACGGCTGCTCGTGTCCTGCCGCGCGATCACCGAGACCGACAGCTCCCCGGCCCGCGAGAAGCTCGCCGGGATGCCCCGCGCGCTGCGCTTCCCGAACCCCCGCGCGGCCGCCGACTGGCTGCGCATCCGGCAGCCCGCGCTGCTCGCCGCGGCCCGGCTCGCGGTCGCCGACGGTGAGCTCGACACGCTGGCCCGCCGCCTGATGGCCGCCCTGGTCAGAGCGATGGTCGCGCACTTCGGTACACAGGCGGCGGCGCCCGAGCTGTACGGCATCCACCGGCTCGTCCTGGACGTGGCCGAGCGCCGGGACCTGCCCCGCGAGAAGGCCGCCGCGCTGCTGAACCTCGCCGACCTGGACGCCCAGACCGGCCGTACGAGGAATGCGCTGGCCCGCTACCGGGCCGCCCTGGACGCCGGACGCGAGGCGAACGACCCGTATGCGACCGGCCGCGCGATGGAATCCGTAGGCGGCGCGCACCAGGAGCTCGGGGACCACGACCGGGCCGCCGACTGGTTCGGGCGCGCCCTCGCCCAGCGGCTCGCGCGCGGCGAGCGCGAGGACGTGGCCCGGCTGCACGGACGCATCGCCACCGCGCACACCTACGCGGGCCGCTACGGCGAGGCGCTCCGCAACTGGCGCTCGGCGATCACCGGCTACCGCAAGAGCGGCGATGTGGCCGGTCAGGCAAGGGCGTTGAGCGAGATGGGGCGGGTGCAGGAGTACGCGGGCCGGCCCGAGGAGTCCCTCGCCACCTGTCAGGAGGCGGTCGAGTGGGCGCGCCGAGCCGAGGACCCCCGGCTGCAGGCCGCGCTGCACCTCCGGCTCGCCGACACGCTGGACCGGCTGGGGGACCCCGCGGCCGCCCGGCTGCACCGCGGCGCGGCCGAGCGCATGCTGGGTGACGAGCTCCCAGAGGACGCATCAACCAGGGAACACGACGCTAACGCCTGCGAAATCCGTAGTACATCCGAAGAAGATTGATGCATTGAAAGGCTAGACAGAGGGAATCCCTTCATTAGACTGGATCCGCCGCGTCTTTTCGTGGTGTCTCCCGGTGTGCTCCCGTGCGTGCCGGTATGTCGGGCCATGTCCCGGCATGCGTGACCCCAGACCCCTTCTGAGCCAAGGACCGTGATCGACGTGAAGGTCGGCATCCCCCGCGAGGTCAAGAACAACGAGTTCCGGGTGGCCATCACCCCGGCCGGCGTGCACGAGCTGGTGCGCCACGGCCACCAGGTCCTCATCGAGCAGAGCGCCGGAGTCGGCTCGTCGATCCCGGACGAGGAGTACGTCGCGGCCGGTGCGCGGATCGTCGCCACCGCTGACGAGGTCTGGGCCACCGCCGACCTGCTGCTCAAGGTCAAGGAGCCCATCGCCGAGGAGTACCACCGCCTCCGCAAGGACCAGACGCTCTTCACCTACCTGCACCTGGCCGCGTCCAAGGAGTGCACGGACGCGCTCGTCGAGTCCGGCACCACGGCGATCGCCTACGAGACGGTCGAGCTGCCCAGCCGCGCGCTCCCGCTCCTCGCCCCGATGTCCGAGGTCGCGGGCCGCCTCGCCCCGCAGGTCGGCGCGTACCACCTGATGCGCTCGGTCGGCGGCCGCGGTGTGCTCCCCGGTGGCGTCCCCGGCACACAGCCCGCGCGGGCCGTCGTCATCGGCGGTGGCGTCTCCGGCTGGAACGCCACGCAGATCGCCGTCGGCATGGGCTTCCACGTCACGCTGCTCGACCGCGACATCAACAAGCTCCGCGAGGCCGACAAGGTCTTCGGCACCAAGGTCCGGGCGATCATGTCCAACTCCTTCGAGCTGGAGAAGGCCGTTCTGGAGGCCGACCTCGTCATCGGCGCCGTGCTCATCCCGGGTGCCAAGGCGCCGAAGCTGGTCACCAACGAGCTCGTGTCGCGAATGAAGCCCGGAAGTGTTCTTGTCGACATCGCCATCGACCAGGGCGGCTGCTTCGAGGACTCCCGTCCGACGACTCACGCGGAGCCGACCTTCCCGGTCCACGGCTCGGTCTTCTACTGCGTCGCCAACATGCCCGGCGCGGTGCCCAACACGTCGACATATGCCCTGACGAACGCCACGCTGCCCTACATCGTGGAATTGGCGGACCGTGGCTGGGTCGAGGCGCTGCGCCGTGACCCCGCGCTCGCGAGGGGTCTCAACACCCATGACGGCAAGGTCGTTTACCGCGAGGTCGCGGAGGCGCACGGGCTGGAGCACGTCGAGCTGGACACCCTGCTCGGCTGACGATACGACCGATCTGTCCCGACCCGTCGGGCGATCTCTCCACCGATAAAAGGTGATAGGTCAACACAGGTCGTCAACATGGCGCGTACGGCCGGACCTTGTCCCACAAGGTCCGGCCGGATGTGTGTCGAGTCACTTTGCGAGACTCGTTCAACTCGCCTCGAACGTAACCCTTGAACCGTTTCGCACACCCGTGAAACCTGCCGTGCGACGCCCTTACGCCCTTGACAGCGGGGTGTTCCGTTGCCGACACATCGGGCCGGGTCCGGCGGATTGTGTTGCTGCGGACCGGTGACACGCCATAGAGTCGCCAACCGTCGGCATGGTGCCACGCTGACCTATCTAGAAGTTTCCTGGTCACCAAGGAGGTAAGACGACTTGTGAATGAGTCGACATTTACTCCCGGGGGTGGTCAACCAGGAATGCCCGCGCAGGGCTCAAGGCCCACGGGGCTCGAGGCTGTCGGCTCCGTTGCTGTGCGCACCTTCGCAGCCCACCAGAGTCCGAAGATGACTCAGACAGCACACCAGAGCATGGATGGCCATCACGTGAACGCCATGGCCGGCAACGGAAGTGGCGAGAACCGCACCCACTTCGCCGACTACGACGACCTGCCCGAGGGGCACTTCTACGACCCCGACGCCGAGTACGAGCCAGATCCGGAGTACGCGGCCACGCTCGCGCCCGACGCGGCGCGCCAGCGGCGTGAGCGCATCGGCCCGACCGGGCGCCCGCTGCCGTACTTCCCGATCCCGGGCCCGCTGACCGACCACGGCCCCGCGAAGATCATCGCGATGTGCAACCAGAAGGGCGGCGTGGGCAAGACGACGTCGACCATCAACCTGGGCGCGGCGCTCGCGGAGTACGGACGCCGGGTCCTGCTCGTCGACTTCGACCCGCAGGGCGCGCTGTCCGTGGGTCTCGGCGTCAACCCGATGGAGCTCGACCTCACGGTCTACAACCTGCTCATGGAGCGGGGCATGGCGGCCGACGAGGTGCTCCTGAAGACAGCGGTCCCGAACATGGACCTGCTGCCCAGCAACATCGACCTGTCGGCCGCCGAGGTCCAGTTGGTGTCCGAGGTCGCGCGCGAGTCCACACTGCAGCGGGCCCTGAAGCCGCTGATGGCCGACTACGACTACATCGTGATCGACTGTCAGCCCTCCCTCGGCCTGCTCACCGTGAACGCCCTGACGGCGGCTCACAAGGTGATCGTGCCGCTGGAGTGCGAGTTCTTCGCCCTCCGTGGTGTCGCGCTGCTCACCGAGACCATCGAGAAGGTCCAGGAGCGGCTCAACCCCGAGCTGGAGCTCGACGGCATCCTCGCCACGATGTACGACTCGCGGACCGTGCACAGCCGTGAGGTGCTCGCGCGCGTGGTCGAGGCGTTCGACGATCACGTCTACCACACGGTGATCGGCCGGACCGTCCGCTTCCCGGAGACCACGGTCGCCGGTGAGCCGATCACGACGTACGCCTCCAACTCCGTCGGTGCCGCCGCCTATCGCCAGCTCGCCAGGGAGGTGCTCGCCCGGTGTCACGCCGAGTGAGTCTGCCGGGGGCCGACGAACTGTTCCGTACGACCGGGGGAATGGCGCTTCAGGCGTCCAGCCCCAGGCGCCAGGCCAACGGCGAGGCCCGGGTACCGGCTCCGGCGGGCGAGAGCGACGCCGCTGCCGCCGGGGAGGACGCACCGCAGTCGGTACCCGTGCGGGGCGGCGACGGCGAGGGCGACGAACATGTCGCCTCCGACGCCGAGTCCTCCGACGGGGAGTCCCGGAGTCGGGGCGCCGCCGGGGACCGTTCCGGGCGGCGTCAGGGGGTGCAGGAAGGTTCTGCCGGGCCCTCCGCGGGCGCGCAGCCGCGCAAGCGCGGGCGGGGCTCCGGGCGGCGCCCCAGCGGGCGCGAGCGGCACGACGAGAAGATCACGGTGTACGTGTCCGCCGAGGAGCTCATGGATCTAGAGCACGCCCGGCTGGTGCTCCGTGGGGAGCACGGGCTGGCCGTCGACCGTGGGCGGATCGTGCGGGAGGCCGTCGCCGTGGTGCTCGCGGATCTCGAATCCCGTGGGGACGCGAGCATCCTCGTACGACGGTTGCGCGGGCGGTAGCGGTAGCCTGCGACGGCTATGACCTCGAACGACGTCCCTGCCACGGCCTCCGGCGGTTCCGGTGGCCGTCGGCGTGCGCTGGGGCGGGGGCCCGGGGGCGCCCCACCTGAGCCCCCGGGCGAGGTCTTGCCGCCTGCGGCGGAGCCGGAGCCGCCTGCGGCGGAGAGCCCGTCCGGGGTTGAGGACGGTGCTTCGGCTGCAGGTAGTGGGGCGTTGTGCCCACCCGTTCCGCCCTGCGGAACGCCTGCCCACAACACCGACGGTGAGCCGGAACCCGTCGAACCCGATGACGGGGTCTTCAAAGTTCGGTTGGCCAACTTTGAAGGGCCGTTCGATCTGCTGCTTCAGTTGATTTCCAAGCACAAGATGGATGTCACCGAGGTCGCGCTCTCCAAGGTCACCGATGAGTTCATGGCGCACATCAGGGCGATGGGGCCGGACTGGGATCTCGATCAGACGACCGAGTTCCTGGTGGTCGCGGCGACGCTGCTCGATCTGAAGGCCGCCCGGCTGCTGCCGTCCGCCGAGGTCGAGGACGAGGCCGACCTGGCGCTGCTGGAGGCCCGGGACCTGCTCTTCGCGCGGCTGCTGCAGTACCGGGCGTACAAGCAGATCGCCGAGATCTTCAACCGGCGGCTCGACGAAGAGGCGCGCCGCTACCCCCGAACCGTCGGGCTGGAGGCGCACCACGCCGAGCTGCTGCCCGAGGTCGTCATCAGCATCGGGGCGGAAGGATTCGCCAGGCTCGCCGTGAAGGCGATGCAGCCCAGGCCGAAGCCCCAGGTGTACGTCGACCACATCCACGCGCCGCTCGTGAGCGTGCAGGAGCAGGCCGCGATCGTGGTGGCGCGACTGCGGGAGCTCGGAGAGGCCAGTTTCCGCTCGCTCGTCGAGGACACCGACGACACCCTCACCGTCGTGGCGCGTTTCCTGGCCCTTCTGGAGCTCTATCGGGAGAAGGCGGTCTCCCTGGACCAGGAGGAGGCTCTGGGGGACCTGATGGTGCGCTGGACGGGCGGGGACGGGGATGCGCAGCCGACGGTGACGGACGAGTTCGACAGGCCGCCGGAACCGGTCAAGGAGGAGAAGGCGTGAGCGAGGACACCACCGAGGCCCCGGCGGCTCCGCCCGGCGTCGCCGATCTCGACCTCAGGCCCGCCCTGGAGGCCGTTCTCATGGTCGTGGACGAGCCCGCGACCGTGGAGCACCTCTCGAAGATCCTGGAGCGGCCGAAGCGGAAGATCGCGGACGCGCTGCGGGCGCTGGCCGACGAGTACACCGTCCAGGGGCGCGGCTTCGAGCTGCGGCTCATCGCCGGCGGCTGGCGTTTCTACAGCCGGCCCGAGTACGCGGCGGCCGTCGAACGCTTCGTCCTCGACGGGCAGCAGGCCCGGCTCACCCAGGCCGCGCTGGAGACGCTCGCGGTCGTCGCGTACCGGCAGCCGGTCAGCCGCAGCAGGGTCTCGGCGGTCCGTGGAGTGAACTGCGACGGCGTGATGCGGACCCTCCTGCAGAGGGGTCTGGTCGAGGAGGCGGGCGCGGAACCCGAAACAGGTGCGATCCTGTACAGGACGACGAACTACTTCCTGGAGCGAATGGGCCTGCGCGGCCTGGACGAGCTCCCGGAGCTCGCGCCCTTCCTTCCGGAGGCGGACGCGATCGAAGCAGAGACGCTGGAAGGGGTCCCGTCGTTCGATCCGGACGCACCGGATGCAGATGCAGACGACACGACGACGACGGAACTTTGATGCGAAGCAGTGGCAGCGGCAGTGGCAGGAACAACGGGCGCGGCAACCCCCGCGGAACCGGCGGGGGCGGTAACCCTCGCGGTTCCGGCGGAGGCGGTGCCCCCCGCGGTTCTGGCGGGGGTGGGGGCCCCCGTGGCTCCGGTGGAGGCGGCAACCCCCGCGGTTCCGGCGGAGGCGGCAACTCCCGGGGAACCGGTGGGGGCGGCTCCCCGCAGAGGAGCGCGGGAGGGCGCGACGACAGGCCGAAGCGCGCAGGCAACCCCCGCCCGGAGGAGCGCCGCTACGACGTAGGCCCCGGCGCCACCCACGAGGGCCCGAAGTCGGGGCGCGGCAGCTCGGCCCGTGGCGGCGCCAAGGGCGGTCCCAAGCAGGGCCAGCAGCGCGGTGGCCGTACGGAGAACGCGCGCTCCCGTGAGTACGAGACGCGTACCGAGGAGCGCAACCGCGACCGGTACGCGGGCAGGCCCGAGGTCAAGACGCCCAAGACCTTCCCGGGCGCCGAGCAGGAGGGCGAGCGCCTGCAGAAGGTGCTCGCGCGCGCGGGCTACGGTTCCCGGCGCGCCTGCGAGGAACTGGTCGAGCAGTCCAGGGTCGAGGTCAACGGCGAGATCGTCGTCGAGCAGGGCATGCGCGTCGACCCGGAGAACGACGAGATCAAGGTCGACGGACTGACCGTCGCCACGCAGTCGTACCAGTTCTTCTCGCTGAACAAGCCCGCCGGTGTCGTGTCGACCATGGAGGACACCGAGGGCCGTCAGTGCCTCGGTGACTACGTGACGAACCGTGAGACGCGGCTCTTCCACGTCGGTCGGCTCGACACCGAGACCGAGGGCGTCATCCTGCTCACCAACCACGGCGAGCTGGCACACCGCCTCACGCACCCCAAGTACGGCGTGAAGAAGGTCTATCTCGCGCACATCGTGGGCCCGATCCCGCGCGACCTGGGCAAGCAGCTCAAGGACGGCATCCAGCTGGAGGACGGGTACGCGAAGGCGGACCACTTCAGGGTCGTCGAGCAGACCGGCAAGAACTACCTCGTAGAGGTGACCCTCCACGAGGGCCGCAAGCACATCGTGCGGCGCATGCTCGCCGAGGCCGGATTCCCGGTCGACAAGCTCGTGCGCGTGTCCTTCGGACCGATCACCCTGGGCGACCAGAAGTCGGGCTGGCTGCGCCGGCTGTCGAACACCGAGGTCGGGATGCTGATGCAGGAAGTCGGCCTCTAGAACTCAGGGCCAGTGGGCCTCTGGACCTCAGGGCTTCTGGAGGACCTCCAGAGAAAATCGTCTCCTTCGTAGAGACCTGTTTGGTACGGCATCGGCCGGTTCCGGGACTTCCCGGGGCCGGCCGATGTGCGTTCGGGGGTTGTGGCCGCCCGCCCCGCTATTTATAGTCGTACTGACCATTAAGGAACGCCCTCGCCGGGCGCGGCCGATGGAGCAGGGCCCACGGGGGTGGTCCCGGTCCGGTGGCCGTCGCCCGGCGAGGTGCAGGACGGCCGTGAAGGCCGCGAGGAGGGGGCAATGGAGGGCTACGACAAATACGCCTTCGAACCCTTCGCCGTCACCGTGGACCTCGCGGTGTTCACGGTCCGGGCGGGCGGGCTCCAGGTGCTGCTGATCGAGCGCGGACAGGAGCCGTACGCGGGCCACTGGGCGCTGCCCGGAGGGTTCGTGCTGCCCGCGGAGTCCGCCGGGACGGCCGCCCGGCGTGAACTCGCCGAGGAGACCGGCCTGTCGGACGTCTCCGGGCTGCATCTGGAGCAGCTGCGCACCTACAGCGAGCCCGACCGCGATCCCCGGATGCGGGTCGTCTCGGTGGCGTACACCGCGCTGCTGCCGGACCCGCCCGAGCCACGCGGCGGCGGGGACGCGGCGAGCGCGAGCTGGCTGGCGTACGACGGGCTCGGGCCGCTCGCCTTCGACCACGACCGGATCCTCGCCGACGCCCACGAGCGGATCGGCGCCAAGCTCGAATACACCTGCCTGGCCACGGCGTTCTGCCCGCCGGAGTTCACGCTCGGGGAACTCCAGCAGGTCTACGAGACCGTGTGGGGGACCGCGCTCGACCGGCCGAACTTCCGGCGCAAAGTCCTTGCCACGCCCGGGTTCGTCGAGCAGATCCCCGGCGCGGCCCGGCTGACCGGAGGCCGGGGGAAGCCCGCCGCGCTGTACCGCGCGGGCGACGCCACCGCACTGCACCCACCACTGCTGCGACCGGCACCGGCACCGGCATCAGCGCGGCCACCGGCCCCGGCCTCGACCCCGTCCCTGTCTTCGAACCCGTCTCCGGAAGGACGATCCTCATGACCACGACCGTCAGGAAGCGCGCCGCCACCGGGGCGTTGGTCGGGCTCGCCCTCGGGGACGCGCTCGGCTTCCCGACCGAGTTCAACGACGTGCCGTCGATCCTCGCCAAGTGCGGGCCCTGGCGGGAGATGGAGCTGCCCACCCCCGCGTACGTCACGGACGACACGCAGATGACGCTGGCGCTGGGGCGGGGGCTGCGGACGGCCATGGACCGGGGGCTGCTGGGACCCAAGCGGCTGGAGCGGCCCGTGCGCGAGGAGTTCGTGGACTGGTACCAGTCGCCGGAGAACAACCGCGCACCCGGACGTACGTGCCTGGTCGCCTGCGAGAAGCTGAAGCGCGAAGGCCTGCCCTGGCAGGACGCCAGCCAGATCCACTCCAAGGGCTGCGGCGCCAACATGCGTGTCGCGCCCCTCGGTCTCATCTCCGGACTCAGCGACGAACAGCGCGCGGGCGCCGCCCAGTTGCAGGCCGCGCTCACCCACGGGCATCCGACGGCGCTCGCCGCGTCCGACCTCACCGCGCACGCGGTACGCCTCCTCGCGCAGGGTGCGGAGCCGACCGGACTGGTCGGGCTGCTGCGCTCGTACGCCTACGAGAACCGCACGCGCTACCACGAGCGCTGGCTCGGCGATCTGTGGACGCGTTCCCAGGACCCGACGCCGACGCACTTCATCTCGCGCGGCTGGGACGAGTGTCTGGAGGTCCTGGAGCGGCTTCAGGGGGCCCTGCGTTCGCCGTCGCCCGAGACGGACCCCTGTCTGGCCACGGGGGCCGGGTGGATCGCGGAGGAGGCCCTCGCCACCGGCCTGCTGTGCTTCCTGCTCTTCGTTGACGAGCCGGTGACGGCCCTGCGCCGGGCCGCCTGCACCTCGGGGGACTCGGACTCGATCGCGTGTCTCGCCGGTGCTTTCGCGGGGGCGTACCTCGGTGCCGATGCATGGCCTACGGAGTGGGCCGACAGGATCGAGTACCAGGGGGACCTGATGGCGTTGGGAGCGCTCTGGGACGAATGACCGGCCCGCGGGAAGACCGACCGGCCCACCGGCCCACCGGCCCACCGGTCCGGCGGGGCGTGCGTGGTGGGTCAGGTGACGCTGATCGAGTCGCCCGTGACCGTGATCTGCTTCGCGGGGAGCGGCTTCTGGGCCGGGCCCTTGGCCACCGCGCCGTCGGCGATGCGGAACTCGCTGCCGTGGCAGGCGCAGTTGATCGTGCCGTCCGAGACGGTGGCGACGATGCAGCCCTGGTGTGTGCAGACCGCCGAGAATGCCTTGAAGCCGCCCTGCTCGGGCTGCGTGACGACGACCTTCTCGTCCTTGAAGATCTTGCCGCCGCCGACCGGGATGTCGCCGGTCTTGGTCAGCGCATCACCGGCGGGCGCCTCGCTCCCGGTCCCGCTCTCCGCGGGGGCGACGGAGGACGCGTCCTCGTCGCTGCCCCCGCCGTTCTCGTCCCCGTAGTTGCTGCAGCCGGCGACCAGCGCGGCCGCGCCCGTCGCGAGAACCGCGCGACGCGTGGAGGGGTGGGTCATGTCGTCACTCCGAACGTGCGGAAGAACCAGAGGGCGGAGGTCAGCCAGACCACCGTCAGGGCCGAGAAGACAAGTCCGCCGACGATGGGCAGTACCCAGCCGGGCAGTCGCTCCGAGCGGAGCAGCAGCATCTTGGCACTGAATGCACCGAAGAAGAAGCAACCCAGGACCGAGTGCCACAAAACGCGTGGTTCGTACGTCTGATAGCCCAATGCGTACAGACAGTGCACAGCGACCGGAACGGCGACAAGGAACGCGATTCGTCCCGACCAGCGGTGCAGCACGCCGGACCAGCTCGGGCCCGGGATGCGCCCGTACACCATGAGTGCCGACACGAGCTGGACGACCGCGAAGCCCATGGCGGCCGTGGCGAGCCACGACTTGACCGCGCTCGTGCTGCTGAAGCCCGCGAGGTTGAAGGCGGTGCCCTCCGGGTCGTGCACATTGCCGTAGACGCCGAGGCCGACCGCGACCGCGCCCGCGACCAGGGCCGGTACGAGATAGGTGGCGGCTCCCGGGCGGCGGGGAGCGGGGGCGGGCGGCGGAAAGCCCTGGGTGGCGGCGTTCGGGTCCACGGTCATGGTCGGCTCCCTGCGGGCACGGGGTCATGGAGCAAGGGGCGGAGCGAAGAGCGCAGTGCGGGGTGGAGCGGAGAAGCGGGCGAAGGGGGTCACGGGGTCACGGGCTCGGCCGTGAGCTGCTGTCCGTCGACCGTCACGGCGCCGGTCTCGGGGTCGATACGGGGTGCGGGGCTCGGCTTGCCCGCGCGGTTGAGGATGCCGACCTGCTGGCCGCTCGGCAGGACGATCCAGCCGCCGTCGACCTCGGCGCCGCGCACGGTGGCGGTCGCGCGGTACAGCCCGGAGGGCTTGACGGCCTTGTCGGCCGTGAAGCCGTACTCGCGCTGTCCCATGTCGACAGTGCCGCGGATCTGCTTGCCCTTCAGCTCGCCGGTGAGGACGTTGCCGTTCCGGCCGGTGAGCCGCATGCTGCCGTCGGGCTCGACGTCGCCCTTCAGCCACGACTCCTGGTCCTTGCCGTCGCAGAAGTACGCGACCGCCTTGCCGTCGCGCAGGGTGACCGCGACCGCGGAGGAGTCGTCGTCCGTGCGGCCCGCGTAGTCGGCGTTGGGCACGGCGGTCTTCGAGGGGCTGGGCGAGGGCGAGGGTGACGGCTTGTCCGACGGGGGCGAGGCCGTGGGTGTCGGGCTCGCCGACACGACATCGCTCGAGGACTCGTTCCCGGTCGACGTACTGCGCGTCCCTGACGTCACATTGAGCGACAGCATGAACAGGGCGAGCAGCAGTCCCGCGAGGAGCGTGAAAAGTGGTCCGGAACGCTTCATCGAGCCTCCCCCGAGGCGTGGCGCGGACAGCCTCACCATGCAAGCGGACCCGCGGCCCCTGCGTCCAGAGGCGCACAGGAGCGACTTCGCGGAAATTGGAGGACGATCACACCGGAGAGGGCATTTTCGCTCCAAGTAGCACTATGAAGTGATTCAGGTGACATTGACGGAATCCGGGATGTGCGGGTGCCCCTTCGGGAGCGCGCGGCGGTCGTCTCGGCAGGCGGGCGCCGACTGCCGGGCGACTGGGGGCTGACTAGGCTGGACGCACCAAGAGCCGAAGCGGTACGTAGATCAGCAAGGAGCATCACCGTGGCGGTACGAGCGGTCCGGGGCGCCGTCCAACTGGAGCGGGACGAGGCCGGCCACATGGACGAGCAGGTCAGCGAGCTGCTCACCGCCATCCTTGAGCGGAACGGGCTGACCACCGAGGACCTGATCAGCATCTGGTTCACGGCGACACCCGACCTGCACAGCGACTTCCCGGCGGCCGCGGCACGCAAGCTCGGCATCGTCGACGTACCGCTGATCTGCGCTCAGGAGCTGGACATCGAAGGCGCGATGCCCCGGGTCGTGCGGGTCCTCGCGCACATCGAGTCCGACCTGCCGCGCGCCGGGATCGCGCACGTCTACCTGGGTGCCGCGGGCGCACTCCGCAAGGACATCGCCCAGTGAGAACCGCACTCGTCATCGGCACCGGACTGATCGGCACGTCCGCCGCGCTGGCCCTGGCGGGGCGTGGCGTCGTCGTGCACCTCGCCGACCACGACCCGGAGCAGGCCCGTACGGCGGCCGCGCTCGGCGCCGGCACGGACGAGGAGCCCACGGGGCCCGTCGACCTCGCGATCATCGCGGCGCCGCCCGCGCACGTGGCCGCGGCGCTCGCC
Organism: Streptomyces sp. NPDC058697; assembly: GCF_042715345.1. NCBI lineage: Bacteria > Bacillati > Actinomycetota > Actinomycetes > Kitasatosporales > Streptomycetaceae > Streptomyces > Streptomyces sp. NPDC058697. Next base: position 36,164 of record NZ_JBHXSU010000050.1, read on the forward strand.
GACGCGATGCGGCGCGGGGTCGCGCGCGGCTACCTCGACGTGGCCAGCGTCAAGGGCGGCCCGCGCCGCGAGCTGGAGTCGCTGGGCCTGGACCTGTCCGCGTACATCGGTACGCATCCCATGTCGGGCCGTGAGAAGTCGGGTCCGCTGGCCGCGACCGGGGACCTCTTCGAGGGGCGTCCCTGGGTGCTGACGCCGACCCGGGACACGGACACCGAGGTCCTCAACCTCGCCCTGGAACTCGTCTCGCACTGCCGTGCCGTACCGGTCGTCATGGACGCCGACGCCCACGACCGAGCGGTCGCCCTCGTCTCCCACATGCCCCACCTGGTGTCGAGCATGGTCGCCGCGCGGCTGGAGAACGCCGAGGAGGCGGCCGTACGCCTCTGCGGTCAGGGCATCCGTGACGTGACGCGGATCGCCGCCTCCGACCCGCGGATGTGGATCGACATCCTCTCCGCGAACCCGGGCCCGGTCGCCGACCTCCTCGCGGACGTCTCCGCCGACCTGGACGAGACCGTGCAGGCCCTGCGCGCCCTCCAGTCCTCCGACGAGGCCAAGCGCAGCGAGGGCTTCACCGGTATCGAGGACGTCCTGCGCCGGGGCAACGCCGGCCAGATCCGCGTCCCCGGCAAGCACGGCGCCGCCCCGACCGTGTACGAGAGCGTCGTCGTCCTCATCGACGACCAGCCGGGCCAGCTGGCCCGGATCTTCGCCGACGCGGGCCGCGCGGGCGTCAACATCGAGGACGTCCGCATCGAGCACGCGACCGGCCAGCAGGCGGGTCTGGTCGAGCTGATGGTGAAGCCCTCGGCGGCGCCCGTGCTGACGGCCTCGCTGCGGGAGCGGGGCTGGTCGATCCGGCAGTAGGGCCGGGCGGTGCGCGACGCGACGCCGTGACCCCGGTTCCGGTGGACGTGTCGATGATCGTCCTGGTGATCGTTGCGGCGGTGGCCCGGGGGCTGTGGCGGGGGCACCGCGGGGTCCGTAAATCGGGGTCCGGGAAGCCAGTAACCTTGTTCGGGGCACGATCGCGCCCGAACCAGCCCACCACCCCGTACCAGGAAGGTGCCCGCACCCGTGGAAACCACCGCCGCCCGGACCGCTCCGGCCGTGATTGTCGCCATCGACGGTCCCTCCGGCACGGGCAAGTCGAGCACCTCCAAGGCCGTCGCCGCGAAGCTCGGCCTGAGCTACCTGGACACGGGCGCCCAGTACCGGGCGATCACCTGGTGGATGGTGACCAACGGCATCGACGTCACCGACGCCTCCTCGGTCGCGGCCGCGGCAGGCAAGCCCGAGATCGTGTCCGGCACTGACCCCTCGGCACCGACGATCACGGTCGACGGCACGGATGTCGCGGGCCCGATCCGCACCCAGGAGGTCACCTCCAAGGTCAGCGCGGTCAGCGCCGTGCCCGAGGTGCGGGCCCGGATCACCGAGCTGCAGCGCTCGATCGCCTCGGCGGCCGGGCAGGGCATCGTCGTCGAGGGCCGGGACATCGGCACGACCGTGCTGCCCGACGCCGACCTGAAGATCTTCCTCACCGCGTCCCCGGAGGCCCGCGCGGCCCGCCGCAGCGGTGAGCTCAAGGGCGCCGACGTCAACGCCACCCGCGAGGCCCTGATCAAGCGGGACGCGGCCGACTCCAGCCGTAAGGCCTCGCCGCTCGCCAAGGCGGACGACGCGGTCGAGGTGGACACCTCCGACCTCACGCTCCAGCAGGTCATCGAGTGCGTCGTCACCCTCGTCGAGGAGAAGCGGGCCACGAAGTGAGCGTCGCGTCCGTGCCCTCGGTCAAGGGCGCCGAGGTCGGGCGGCGCATCGGCGTCGGCCTGATGTACGGCCTGTGGAAGCCGCGGGTCCTGGGCGCCTGGAAGGTCCCCGCGACCGGCCCGGTGATCTTCGCGGTCAACCACTCCCACATCGTCGACGGCCCGATGGTCATCGGCGTGGCGCCCCGGCCCTCGCACTTCCTGGTCAAGAAGGAGGCGTTCGTCGGCCCGCTCGGCCCGTTCATGACCCGCGTCGGCCAGATCAAGGTCGACCGTGACACCACCGACCGGACGGCCATCACACGCGCGCTGGGCGTGCTGGAGAACGGCGGGGTCCTCGGGATCTTCCCGGAGGGCACCCGCGGCGAGGGCGACTTCGCCGCGCTGCGCGCCGGGCTCTCCTACTTCGCCGTCCGCAGCGGGGCACCGATCGTCCCGGTCGCCGTTCTGGGAAGCACGGAGCGGCGCGGACGGTTGATAAAGGCGCTGCCCCCGCTGCGCAGCCGGGTGGACGTCGTCTTCGGCGACCCCTTCGAGGCGGGCGACGGCAGCGGACTGCGTACGCGCAGGGCGCTCGACGCGGCGACCGAGCGCATCCAGAAGCAGCTCACCGCGCACCTGGAAAACGCCAGGCGCCTCACGGGGCGTTAAGAGACACTTCAGTAGTGGATCATCCGATACGGGTGGTCCACCGATCACCACGATGAACTACGAGGTACGGACTTCATGAGCGACCACATCCAGCCCGACGGCTCGGCAGGCCCTGCCGAGCACGAGCACGGGGCGCTCGGCGATGCCGAGTACGCGGAGTTCATGGAGCTCGCCGCGGAAGAGGGCTTCGACGCCGAGGACATCGAGGGCGCGATCGAGGCGGCCGGCCACGGCCCGCTCCCGGTCCTCGCCGTCGTCGGCCGTCCGAACGTCGGCAAGTCGACCCTGGTGAACCGGATCATCGGCCGCCGCGAGGCGGTCGTCGAGGACAAGCCCGGCGTCACCCGCGACCGCGTCACCTACGAGGCCGAGTGGGCGGGCCGCCGCTTCAAGCTGGTCGACACCGGCGGCTGGGAGCAGGACGTCCTCGGCATCGACGCGTCCGTGGCCGCGCAGGCCGAGTACGCGATCGAGGCGGCCGACGCGGTCGTCTTCGTCGTCGACGCCAAGGTCGGCGCCACCGACACCGACGAGGCGGTCGTGCGCCTGCTCCGCAAGGCCGGCAAGCCCGTCGTCCTGTGCGCCAACAAGGTCGACGGTCTGAGCGGCGAGGCCGACGCCTCGTACCTGTGGGCCCTGGGCCTCGGGGAGCCGCACCCCGTCTCCGCGCTGCACGGCCGTGGCACCGGCGACATGCTGGACGCCGTCCTGGAGGCGCTGCCCGAGGCGCCGGCGCAGACCTTCGGCACCGCCGTCGGCGGCCCCCGCCGCATCGCCCTCATCGGCCGCCCGAACGTCGGCAAGTCCTCGCTGCTGAACAAGGTGGCCAACGAGGACCGCGTGGTCGTCAACGAGGTCGCGGGCACTACCCGTGACCCGGTCGACGAGCTCATCGAACTCGGCGGTGTCACCTGGAAGTTCGTCGACACGGCCGGTATCCGCAAGCGCGTCCACCTCCAGCAGGGCGCCGACTACTACGCCTCGCTGCGTACGGCCGCCGCGGTGGAGAAGGCCGAGGTCGCCGTCATCCTGATCGACGCCTCCGAGACCATCTCGATCCAGGATCAGCGCATCGTCACGATGGCCGTCGAGGCCGGGCGAGCGATCGTTCTCGCCTTCAACAAGTGGGACACCCTCGACGAGGAGCGCCGCTACTACCTGGAGCGCGAGATCGAGACCGAGCTCGCCCAGGTCTCCTGGGCGCCCCGGGTCAACGTCTCGGCGCGCACGGGCCGGCACATGGAGAAGCTGGTCCCGGCGATCGAGACCGCCATCGAGGGCTGGGAGTCGCGTGTTCCCACGGGCCGGCTGAACGCCTTCCTGGGTGAGCTGGTCGCCGCCCACCCGCACCCGGTCCGGGGCGGCAAGCAGCCGCGCATCCTCTTCGGCACCCAGGCGGGCACGAAGCCGCCGCGGTTCGTGCTGTTCTCCTCCGGCTTCATCGAGCACGGCTACCGCCGCTTCGTGGAGCGCCGGCTGCGCGAGGAGTTCACCTTCGAGGGAACGCCGATCCACATCTCCGTGCGGGTGCGCGAGAAGCGCGGCAGGAAGAAGTAGCCGCACAGGACGTGTACGCACATGGGTGAGGGCCCCGCAGAACAGCGGGGCCCTCACCCATGTGCCTCAGTCTTCCCGATGACTCAGCGTTCCCGGCGCGGTCCGGGCGGGAGCGCCGCCGGGATCAGACCGGTGGCGTGCTGCCGCGCCACCGGCTGCCAGACGGACGTGACCGTCTGGCTCTGGTGCGCGGCCACCTGCCCCGTCTGGTGCTGTCCGACGTGCCGCATGCCGTACGCGGTCGGTGTGTACGCACCCGAGTTGTACGAGCTCGTGCTGAGCAGCCCCGTCCCGTACAGCCCCGAGCCGTAGAGACCTCCGCCGTGCGGCCCGGTTCCGAAAGCCGTGAAGCCGAGCTCCTCCTCGCCGCTGCGGTCGCCCGGCAGGGTCCGGAAGGCCTTGCGGAACTCCGCGAAGAGCGCGTCGTAGATCGGCGTGGCCGAATGGGTGCCCGCGGTGTCCTGGACCGGCCGCATGGCCGGGATCGGGGACGTGTACGGCAGGCGGCGGGGGGAGTCGTAGGTGTGCACGTCTGTGCCAACGACCCCGCCGCCCTTCGGATGCGGCCGATGGAGCGCATTGGCCGGTCACCGGGAGCGTTTCCGGCGCATTCGTGGACCGGGGCCCGCGCTCAGGTGCCGGCCAGGGGCATCGCGCTCGCCACCAGCTGGCCGCCCGCGGCAGCCTTGTCGAGGGCCTGGCGCAGCAGGTCCTCGCGGGGCTGGCGGCCGATCGAGCCGACCGGGGCCGCGAACAGCAGCACCTGCTGGTGCTTGTTGGCGGCCGCCCGCCAGCTGTCGGTGACCTGGAGCGGCTGGTGGGCCTGCCACCAGGCGACCGGCGAGCCACCGCCGGTGCCGGGCTGCAGGACCGCGTGCAGCTGGCCCATGGCGAGCAGCACGGACCAGCCGTGCAGCACTGGCGGCACCTCCGTGAGTCGGCTCAGCGGCATGAAGCCCTGCTCGATGAGGAGCGGCAGGAAGTCGTCGCCCGCTCCTCCCGTCGTGCCGGGCCGGGCGATGCGTCCGGTCGGCTCGACGACGAGCGCGGGGTGCAGCTCGCCGCCGAGCAGGACGAGCCCGCTGGTGACACCGAGGACGGCCTGCTCGGGCAGGGCCTCGGCGGGGCGCTCGTCCCCGGTGTGGGAGTCGCCGGTGATGGAACGGACGGCGCCCTGCAGTTGCTCCTCGGTCACCTGGACGACCTGCGAGGGCAGGCAGGTGGCGTGGGCGAAGGCGAGTACGGCGGTCTCGTCGCCGATGAACAGGACGGTGCTGGTGCGCTCCTGTTCGGAGTCGCCCTGGGTGCGGCAGGACGTGCAGTCGTAACTGCCCGGGGCGTTCTCTCCGGCGAGCAGCCGGTCGGCTTCTTCGTCGCCGATCTCGGCGCGTACGTCGTCGCTGACGTCGAGCATGCGCGGCACGGGTGGCTCCTCGGGATGCGGTGCGTGGTGCGGCCGGGTGGCCCCCGGCCCATGAACCGGATGGGTTCCCGGCTCATGAAGAAGACAACGGGCGATCTGTGGCCGGGGTCACGCCCGGGAGCGAACGGAATCGAACCATCCTGCGCACAGGGTGAACCCGGCTGCGGAATCTGTTACTCCACGCCAACTTCTCGGGGTTCCAAGGAAGTTGATCCGGTGAGGTGAGTCACAGATCGTCAGGTCCGTTGGTCGACAAATCCGGAAATCAGCGAATGAAGCGGGTGTCTCAAATTCGACGATACTCCCGGTAACGGCGAACTGGCCTGGAATGACAAGGAGTTGGTTGTTACCGGGCCTCCCGGCTCTCTACATTGCTCCGCCGTGTGCAACGAGCACCGCTCGGGTACGTCCGCCGACCGCACCGCAGCCTGTCAAATGCGCCATCAGCACCACCGGCGCCATCAGCACCACCGGCGCCAGCACAGCACCAACTCCGGCGGACGGGGCGAAACGGAAGGGCCGCGTCGACACGCGGGACCTTCCGTGCCGCCTTGGGGGAGCCCGGGTCCGTGGAGAGGGAACCACATGTCCGAATGTGCCGATACCACTCGTAAGACCCGTACCACGGCGGTCCTCGCCGGGGCGGCACTGCTCGCCCCGCTCGGACTGCTGGCCGCCACCGGCAACGCCGCGGCGGCCGACAGTGGAGTGTGGGACCGCATCGCCCAGTGCGAGAGCGGCGGCAACTGGCACATCAACACCGGGAACGGCTACTACGGAGGACTCCAGTTCTCCGCCGGCACCTGGCGCGCGTACGGCGGCTCGGCCTACGCGTCCACCGCCGACAAGGCCTCCAAGGCGCAGCAGATCGCTGTCGCCACCAAGGTGCAGCGCGGGCAGGGCTGGGGCGCCTGGCCCACCTGTTCGTCACGCGCGGGCGCGTCCGGCGGTGCGCCCGCGGCGTCCACGCCCGGCACCCCCACCACCAAGGCCGCCCCGTCGAAGCCGGCGAAGGCGCCGGACCGTTCGACGGGCCACACCGGCCGCGGCTCGTCCCGCGGCGACTACACCGTCCGCAGCGGCGACACACTGAGCACCATCGCGGCCCGGCACGGCACCACCTGGCAGCGGCTCTACGCCGCCAACAAGGCCACCATCGGCGGGGACCCCGACGTGATCGTCCCCGGCCAGCGTCTGGAGTTCTGAGCCCGGGGGCCTGAGTCCAAGGCTTGAGCCCGAGGCTCTGAGCCCGGTGCTTCGAGCCGGGCTCTCGCCCTCGGGCCGGGGGGCCCCCCCCGGCACCCCCCCCGGGGGGGGCCCCCCGCCCCCCGCGCGGCGGGGCGGGGGGGGGGGAGCAACCAGCCCAACGAGGGCCCCCGAGGAAACAACGG
>NZ_JBHXSU010000051.1:0-36215 GCF_042715345.1 Streptomyces sp. NPDC058697
CCCGGGACCAGATCGCTTGAGACGGGAGACGTGGTGACGCTCTGCGACCACTCCCCAAGATCTGTGCCAGAGCCCGCTGAACAACGTCACAGCCATCTCAGATCGAGGGCGACGCTATGTCGGCCATCCGGACACTGGACGCGGCTCGCTCACGCACCGTCCCCAGTAAGGCGCGCGAGGCGCTGGCGTGGCTTCTGGCCCTGCAGTGGCAGCGCTCCCGCTTTCTGATGTACGTCATCGCGCGGGAAGTCGATGCTGAAAGCCAAACGCAGCAGGCCCTGCGCGAAGGGATGCAGACCAGCCTCCTGGGACTGCTCGATTCCTACGTCATCAGCCCGTGGACCATGCGCCACGAAGATGTGCGTCCCAAGGACCAGTTCAACTACCTGGTGAGCGTGCTCGCAGGTATGCACTGGTCCTGCTACAGGCCGCGCGCAGGCGGGCTTCTCGTCGGCGACAACATAGTGTGCTTCTCCGGCTATGCCGGAAGCGATCCACCGTCCCTGCCCCCAGGGGTGTACGACCACGGTGTTGGAGCAGGCATCCACGAGTTCAGGAGGATCACGGTGCCCCTCGGAGAGGGCATGGCCTTGATCATCTGCCGGGACCCGGATGAGGCCCGGCGACTGGACACCGCCTTGCTGAACCGCTTCACGGTATTCAACAGCCGGGAATTCGTGGCGCACTCACCAGGGTGGGCCGCGGACCATCCGCGCCTGGCACATGATCTGTCTACATGGCTCGACATCCAGCACATGATCGCGCCAGCCTTTCTGCAGGAGTACGGGATCAGCGGCGTGATGTAGAAACGCCCTCCCGCGAACGGCCCGAGATCGGACTGCTCGCCTCGGGCGATGCGCAACTCACCCGCACTCCTTGCACGCGCTCAGGTGCTGTTTTCACGTCGCCGGTTCAAGCAGTTCGCCGGGCTCGACCTCGACAATCGTGACGTCAACGCATCTGGCGTCTACGAGTTCCTGTTTCCGATCTTTGGCGCTGGGTTCGTCGTATGTAACGGCCGAGGAGCATCGGGTGCCATCCAGGTCAGCCCGTAGTTCTTCATCGTGATCGTCATACAGACCATCATCGCCGCCGGCACTGACAAAGCGCTGCTCGCTCGCTCCAGTGGCTGCTGCGGGCCTACCCGTGCCCAGCGTCTGACACTTCGGACGTAACGCCCTGCTCGTTCTCTGCCTTCTGTGCCGCGCTCAGCCGTTCGATCTTGTACTTCTCGTCCAGCACGCGGGCCTTGAGCCCTCAGGACAGTGCGCGAGCCCGCATCCCGTTGTCCCCGGTGACCACCGTGACCGGGGCAGGTGGTCTCAGTCAACGTGCGGGGTGAGGGTGATGACGGCTTCCGAGCCGTTGGTCTGCCTAGTGAGGGTGTAGTCCTGGGCGTCGTCCTCGTCGCCGGGCGTGTAGGCGCCGGTCAGGGAGCCGAACAGGTCCGGGTCGGCTGAGTCTGAGAGCAGCACTTGCAGAGCCCGTTCCGCGGCGGGCTGGAGGGCGTGCGGGTCCAGGCGCTGGCAGACCTCGTGTAGGTCTGCCAGCTCGCGCGCTTCGAAGCCGTGCCGGAAAACACTGTTTGAGTAGGCCCGCGCCAGCCGCCGAAAGGCCGGATCACCGCGATCGAGCATCTCCATGGGCAAGTCGTTGAAGAGGTCCATCACGTGTGTGCAGGCCCACAGGGCCAGCGCGGCCACTTGGCCCGGGGCTCGGCCCAGTTGCTCCAGCAGGTCCTCGTGGCAGACCTCGCAGCCGTCCCGGGCCGCCCCGTACAACCGGGCCACCGCATTGCCGTCCACGCCTCCTAGGTCGCGGCCCTGGCCGTTCAGCCAGGCCGGGTCATAGGGCGCCGGGCCGCCCAGCTCGGCAGCAATATCACGCTCATGGCGATGGTCAACAACGTTCACGGCTCGATCGCTCCCGTCGGACAGGACACACGTGTACCAATCTGAGTGTTCCGGTCCTGTGCGCTCCGGAACGGTGCCGACCGCAACCAGCCAGAAGGTGAATGCATTGCTTCGCCTCCGAGCCAGATCCGAGCGAAGGCGAACGGAAGTCGACCACTTCTGGGCACAGGGCCTCTTCGGCGTGTGACACGGGGAGGTGGTCGACCGGCGCTTCGACCCGGGCCGGCTGCACCGCATCGGGGTCATCGATGCGCCGGACGGCACACCGTGACCCCTGCGGTACAGCAGCCCACGGCCGCCGACTGGGACTCTTGGTACGCCATCGGCCGGCCCACCGTCGTATCCGACAAGGAATCCGAGTACTTCCACCGGAGGGTCCAGCCGCGCCCTGGGATGACCGCCGTCGATCTGGCCTGCGGGATGGGCCAGTGGACGCGGCAACTCGCGGCTTGGGGCGTGCTCGTGACCGGCTACGACTTCTCCGGCGAGGCTCTGCGCCAGGCAGACGCCGCGGGCATGCGGGACGGACTGCCGTATGCGAAGTGGGACATCGACGCCGAGCCGATCCCGCCCGCCCTCCTGCCCGGCAGCCTCGATCTGGTGACCTGCCGCCACGCGCTGCCGTTCCTTGAGTACGCGCGGGTCCTGACCGACGTGGGGCGATGGCTCAAACCGTCCGGGACCTTCTACGCCCTGGTCCATGTCGCCGACGACCAGGATGAAGAGGTCGACGTCGACAGGGAGCAGAACGACTCCGGCCTGGAGCCGTTCCACCGCGGATTCAGCGAGGCACAGATCGACGGTCTTGGCGTCGGCTGGGTCGAGCCACGCAGCACCGGGGAGGAGATGGCACTGCACCTGAGCATCGCCCGGGCCGGGGACCTGACGCGCAACCGGCCGCGCATCGTACGGGAGGCGGTCGGGGACCTGCCCGAGAACAGCCGTGATTTCGACTGGGGTGCCTGCTCCGGCTTCCTCTTCCAGGGGGATCGCCCAGATACGCCAGAAACGGGCCGCGGGATGATCTTTGATGCGTCGTAGGGAAACCACCGTTTGCCGACACGCAAGTGATCACTCTGGGAAGAGCACACCTTGTGCGGCATCTCGGAAGGTGTGACTCTCTGCCCGCGCTCTGAGGACGATCTGCTCTATTTGGCTACGCAGACCTGGTGCAGGCGGGATCCCTGAGTTGACGAGGTTGTACCAATCCGTCATCCCCGTGTTCACGTCACCAACCGCATCTGACAGGCCTTGGGCGGAGTCCGTCAACGTGCGGGGGCCGACGAGGGGGATGCGAGCCCGACATCTGACCACCGCAGCGGCGGCAGTGTGGACGCTCTCCAAGAGAGACAGGTCGGTGCGTTCATAGCCCAGCTCCCCATCCAATGTCGCCCATGCATCGACAAAGAGGCCGTGAGCCTCCAGCAACGCGAAGTATGCGTCCCGCCGCTCCTGCCAGAGGTTCTTGCGTTGATCCACCCCTTCCTGGTCCCGGATCTGGCGTCTCAGTGACCTTGCGGTCACGAGGGCTCCAACGAGGGCACCGCCCACACCGGTCGCGCCAGCGATGGCGCCAGCCCAAACGGCCGCATCTCCCTGGTCCATGGCGGCATTATGTCGTCTCTGCAGGGAGTGTGTCCCAGATAGGGGCATGGCCCTGATACGCCAGAAACCCGCCGCGGGATGACCTTGGAGCCCGGACGGCTCGCTATGGCCCCGAAGTCCTAGCCCAGACACCGGGGAACAAGTAACCCGTCGGTAGGAAGTGGGTTCTACGGGGCGGGGTTGAGGGTCTTGTGTGCGGCTGCCCCATGGGTGTCGACGCGGTTCTCGTACTCGCGGCGGGCCTTGCGCTGGGCCGGGACTGCTGCGGTGCTATCGAGGGGCTGGCAGCGGGCGAGGAGTTGGCGGTGGACCGCGGGCGCGGCAGTGATTCGCAAGGTGTAACCCTGGCCGCGTCGTACCGTTACGCCCTGATCGAGCGTGGCGCGCTCGGCGGGCCCCAGGTCGGCGGTGCGGAGAAAGTCGGCGACTTTCCCCGGCATGTCGAGGGTGACCGGCAGTTCCGGAGCGGGGGCATCTTCCTCGATGGCGATGTGGTCGGGCAGGAGGTCGGTGACGGCTGTGCGGATCGCGCCGCGGCTGACTCCGTGGTCGCGGGTGAGGGCGGCGATGGAGCGGCCGCCCAGGTACGCGGTGCGTACCTGGCGGTCTTCCCGGCAGGGACGGCCGGGCGGCGCCCGCCCTTGTTGCCCTTGGCCTCGGCGGCGCGTAGTCCGTCGTAGGTCAGCTCACGCTGGAGGTCGCGCTGGAGTTCGCCGGCGGCGGCCAGGGTCTGCACCATGAACTTCACGGTGGACAGCAGCTCTCCGGTGCGCGAGTGGCGGGCGGTGAGATCCATCGCGGAGAACGCGCCGTCGTGGATGCGCAGCGCCACCTGCTCGCGGTGCAGGACGTTGAGCACGTCGAGGATGTGTCCGGTGCCGCGGACGAGGCGGAACATCTCGGAGATGTGGACGGTGTCGCCCGGCCGCGCGTACGTCAGCAGCGCGCAGAACTTCGGGCGCTGAAGGGGGTGGAGGCGGCTGGAGGTGCCCGGGTCTTCCTCGAAGACGACCGGGGTCTCGATGCCAGCCTCGTGAAGGACGAGGTTCTGCCGGGCGGTGGACTGCTGGTCGGTCGAAACCCGCTTGTAGACCAGGTTCGCTACCGAAGGCCCCTTCCGTACGGAGGATCGGACCCTATCTGTCGTCAAACCCTGTCGGCAATCACCATCGGATCTGATTTCACTCGGGCCGCCGCGAACCCCCGGATTGCATGGGTTCATTGGACGCGTCGGCTGCCTGTCGTCATTCGATCGTTTGCCGACAGGGGGAGGGTGGGAACAGCCGCCCACGGGCTGTGATCCGGCTAGGCCCTCACTGCTCGGAGTCGCGCGTGGCGGGGTCGATGCCGGCGTCGCGGAGGACTTCGTAGACCGTAGTTCGGGAGAGGCCGGTTACGCGCCTGATGTCCTGGACGTTCTCCATGCCGTCGTTCCACAGCTCGACCGCGATGCGCTTGAGGGCGTGAGCGGCACCGAGGCGCTGGGTGCGCCAGTCCTCAGCCGAGGCGAGGAGCTGCTCGCGGCCGGAGGTCTTGTTTCCTTCCCACCTGGTGGCCCGCGACCAGGCCTTCTCCGCAACGTCGTCTCCGAGCTGGGCGTGGAGGCGGGCATACAGGGAGGGGAAGACATCCTGGTCCTGGTCCTCCTCCTCGGCAATGAGTTGGCCCAGGGTCCAGGGGTCGGTGTGCAGCCGCGGGTCCAGGTGCTTGCTGCGCGGGTTAGCGACGACGACGAACGCGTCGACCTTGCTCTTCAGGCGTCGGCTCTCGAACGGCCCGATCCGCTCGGCGTAGCGCTCAGCGTTGGTCTCGGCGATGAACGGACCGATGAGCGCCGGGGGATAGTCCTGCAGGGTGACGAGCACCGCATAAGTCTTCAACATGTCCACTACTGCACATGTCCAGTAGTGGACATGCGGGCGTTGAAGACCACCGGTGCCGCAGGGTGGCCGGGCAAGCCGCCTGGAGGCCATCACCATCCGTGGCGCCGGCGGTCCCCAGACCGCCTGAACGGAGCTCATCGGCGATCTCGCCAAACGTCCGATCCTCTGCCTCGCTTGACCTATCGCACCACAGCCGGTTCCAGGTCAACGTTCCGTGCGCCCCGTGCTCTACTCGTCTCGATTGCGCCAGAAGGCAGGGCACTCCGTCTTTGCTGCCGCGGGGAGATCTTTGTCGATCCGGCTGCGAACGGCTGCCAGGGTCCGTGATGTCCCGGCCCCGTCGACCCGGAAGGTCTCGGACGGCTCGTCGGGACGGTCCATGACAACCACCAGCAGGTGTTCCCCCGTCGAGTAAGCAGGCTCGCCCTTCCACTTGCCGCTCATGGTGGTGAACTGGATCTGTCGCTGAGAGCCCTGCTTCGGCTTGATCCAGTCCGTGACGGTGAGCGTGACTTTCACGGCGTCGGCCTGTTCGGGGTGTTCCTGGATCGCCGCGATGTCTCCTTCGACGATCTTCGGCGAGCAGGCAATCCGTTCCACCTCGGTCAGAGCCTGTCCCTGATCCTGCCGGGAACCGTCCGAACCATCATCAGCAAGCCCGTACGCAAGGAGAACCAGGCCGACGGCCGCGGCAGCGGCCAACGCGCCGGCAATTGTGCCGGGACGCTTCATCCAGACGCGGCGCGGACCCTGCCCAGAGCCGCTCCCGCCCTCTTCTGCCGCTTCACCGATCATGCCGAGGGCCAGCCGCAACTGGTCCTCCTCCGGGCCGGTCAAAGGGGTCATGTCAGATCGCCTCCACCTGGCGCAGCCGCGCCCGCATTGCGGCCTGAGCCGCGTGCAAGCGACTCTTGATGGTTCCTTCAGGGACGTCCAGGAGCTGCGCGATCTCACGGATGGGCAGATCCGCGTAGTAGCGCAGCACCAGGACCTGCCGGTGGGCCGGGAGCATCGATTCCAGTTCATCCGCCACCGCCAGGGCAAGCAGGCGCTGTTCTTCGGAGTGCTCCACAGGCGGCCGAGACCAGCGCTCGGCCAGGCGCCGACGCAGCCCGGCGTCTCTGCTCTGCGACCGATGCCAGTCACTGGCCACACGGGAGGCGACAACAGTGAGCCAGGCCAGGGGATCACGCACGTCCGGTCGCGTCGGGTCGGCCCGCTCCTCCAGCAGTTTGAGCCTGACCCGCTGCACACCGTCGTCCAGCGCATCCCATGGCACGCCGCCCAGCGCCAGCACCGCGCGCACGCGCCTGACCTCGGCCGGATCGACCAAGGACATCTGATCGTCCTCACCGGGCTGTCGTGCGCCACGCCCTCTGGCCATGTACAGGTCCTTCCTCGTTTCCTTAATGACGGGGCAGCCATGGGAAACGTTCGTCCGAGCCGGGAATCGTCCGCGGCGAGTGTTCAGCCGCCGCTACAACGACGGCCGGTCTGAGGCAGGGTCCGTGTGAGTGCTTCCCGGTCCTCGGTGGAGGCCCGCGCCCATCAGCCGGAGGGACCGTGGCGTGGCAGCCGACGGTCCCGTTCCGCTGAGCGGTCGGGTCAGGTGCAGGTGTCTGCTGCCGGTTCCTGTGCGAACTGCCTGGACTCATCCGGTTCGGCTGCCATGAGTGCTGAGGCGAGATGCGCCGTGTCCTTGCCGGCCATCTCATCCTTCAGGCCGATGTTGGGGCCGCCCTCGTCCAGGACCTGGCGTGCCTGTTCTGCGGTACGCTCCCGGCCCTCCAACTCGCCTTCACCGATCCGGTTGTTGTCATACGGGACGGTGGATCCCGCACCCAGACCGCGCCATCGGCCGACCTCGGGGGAACAGGGGTCTTCTTCCCACACGATGGCGATGGTGTAGCTGTGACCCGCCTGGATCCGAGGGCTGTGAGCCTTGGCCACCTTGACGCGGTTGCTGATGTCGCCGCCGGTGAACTGCCAGCCCATGGAGGGCCGGACCCAGGTGCTCGGTGCCGCTTTCGGCGCGTCGGCACGCGACCAGACAACCTGGTCGATCCTCAGCGTCACGGCCCGGCCGATGAGTCCTTCACCGCGGTCGAGTTCCGACTGCGCCGGCGGGGTCTCCTTCTCCGCGGTGGCAGTGACGGCTACGACATGGTCGGCGTAGGTGACCCAGTCGGACGCTGTGCGGCTGGGCAGGTTGTCGGCGCCGTGCGCGATGATGATCCGGTCCTGCCGTGCGCGCGGAGCATCGGCAGCGGGGATCGCGGACCAGCTGACGGAGACCGCCGCGGTGACGACGGAAACTGCTACTGCGAGAACCACCGCGATTTTGTTGCGGAATGTCATGCGAGCCATCTCTCTCACCTCCGGGAAGAACACGGTCAGGGCGCCGGGTAAACGTTGTTGATGGACTCGGTATTGCTGACGCCGAGGTCCAGAGTCTCGACGGGCAACGTCATGCAGGCGAGAGCGTTGTTCCCGTTGCTGACGGAAGGCGAAGCATCGTTTCCGTGTACCAGGCCGACTGCGTGTCCCGTCTCATGGCAGGTGAGCTCAAACGAGTAGTGACCGTTTCCGCGGATGCGGATGTACTGCTGGTCGCATTCCCAGAGTGCGTACTGACCAGAACTCTCGTTGGCGGCAGAGTCGTTGCACCAGGTGATGCCATCGATATCTGCGTCCAGGTTCGTCGAACCTTCCTGGTAGACGATGTCAGTTTCCCCCGACCCGGAGAACACTGGCGTCGAATCGTAGTGAATGGCCAGGTCGGTCGGGGAGAACTCATCACTCAGCGTCGACTGCACTCTGAAGCGGTCCTCCGACTCCAACTCGTACTCCCCGGAAGAGTCCATGTAGTAGTAGACATCGGAGTTGTCAGTAAGGCAGTTGACGATTCCGTCACCACCATCCGGGTCGGTCTCACAGGGAGGTGCGCCGAATCCACCGACCGGGACGATGTTGTCGGTCACTGGTGCCGCCCATGCCACGCTCACTGTGGCCAGGAGCCATGCGGTGACAAGAGCGAGCACGTACCGGAGTCTTCCCTTGGCGAACCTTGACACGCGGTATCGCATGCTGTCCTTCCCCCTCTGCATCGAAAAGCGGCGGAACGCTGGGTTGATCGTGCAAAACAGCTGGTAGTGAAGCCTGTTGCTGAATTCCCCGTCCGGGGGGGAAAAGCGAAACGCTGTGGCGTCAGCCACAGCGGGCCTGTCGGTCAACGCACTCGGAGATCACACAGGGCCTCTGATCCCACGGCCGCGAAAAGGCTGCGGCTCCGACAGGTGTCCAATTCCCGCACTGTGCACGAGTACTTCCTCTCGCAAAGCCGCGAAAGGGCAGGGCAGTGGGGGATACCCGTCATCGTTGGAGCCGACGCAGTGATCAACTCGCACTCTAGTTCGTCTCCTGCGTGCGCGTCCATGTCAAACGCGGGATGAGTTTCAAGCAGCGCCTCAGGGAACACCGGGTGGCCGCGAAGGGCGGACATGGCAGGGGCAGGTACGACACAGATCCCGCCAAACGCGCCGTCGCGAAGCCCGGTGCCCTCCTGGTCGGAGCACTCGACCGCAGGACAGTTCCTCCGGAGGCTGCCCGCATCGTCGCTCTGCACAGGGCGAGCCGGAGAGGCGCGATGGCTCCTCACCGTGAGCAGGTTCGTTTCTCCGGTACGACTGTTCCCCTCACACGGGTGACCTGCCGGGCGACCACCCCGTGGCACGGCCGGGCAGCCGCTATCAACAGCACATGATCAAGAATGTTCTGTGGGGTCTCGCGGCCGCCGCCCTGGTCGTCCTGCCCCTCGCTGCCGCTCCGCCGGCCCATGCCGAGGAGACCGTGTCCCTCGCCACCGCCGTCGACCGCCTGCCCCTGGGGACTGAGTCGCGGGAGGGCTACCAGCGCACGTCCTTCAAGCACTGGAATGCCGGCATCAACCCCACCGACGGCTGCAACACGCGTGTGGAGGTGCTGATCTGGGAGGCCGTCGTAGCGCCGGAGACCCACCCGGGCTGCCAGCTGGAGGGCGGCCGCTGGTGGTCGTACTACGACGCGACCTGGGTGACCTCCGCGTCCGGCCTGGACATCGACCACATGGTTCCCCTCGCGGAAGCCTGGGACAGCGGCGCCTCCGCCTGGACGCCGCAGCGCCGCGAGGCGTATGCCAACGATCAGGGTGCCGAGACGTCCCTGGTCGCCGTCACGGCCCGCTCCAATCGCAGCAAGTCCGACAAGGACCCGGCCGACTGGCTGCCATCCGCCTCCAAGGAGGTGCGCTGCCAGTACGCCGCGGAATGGGCAGGCACGAAGCTGCGCTGGCATCTGACTGTCGACGACGCCGAACTGGCGGCCCTGCGGGACGTCGCCGTCGGCTGTCCGTTCGAAACGGTGACCTACGAGCCCGCCGGGTAGCGCCCGGGCGCGGACGAGAGCGTGGTCCCGGCTGAACGGGAGAGACCAGCAGGGGCCACGAGGTGGTGGCGTGCGGAGGGCGGTCGCCGCTCGGCGGGGTGTGCCCTATGGGGCTTCAGCCGAACGATCGTCCTCATGGGCTTCTTGAGGGGGACGGTCGTTGGGATGGTCATGGAGTTGTCGTCGCAGGCCGCGCCCGGAGTCGAGAAGGCAGCCGAGCACGCCGTCGAGAGCGCGTGCCACCTGGCTGATACGGCAGGGTTCACGGACTGGAATGTGGCCGCTGCCGAGGACGCCCTGGATGCAGTGGACACCCTCGCTGGGGCGCTTGCCGAGCTCGGTCCGGAGACGGCTCAGGCACTCGGCGCGGTGACGGCGGCGACCGCTCACGTACGGCGCATCCACGGTCTCGCGGTGTCCGGCGTGGAGACCCCAGCTCCTGGGGTGTCCACGCCGAGGAATGGCCGTCAGTCCCCGAAACGGCGCGGGCTCGGCCCCGGTTTCCAGGGCATCCGCACCGACTGCTGATTCGGGCCCGGCCGGAGAGTCACGCTGCCACTCAACGCCAGGCCGTCAGCGTGACATTCGAGCGGCCAAGGGCTCACGCACCGCGATCAGCGGTGGAGTGACGGGTAGTCGGCCAGCGCTCGCACCACTCGGTTCCGTTGAAGACGCGGTAGAGGAGCTTGCGCTGCACGCCGCCGAGGTTTTCGCGATGCCAGCGACACGGCGCTCGTCCTTCAAGTCGAGGTAGCTCGCGGCGCGGCAGGCGAGGAAGACGCCTATCGCCCGCCCTCTGCGAAGCGATCGAGCGCGACCTCCGTACCCCAGTGCAGGCGAACCTCTACGCCTCGTGGACCAGCACCGAGGGCTTCGGCGTCCACTGGGACGACCACGACACCGTTGCCCAACAGCCGGCGTCAGGCGGCGGCGAGTTGGAGGAGTTCGGGTACGCCTTGAGCATGCCGGTAGGGCTGGAAGCGGGGGAGCAGGTCGCGGACGAGGTTCGCGCAGCGCGGGGCGCCGATGCGGCGGGCCAGGATGAGCGACTCGGTGGCGGCGGCCGCGGCGGGCTCGGGGTCGTTGAGGCTGAGGTAGCTGGTGGCCCGGTAGGTGAGGAACACGCCGCGCGTTTTGTCCCGGGCGGGCGGCAGGAGGCTTTCGCCTTCGGCGATGAGCTGGTGGGCGCGGCCCGTGTCGCCGAGGTCGAGGAGGGCTTGGCCGGAGTCCACGGCGAGGTCGGCTTCGGACATCCACGCACACCAGGCGGGCCGGTCGGTACTGGCGTCGCTGAGGTGCTTCTCCGCCGCTGTCAGGGCCCGCAGGGCGGGGCGCCGTTCCTGCTGTGCGGCGAGGGTGCGGGCCAGGCGCAGGTGCAGCAGGGCGCGCGCGGCGGGGTGCTGCGCCCGGGTCAGTGCGTGGGTGAGGATGCTGGCGGCGGTGGTGTGGTCGTGGCGCCAGGCGGCCTGGTAGGCGAGGTCACTCAAAAGACCGGCGCCCAAGTCGTGGTCCCCCATGGCATTGGCGCTGTGCAGTCCCGCGATCCAGTACTGACTCGCCTGAGTATGCCGGCCCAGGTCAAACCGGTTCCACGCCACCGTCTGGGACAACGACGCGGCCAGGGCGTGCAACCGCAGCCTGACAGCAGGCGCAGGGCGGCCGTGTTCGAGGAGTTCCGTCACCGTCGTCAGGTGGGCGTCCAGCAGCACGGCCGTGTGCTGGCGTTGCTCGGTGGCAAGGCCTGCGAGTTGCCGCGCACTCTCCTCGAGCATGGTGACGAGATGGTCGTCGACGGGTTTGCCGTCGCGGGCCTGCGCGAGGGCCGCGGTGCTGCCCGCAGCCCAGTCCGCGGCCAGCGCGGCGCCGGAGATCGTCAGGAAGTCGCGGCGGTCCATGGCTGTTCGCAGAGCCTCTCTGAGGGCGGGCACGGTGCTGTGGGGTCCGAGGGGGACCACACCGTCGGTCGTGAGCGGTAACCAGGTCGGCCAGACATCCGGAAGGACGATGTCCGCGGGCAGTTCGAGCGCATCGGCGATGTAGAACTGCGAGTCCTCGTCGGGCTGAGTGCCCCGTTCCCACTTGCGTACGCGCTGCCGGTCAGTGCCTGAGCGCAGACCGCGCCGGCGGGCTGCAGCCCTCACCTTGGCCGCGAGAGCATCCTGCGTCAGGCGGCGGGCTTTCCGCGCGATGGCCAGAGGGTGTGCGGGTTCTTCCACCCCTTCATCAAATCACCCAACGTGCACGCCTAGTGACGGATCGACGAGGGCGGGACTCCTGCGAGACTCCCACCAAGGCGTCGACCTGGTCGAACAGTTGAGCCCACTCTTGGGGTGCGGCCGCTGCCAAAGCGCGGCCGGACCCGCACCGCCTGCTGGGCTGCACGCCCCGAGAGGCGGCTGAGGACAGGCGGGCGCTCGGGCGCCTGCCCCTTCACGATTCCTGCGGCAGATGAGGTTGGACGTGACAGGCATTCTGGTCTTTGCACCGCATCCGGACGACGAGACGCTCGGGTGCGGGGGAAGCATCGCCCATCACATCGAGATGGGCCGGTCCGTGAACGTGGTCTTCCTGACCTCGGGTGAACAAGGGGTCACCGGCACCCGGGTCGAGCGTGCGGGCCTGGTGCGCGAACAGGAGGCCGAGACCGCCCTGGGCAAGCTGGGCGTCGCCGCCCAGGACGTGCACTTCCTGAGACTGCCCGACGGCGGCCTCGATCCGATGGACTGGGACCACTTCCTGCAAGTGCTGTGCATCCTGCGGCAGTTGCGTCCATCGGCGGTGTATCTGCCGCATGCCGCGGACGCCTCCTTCGACCACCGGCAGGCGTTCCAGCTGGTCTGGCGTGCGTTGGAGAAGTGTGCGAGCCGCAGCTACCCGCACGCCGGACAACGGCACTGGGTGGGAACCGTGCTGGCCTACGAGGTCTGGTCCACCCTTCCGGCCCCCTCCTACCTGCAGCGTCTGGACCCCGCCCAGATCGCGGCGAAGCACGACGCCCTGTCCTGCTACTCGACGCAGGTCAAGGGGGAGGGGGAGGCGGACTACGCGGGTGACGGCGGTGTGGCGCTGGCCCGGTTCCGCGGGGCCATGAGCGTGGGCGGTCACTGCGAGGCCTTCGCGGTGCTACGGCTCGCGGCGCCCGACTGGGGTCCGAAGCCGGAACACGCCTCCACCCGGGCGGCCACCACATGACCACCGCCAATCCGCCCGGCCCCCCGCCGCGGCAGCCGGGCCAGGACGTGGCGGATCCCGTCACCGTCGGCCCTGGGGAGTGGACACCGACGATGAGTGCCCTGCGCGTCTTCACCTCGCCCGGCCGGGTGGAAGACGGCGGGCTTGTCCTCGCCGCGGCGGACCTCCGGGACGCCGAACGCTCCCGGATTCCGACGGCCCCCCTGAAGGAGCGGTGTCCCGACCTGACGCTGGCGCAGGCCTACCGGATCCAGTGGACCAACATCGAGGCGCGGATCATCGGCGGTGGCCTGATCGCCGGGCACAAGGTGGGGCTGACCTCGCGCGCCATGCAGCAGCAGATGGGCGTCGACGAGCCCGACTCGGGCGTCCTGCTGGACGACATGATTGTGCCGAGCGGCAGTGAGCTGAACCTTCGCGACCTCGTGGTGCCCCGGGTGGAGACGGAGATCGGCGTCCGGCTCGGCCGCCCGCTGCGGGGCCCGGACGTCGACGCGGATGAGGTCCGGGACGCGGTCTGCGAGGTGTTCCTGGCTCTCGAAGTGATCGACACGCGCTACGGCGCGTGGCAGATCGCGCTGGAGGACTCCGTGGCCGACAACGCGTCGGCGGCGCGGGCCGTCGTGGGAGCCGCCGTCCCGCTGCGTCCGCGTCTCGATCTGTGCGCGGAAGAACTCACGCTGAGCGTTAACGGTGAAACGGCTGCCACGGGGGAGGGGCGGGACGTGCTGGGCAACCCGCTCAACGCCGTTGCCTGGCTGGCCTGTCGGCTGGGCGACTACGGCGCGGGACTGCGCGCTGGGGATCTCGTGCTGCCGGGATCCGTACACGCCAGCCTTCCCCTTGAGGCCGGAAGCGAGATCCGGGCCTGCTCACCGCATCTGCCTCCGGTATCCCTGCGCATCGTGTGACCTTCACCCCGGCCGCTCGCCGACGGGGTGCCCCCCCCGGCGAGTGCCCCCGCGGGCCGGCGCTCATCTCCAGCTCTCTCAACCAAGGAACGAAGGGTGGCCATGTCTGATACCGGAACGTCACGTGTCGCGGTGCTGGGTGCCGGACTGATCGGGGTCGACCTGCTCGGCAAGATCCAGCTCTCAGCGTCCCTGCACTGCGCTCTCGTTGCCGCCCGGGACCCGCGGTCCGTGGGCCTGCGGCGCGCGGCCGCCATGGGCGTCCCGGTCACCGCGGGCGGTGTCGCGGCGCTGGTGGAGGCCGGTCCCTTCGACGTCGTCTTCGACGCGTCGTCCGCGGCCGCGCACACCGAGCACGCGCAACTGCTCGCCTCCTGCGCGGCACTGCTGGTGGACCTCACCCCCAGCAGCCTCGGCCAGCAGGTGGTGCCCACCGTGAACGGCGCCGACACGCTTACCTGCCGCCACATCAACCTGATCAGCTGCGGAGGGCAGGCGTCCCTGCCCCTCCTGCACGCGATCGCCCGACACTGCGAGCCCCAGTACGTCGAGGTGGTCACCACGGCGGCCAGCGCCACCGCGGGCCACGCGACCCGCCTCAACCTGGATGAGTACATCGGGACCACCCAGCAGGCGATCCGCACCTTCACCGGCGCCCCGGCCGCCAAGGTCATGGTCAACATCAGCCCGGCCGATCCGCCGCCGCCGTTCCGGGTGGCCATCACTGTGCGCGCACCCCGCGTGGACGAAGGCCGCGTCCGCGCGGCCGCCGAGAGTGCCGCTTGCGAGGTGCGGGCCTTCGCTCCCGGCTTCGCGATCACCTCCTGCGCGGTCACCAGCCAGAAAGTCACCGTCGCCGCCGAGGTGACAGCACACGGCGGACGCCTGCCCGGCCACGCCGGCAACCTCCACATCATCAACGCCGCCGCCGTCCTGCTGGCCAAGCAGCACGCGGCCGCGACAGCCCAGACAGGAACCTCATGACCAACGCGACCCGCCACGTGGAGATCTACGACCCGACCCTCAGGGACGGCCACCACGCCGTACGCCACCAGCTCGACGCCGACCAGATCCGCGCCTACGCGACGGCCGCCGACGCGGCCGGCGTCCCCGTCGTCGAGATCGGCCACGGCAACGGCCTGGGCGCCTCGTCCGAGCAGATCGGCCGGGCCAAGCTGACCGACGACGACATGCTCACGGTGGCCCGCGCGGCCCTCCCGCACAGCCGCATGGCCGTCTTCATGGCCCCTGGCTGGGGCACCTCAACCGACTTGCGCAACGCCGTGAAACGCGGCGCCGACCTGGCCCGGATCGCCGCCCACTGCACCGAGGCCGACGTCACCGAACGCCACCTGGGTCTGCTGCGCGACCTGGGAACCGAGGCACACAGCGTGCTCCTCATGAGCCACATGGCCAGCCCCGCCCAGCTCGCCGAACAGTGCGCCCTGCTGGTCCAGTTCGGGGCGCAGGCCGTCGGCATCATGGACTCCGCAGGCCACTACCTCCCCGACGATGTGACCGAGCGCATCGCCGCCATCGTCCAGGCCGTCGGCGACGTGCCCGTCATCTTCCACGGACACGCCAACCTCGGCATGGCGATGGCCAACTCCGTCGCCGCCGTCCAGGCAGGCGCCACCATCATCGACGGGTGCGCCCGCGGCTTCGGGGCCGGCGCGGGCAACACACAGCTGGAAGTCCTGGTCGCCGTCCTGGAACGCATGGGCTACACCACCGGAATCGACCTGAAACGCCTGCTGCGCGCAGCGGACATCGCCCAGCAGCACCTGATGCCGGCGCCGCCGACCGTCGACTCCGTCAGCCTGGTCAGCGGCCTGGCGGGGGTCTTCTCCGGATTCCGGCTGCGCGTCCTGGAGATCGCCGAACGCGAGCACGTCGACCCGGTGGACCTGTTCTTCGCCCTCGGCGCGCGCGGCGTGATCGCCGGACAGGAAGACCTGATCCTCGACATCGCCCTCCAACTGAAGCAGGAGGAGGTGTGATGCGACGCCCGGAGCCCCACCGGCCGAGCTCCGCCGTCGTCTGCGGCATCGGGGCGGCCCTGCCCCCACGGACCGTGTCGAACACGGACCTGGCCGCCGAACTCGGCACCGACGATGCGTGGATCCGTACGCGCACCGGCATCACCCACCGGCACATCGCCGGCACCGACGCGACCACCGAGGACCTGGCCACCCGGGCGGCCGCCCACGCACTGGAATCCGCCGGCACCCGCCAGGCCGGGGCGCTCATCCTCGCCACCGCCACGCCCGACCACCAACTCCCCGCCACCGCCCCGGCGGTGGCCGCACGGCTGGGCCTGACCGCAATCCCGGCCTTCGACATCGCCGCCGCATGCACCGGGTTCCTCTACGCCCTGGCCACCGCAGCCGGCTTCATCGCAGGCGGGACGGCCGACATGGTCCTGGTCATCGGCGCGGACCGCATCTCCCATCTCCTCGATCCCGGCGACCGCACCACCCGCCCCATCTTCGGGGACGGCGCCGGAGCGGTACTGCTGCGCCGCGGCAGCCCCGGCGAACCCGGAGCTCTCGGGCCCCTCATGCTCGGCAGCGACGGAACCCACCACGACCTCCTCAAGGCACCGCACGGCGGGCATCTGCGGATGGACGGCCCCGCCCTCTTCCGGCATGCGGTCGACCGCATGCGGTCCGCCTCACAGGACGCGGCACACGCCGCCGGGTGGCGCACCGACGACATCGACCGGCTCGTACCCCACCAGGCCAATGCCCGCATCACCAACGCGGTCGCCGACCGTCTGGGAATCCCCCCGGAAGGCCGGCTGCAGAACATCCAGCACGTGGGCAACACCAGCGCCGCCTCCATCCCGCTCCTGCTGGCGCAGGCCTGCGCCGACCGCCGCATCACGGCAGGACACCGGCTGCTGCTGACCGCCTTCGGAGCAGGCCTCACCTGGGGGGCCACCACCCTCACCTGGCCCGACCTCACCACCTCACAACCGCCCACCTCACCCGCACCGGAGAACCCGTGAACAGCAACCTGATACGCATCCTGCACACCGGCCTCAACGTGACGCAGGAATCCCTACAGCCGGACGCCACCCTGGCCGATCTCGGCTTCGACTCCCTCGCCCTGGTCGAACTGTCCATGCTCCTCAAGGAACAGGCCCAGATCGACATCAGCGACACCGACCTGCACCAGGCCGGAACCCTTGGCGCCATCAACGGCCTGGTCGAGCAGAAACTCGCCGAGCAGTGACCGCGGCCGCGCACACGCCCGCCGGCCGCACGTGGATCATCACTCCGGCGACCGGCGACGACAGCCGGTTCACCACGGCGCAGACCTGCGGCGCCGACGTCGCCCTCGTCGACCTCGAAGACTCCGTCGCCCCGGACCTCAAACCCGGCGCACGCACGCGCGCACAGACGTTCTTCACCCAGCCGCCCGGCGCCTGCACCCTGGGCATCCGCATCAACGCACTCACTACCCCCGACGGCGTCCAGGACCTGCTCGCCATCACCCGGTACCCCAGCAGGCCCGCCGTGGTCCTCGTGCCGATGGTGGAATCGGCCCGGGACGTGGAGGTGACAGCCGCCGTCCTCGACACCACCGGCTACACCCCGCAGATCTACGCCCTGATCGAAACCCCCCGCGCGATCGAGAAGCTCCCCTCCATCGTGCGCGCACAGCGGCTCGCCGGAGTCTTCTTCGGATCGGCGGACTACGCCCAACTCCTCGGCTGCACCCTGGACTGGGAGACGCTGCTGTACGCACGCTCGCGACTGGTGGCCTGTGCGGCCGACGCCGCCCTTCCCGCCGTCGACGCCCCCTACTTCGACCTCAACGACCTCGACGGACTCAAGCGCGAGGCCGAAAAGGACCGCGCCCTCGGCTTCCACGGCAAGGGCGTCGTCCACCCCCGGCAACTCCCGGTCGTCACCGCCGCGTTCCACCCGACCGAGGAAGAGATCGCCCACGCCCGGGCCGTCGTGACGGCCAGCCGGCAGAGCGGCATCGTCGCCGTCGGCGGCCACATGGTCGGCGCCCCGCTGCTCGCCCGCGCGCACGCCGTCCTCACCCAGGCCGGCGAGTCCTGAACCGGCCCACCACACAGCCGAGGAGAGCGCAGATGAGCAGCCATCCCCCGCAGGGCTACCGCCAGGTCGACGAGGACCGGTTCCGGGAGAACGTCGGGTGCGGCTACCACGACTTCGCCGTCGGCCGGGTCATCGAACACCGGCCCGGCCGCACCGTCACCGAAGTGGACAACGTCCTGATGTCCACGCTCACCGGCAACGCCGCACCGATCCACACCGACGCCCATTTCAGCAGCGCCACCGAATGGGGCCGGCCGCTGGTGTGCACCATCGTCACCCTGGGCATCGTCGGCGGCATGACCGTCCGCAGCACCAGCGGCCTGACTGTCGGCAACCTGGGCATGGACGAAGTCCGGCTCGAACACCCCGTCTTCGTCGGCGACACGCTGTATGCGCAGACCCAGATCCTGGCCCGCCGGCTGTCGAAGAGCCGCCCGGACAACGGCCTCATCACCTGCCGCACCTCCGGCGTCAACCAGGACGGCAAGCAAGTCATCACCTTTAAGCGGACCTTCCTCGTCCCCCTCGACCCCGAACCCATCAGGGCCGCCACCCACTACTAGGAAGGCACCCGATGAACTCCCCGATCACCTTCCACCAGGCCGACGACGACCTCTGCCAGCAGTACGACGCCCTGGCCACCCGCAGCTTCGGCCACCCACTGAGCGACATCGCCCACCTTCGCCCGCACGCGGACATCCGGGTCGCCACCCGCTCCGGCACCGTCGTCGCCGGAGGCCTCGGCCTCCTGATCCCCCAGCATTTCGGCGGCGCACCGGTACCCAGCGCATGCCTCGGCGCCGGCTGCGTCGCACCAGAAGAGCGCGGCTCGCGGCTGGCCGCCCGCCTGCTCACCGAACGGCTCCACGCGCTCCAGGCCCAGGGCGCGGTCATCTCCAGCCTGTGGACCGCATCCACCGGATACGCCCGGCACCTCGGTTGGGAAGCCCCCGCACCCGTGACGGCCTGGTCGATCGCCACCGACGACCTGAAGCAGGCCGCCACCACCCGGAAAACCGATCACCTCGACATCACGCACGGGCTCACCCCGGACGCCGAAGAACTCCAACAGGACCTGGCCCGGCAGTGGAACGGCCCCGTCCAGCGCCCCCACTGGTGGGCCGCATGGACCACCGCGCGCCACGCCCTGACCACCTACCGCTTCCACCGGCCCGGTCAACCCCCGACCGGCGTGCTCGCGTTCGCCATGACACCTCGCGAACAGCACGGCATGCACCTCGCCGTCCACGACTTCTGGGCCACCGACCAGCACACGGCGGACGCGATGCTCGCCTTCCTCGGCCGCCACGACCGGGCCGCCACCATCACCTTCCAGCGCAACGCCCTGCCGCCCTCGCCGCTGCTTCTCCACACCCTGCACCGCTACCGGCCCCACGTCCGGGCATGGCATCCCTGGATGCTGCGCATCCTCAACCTCCCCGAAGCGATCCGTCTGCGGGGCTGGCCCGCTGACCTGGACCTCAGCGTGCCGATCGAAGTCGAAGGCGAAAGCCACAACACCTCGGACCGCTACCTGCTGCACATCGAAGCCGGATCCGCCGAACTCCGCCCCACCAGCCGCGAAGCGGCCGTCAGCTTCACCCGAGGCCAGCTCGCCGTCTGGTACGCCGGCGGCTACCGCAGCACCACCACGGCCCGCCTGTCAGGCATCGAGTGCACTTCCTCGCAAGCACTGACCAACCTCATCCACGCCACCACCGACCAGGAGCCATGGCTCCCCGACCACTTCTAGAGGAGACGGCAATCGACACCGAACGGCCTATCACCGCTACGCCCCACGCGGACGCTCCTGCGGCCAGGGGCCGGAAAGGCCTCGCACCGGAGCCGTCCGTACGCAGGTTCGGCCCTGGCCTCGAAACCCCCGAAGGCGCGAGGAGGCCGAGACTTTTATGCCAGTCTGGGCCGGTGACACAGCCGCTCCTGCAGCCCTCCGTCGACATCCTCAGCGCCCGCGAGCTCCACCTCGTCGAAGAGCCCCCGCCGCAGCTATCGCCGGACCACCAGCGTGCACGCGACCTCGTCTGGGACGAGAAAGCCCAAGGCAATCCAGGCCTGTTCGACGGACCGGTCGTCGCATGCGCCGGAGTGGACCAGGCCGGACCGGACACGCTGGTCCTGCGCTGGACCCGGGTGACCTACCGGCACTACGCCCTTCGCTGGGTGCCAGACGCCCATCCGCTGCCATCCCTGTTCGTCGACGTCCTGCAGCCCACGGACGACGGGGCGCTCCTGGCCGGACGCATGTCGCCATTGACCGCCGCCCCCGGCCGCTGGCAGCTGCCGGGCGGATCCGTCGAGTATCCCGACGGCAACGACCCCCTCGACACCGCGGCACTGCGCCACAACGCTGCCCGCGAACTTGCCGAGGAAATCGGCATCGACACGTCCCCACAGGACCTGACGCTGTGGGGCATCACCCGCGGCACCACCGGAAACATCGGCGTGCACTTCGTGGCCCCGCGCCGCCCCGCATCGCTCCTGCGCGAGCGATTCGAGGCCGTGGTCTCCTCCGCCACAGCATCCGGGATCGAGCCCGAACTGGACCAGATCGCGTTCGTGCAGTGCCCGGCCGACCTGGGAACACTCCACGGCCCACACGTGGACTACCTCGGACCGGTCGTCCACCAGTACGCACAGACCAACCCCTGAGAGCCGAACGCGCTCGGGCGGATCAGAACTGAGCCTCAGGCAGAGGACGGCACGCTCAACTTCCTCGATGCCACGTTCTCCGGCGGCCTGGTCGACTTCGGCGGCGCGAGGTTCTCCGGCGGCACGGTCAGCTTCATCCGTGCGACGTTCTCCGGCGGCAGGGTCGACTTCAGCGCCGCGAGGGACCCTGGAGGCACGGTCGTCTTCAGCGACGCGACGTTCCGCGGAACCGTGTTCTCGTGGGGTCCGCTCCCGGTCCCGGCAGGTGCCTAAGCTCCTCGGCACGTTGACCTCCACGAACACAGTGCTCCTCAACGCGTAGCGCACGCCGGTCGAACTCCCCGCAGCGGCCGCAGTGATCAGGCCGCCCCGCGCCTTTGCGCGCCGCCGGTGCGGGCCGAGCCGCAGCCCGGCTCTGTTTACACCGAGCAACCGATGGTCACCTTCCGTGTATGAATGCTCTCTCTGCGTTGCGGCACAGGTCAGCCGCCAGCTCGCTCGTCCCATTCGGGATCGCCCTGGCCCTCGCTGGCGCCGCCTGCCTCGTCACCACCCCCGCGCACGCCATCTCCCGTGCGCCGGACTGCGCAGGCAAACCCCTGCGTACCCACCCCGACGAACTGACCGACCTGCGTCAAGGACCCGGCGGCCACTACGGGCTGATCACTCTCATGGGGGCGAACACGATGGTGACCACGGAAGGCTGCATGGTCACCGGCGCCCGCTACCAACCGATGTGCGGCCAAGTAGCCAGCTACGACGGATGGAGGGAAATCCGCATCGACAGCGACGGCACCCGCGGCTGGACCAACGAGGTGTGCCTCTTCCTGCGCTACTGAACTTGAATGTGTGATGTCGGGGCTTGCCGGTCGGCGGCGACAGACCCAGCTCGTGGCTTCCCAGGGCGGCCGGAGTATGAGGATGATGTTCGCGTGATTCAGGATCTGCCGCCATTGCCGTTGCCCCAGTACGCCGTCGTGCGCATAGGCTGCTCAGCAGACGTGCCCGACGAGATCGCCAGCGATCTGCGGCAGATGGGCGTCCCGGCAGGGCTGATCGGTTACGAGTACCAACCGCTGAGCGAGGCGGCGCTCCTGGACGGGATCGGTGAGAGCGGGTTGGTCGTCTTCGGGACCAGCGGCCTGTTCGGACGGCTCGGCATCGACGTGGCGTCGCGTCGCGTGGTGCACATCCCCACGCCCGAGTCCGCAACCGCCAACCACGTGAACAGGGACCTTGGAATCTTCCACGAGTGCGTCGCGGCCACGATCGCCCGCTTCCCGTTCTACGAGGAAGGCGAGGAGGAGAGTTTCCAGGCGGCGGCGGACGAGCTGCGCGAGCTCGTCACCACCCTTGATGACACCGCACTCGCCCACAACGGGTTCTGGGAGACCCTGTGCGACGACGTAGAGATGGGCGATTACGCGAACTGGAGGGACTGAGACACCTCGGCCTCCAGCATCAGGCCCGTGGCCACCAGGCAGCCGTCGACCAGTTCCGGGCGGTACTGGATCCGCTTGAGCCGACGCTTCACGGCCCGGGTGATCTGACCGAGGTCCGCAGCGGCGAGGTTGCCGATCTCGCGTTTGACCAGCGACCAGATGCCCTCCTGCGGGTTGAGGTCAGGCGCGTAGGCGGGCAGGTGGAACACCGTGAGCCACTCGGCGTTCGCCTCGATGAACTCACGCATGCCTGCAGTCAGGTGAAGGCGTAGGTTGTCCCAGACCAGGACGATCGGGCCGCCGAGCTGGAAGCGGGCTCGGACGATCAGGTCGCGGAAGTCCCGCCAGCCGAAGCCCTTCGGTTCGTCCTTGCGGCCCCGGTACTCGCGGATCGCATAGATCAAGCGGGACCGCTCGCCGGGCTTGTAACAGGCCATGCCCGCCATC
The DNA here is from genome assembly GCF_042715345.1 of Streptomyces sp. NPDC058697. Classification (NCBI taxonomy): domain Bacteria; kingdom Bacillati; phylum Actinomycetota; class Actinomycetes; order Kitasatosporales; family Streptomycetaceae; genus Streptomyces; species Streptomyces sp. NPDC058697. Next base: position 22,562 of record NZ_JBHXSU010000051.1, read on the forward strand.
GACACCCGCCCGGAGCCCCGGCCCCTGACCCGGACGACCGGGGTGTGGCCGATCCGGCCCCAGGTTCTGGCGCGCGGCGGAGTCATCGACTGGCCGGCTTCGTCCTCGAAGACGATCCAGGCGTTGCGCTCCGCCGCACAGCTCTTACCCGCGGCCAGGTCCCCTTCTTCCACACCTCGACCGCCGAGTCGTCCCGCTCGATCGCTCGCCGGGCGGGCTGCTGCCAGCTCCAGCCCTGGCGTTTCAGCAGCCGCCAGGTGCCCTCGACCGTGTCGGAGATGTGGAACAGCCGACCGATCAGCGTCTTGATCCGCGCCAGTGTCCACCGCTGGTCCTTCCATCCGTGGGCCAGCGGACCGCGCTCCAACTCACGTACCAGTCTTGCGATCTGGTTCTCGCTGAGCCGGCAGCGCCCCGGAGAGCCCTTTGACAGCAGCCCGGCCTGGCCGCACTCGCGCCAGGCGCGGCGCCATCGCTCCACCGACCGCTCGCTCAACCGCAGGGCGGCAGCGACCTCCGCGTTCTTCTCTCCGGCTTGGAAGCGTTCAACGGCATGCAGCCGTAATCGCTCCCGCGTGGCCCTACCCGCATCGGTCAGCCCGCCGCCCTGTGCATACCTCACGCACCAGGGCTACCGTCGCCGACAGCCCACTGTCAGGCGAACGGCACCGACATCACTCGATCAAGTTCAGTAGCGCCACCACCCCGGCACGGGCGGGACGGTGACGCCCGGGGTGACCCGGCTCACCTCAGGTTCGTCCAACCGGGTATGAGTACCACCACCAACGACCTTCAGTCGGATGGGGGTGACGGCCGCCAGCAGGCCATCGCCGCGCCACCCTCTCCGTCGCCCTCGGGGCGCCGCGCAGTCGCTGGGCGCGCTCCGGGGGCCGGTCAGCTGGATTGTCCGGACGGCAGCGCTGTGGTCATGGTGGCTGCAGCTCGTCGACCCGGGCGAGCGCGCCGGACGTGCCGCGGAGCTCGCCAATTCAACTGTCGAAGGTCACCCAGAAAGCCATGTCGAGCGCTTTGTGGTGCGCAGGGTGTGTGCTGGTGCCGACCGGGCGACGTCGGTCAGTACCTGTGAATGATCCGGATTGCCAAACGGTCTCTTCTCGGGCATGAGCTAGGCGATGATGTCCTGTTATGAGACGCGGGGGGCGCGGCCGGGGGCCACAGTATGTGGGCTGGGTGTACTTGCTGCTGACGGTGGCCGGGATGATCGCAGCGCTCCTTCTGGCCCGGCGCTTTGGTCTTGGAGTAGCCCAAACTGCGGCGGCTGTGCTTCCCACCCTGGCGCCGGGCTACCTTGCATGGGCGGCCTTCCATGGCGATCGCAGCGAAGCTGACCCCGTGGACGAGGACAAAGTCTTGGAGCAGTTGGCGCTGGCTGTCAGGACCCAGTGGGATAACGAGGCGGCCGTGCGCCGGGTCGACGACCCCTACCCGCTGCCGGTCGCCTGGGAAGCAGCCGGTGACGACCTGGCCGAGGACTGGTCGCTGCTGACCAGCCTGGCCCGCGCCTGGCCCGGCGGCCCCCCGAGCGACCCCGCCCTCTGGCCGGCGGACGGCGCCGGACTGGCGGGCCGGGACGCGGAGATCGGACACGTGTTGTCCGAGAGGGTTCCCACACGACGCCTAGTGATCTTGGGCGAACCCGGCGCCGGCAAGAGCGTGCTCCTCATCCGGCTGCTCCAGGACCTCATCGCGCGCCGCGCCGCCGGAGACCCGGTGCCCGTGCTGTTCTCCCTGGCTTCCTGGGACCCTCACCAGCCGCTGAAGACCTGGATGGCCGGCCAACTGCGCCGCACCCACCCAGGCTTGGCGACGGCGGCCCCGCTCGCGGTCGCCCTCACCGACACCATCAACGGCGGGCCCAGTGACCTGGCCCTGTACCTGCTGAACGCGGGCCGTATCCTGCCCCTGCTCGATGGCTTCGACGAACTGCCGCCCTCCCGGCACGCCACCGCACTCGACATGCTCAACCGCGCGATGCCTGCTCGCCAGCCCCTGGTCGTGACCAGCCGCACCGGCCCCTACCGCACCGCCCTGACCCGGCCGGGCACCACCGTCCGCCTTAACGGCGCCGCCGCCATCCAGATCCTGCCCCTCAAGCCCGAGGACGCCGCGGACTACCTGTGCCGCGACGCTGGCGGCCGGCACACTCCCGCAGCCCACCGGTGGAACACGGTGATTTCCCGCCTGGGTACCACCAGCGCTGTCGGACAAGCCCTCGCCACTCCGTTCGGCCTGTTCCTGGCTCGCACCATCTACAACCCCCGCCCTGATATTCCTTCCGCGCCCGCGCAGGTACCGCACCCGGACGAAATATGTGACGCCGCCCTTTACGTGGACAGTGGTGCCATCAATGCCCACCTCTTTCAGGCCTTCATTCCCGCCGCCTACACCCCCTACCAGCCCAACCCACCCCGATGGACAGCCGAACAGGCCCACCACACCTTCGTCTTACTCGCACGGTTCCAACAGAACCAGCGCGCAGGCAGCCCCGACATTGCCTGGTGGGAGCTCCCTCTGGCCGTCCCGCGATTCGCCCTCCGCTCCCTGGTCAGCCTCGTGGTCAGTCTCGTGGTCGGGCTCGTGGTCGGGCTCGCGACCGAGCCCGGGGTAGGGCTCGTGTACGGGCCCCTGACCGGGCTCACGGCCGGGCTCATGCGTGTCGACCTCACACCGCGTGTCCGGCTCCGCCTGGAGCCATCCGCCATCGGAAGATTCTGGCTCGCGGTCTGGCTCGCGGTCTCGCTCGTGGCCGGGCTCATGGCCTGGCTCGTGGCCGGGCCTGTGGTCGGGCTCGTGGCCGGGCTTCTGGTCGGGCTCGCGTTCGGGCTTGTGGTCGGGCTCGCGGACGGGCTCGTGGCTGATGCTCCCGGCCTGACTGCCTCCTCCGGGCCAATCAGACTGCATGCCTTGGATCGGCGCACCTTCCTCACGGTCTTCTTCACGGTCTTGCTCACGGTCTTGGTCGCGGCCTTGCTCACGATCGGGGTCCTGTTCGGGTTCATGTTCGGGCTCGCGGCCGGGCTCGCGTTCGGGCTCATGGCCGGCATCCTGATGGGGCTGATTGAGACGGCATGGGCTGTCTTCACCGTCGCCTGCGCCTACTTAGTGGTGCGCCGCAAGATCCCACGGCATCTCATGGCGTTTCTGCACGATGCACACGAACACCGCGGCGTACTCCGGCAGGCAGGCGCGGTCTATCAGTTCCGGCACATCGACCTGCAACGCCACCTCGCCCAATAGCAGCATGTGACCCACAATCGCTTCTCTCTCCCCCGACCGTGGAGGTCCGGGGTGCCGGTCGAGTTTCTGACGGCCGGGGTGGATTTCCGGGTGCGAGGTCAAAGCTGTCCGGTGAAAGCGGCGGCGGGCGTCACCGTGCCCGGCCGGAAACGCGTGTTCAGAGCGTCCATGACCGGCTCGACGTGCAGACGCACCTCGGCGGCAACCCGCCCACCAGGCCCCGACCTCCACTCCGCCGCTGAGGGAAGCCGCCCGCGCCATCGTCCTCGACGCGGAGGATCGCCTCCTGCTGCTGCGCTACGACGAGAACGGCGGCTTCTGGGCCACGCCCGGCGGCTCCCTGGAGGATGGCGAGGACTACGCCACAGCGACGCTCCGCGAGCTGCACGAAGAACTCGGCATCGACGAGAAGACGGACAGACCCTCTACCCGACTTCCTCAACCCTCCGGCCAACAACGCCGGTCACGGGGTTTCTCCTCGCCTGCGGCCCTGATACCGCTGCGGGGCCACGGATGGTGACGCCGGGCGGTATCCGTGCCGCGAAAGCCGGGACGTAATCGCGGCACGGCCCACGCCCAGGACACGAGACAGCTCGCTGATTGCCGCTGCCTGCCCGTAGTGGAGACCAGCAAGGAGTGCTGCCAGCTCCTCGCCCGCCCTTCGTGCCGGCGCCGAAGCCGGCATGGAGCCGCGGACGGTCGTCGCAAGGGCCTGCAGTTCCCGAAGGCGCGCGGCCATAGTCGGGCTGACCCTCCTGGAGCGGCGGTCCTGCCGAGGCTTGGGGCCGGGCTTCGCCGGCGGCAACGGGATCTCGGGCAGGCAGACTTCCGATCCTGCTGCCGTCCGTTGCATACGGTTCCCTACATTTTGCGCGCTACAGCCGAGCGCGTCTGCCAGTGACTGCTTCGTCCAACCGGCTGCCACAGCCGCGTGGAACACCGCGGTGAGGCGGTGGTCTTTCGTCGTATGCATGTGGCGCAGTTCGACCGCGAAGTCGTTGGGCAGCACAAGGCGACGGCGCGGAAGACGCGTCACGAAGCCTCCTTGGTCATTCCAAAGCAGAGCGACGATGGCCCCGTCGTACTCACTCAGCAGAGCGGCCTGACCTGGACAACGGTAGAGGCCAGGAACAGTCACTCTCCGCAGCTCATCGCGCCCGGTTGGCCGATGCCGACGCTGCCAACGGGCAGGGCTGATGTACGCCCTGCCCTCCCCGGTCACACCCTGGCAAAAGAGCTGGGCGTCCTTGACTACTCCGCGCTTGTCGCCGCCGTGGCGCGACACCGGGTGAACACCCCGCAACTCGATGTGGGATCGCCGGACACCTACTGGCGGGCAGCCGCGCTCATGGAACAGATTGTGCTGCTGCGGCCGCTGCCAGCCCGCAACGAGTTCTTCGCGTACGGCGTCGCCGTCGCATACATCAGGGCATCCGCGGAGAGCGTGGACACGACCACCTACGAGCCGTGGCGCGACCTGGTCGCGGACATCCGAGCACTGCGCCTGACCGTGTACGACATCGCCGACCGACTGCGCTCCATGCGGCCACCCGAGGCGCTCTGACGGCACTCTCCACAGCGATCCGATGGTCCGCATGGTTATCGTCCTGCCCGACGCCCTGCACAATCAGGCCGCCCCCGCAGGCGACGACCCCGCCACCGCCAAGCTGATCGGCGGGTCGACCCTCCTGGCGATCACGCGTGCACCGACGCCGACAACCAGGACGCCCTGCCCCTTCTGCTCGCGCTGCGCAACGAGATCCTCCGAACCGGCTGAACGACACCGGTCAGAAAAGCGGCAAACGGTCAAGAATCAGCGGCACCGGACGCCGGATCAATGAGAACGAGGCCGATCGACGTGCCCCAACAGTCGAAAGGGTGTTCCGAGCACGCCCGGGCGGTAGAAAATTCGGAAATCGCCTCTGCCGCCTGCCCCACCGCGAGACGATGACTCCCGTTCTTCGGTAACCGGTGCCCGCGGAGGCCTTCGTGTCCAGGGTTGTGCTCACCTCCGACCACGACCATGGCGACGATGACCGACGGATGTGGGCCACTCCCATGGCGTACGAAGAAGAGCGGGAGGGCGCGATCGGCGGCCTGGTGACTCAGCTCTACGACACGGTCCTGGACGACTGCCAGCCGTGCCGCCAGCAACTTATGGACCTCCTCAAAGACGACCCTGCGACCACTGGGATCCTGGTCCAGTGGGCCTGTCTGGTCACTGCCGAGACCTACGGTGAACTGCCGGAAGTGCTCATGGAGGGGAGCGAGCCGGACGACGCACCGTTCCACCCCACTGCATCGTTCCGGGAGGTGGCCCAGGCCTACGCGGCCAACTGGGGCACCGTCGACGGGGCGACTGGCGCAGTGTGCGAGGCATGCGCAGCGTGTACGCCCGAGGAACGGCTCGCGGCGGCAACGACGGCGCTCGAACTCCTCGTTGGCTTCGCAGAGTTCGATGTCGACTTCCTCTACCAGTGACCGGCCGCCGTCGATGCCTGCACAGGCCTAGGTCGCCAGCACTCTGCTCCCGCGCTGCATGCCTGCCGGTTGCGCGCTCACGGTTGGTGCGAGCAAAGGGTCGATAACCTTGGCCAAGTTCGGGCGGGGCGTCGACGTGAGGAGGACCGTGAAGAGGGGCGAGGGGATCTTGGCGAACTTCCTGCGATGGCGAGCCGCCAAACGGCCCCTGGGCGGGCAGAACCACACGTACGACGCTGCCAGGGCTTTCCAGGACGCGATGTACGGCCTTGGTGCCGCCATGGTTCAGGACTACCGGGCGGGCAAGAGCGAGGAAGAGATCGTCAAACAGGCTGCCTTCGCCCTCGCCGAAGCCGATGGCCGCACGCTGTTGCACTCCTCTCGGCTGATCCACGACGCCCTGGACGCGTTGGCGCCGTGGATGCGCGAGCCGGACGGCGTGATCGTTGTCTTCCCCCACGGCACTCGGGCGGCGACGATTTCCGCAGGCTGGGACAACGAGGACGAGGCCACACGCCGGCGGTTGCTCAGCGGCCTGGACGAAGCTCTGCAGGCCGCCGGGATCGGATTCCGCACCCCTGAGACGAAGCGACCGCTGACCGCGCAAGACTTGATTTTGGACGAGCGGACCTCTCCCGAGCTCTACCTTCTCGACGCCCCCGACCTGGTGGAGTCCGTGCCGATCTAACCAGTGGCCATATGGGAGCCGTGGTTGCAGACATCTTCACCGGGAGACTGTGTGCGTCCGGGACGAGTGTGGCACCGTGGACTCAGGTCGGGCCCGTCACTCCCCCCGTGGTGGCGGGCCCGGCCTTGTGCATTCCGCCTCGGTGAGCGCGTGGATCTGCCGGTCGAGTAGCTGCCCCTTGACCGGGGTCAGGCTCCGAAGAGAGGCAGTTGGCCGACGGTGAGGTCTTCGCGTACCCGCAGGAAGCGCACGGGGTGGCGGTAGCGGCCGTCGTCGACCGCAGTGTCTGCGAGGAACTCCACCACGACCTCTGGGCGTACGGGGTGGAACATCAATTGGTCGCGGGTGCCCCAGCCCGCGCTGAACGTCCAGCCCGTCCACGGGTGCTCGCTTGAGGCCGGGGCGAGCAGCCCGGCCAGAGTGCGGCCAGCCGCCTGGGGCAGAGCGGTGGTGCGGCCGGTGTACTGAAGGTGCCCGGCGGCATCGAGCCTGCCGAGCAGCAGGCTGCGGGGGGCGGCGAGGGGCCCGGTGATCGCGCCGACGATCGCTTCCTGGGTTTCGCGGACCTTGTACTTCCGCCACCCGCGCGCCGCCGGACGGTACGGGGTGTCCAACTGCTTGAAGACCAGCCCCTCCAGGCCGACCGCCGACCACGTCAGCCACTCACGGGCGGTGTCCGGATCTGTGGTCGACGGACACAGCGCCCACGGCGCCGCCAACTGGTGCTCGCTGAACAGTTCCTCAAGTGCGGCACGGCGCCGCCGGTACGGCCACGCCACGGTGTTGGTGCCTGCCAGGCGCAGCACGTCGAAGGCGACGAAGTGGGCAGGCCACTCGCTGGCAAGCCGGGCCGCCGTGGCGCCCCGCCGTTGTAGCCGGCCCTGAAGCCGCTCGAAGGCGAGCTGGCCCGCCTCCCACACCACCAGTTCGCCGTCCAGTGCCGTCGCGTCCGGCAGCTGCCCGGCGGCGGCTACCACTTCAGGGAAACCCGGCGCCATGTCGGTGCCCCGCCGGGAACGCAGCACCACCCGGCCCTGGTCGACGGAGAACTGCGCCCGCCACCCATCCCACTTCGGTTCCGCGGCCGACCCCGATGGCAGATCCGGGCTGGCAACGGGAGCGGCAAGCATCGGGTCCGGCAGCGTCCACGTCACGGCCCATGCCTTCCACCTCGGCCGTGCGCCACCCGGGTGAGACGTGCGCACCGCCCGTCGTCGATGCGCTGCCGCCCCGACCATGACCCTGACCACGGCTGGTCAGTGCGGAGCCGTCGCATCACCATTCCCGAGGCGGATCACGCGCTCCGCTTCGGCTTCGCCGCCGCCTTCCTGGCTGTGGCCTTCTTCGCGGTGGCCTTCTTGGCGGCCGCCTTCTTCGCCGTCTTCTTGGCGGGTGTCTTCTTCTTCGTGGGCAGTTCGTGCACGTCGGCGTCGCCGTCCTCGCCGCGGGAGGCCCGCGCCTTCTGCACGGACGCCTCCAGGGCGGACATGAGGTCGACGACCTGCCCGGCCGGCGCCGCCGCTTCCGGAGCCGCGGGAAGCGCGTGCCCTTCCCGTTTCGCCTTGATGACCTCCGCGAGCGCGTCCGTGTAGTGGTCCACGAACTCGCTGCCTTCCAGGCTGTCGCGGGTCATGTGGTCGATGAGGGCCTGCGCGCCCTCGATCTCGCCCTCGGACACCTCCACCGCGCCCGGACTGAGTTCCTTGGGGGAGCGGATTTCGTCGGGCCAGCGCATGGCGTGCAGGACGACCGCGTCGTCGCGGACGCGGAGCAGTCCCAGGCGCTCGCGGCCGCTCCATGCGTACTTGGCGATGGCGACCTTGGCGCTGCGTTCCAGGGCCATCCGCAGCAGCTTGTAGGGCTTGGCCGCGACCGGGCCGTCGGCCTGGAGGTAGTAGCCGTCGCCCACCTGGAGAGGGTCGATCGTCGACGCGGGTATGAACGCGGCGATCTCGATCGCTTTGGCGGTGGGCAGCGGCATCTCGCGCAGCTCCTCATCGGTCACCACGATCAGGGTGTCCTCGTCGAGCTCGTACCCCTTGCCGATCTCGCCCTGGGTAACCTCACGGTCCTCGAGTTCGCAGATCTTGCGGACCCGGACCCGGCCCATGTCTTCGAGGTGGTACTGGTGGAAGCGGATCGAGTGGTCCTCGGTCGCGCTGACCACGTGAATCGGCACGGTCACGAGACCGAACGAAATAGCGCCTGACCATACAGTTCGGGGCACGACGAACCTCCGTGAACGGCCCCGAGGCATTCATGTGGGATCTCAAATCCCGCTTCATAATCTCACCGCCCGCTTCATATCGACTGCACTTATGAAGCGGGCGTGAGACAAGCAGGCCGGCACGTTCACTCTTTCGGGCTACTTGGCTCCAAGCTCAGGCGTCCGCTCTCGACGGCGGGCACTCTGGCCCTACGGGCCACGGTCTGGGTGGGGGTGCGTCGTGGGCCTTGCTGCGGACGTTGTGGTCAGAGTGCGCCGCCGCGATAGCGACGAGGCCGAGGAATATGCCTGGCTGGTCGTTTCCAGGGATCTGTTGGCCTCCGCGGCGCCGTGGCGGGAATTTCGCTGGTACCGAGGGCAGAAGCACTACTCGGGTACCTACTGGTCCGCGACCGTGCGCGACCACGTGATCTACGAATCCCGCCTGGAGCTGGCCCGATTGCTCTTCGCGGACTTCGATCGCAGCGTCCACGGCATCGTGGCTCAGCCCTTCCTCCTTGAGACCGTGCTGGAAGGGAAGATCCGCAAGCACATCCCGGACTACCTCCTGCTCACCGACCAGGTGCCGGTGATCGTAGACGTCAAGCCACTGCACCGTGTGTCCAGGCCCGAGGTCGCGTTCACCTTCGATTGGACCCGGCAGGCGGTGGAGGCGCGTGGATGGAACTATGAGGTCTGGAGCGAGCCTCCGACGGTGGAGCTGGAGCATGTCCGATTCCTGGCGGGCTGCCGCAGGGACTTGCTTTTCAGCGGCGCACTGCTGGAAGAGCTTCGTGGAATTGATCTCGATGGAGTGCCCCCGAAGCCTGCACTCGATTGCCATTCATTGAATTCACTTTCAACGAACAGCTACGTGCAGAACTCAAGAGGCTGGGTGTGGGGTGCTAGTACTCCAGCCGTAGATCGTGATCTTCATCGTTGTTGGGCGGTCCGACACTGGTAGTGGCAGGCGCGGGCCCGGGCCTGGTGGCGTCGTCGCCACTCGGACCAGCGGAGCCTGTGAATGACGGTGTGGACAGTCTGGGCGACGAGTGTGGTGAACAGGTGCTGGATCTCGTTGCAGGTCAGCGGGATCAGATCGTCCGGAGCCTGCTCCTGCGCACGTTCATCGGCGGTGGCTGCGGCAAGGAAGGCGTGGGCGAGCATCGCGAGGGTGACCCAGCGGTGCCAGGATGTCCAGCGCCTGACCTGGTGTTCGTCGAGCCCGGCCAAACCCTTGCCGGACTGGAAGGTCTCCTCGACTGTCCACCTGCGTCCTGCCACTTTCACGAGGGTGGACAGCGGCACTCGCGCCGCCGAGTAGCAGCGGTAGAAAGCGAGTTCGCCGGTTCGCTGGTTGCGGCGGACGAGTAGGTGGCGGTGGCCGGGCCGGTCGTCGGCGATGTCGGCCAGGGCCCAGTCGTAGAAGCGGTGCCCTTTGGCTCCGGCGCCGGTAGAGAGCTTCTGCCAGGCCCGCTTCGGCAGCTTCTTGACCAGGACGTCGGCGCGGAACTTGCCCGCGCGGGTGGTGATCTGGTGGTCGCAGGCAACGGCGAGGACATAGCCGACCTGCCGTTCTTCTAGCGCGGTCCGTAGATGCGGGTTGCCTCCGTAGACCTCGTCACCGGCTATCCAGGACGCGGGGACGCCGGCGTCCAGCGCACGGTTGATCATGCGGGCGGCGAGCGCGGGTTTCGTGGCGAAGCCGACGGTGTCAGGGATCCCGGCCGCACGGCAGCGGGCCGTGTCCTGGGTCCAGGAGCGCGGAACGTACAGTTCCCGGTCGATCGCCGCGTGCCCCCGCGGAGTCGAGTAGGCGAGGTAGACGGCCACCTGACTGTTCTCGATGCGTCCGGCGGTGCCGGTGTACTGACGCTGCACGCCCACAGTGGCGGTGCCCTTCTTCAGGTCGCCGGTCTCATCGACGACCAGCACCGCGTCGTTGTGGTGCAGTTGCTCGACGACGAAACCGCGGATGTCGTCGCGGACCGCGTCGGCGTCCCATCTGGCCCTGGACAGCAAGTGCTGCATGCCGTCCGGAGTCGCGTCCCCGGCGTGCTCGGCGAGCGTCCAGCAATTCTTGCGTGGCAGCTCCGACAGCAACCCGAGTACCAGCGCCCTCGCCCGGCGCCGTGGTTCCACCCGGGCGAACCGCCCCGCGACGCGGCCCATCAGGACCTCGAACCTGTCCTGCCACCGGGCAGGATCTATGCTGTGACCTGCGGCCACCGTCTGATCTTCTGTCTTCACACACCGATGATCACCGGTGGCCGCACCCGTTCCCGGACCAGCCCCAGAGCCTTGGCAAAGTCGCGTGATGTCTCGTTCTGAGAGGATCCTGGCGTCTTCAACTTCGGGATCGAAAGCTACCGGCCTCATTGGCTGAACGGTCGCTCCGCAGTCGCGGCGGGCCAAGGCCAGCAACTGCGCGCGCTCATCGGCCGCCCGTTGACCCATGCCTGGCTGGTCTAGGACGTTCAGGACAACGAGTGGTTCTCCGACTGCCCCGTCCTGCTCGACTTCGCCGGAGAGCAGGTTGAGATGAACCACCAAAAGTTCGACGACCTCTCGATCACCTGGAACACGGTCGACCCCCACCAACCGGTCCTGTGGCCCGACTTCGATCTCCAGTGGCGCCACGACATGCGCCCTGAGCTGCACGCCATCCAGGGCCAGGTCCTTCAGGACGTAGAACTCCTCGAATGGACCGGGAGCGACATGGCTCAGGGAACAGTCTCTGTCAGCTTCCGCTTCCCCCACAGCCAACTGACCATCGCCAACGCCCTCGACGAGAACGGGCTGGCCTTCGGGCCACCCGAGTCGCGCTACCAACGTCACTCACTGCGCTAAGCACCCGCCCGAAACCGGGCACCCTCACGCGACTTTGCCGAGGCCCCGGAACCAGCCCCGATCGGCAGATCACGATCTACGGCTGGAGTACTAGGCGCCAGCGTGTAGGTGGGCGGCCCACAGGGATGGGGTGAGGGGCAGTTGGTCGCGCAGGGTGCGGATGGTGTCGTGCAGGGCTTGCGCGGCCCGGTTGGTGTCCACATTCTCCTCGCTGTCGGTGAGGTGGGCGTAGAAGCTGTTGGCGATGTCGGCGGCGTACTTGTCGTCGATCTCCCAGAGGGTGCCGATGACGTGGGGGAATCCTGCGAGCTGGAATGCCGCGGTCAAGTGGATGGACTCGTCGAGCAGTTGCTGGCTTCGGGTGAGGGTGGTGGAGCAGGCTGACAGGTAGGCCAGGCGGGCGTGGTCGAGGTTGACCGGGGCAAGGCTGGCGACGGTGAGCGGGTCCTGCTGCCAGTCGTGCAGGAGCAGCACGCTTTGGGAGGGGTCGGTGGGGTGGCTGAATCCGTGGCAGGCGAAGTGCGCGATCGTGACCTCGGCGAGGTGGGCGAAGACCGCTGTCCTGGTCGGGATCTGATCCCCCGTCCCGGCGCTGCCGGTACCGGCGTCGGGTTCGGTGAGCAGGATGGAGTGGGCCATCCGGGCCTGGAGTTGGGTGGCTTCGCGAGCCACTTCCGAGAGGCGGCCTTGGCGTTGCAGACCAGGGGTGGAGGGCATCGCGACGATGAGCGTCTGAGCTTGTGCGGGTGGTGCTGCGGTGTGCTGGCGGGCATAGCCAAGGGCGCCGATGGTGGGGGTGTAGGAGGAGACGATCCGGTCAAGGGCTGTTCGGGCCCGGTAGCCGGGGTGATGGCGCGGGGTGTGGTGGCCGGCGGCGTGGAGGGGTAGCAGGCTGAGCAGACCGCCCGGTGCCCACCACACCTGCGGCCACTCCTGCCCGTCGGCGGGAGCCTCGCTGTAGCCGAGGGCGTCTAAGACGGGGCCGACGGCCGTGTCCCACAGCCAGGCCAGGATCTCGCGCACCCGCTGCTGTGCGGCACCCCGGTCGGCGTCGGGATCGGGGGCGCTGCTGTCGGCCAGGGCCTGGTGGAAGGCGTTGATGTGGGCGCCGACCAGTGCGGGTGTCAGGTCGGGAAGTGCCACGACGGTGACGCCTTGTTCGGTGAGGAGCAGGGCATCGCTGCGGTAGTCGTTGACATTGAACGTCACCACTGGTCCCTGCCTGGCCTGCCCACGCAAGTCCTCCACCGTCGGCGGGAGCGCGAAGGAGGCGAACCCCTCCAGGCGGCGAATCTGCTCCAGCAGCACACCCAGCTCAGCCGCCACCCGCCGTCGATCCCGCGCCTCCCGATCCTGAACAGGGGCCGCCCCAGTATCGCCCCTGAACCAGATCGAGCTGGATGACGGTTGGTCGAGCAGATCGCGGAGCTCGGTGAACTGTTCTGCCAGATCCGGATGCGACGCACGCAGGTCAGTGAGATCGCCCCGCGTCGCCATGACCTGGGCCAGCAGGAGTGCCCGCCCCGACTCCAGTAGCCCCAACGCCCGTCCGGCCCGCTCGTCCACCGGAGCGGAGAGATCGGCTAGTACCAACGCCGCCGCGTCCCCTGCCAGCCCGGCCAACCTGCCCAGCAGCTCCTGCTGGTCCGGCCTGTCCAGCCCCCGCGGCGCCACCTCCGGCAGCAACCGCACCGCACCCTCCAACAACCCGGCCGCACGCCCCGGAGCCGACGAGGCCAACAGGCCACCCGCAGCACGCCCCACCCGGACCCGTACCGACGGCGCAGCCGAACCCACCTCCGAAGCCATCACAAGTGCCTGCACAGCCGCGTCCAGGTCCGCCACCGCACGCGACCTCTCGAACCGGCTCCCCAGCGCGAACCCCAGGCCGCCTAGGCGCATGGCGCGGTCGGGGTGGTCGGCGGGGGTGGCTTCCACTGCCTGGCGGCCGGCGGTAATGGCCGCGTCCAGGTCCGCCACCGCACCCGACCTCCCGAACCGGCTCTGCAGCACGAGCCCCAGGTTGCTGAGCATCGCGGCGCGGTAGGGGTGGTCGGCGGGGGTGGCTTCCACCGCCTGGCGGCCGGCGGTAATGGCCGCGTCCAGGTCCGCCACCGCACCCGACCTCCCGAACCGGCTCTGCAGCACGAGCCCCAGGTTGCTGAGCATCG
>NZ_JBHXSU010000051.1:36313-40836 GCF_042715345.1 Streptomyces sp. NPDC058697
CGCGGCGCGGTAGGGGTGGTCGGCGGGGGTGGCTTCCACCGCCTGGCGGCCGGCGGTAATAGCCGCGTCCAGGTCCGCCACCACACCCGACCTCTCGAACCGGCTCTGCAGCACGCCTCCCAGACCGCTGAGGTACATGGCGCGGTCGGGGTGGTCGGCGGGGGTGGCTTCCACCGCCTGGCGGCTGGCGTCGGTGGCCGCGTCCAGGTCCGCCACCGCCCCCAACCTCTCGAACCGGATCCGCAGCGCGAGCCCCAGGTTGCTGAGCCGTCCGGCGCGGTCGGGGTGGTCGGCGGGGGTGGTATCCACTGCCTGGCGGCCGGCGGTGATGGCCGCGTCCAGGTCCGCCACCGCACCCGACCTCTCGAACCGGCTCTGCAGCACGCCTCCCAGACCGCTGAGGTACTTGGCGCGGTCGGGGTGGTCGGCGGGGGTGGCTTCCACCGCCTGGCGGCTGGCGTCGGTGGCCGCGTCCAGGTCCGCCACCGCACCCGACCTCTCGAACCGGATCCGCAGCGCGAACCCCAGGTTGCTGAGCCGTCCGGCGCGGTCGGGGTGGTCGGCGGGGGTGGTATCCACCGCCTGACGGCCGGCGGTGATGGCCGCGTCCAGGTCCGCCACCACACCCAACCTCCCGAACCGGATCGCTTGCGCTGCCCCCAGGATGTTGAGCCGTTCGGCGCGGTCGGGGTGGTCGGCGGGGGTGGTATCCACCGCCTGGCGGCTGGCGTCGGTGGCCGCGTCCAGGTCCGCCACCGCACCCGACCTCTCGAACCGGATCGCTAGCGCTGCCCCCAGGCTGCTGAGCCGTTCGGCGCGGTCGGGGTGGTCGGCGGGGGTAGTGTCCACCGCCTGACGGCCGGCGGTGATGGCCGCGTCCAGGTCCGCCACCGCCCCCAACCTCTCGAACCGGATCCGCAGCGCGAGCCCCAGGCTGCTGAGCCGTCCGGCGCGGTCGGGGTGGTCGGCGGGGGTGGTATCCACTGCCTGGCGGCCGGCGGTGATGGCCGCGTCCAGGTCCGCCACCGCACCCGACCTCACGAACCGGCTCTGCAGCGCGAGCCCCAGGATGTGGAGCCGTCCGGCGCGGTCGGGGTGGTCGGCGGGCGTGTGGGTCAGGATGTGTCGCCACAGACGGATGATGACGGTGAAGTCGGCGGGTTCTGCCGGGCTGCGTATTTGTTGAAGCATTGCGGTGGCAGTGCTGACGGCTCCGTCGGCGAGATGAGGGAGTAGGGGCTCGGGCAGTGCTTCATCGGAGATGTCATGGACGAAGCAGAAGGTAAACATGGCCAGTGCGCTGGCCAGGTCCTCCTGGTCTCGGCCTTCGGGCAATACCTGGTAGCGGGACCAGTGCAACCAGCCCAGGACGTACCGGGCTTCCACGTCCTGGTCATCGAGGAGCCTGGTGAGGCGTTCGGCCTCGGCCAGTGCGGCCGGTTCCAGCAGCGGCGAAACATCCTGCCCATCCCCGGCGTGCTGCAGGCGTGCCTGCAGGGCTGCCAGGAGGTCCTTGCGTTCATCCATCTATCCCCCAACCCGCGGGCGTCCCCGTTGTATTGAGGGTATTGCCAGCTTCACCGGATGTGAGGCATGTTCTGCCGATATCGTCGACGATGCCCGTCGGCCTGCCCCGGGCTCGTCCAGCGAGCCCTCGCTGCGGAACAGCGCGACCCTAACCGCCGACGATCACGATGGAGGGATAGGGATGGGTGCAGCCACCGACCCGCCCGATGACCGTGTCGACCAGGCGTTGGCCTACATATGTCGGCGGCTGGACTACCTGCGCCGCCTGCTCGCCCCGGACCAGGACATGGGCGGTGACCCGCCCGAGCTACGCGTCCTCACCAACGCTGTCACCGCTGCCCAACGACTTGACCAGGGTGCTTTCCAGGACCTCCTGCAGGCACTCCACGAAGCAGTTCAAGCCGCGGGCGACCCACTGGGCGTGTGGCACGCATCCGCGCAGCGGAGCCTTCATCTGCCCGGCGCCTCCGGTGGTGCTCCGTTCGAGTCGCTCTTCCGGTGTCCGATCGGCAGGTGCGCGGGACGACTTCCTGACCAGTCCACTGTGTTCCCGCTGACCTGCACGATCACAGGCCGGGAACTGGAACGGACGATCCTGTGACCACATTCGAGCCAGCCAGGTGATCGGGTTCTGGTCCGGGCTCACCGGCAAACTCGCCGAACGGTGGCTCACCCTGCTCGTCCTGCCGGGCGCCTTCTACCTCGCTGCTGCCGCCACCGCCCGCACCCTGGGCTGGACGTACGCCCTGGACCTGCACCGGCTCACCACCGCCGTCACCACCCGGATGAAGAACCCCACCGCGACCACCACCGGCGGACAGATCGTCCTGCTCGCTGCCATCCTCGCCGGCGCCGCTGCCGCCGGCCTGGCCGCCCAGGCTCTCACCACCGTTGTCGAACGCCTCGCCCTCGCTCCGGACTGGCAGACTTGGCCGCGCCCCCTGCGCACCATCGCTGAGCAGCGGACCCGCAGCCGCCAGCGAGTGTGGACCACCGCGCACACGAGGTACCACCAGCTCCGCACAGCTGCTGAGGCCCGCGCAACCGGCCGTACACAACCTCCCCAGACCGAGGCCCAACTCGCTGTCGCCCAAGACGAGCGGTATGCCGCTTACCGGAAGTGGAACCGCGTCGGGCTGGAGAAACCCGACCGGCCGACTTGGAGCGGCGACCGCCTCCACGCCGTCACCGTACGTATGGACCGCGACTTGCACCTCCGCCTGCCGATCGTCTGGCCCTACCTGTGGACCGCGCTGCCCGAACCCACACGCATCGAACTCACTACCGCCCGCACCGCCCTCACCAAAGCCACCACCCTCACCGCCTGGGCCCTCCTCTACCTCCCCCTCACCCTTTGGTGGTGGCCCGCCTTCCCCCTCGCCACAGGAATCGCCCTCGCTGGCTGGCGACGAACCCGCACGACCACCGACACCTACGCCCAACTCCTCGAAGCCGCCACCCGCCTCCACCTCACCACCCTCGCCACCCAACTCGGCATCACACACAGCGGTGCCCCCACCCCCGCTCTCGGTGACACCCTCACCCACCACCTCCACACCCAACCCCCAGCACCCAACCCTCACTGACAGCCACCAGCATCCGGGCCCCACGCTGCCGACCAGGACACCGGGGACCGGCTCCCCGGCCTGACCAACATCAACGGCCCGCCTGCCTCGCCCCTGCCAGCGACGTCTGCCAGAAACGTTCAGGGCCCTGCCCTCGGATGGAGAGCGGGGCCTTCGTGGGCTCGACGGGAATTCGGGAGAGGGTCGGCGCAGGCGAGGGGCATGCCCAAGGAGCCGGTCGAGGCCACCAGGCCCCTGCGCCCGGCATGGCTGATCGTCAGCCGACGCAGGAAATGGCCACGCTCCTGAGACAGAAGCATGGCCACCGGCGTGAGAAAGAGCAGAGAGCGGCAGGCCACAGCGTCGGCATGTGGCGCGGCTGCTGAGATCCCACATCAGCCTACGAGCGGAGTCCCACACCGGCACTCGCACCACCACCTTTCCGGGGCGATCCCGGCCGGGGCGCGCTTTCGTGCGTGACTGGGGCGGCGCTGGGTGCGTTTGCCCAGGAGGACGGTCCCGTCTCGCCGGGCGCGGACCAGTGGGCGCGGGAGATCGCCGCCCACATCCCGTCGGAGAGCTGAGTATGGCCGGCTTCGTCACTGCCTGCGTCTGAACCTGGGCCCTCGGATCCGAGGCGAAGCTAGCCTGGGAAAAAGGACGGGGGGCCATGTCTGCTTGGGACACCGTGGCGGCGTTGAGTTCAGTGACCAGTACCGTAATCGTGGCCATCGCAGCTCTCTATGCCGTGCGCCAAGTACAAGAGGCCAAACGGACGCGCGCCCTGACAGCTCTCGTGGCTCTGCACCAGGAATTCCAGAGCGCTGAGCTCAGTCGCGTCCGGCGTCGGCTGAAGGCCAACGAGCTCGGCGATCTGACCCAACTCAGCGTGGACGACAAGGAAGGGCTGGACAACCTCCTCCAGAGGTTGGAGCTGCTGGCGGTGCTGACCAATCGCGGGCTACTCGAGGTTGAAGACGTCGTAGCTGTGTTTCCTGGGGTCCCGACGACCTTCGCGTTGGCACGCCCGTATGTCGACCTGCATCGCGACTCTCGGCCTCGGTACGCCATCCAGACGGAAGAGCTCGTGGGTCGGTATCCCTGATCAGCCAACGGTGTCCTGCCTCGTGTCGACCTTGGCCCGCCCTTGCCAGGGACGGGACGGGGCCTGGCCGGTCAGCTCGTCTGTGTGCGGGTGTTGTTGAAGCGGACGCCGGTGCCCCAGTTCTCGCTGGCGATGGTCATGCACCAGTGGCACAGGGGCAGGCCTCCGCCGCCGTACTTGTGGGTGCTGCGCTGGCAGCCCGAGCAGGGTCCGACCAGGCTGCTGGAACAGGTGAAGGTGGACGGATCGGGTTCGCTGATCGGCGGCGGGAAAGCACTAGTCATGAGGGACAGCCTGTTCTGGGGGGGGGGGGGGGGGGCGGGTGG
>NZ_JBHXSU010000052.1:0-34995 GCF_042715345.1 Streptomyces sp. NPDC058697
GAGCTCACCCTCGAAATGGTCACCGACGAAGAACGCGACTACATGTACGCGGAATACGCCAAAGACCCCCGCATGCGCGCCAACATCGGCATCCGGCGGCGGCTCGCGACCCTCCTGGACAACGACCGCAACCAGATCGAACTCTTCACCGCCCTGCTGCTCTCCCTGCCCGGCAGCCCGATCCTCTACTACGGCGACGAGATCGGCATGGGCGACAACATCTGGCTCGGCGACCGCGACGCGGTCCGTACGCCGATGCAGTGGACGCCGGACCGCAACGCCGGCTTCTCCTCCTGCGACCCGGGACGCCTGTACCTGCCCACCATCATGGATCCGGTCTACGGCTACCAGGTCACCAACGTCGAAGCGTCCATGTCATCGCCGTCGTCGCTGCTGCACTGGACCCGGCGGATGATCGAGATCCGCAAACAGAACCCCGCCTTCGGCCTCGGCTCCTACACCGAACTGCCCTCCTCCAACCCCGCCGTCATCGCCTTCCTGCGCGAACACGGCGACGACCTCGTCCTGTGCGTCCACAACTTCTCCCGCTTCGCCCAGCCCACCGAACTCGACCTCCAGGCCTTCAACGGACGCCACCCCGTCGAACTCATCGGCGGCGTCCGCTTCCCCGCCATCGGCGAACTCCCCTACCTCCTCACCCTCGCCGGCCACGGCTTCTACTGGTTCCGACTCCGCAAGGACATGGCCTAGAAACAGGGAGAAGAAGCAGGTAGGAGTAGAACGGGGGCGGGGCGGTTTCCCCCGCCCCGCCCTGGGCACGCATCAGTAACACCCCGACTCACCCGGTTTCCGGGTCCTGGGGAAAGGACGCGACGCCATGTCGGAAGCCGTCACCCGTTCCGTGCACTCCGCTTCGACGAGTCCAGGCCTCCTTGCGTCCCTCGATCCGCTGCTTCGCGAGTGGCTGCCACGGCAGCGGTGGTTCGCGGGTAAGGGCCGTCCCGTCACCGGGTTCTCGCTGGTGGCGGCCACGGAAGTGCTGCCGTGGGACTCGAAGCTGGGGCTGCTGCATCTGCTCGTGCGGGCGCATCAGCCGCTCGTACCGACGCAGAGTGCCGCCACGCATCCGGCGGACTGCTATCAGCTCCTGATCGGTGTGCGCGAGACGCTGCCGCCACGGCTGGCGCCCGCGCTGATCGGTCGTCCGGCCGAGGGGCCGCTGGCCGGGCGGACCGTGTACGAGGCTCTGTACGACGCGCGGCCCGCCGATGTGCTCCTGGAGGCGCTGCGATCACGGGCGCGCCTCGGCGACCTGCGCTTCGAGCGGGACATGCGGCAGGACATCCGGGACGGTCTGGTGCCCCGGCTGGTGACGGCCGAGCAGTCGAACTCCTCGATCGTTTACGGAGATACGTTCATCCTGAAGCTGTTGCGGCGGATCGTCCCAGGGGACAACCCCGACCTGGAGCTGCCGCTGGTGCTGTCCCGCGAGGGCTGCCCCCGGGTTCCGGCGCCCGCCGGGTGGCTGCTCGCGGACCTGGCCGACGAGACGTACGTACTGGGTGTGCTGCAGCCTTTCGTCCAGGGTGCGGCGGACGGCTGGGAGCTCGCGCTGCGGGAGCTCGCCAAGGGCGAGGACTTCAGCGGTGAGGCGCGGGCGCTCGGGCGGGCCACCGCAGAGGTGCACATGGCGCTGGCGCGGGCGCTGCCCACGGTGACCATGGGGCGCGGGCAGATGGAACTGCTCGTGGCCGGGATGACCGAGCGGCTGGAGGCGGCCGCCCAGGCGGTGCCCGCGCTGCGGCCGTACGCGCCCGGTCTGCACACCGCCTTCGAGGCGCTCGCCGATCTGGCGGGCGAGGGCGAGACGTGGACGGCCCAGCGGATCCACGGGGATCTGCATCTCGGGCAGTGTCTGCGGTCACCGTCCGGTGAATGGTCGCTGATCGACTTCGAGGGCGAACCCTCCAAACCGCTCGCCGAGCGCCGGATGCCGCAGCCGACCGCGCGGGACGTGGCCGGGATGCTCCGCTCCTTCGACTACGCGGCGCACTCGCACACGCCCGTCGTGCCCGGCTGGGCCGACACCTGCCGGGCTGCCTACTGCTCCGGGTACGCCGAGGCGGGCGGACGTGATCCGCGTACGGATCCGGTGCTGCTGCGCGCGTACGAGACCGACAAGGCGATCTACGAGGTCGTGTACGAGGCGCGGCACCGGCCCGACTGGCTGCCCGTGCCGATGGAGGCGGTCCGCCGCCTGGCCCTCTCCGGTTCGTCGTAGGCGCCCGTGCGTCCCGCTCCCGCTCTGTACGTCCCCTCTCGTCCCTCATCACCGTCGACTCCGTCGAGGAGGCCCCACCCGTGACGCCCCGCCCGAACCCGCCCGCCAAGAAGCCGAAGAGCGCGAAGGCGAAGACTGAGTCCGCGGTCGCGAATCCCGCGGAGCCGGTACGCGATGTGGCGCCGCCCGTGCCGGAGGTGCGGTCGTTGGCCGTGCTGGACCGGGGTGACCGGGAGCGGCTGCTCGGGGGCGCGCATCACGAGCCGCACTCCGTGCTCGGGGCCCATCCCGTGCCCGACGGTGTGGTCTTCCGGGTGCTGCGGCCGTACGCGCTGTCCGTGACGGTCGTCACCGGGGAGCTGCGGGCCGAACTGACCGACGACGGCGAGGGCTTCTTCTCCGCCGTGCTGCCGTTGCGGGAGGTGCCCGAGTACCGCTTGCTCGTGGAGTACGAGGGGACGGTTCAGGACACCGAGGACGCGTACCGGTTCCTGCCCACGATCGGTGAGTTCGATCTGCATCTGTTCGGCGAGGGGCGTCACGAACAGCTGTGGACTGCTCTCGGTGCCGAGCCGATGGTCCACCAGGGTGTGGCGGGCACCCGGTTCACCGTCTGGGCGCCCAACGCCCGTGGGGTGCGGGTCGCCGGGACCTTCAACTTCTGGGACGCCACGGCCTTTCCGATGCGGTCGCTCGGCTCCTCCGGGGTGTGGGAGCTGTTCATTCCCGGGATCGGCGAGGGCGAGCTCTACAAGTTCGAGATCACCCGGCCCGACGGTTCCAAGACGATGCGGGCCGACCCGATGGCGCGGCGTACGGAGATTCCGCCCGCCACCTCCTCCATCGTGCACGCCTCGCGTCACGAGTGGCAGGACGGTGAGTGGATGGGCCGGCGGGCCTCCGACCCGCCGGCCCATGAGGCGCCCTTCTCGGTGTACGAGGTCCATCTGGCGTCCTGGCGACCGGGATTGACGTACCGTCAGCTCGCCGAACAACTGCCGGTGTACGTCTCGGACCTGGGCTTCACGCATGTGGAGCTGATGCCGGTGGCGGAGCATCCCTTCGGCGGTTCATGGGGCTACCAGGTCACGGGCTTCTACGCGCCGACCGCTCGGCTGGGGACGCCGGACGACTTCAAGTACCTCGTCGACGCGCTCCACCGGGCCGGGATCGGCGTGATCATGGACTGGGTGCCCGCCCACTTCCCGCGGGACGACTGGGCGCTGGCCGAGTTCGACGGACGGCCGCTGTACGAGCACGAGGATCCGCTGCGGGCCGCGCACCCCGACTGGGGAACCCTGGAGTTCGACTACGGGCGCCGGGAGGTGCGCAACTTCCTGGTCGCCAACGCGGTGTACTGGTGCGAGGAGTTCCACATCGACGGCCTGCGGGTCGACGCGGTGGCGTCCATGCTGTATCTGGACTACTCGCGCGAGCCCGGGCAGTGGACGCCAAACGTCCACGGCGGCCGCGAGAATCTCGACGCCGTGGCCTTCCTCCAGGAGATGAACGCGACCCTGTACCGGCGCGAGCCGGGGGTCGTCACGATCGCCGAGGAGTCGACGGCGTGGGACGGGGTCACTCGGGCCACCCACCACATCGGGCCGGGCGGCTTCGGAGGGCTCGGCTTCGGGCTGAAGTGGAACATGGGGTGGATGCACGACTCGCTCGGCTATGTCGCGCACGAGCCGGTGCACCGCAAGTACCACCACCACGAGATGACGTTCTCCATGGTGTACGCGTACAGCGAGAACTACGTCCTGCCGATCTCCCACGACGAAGTCGTGCACGGGAAGCGGTCGTTGGTGTCCAAGATGCCGGGCGACTGGTGGCAGCAGCGGGCCACTCTGCGGGCGTATCTGGGCTTCATGTGGGCGCACCCCGGCAAGCAACTCCTCTTCATGGGGCAGGAGTTCGCGCAGGGCGCGGAGTGGTCCGAGGCGCACGGGCCCGACTGGTGGCTGCTCGATCCGTCGTACGGGGCCGCCGCCGATCACCAGGGTGTCCGTGATCTCGTTCGGGACCTCAACTCCGTGTACCGGCATGCTCCCGCGCTCTGGGAGCGGGACACCGATCCCTCCGGGTTCGCCTGGATCGCGGGGGACGCGGTCGAGGACAACGTGTTCGCGTTCCTCCGCCACGGGGCGGACGGCTCGCCGTTGTTGTCTGTCTCCAACTTCTCGCCGGTGGTTCGGCACGAGTACCGGCTCGGGGTTCCTGATGACGTGCCCGCCTGGCACGAGGTCCTCAACACTGACGTTGGCCGCTACGGCGGTGCCGACGTCACCAACCCCGACCCCGTCAAGCCCGACGCCCAGCCCTGGCACGGCCGCCCGGCCAGCATCCGCCTGACACTGCCCCCGCTGGCAACGGTGTGGCTGCGCCCGGCCTGATTCGACAACACCCGACACAATCGAATCGAATTCCATCGTTTTCAATCACTAGCCTGTCTCTGAGACGGCAGCATCGAGAAAAGTCGGCCAATCACGAACTACTGAGGATTCACCGCTCAGCTCGCCCGCCATGCTCTGCTTTGCCTACCCCAAGGGATCAAGCATTTGGAGCACAGGTCGTGTCTGATTCTTTCGATTGCGTCGAGCAGTACGTTCGCCTTATCTGCGGCGAAGAGAAGGTGTGTGTCCACGCAGGCAATACACTTGACTGCGAGATCAAGCGCCATCCGAATTATTCAAGCTTTCGCTCCACCGCCGTCGAAAGCGCCAGGAATCCGAAACGGTCTCGCCTCTGGGAGTCCATGGTGGCCCTGGGGCGAGCGCATGACCTGCGCGATGACGACAAGTGGCGAATGATTATTGTGGACTGCCTCACGCCCTCCCTTCACTGGCACTCCCACAACATTTCTCAAAAGCTGTACGTCGATCTGTCGGACGTCCGATCGGACATGGTCGAGGCCGCACTCACCACATGGACCGAGACATCGAGGGGAGTTCCTCCCCACCAGGTTCCGGCGCTCATGAGGAAGGCAGCGATCAGGTCGGCATACCAGCGTGCCACAGCTCAGACTCGCGAGACCTCGACCGACGAACCGGAAGAGTTAATCTTCTTCGAAGAATCCCCCGTCATACCTGACCTCAAGGCGTCCTCGATCATTCATTACGCCGACGTGCGAGACCCGGCCGTCGCGGAGCAAATTCGAGGAGAGCGTTACGGAGCACTGCTCCAGAAGCACGGTTGCATCGATGCCGCCGAGGGATTTCACAAAGAAATCCGCACCGGCCGTCGACCAACTGTGGCGAATCGCGCCGCAAAAGCCCCCATGCTGGCGCGCGCACATCTCTTCGGCCCGAGCCACTACTACTACATTTCAGACTTCTACCCTCCATTCATCGGGATTCAAGCCGCCGCAGAGGTACTGGGCATCCCCGAATCCACTGCCTATCGAATGGTCAGGAACGGCTCGTTCCCCTGCCCACCCACTCGAATGGGCCGAAGCCTCAAGGTTCCAGTGCCGCCCCTCATGCACTTCGCGCACATTCCAGATGTCATCGTCCACCCGGATGACGTGGAAAACGGGGCAGCCCACGCCAGCGGTCTGGCGCGAGGAGATCGCAACGAACGGTCTGGGTAGTGGCCACACCTCAGCCCTTCACTCCCGCTCCTCGTCGCCGCCGGCGCAGTGTGGCCAGGGACAACGAGGACAAGCAGACCGTCCGGCGTTCGAGGACGAGGCCCATCAGGACCGAAGCGGGGTCTGGGGGCGCAGCCCCAGACCCCCGGACAGCTACTCTCCCCCCGCCACCGCTTCAGCCAACCCACGCGGCAACGGCCCCACGTGCAGCACCCCGAGCCGCTGAGTAGCCCGAGTCAACGCCACGTACAGATCACTCGTGCCGTACCGCCCCGGCTCTACAACAAGCACGGAGTCAAACTCCAAGCCCTTGGCTTGCCTCGGGTCGAGCAGAACGACACTCTGGGTCAGATCGGGCTCCGCCCCCGCCGTGACCCCGTCGAAGCGTGCGGCCAAGGCGGCGTGCAGGTCTCGCGGAGCGATCACCGCGAGCCGCCCCTCCGCGGGAGCGAGCTCCGCGGCGGCCTTCTCCACGGCGCCGGGCAGCTCGGCGGCGTCGGCGGCCGCGCGCACGAGTGGACGTACGCCCGTCGAGCGGACCGAACTCGGCGGCTGGAAGTCCACGTTCTCCGCGCGCGGAACAGCGGCCGCCACGTCCATGATCTCCGACGGGGTGCGGTAGTTGACCGCGAGGCGGGTGTGCTCCCAGCGGTCCTGGACGTAGGGGTGGAGGATGCCCGACCAGGAGCCGACACCCGCCGCGTCGGCAGTCTGCGCGGGGTCGCCGACGAGCGTCATGGACCGCGTCGGGCTGCGGCGCATCAGCAGGCGCCACGCCATCGGCGACAGCTCCTGCGCCTCGTCGACGATGATGTGCCCGAACGCCCAGGTCCGGTCGGCCGCGGCCCGTTCGGCGGCGCTGCGGTGGTCGTCCTCCTCGTGGCGCTCGGCCATCCGCTCGGCGTCGATGATGTCGTGCGCGGAGAGAACCTCCGCGTCGTCGTCGTCCTTGTCCTCGAACTCGTACGTCCTGGAGGCGTAGGAGACGTCCAGCACGCCCTGGGCGTACGCGACCTGCTGGTTGCGTTCGCGCTCCGCGGCCGCCCGCGCCAACCGGTCGTCCTCGCCGAGGAGTTCGGCGGCCTCGTCGAGGAGGGGGACGTCGGCGGTGGTCCAGGCCCGTGTCACCGTACGGCGGATGGCGTTCGCGTCGGCCTCGCAGACGTACGCGTCGGGTTCGGCGAGGAAGTCCGCGATCAGCCGCCGCGGGGTGACGCGCGGCCACAACTGGTCGATGGCGGCCCAGACTTCGCGGTTCTCGGCCAGCTCGTCGCGGATCTGGGTGACATCGCTCGGGTCGAGCAGGTTCGCGCCGTCGAAGGGGTCCGTGCCGATCCGCTCGGCGAGCATGTCGGTGAGGGTGTTGAGGATGTGGCCCTCGAAGTGCTCCCGGGCCGCGTTGTGCGGCAGGTTCACCTCGCGGGTGCGGTCACGGGCGACGCGTACGAGACCGGCGTCGAGCATCAGGATGTCCCGGTCGTGCTCGATGGCGATCACCGGGTCGGGCAGCGCCTGACGGTCGCGTACGACGGCGGCCAGGACGTCGGCCATCTCGGCGCGGCCCTTCACGGCGGCGGCCTCGGGGGTGTCGGACGCGGTCGCCCTCACACCGGGGAACAGCTCGCCGACGGTCGCGAGCAGCACGCCCGTCTCGCCGAGCGAGGGCAGGACCTCGCCGATGTAGCCGAGGAAGGCGGGGTTCGGGCCGACGATCAGGACGGCACGCTTGGCGAGCAGCTCCCGGTGTTCGTAGAGGAGATAGGCCGCGCGGTGGAGCGCCACGGCGGTCTTGCCTGTGCCCGGGCCGCCCTCCACCACCAGCACTCCGCGGTGCGGGGCGCGGATGATGCGGTCCTGTTCGGCCTGGATGGTCTGCACGATGTCGCTCATGCGGCCGGTGCGCGCGGAGTTGAGGGCGGCGAGCAGCACGGCGTCGCCGGTCGGGTCCTCGTGGCCGGTGCGCTGCTGGTCCCCCAGGTCGAGGATCTCGTCGTGCAGGGCGGCGACCGAGCGGCCCTCGGTGGTGATGTGCCGACGGCGGCGCAGGCCCATCGGGGTGTGGCCGGTGGCGAGGTAGAAGGGGCGGGCGACCGGGGCCCGCCAGTCGATCAAGATCGGGGTGTGCTCGGTGTCGTCGGCGCGGATGCCGATACGGCCGATGTGATGGGTGAGTCCCGTGGTCAGGTCGATACGGCCGAAGCAGAGCGAGCCGTCCACGGCGTTGAGCGCGGCGAGCAGGCCCGAGCGCTCGGCGACGAGGACGTCCCGCTCCAGGCGGGCCTGCATCGGCGTGCTGCCCTGCGCGAGCGCGTCCGCCACCGAGGCCTCGGTGCCGCCGCGCAGGGCGTCCACGCGCGCGTACAGACCGTCGATGAATTCCTGCTCGTGCCTCAATTCATCGTCGGTGAATTCTGTGTGTGATCCCCTGTTTGACAATTCCGCTCCCGGCCGGATATACTGCGCCTAGTGAACTTCTTCGCGACCAAGTTCCTTGAAGTCGCGAACCATTCAATATACGCAGAGAAATCCCCCGCAGGCAATTGCTCGCGGGGGATTTCTTGTCGGTCCTGTTGGCCGGGAGTTCCGGCCGACCGGCTACAGCACGTCGGCCAGTTCCTCAAGGAGCCGTCGCTTGGGCCGGGCGCCCACCATCGACTTCACCGGCTGCCCGTCGCGGAACACGATGAGCGTGGGCATCGACAGCACCCCGTACGCGTTCGTGGTCTCCGGGTTCGTGTCCACGTCCAGCTGCACCACCTTGAGCCGGTCGCCCTCCTCGGCGGCGACGGCGCTCAGCACCGGCGCGATCTGCCGGCACGGCGGGCACCAGTCGGCGGTGAACTCCACCAGCACGGGCAGCTCCGCCCCGATCACCTCCGCCTCGAAGTCCGCGTCCGTCACTTCGGCCACACCCGCTGCCCTGATCACCTGAAGGTCCCTCCCAGTTCGCACACGGGCTCCGGACCGCCCGGAACCTCCGCCCCGGCCGCCAGCTCGTCCCTCGACGCCTCGGCCCGCGCCAACTGCTCGCCGACGTGGGCGCGTACGGTCTGCAACTCGACGATCAGCGCGTCGAGTTCGCCGAGCTTGCGCCGGTACACGGCGAGCGACGCCGGGCAGGAGTCGCCCTCCGGATGACCGGCCCGCAGACACTCCACGAAGGGCCGCGTCTCCTCCAGGTCGAACCCGAAGTCCTGCAGCGTCCTGATCTGCCGCAGCAGCAACAGGTCGTCCTCGTCGTAGGTGCGGTACCCGTTGTCCCCCCGCCGCGCGGGCAGCAGCCCCCGCGACTCGTAGTACCTGAGGGTCCGCGTGGTGGTCCCGGCCCGCGCCGCCAGCTCGCCGATTCGCATGCGTACGAACGTAGTCCTTGACCCTGGCGTCAAGGCAACGCCGGCGGCAGCAGCGGCTTCCGCTCCACCGGGGACGACAGGAGGATCGACGTCGTCGTACGGCCGAGTGCCGAGGTCTGCTCCAGGACCTCCTCCAGGTGGAGGGTGTCCTCGACCGCGACCTTGAGGATCCAGCAGTCCTCGCCGACGACGTGGTGGGCCTCGGTGATCTCGGGGCGGGCGAGGAGTTCCAGGGTCCTGGGGTGC
The DNA here is from genome assembly GCF_042715345.1 of Streptomyces sp. NPDC058697. Classification (NCBI taxonomy): domain Bacteria; kingdom Bacillati; phylum Actinomycetota; class Actinomycetes; order Kitasatosporales; family Streptomycetaceae; genus Streptomyces; species Streptomyces sp. NPDC058697. Next base: position 9,431 of record NZ_JBHXSU010000052.1, read on the forward strand.
TTCAGCGTGTAGCCGCCGTGCGGATTGACGCGGATGAAGGCCTGCATGCCGTAGCCGAGGCGGGCCGGCGAGACATGGGCGCCGTAGCCGGTGACGGCACCGACGGACTCCAGCCGGCGCACGCGTTCGGCGACCGCCGCCGGTGACAGCCGGACCCGGCGGCCCAGCTCGCTCAGCCTGATCCGGCCGTCGCTCTGGAGCAGTTCCAGGATCTGCCGGTCCAGGGCGTCGAAGGCCACCGGCGTTTCGTTGGCGGCGGCTCGCAGATGCCGTGGTTCTTTCGGTACCGCGACCGGATCTCCCATGACTCCCCCTTCAGACCTCACTCGTACGCCGGAAGAATTATGACCACAGGGTCCGCGGAACAGGACCGCGGTGAAGGGCATTACGGGAGGGGCGCCGTGCGCGAGGTGTGTGTCATTGGCGGTAACCGGTATTTCGGTAAGCGGCTGATAGCCAGGCTGACGGCCGCGGGAGACAGGGTCACCGTCATCAATCGCGGCTCGTCGGCTCCTCCCGTGGGCACGATTCATCTCGTCGCCGACCGCAATGACGAGAATTCCCTTGAGAATGCGCTCGGTTCACGCACCTTCGACGTCGTCGTCGACCAGGTCTGCTACACACCGAGGCAGGCCGAGATCGCCCGCCGGGTCTTCGCGGGACGCACGCGCCGCTATGTGATGACCTCGACGGTCGAGGTGTACGAGTACGAGGACTCGGCGGACCTCGTACGCGAGGACGCCGTGAACCCGCGTACGGTCCCCGTCGATCTCGAACTCCCCTGGGACGAACCGGAGTTCCTCGACACCCACTACGGCGAGGGCAAGCGGCAGGCCGAGGCGGTCTTCGCGGCCGGCCCCGAATTCCCGTACGTGGCCGTGCGCGTCGCCCATGTGCTGGGCGGGGACGACGACTTCACGGGCCGACTCGACCACTACGCCGAGCGGATCCGCGCGGGCGAGGCGATCGCCGTCCCCGCGACGAACCACCCGGCGACGTACATCCACGTGGAGGAGATCGCCGACTTTCTGGCATGGGTGGCGGGCGAGACGTTCACCGGGCCGGTGAACGCCGCGTCCCACGGGGTGCTCACCACCGGGGAGTTGTGCGAGGCGTTGACGGAACACCTTTCGGGCGGGCGGACCGAGTTCCGGTCCGAATTCCGGTCCGAGTTCCGGTCCGTGTTCCAGGCCGTGTTCCGGTCCGTCGAGGTCGGGGAGTTCTCGCCGTTCTCCTTCACGCGTTCGTACGGGATGGACAACGCGCGGGCCACGCGGCTCGGGTTCGCCTTCGGCGAGGCACGGGAATGGCTGCCGCGTGCCGTGGCGGAGACGCTCGGGAAGGTGAACTGACATGCGGTATCGCACAGTTGGCGGGCTGCGGGTGAGTGCCGTCGGGCTCGGGGCGATGCCGTTGTCCATCGAGGGGCGGCCGGACGAGGGGCGCGCCATGGCCACGGTGCACGCCGCCCTGGACGCGGGCGTCACACTCCTGGACACGGCCGACTCGTACCACCTGCCCGGTGACGAGCCCGGGCACAACGAGCGTCTCGTGGCCCGCGCCCTCGCGACGTACGGCGGCGACACGGCCGACGTCCTGGTGACCACCAAGGGCGGGCGCGGCAGGCCGGCCGACGGCAGCTGGACGGTGACGGGGTCTGCCCGGCATCTGAAGTCGGCGGCGGAGGCCTCGCTGAAGCGGCTGGGTGTGGAGGCGATCGGCCTCTACCAGCTCCACAAGCCCGACCCCGCTGTTCCCTTCGAGGACTCGGTGGGCGCCCTGCGCGATCTGCTCGACGCGGGCAAGATCCGCTACGCCGGCATCTCCAACACGGACACCGGCCAGATCCGCCGGGCGCACGCCCTCCTCGGCGACCGGCTGGTCTCCGTCCAGAACCGGTACTCCCCCGCCGTCCGGGACAGCGAGCCCGAACTGCGGCTCTGCGCCGAGCTGGGCCTCGCCTTCCTGCCGTGGAGTCCGCTGGGCGGGATATCGCGGAGTTCGCTGGACGGGCCGTCGCGGCTGCCGTCCGACGACTCCGGTCACGCCACCCGGTCCGGCCGCGCCACCCGCCCGGGCCACGGGACCGGCCTCGACGCCTTCCGTGCGGTAGCTCGCGAGCGGGGTGTCAGCCCTCAACAGGTCTGCCTGGCCTGGCTGTTGGCGCGCTCGCCGGTGATCATCCCCATCCCGGGCGCCGGCCGGCCCGGGACGATACGGGACTCGGCGGGCGCGGCGGATCTGGAGCTGACGCCGGAGGAGGTGGCGCGGCTGGAGGGGGCGGTGCCGGAGACGGCGGTGGGCTCTTGAGGGGGTGTCGAGCAGGTCCGAACTCATCAACGGGTCAAAGGGTTTGGCTCGCTCGATCGCCGCGTACGACTTCGATCGTGCTCGTCCAGCTGTCGGCGGCGTGGCCGAGGGCGACGGCCTTGTCGTAGACCTCCTTGATCGGGCGGAGGGTGCTCACGTCGAGACCTCGGTGTTCGGCCCACTCCAGGATGTGGCCCACGCCGGACGCCATCATGCCGAGGTTGGCCGCCTCGCCCGGGTGACTGCCCGCGTCGACGTGCTGCGCGGCCTCCGCGGCGAGGGACGGCATGAAGGCCGTGATGGTGTCCAGGTAGGGGGCGAGATCCGCCGCGCGCACGCCGTCGGCGCCGGCGAGCGCGTAGGCGTGCAGCAGGCCGGAGATCGAGCCGTAGAAGTAGTCGAGCAGTGCCAGGTCGTAGACGGCGGCCAGCCCCTGGTCCTCACCGAGGTGGGCCGGCTTGCCGCCGAGCGCCCTCAGGGCCGTCTCGTGCTTGTCGTACGCGGTCCTGGGGCCGCTGTAGAAGATCAGGGCCGGTGGCTGTCCGATCAGGTCTACCGGCACCATGATCGAGCCGTCGAGGTGGTCGATGCCGCGTTCTTGCGCCCAGGCGCCGGTTTCGCGGGCGCGCTCCGGGGTGTCCGAGGTGAGGTTGACCAGTACGCGGCCCGGCAGCTCGTCCGCGACGGAGCCGAGAACGGCCGTGACCGCTTCGTGGTCGACCACGCAGATGACGACCAGGTCGGCGGCGCGTACGGCTTCGCGGGCGCTGGTCGCCCTTGTCGCGCCCCTTGCGACCAGGTCGTCGCCCTTGCCGGGGGAACGGTTCCAGATGGTGGTGGGGTGGCCCGCCTTCAGGAACGCGGTGGCGAGGGCCTTGCCCATGGCGCCCAGGCCGAGGACGGTGACGGGGGTCTTTTCAAGGTCATTTGTCATACGAACCATGCTTGCCGTGGGCCCAACTCCCCACAAGTACGCACTATTTGGTCAGGTACTGAGCGGGAGGTAAGTGGGTGACGCTGGGGGAACCGGGGGGGGCGCGGTGGGCATGGACATGGCTGCGGGTCGCGGTGGGCTGGTCGCGCAGTTCCCCGCGCCCCTGGTGGGGTGCGTCGAGGCCGGTGCGTACCTCCCGGTACGTCGTGGTTGATCGCGCAGTTCCCCGCGCCCCTTACGGGGCGCCCAGGGCGGTGCGTAGGTCCCGGTCCGTCGTGGTTGATCGCGCCGTTCCTCGCGCCCCTTACGGGGCGCGCCTGGGGGTTTGTGTTTTTGGGGGCGCGGGGAACTGCGCGAGCAACCACCGACCGGCCGCAGCCGTCCGATCGCGCCCGCCCGCCCCGAAAAGCCGCCGGCCGGTGGTCCGGTCGGGGAGGACCGGGCCACCGGCCGGTGGCCGGGGAAGCAAGGAAATGTGGGGTGTGCGCTGCGAGCGGAGTGACCGGGCGGCTGAGTGACGGGGGATGCACCCAGCCGCCCGGGGTTCTGGGACCATGACGGGGACCGTGACGGGGACCGGGCCCGGAGGCTAGGCCTTCGCCAGGGTCTTGTCCTCCGGCTGGTCCGGGACCTCCGCCGGGGCGGGGGCGGAACCGTGGCCGTCGTCCAGGAGGGTCGTCTCGTCGAAGGGCAGCTGCCCCGCGAGCACCTGGTCGACGCGGGCCCTGTCGATCTCCTTGGTCCACGTACCGATCAGAACGGTGGCGACCGCGTTGCCGGCGAAGTTCGTCAGGGCGCGCGCCTCGCTCATGAAGCGGTCGATGCCGACGATCAGGCCGATGCCGTCCACCAGCGCGGGCTTGTGGGACTGCAGGCCACCGGCCAGCGTCGCGAGCCCGGCCCCGGTGACACCCGCCGCGCCCTTCGAGGCGACCAGCAGGAAGAGGAGCAGCGGAATCTGCTCACCGATCGACATCGGCGTACCCAGGGCGTCGGCGATGAACAGCGAGGCCATGGTCATGTAGATCATGGTGCCGTCGAGGTTGAAGGAGTAACCGGTCGGAACGGTGATGCCGACGACCGGCTTGCTGACACCCAGGTGCTCCATCTTCGCGATGAGCCGCGGGAGCGCGGACTCGGACGACGAGGTCGACAGGATCAGCAGGAACTCACGGCCCAGGTACTTGAGGAACGTGAAGATGTTGAGCCCGGCCACGATCCTCAGCAGCGCGCCGAGGAAGATGAAGACGAAGAGGAAACAGGTGACGTAGAAGCCGAGCATCAGGACGGCGAGGCTCTTGAGGGCGTCCAGGCCCGCCGAGCCGGTGACCGCCGCGATCGCGCCGAACGCACCGATGGGTGCCGCCCACATCACCATGGCGAGGATGCGGAAGACGAGACGCTGGATGTGCTCCACGCCGCGCAGGATCGGCGTACCGGCCGAGCCCATGGCCTGGAGGGCGAACCCGGCGAGCAGCGCGACGAGCAGGGTCTGCAGGACCTCGCCGCCGGTGAAGGCGGAGACGATCGTCGTCGGGATGATCCCGAGCAGGAACTCCTCGGTGTTCTTGGCCTCGGTGACCTGCTCGTGGCCCGCGTCCTTGATCGCGTCGGTGACCGCGAGGCCCGTGCCGGGCTCCAGGATGTTGCCGACGACCAGGCCGATGGCGAGGGCGACGAACGACATGACCACGAAGTAGCCGAGCGCGATACCGCCCACCGCGCCGACCTTGGCGGCCTTGCGTACCGAGCCGATGCCCAGCACGATCGTGCAGAAGATGATCGGCGAGATCATCATCTTGATCAGGTTCACGAAGCCGGTACCGATGGGCTTCAGCTCGACCGCGAAGTCGGGAGCGATCAGGCCCACGGCGATGCCGGCGGCCACGGCGGCGATCACCGCGATGTACAGGTAGTGGGTGCGGTCCCGCTTGGCAGCGGGAGCGGCAGGTGCCGTATTCGATGTACTGGTCACGGCTGCCCTCCTTGACGACGTCGTCGGCATCATCCGGCGTGCGGCTCACGTCCGGGGGTTGTCGGTGACTATCTCCCGCCTTGTGAGGGCCGTCACCCTTCCGTTCATTTAGTTCGCGCTTATCCGGAGGGGCAGACTGTTTCCATGCGCTTCCCCCGTGCTCCACGCCCCCGCAGCCTGGCTGGTCAGCTGTTTGCCATGCAGGCTGTGCTCGTTGCGGTCGTGGTCGCGGGCTGTGCGCTCTTCACCTACATCAGTGACCGCAGTCAGGCCGAGGACGCGGCGGGCCGCCAGGCCATGGCGGTGGCCCGCTCGGTCGCGGACTCCCCGTCCGTACGGGAGGCGATCCGTACGGAGGACCCGACGAAGACGCTCCAGCCGTACGCGACGTCGGTGCAGCGTGACGCCCAGGTCGACTTCGTCACGATCATGAACCCCGACGGCATCCGCTGGACGCACCCCAACAAGGACCTGATCGGCAAGCACTTCCTCGGCAACACACAGCGCGCGCTCCTCGGTCATCCCTTCACCGAGACGTACACGGGCACCCTCGGCGAGTCCGTGCGGGCCGTGACGCCGATATACGACGACGGCCGCATCGTCGGCCTCGTCAGCGCGGGCATCAAGGTCGACGAGATCAGTCAGCGGGTCGAGGGCCAGGTGCAGGCCCTGATCGGCGTCGCGGCGGCCGCCCTGGCCCTGGGCGCCGTCGGTACGTACGTCATAAACGCCCGGCTGCGCCGCTCCACGCACGGGATGAACGCGGCCGAGCTCAGCCGGATGCACGACTACCACGAGGCCGCGCTGCACGCCGTGCGCGAGGGGCTGCTGATGCTGGACGGGCAGTTCCGGGTGGCGCTGATCAACGACGGCGGGCGCGAGCTGCTCGATGTGACCGACGACGTGGTGGGCCGCTCGGTGGCGGACATCGGTCTGCCCACGCCGCTGACGGGGGCGCTGCTGTCCGGGGAGCCGCGCGTGGACGAGGTGCATCTGACCGAGTCGCGGGTGCTCGTCGTGAACACCTCGCCGGTGTCGGGCGGCGAGCGACGGGGCACGGTCGTGACACTGCGTGATGTGACCGAACTGCAGTCCCTGATGGGCGAGTTGGACTCCGAGCGCGGTTTCACCACGGCCCTGCGCTCGCAGGCGCACGAGGCCGCGAACCGCCTCCACACCGTCGTCTCCCTGATCGAGCTGGACCGGGCCGAGGAGGCCGTCGACTTCGCCACGGCCGAGCTGGAACTGGCCCAGGCGCTGACCGACCAGGTCGTCGCGGCGGTCAGCGAGCCAGTGCTCGCCGCGCTGCTCCTGGGCAAGACGGCCCAGGCGAACGAGCGCGGTGTCGAGCTGCTGGTCTCCGAGGACAGCGGCATCGACGACGGCCTGCTCCCCGAGTCCCTGCCCTCCCGTGACCTGGTGACGGTCCTCGGCAACCTGATCGACAACGCCGTGGACGCGGCGCAGGGCTCGGTCGGCGCCCGGGTCACGGTCACGGCCATCGCGGACACGGAGGGGCTGGTCCTGCGGGTCGTCGACACCGGGTCGGGCGTGGACCCGGCCCACGCGGAGGCGGTCTTCCAGCGCGGCTGGTCCACCAAGCCCGCCGGGCCCGGCGGGCGGGGTCTGGGCCTGGCCCTCGTACGGCAGGCGGTGGCCCGGCACGACGGAACGCTGACCGTGACGCAGGCCCCGGGCGGCGGGGCGTCCTTCGAGGTGCGGCTGCCGCTGCCGACGGCGGGGCCGGGGAGGACTAAGGTCCACGCCGGGCCCGAGTCCGGGTCAGGGGCCGTGCACGGGTCTGGGGACGGGTCCGGCGGCGGTCCTGGGCTCACGCATGAGCCCGAGCCCGAGCCGACGCCGCACGGAGGCACCGTATGAGCACGCCTTCCCCCTCGCGGGACATCCGCGTCCTGGTCGTCGAGGACGATCCCGTGGCGGCGGACGCGCACGTCCTGTACGTGGGGCGGGTGCCCGGTTTCACGGCCGTCGGCAAGGCCCACACGGGCGCGGAGGCCCGGCGGGCGCTGGACCGCATGCCCGTGGACCTGCTCCTCCTGGACCTCCACCTGCCGGACGTGCACGGTCTGCAGCTGGCCCGCTCGCTGCGCGCCGCAGGCCACCACGCGGACGTCATCGCGGTGACCTCGGCGCGCGACCTGACAGTGGTGCGGGAGGGGGTGTCGCTGGGAGTGGTGCAGTACGTACTGAAGCCGTTCACCTTCGCCACCCTCCGTGACCGCCTCGTTCGTTACGCCGAGTTCCACGCGGCGGCCGGCGAGGCCAGCGGCCAGGACGAGGTCGACCGCGCCCTCGCCACCCTCCGGGCCCCCGGCCCGGCGGCCCTGCCCAAAGGGCTGAGCGCCCCCACCCTTGAGCGGGTCACCCGGGCCCTGCGCGACTCCGACGAGGGTCTGACCGCGACAGGCGTCGCCGAGGCCGTCGGGATCTCCCGGATCACCGCCCGGCGCTATCTGGAGCATCTGGTGGACGCGGGGAGAGCGGGGCGCAGCCCTCAGTACGGGCAGGTGGGGAGACCGGAGCTGCAGTACCGGTGGGTGAAGGGGTGAGAGGGGAGTGAAGGGGTGACTGCGGGCTGAAGAGGTGAGCGCGGAGCGTCAGCCGGCTCTGCGGCGGGCTTCGGCGGCTTCCCGGTCGGATCCGGTCGGATCCTGCCCGGGTGTAGTCGTCGGCTGCCCGAAGCCGGGCAGCATGGGCTTCGGGAGGGCGGGCGGCCGGCGGTCTCGTGCGCCAGGGCGATGTGCTTCAGGGCGATGTGCTTCAGGGTGCCGCCACCGCTCCCCGTACCACCACTTCATGCCCCACGGTACGCCGGCCGTCACGCAGAGCTGAACACCCCTGCGTACAGCACCACTTGGACCGCAGCCGACCGCTCGATCCGCGCGAGATCGGCCAGCCGGGGGCCCAGGTCGCCCCGCACGTACGCGAGGTCCGTCCGGACTGTGCCGAGGTGGCGGCCACGGCGGCCACGACCGCGAGCGTCACGTACAACAGGTTGTCGCGGAATCCGATCCGCGCCTTCTGCTCGTCCTTTACGCTCTGGTACTCGATCAGCATCAACTGCCCTGTGGTCACGTCCTGTTCCGGCATCTCGCGTTCCCCTTCCGGACGTCCGGCACCCCGCCGGACGGGCGGCTCGGCAGTACCTTGAGTGTGCGCGACCGTACGCACTGTGTCGGACTGATCATGCAAAGTCATTGACCTGGCTGGACCGGCCCTCTTAGGTTCTCGTGCAGCCCAACCCGGCCACAAAGACGTCGGCCAGCAGGAGGTTGTACCCGTGCGCCCCACAGCCGTTCCACTTCTCCTCGCCACCCTGCTCACCGCCACCGCGCTCAGCGCCTGCGGCAGCGAATCCGGAAGTGATCCGGACACGGTGAAGATCTCCTTCAAACAGTCGACGGACAACTCCATCAAGGTGATGGACACGTATCTCGCCGACATCAAGGAGCAGTTCGAGAAGGCCAACCCCGGCAAGAGGGTGGAGCTCGTCCCGATCAAGGCCCCGGACTCGGAGTACTACACGAAGCTCCAGCAGATGCTCCGCTCGCCGAAGACGGCCCCCGACCTGGTCTACGAGGACACGTTCCTCATCAACTCCGACATCACGAGCGGGTACCTCAAGCCGCTGGACCCGTACCTCGCCAAGTGGGACGACTGGAGCCAGTTCATAGACACGGCGAAGGAGGCGGCGCAGGCCGAGGACGGGAAGACGTACGGCGTCCCCGACGGCACCGACACCCGGGGCCTCTGGTTCGACAAGGCCATCTTCAAGAAGGCCGGGCTCCCCGCCGACTGGCAGCCGACGAACTGGGCCGACATCCTCGACGCGGCCCGCGAGATCAAGGCGAAGGTCCCCGGCGTCATCCCCATGAACATCTACACGGGCAAGCCGGCGGGTGAGGCGGCCACCATGCAGGGCTTCGAGATGCTCCTGTACGGGACGGCCAGCGGGGCCAACGAGAGCCCCCTCTACGACCCGGCGTCCAAGAAGTGGATCACGGGGAGCCAGGGCTTCAAGGACTCTCTCGAATTCGTCGAGACCGTCTTCAAGGAGAAGCTCGGCCCGGACGTCTCGGACGCCCTCGACCCCAACATCGCGACCAGGGTCCGCGGCGAGTTCCTCCCCGAGGGCAAACTCGGCATCAACCTCGACGGCTCCTGGCTCCCCCAGGACTGGCTGGAGGGCAGCGGCCACGAATGGCCGGAGTGGTCCGAGAAGCTGGGCCTCGCGTACATGCCGACGCAGACCGGCCAGGCGCCGAGCAAGGTGAGCATGTCGGGCGGCTGGACCTGGGCGATCCCGAGCAAGGCGTCCAACCCCGACCTGGCCTTCGAGTTCATCAAGACGATGCAGACGAAGGAGAACGCCCAGAAGTGGTACATCGCCAACTCCGGCATCTCGGTGCGCACGGACGTGGCGGAGGACCCGGAGTACGTGAAGGCGCAGCCCGGCATCAAGTTCTTCACGGACCTGGTGGCCAGCACGCACTACCGCCCCGCGTATCCCGCGTACCCGAAGGTCTCGACGGCCGTCCAGGAGGCGATGGAGGGCGTGACGACGGGTGACAGCTCGGTCGAGGAGGCGGCGAAGGGGTACGACGAGGAGCTGAAGACGGCCACGGACAACCAGGTCATCGAGAAATGACCGGGGCGCGGAAGCACCCGGCCCGGGGACCCGCCCGGCCGCACCCGAAGACGACCGGCCGCACCAGGGGATGAGTGAGAAATGATCAGCCGCTCATGACCTCCGCACCTCCGGCGGGCCCCGGCGTGGTGAAGACCGCGCCGGGCCCGGCCGCCCCGCCGCCCCCGCCCGCCGGCCGCCGCGATGTCCGCCGTGCGTTGACACGCGCGCTGCCCGTCTCCCCGGCCGTCGTCCTTCTGCTTCTCTTCCTCGCCGGCCCCATCGCGTACTGCGTGTACATCGCCTTCACGGATCTCCAGCTCACCGGCCAGGCCGAGTCGTCGTTCATCGGCTTCGACAACTTCAAGGCCGCGTTCAAGGACGACGCGTTCCTCAACGCCGTATGGCTGACGCTGGTGTTCACGGTGCTGAGTTCCCTGATCGGCCAGAACACACTGGGCCTGACCCTGGCCGTGCTGATGCAGCGCGCGTCCAAGCCGGTCCGTACGGTCACCGGCGGCATCGTGATCGCCGCCTGGGTGCTGCCGGAGGTCGTCGCGGGATTCCTGCTGTACGCCTTCTTCCGCCGCGAGGGCACGCTGAACGCCGTGCTGGACTGGCTCCATCTCCCGTCCCAGAACTGGCTGTTCACGCTTCCGATCCTCGCGGTGTCCTTCGCGAACGTCTGGCGGGGGACGGCCTTCTCGATGCTGGTCTACTCGGCGGCCCTGAACGAGATCCCGAAGGAGATCACCGAGGCGGCGGAAGTGGACGGCGCGGGCGGCTGGCGGCGGATGTGGCACATCACGCTGCCGATGATCCGCCGTTCCATCGGCACGAACCTGATGCTGAACACCCTCCAGACCCTCTCGGTCTTCGGTCTGATCTGGGTGATGACGAGAGGCGGCCCGGGAAACCGCAGCCAGACGCTCCCGCTCTTCATGTACGAACAGGCCTTCCAGAAAAGCATGATCGGCTACGGAACGGCCGTGGCCCTGCTCCTTCTGGTGGTCGGCTCGCTGTTCTCCCTGGTCTATATGCGCCTGCTGCGGACGGAGGTCTGACATGCCCGGCAGTACGACGCTCGCGACCCGCCGCAACAGCCGCCGCTACGCCGCCGACGCGGGCCTTCTCTTCGTGGCGGCCGCGTTCGTCCTTCCCCTCGCCTGGGTCCTCCTCTCGTCGGTGGACCCGAAGGCCGACCTGAAGGTGAAGGTCCCCGACGGCGTCACCCTCGACAACTTCGACGCGGTCCTGAAGCCCGACATCACGTTCACGCCGTTGCTCAACAGCCTGATCCTGTGCGGCGGGGCGACGCTGCTGACGGTGGTGTGCGCGGCCCTGGCCGCCTACCCGCTGTCCCGTTTCCGCTCCCGCCTGAACCGCCCCTTCCTCCTCACGATCATCTTCGCGACGAGCCTGCCGATCACGGCGATCATGGTTCCCGTGTACGCCCTGTTCGTTCAGGTGGACCTCATCGACACGATGCAGGGCACGATCTTCTTCTTCGCCGCGTCCCAACTGCCCTTCGCCATCTGGCTGATGAAGAACTTCATGGACGGCGTCCCGAAAGAGCTGGAGGAGGCGGCCTGGACGGACGGCGCGTCCTCGTTCCAGTCCCTCCTGCGGATCGTGCTGCCGCTGATGGGCCCGGGCGTCGCGGTGGTCACCGTCTTCTCGTTCGTCATGATGTGGGGCAACTTCTTCGTCCCCTTCATGCTCCTGCTGACCCCGGACCAGATGCCCGCGTCGGTGAGCATCAACGACTTCTTCGGAAACCGCGGAACGGTGGTGTACGGGCAACTGGCCGCGTTCTCGATCATCTACTCGACACCGGTGGTCCTGCTGTACGTGCTGGTGGCGAAGCGGTTGGGCGGGGGATTCGCGCTGGGCGGGGCGGTCAAGGGCTGAGACATGGGCGAGGGCACACTCACGGCGGCGAACGCGGCCGCGATCGCCGTCCCCCACCAACTGCCCCCGAGGCCGAGGCCGCCCCGCGAGTCCGACTCCGACCCTCGGGAAGGGCCACCGGATCCGTTCGAGCGGTCAGCCCACGGGGGACGTGGCGAAGTCGTGCCAGGTCGCGGCTGTGCGGCTGGTCTGCTTGAGCAGTCGGGCCGGTTCGGGCTGGGCGGGCCAGAACTGCAGCAGGTAGCGGTCGTCCGTCTGCGGCTCGTCGTCCTCCCGGACGTTCTTGCTCCGGCCGGCATCCATCCCACTGGCGGAGTACCGCACGCGGTAGTCGCGCTCCTCCAGTCCCAGCTCCCACCGGACCTTCCCGTTCCACTGCCGCAGCGTCGTCTCCTGCGACACCGGCCGGAACGGGACCTCGACGATCTCCTCCCACGTCTCGTCCGGCGCGGGCCGGCTGTCATGCAGCTCGACGGTCAGGCCGACGCCGCCGATCCACAGACCGGTCAGCAGCAACAGCTTCCCGTCCGTCCCGCCCCCGCAGAGCCCGACACCCTCCTGCCCACCGAAGGCATCGTGGAGGTCGCATTCGCCGTCGCCGCTCTCCACGAAGATCTGCCCGTAGTCGACATGTACCTCGTCATCGACAAGAACCTTCATTGAACCCGCCTTCGCCTGGGCCGACTTGATCTCCGAATCCTGTCAGTCGGCACCGACAACGGGACGGGCAGGCTCGTGTCACAGGGAAAGACGGGCCGGCGTCACTCGGCGGGTTCGGAGGCCTCGGGAAGGGTGGGAAGCACCCCGGGCCGGAACTTCTCCACGCCCACCACATGCCGTACCCGCGTCGGCTGGATCAGGATCATCACGCGGCGCTCTCCCGGCAGCAGCCACGGATACCGGTCCTCGCCGATGTACTTCTGGGTGAGTCGGTCCATGGCCCGCTCGGCCGCCTCGCCCTCGACGAAGCGGATGACCTCCCCCCGGATCTCCACCCGGTCATAGGGGTTCACGGTGTCGTGATGGGACAGAGAAACGAACGGATTGCGCCGAAGATTCTCCTCCTTCACGCGGCCCATTGACGTATTGACCATGACGTACTCGTCTTCGAGGTCCGCCCACATGGGCGAGACCTGCGGCGCCCCGTCCGCGCCCACGGTCGCCAGATGCCAGAAGTTCGGCGCAAGCAGTCGCTCGCGAATATGCCCTTCGATCCTGCTCACGGCGCTTGCCACCTTCGATCCGTCCGTCCGACTCGTCCGCACGAGCCCCTGCCCGACATCCTGATCTCCACACCGCCCGGCCACCAGCTGATCTTCGGCCACCCCGAACAGGCCTCGGACAGACATCCGAAACCGTAGGTTCGCACGATCCGTATTCCTGGCCGAACAGACCGTAGTCATCGCAGCCCCGCCCCCATACGTTGTGCGCGTGCACCAACCGTCGGCCCAACAGCCCACCCCGCCCTTCGACGCCCCGGCCGCCCGCAAGCTGCGCCTCGCCCTCCGTATGGGCCCCGAGCATGTCGCGTACGGCATGCAGGCGTCGTTCGGGCTGCCCTATGTGACCCCGGACCTCGTCGTCGCCTGGGAGCGTGGCATAGCCGCGCCGAGCAGTACCGAACTCACCGCGCTCGCGGGTGTGTTGTGGTGTTCGCCGGGCGATCTCATCGGCGCACCGCGGACGTTGCGCGAGCACCGGATCGCGCGCGGTCTCGCGCCCGAGGACGTCGCGCGCGCCGTGGGACTCGAACTCCTCGTGTACGTAGGGATGGAGGAGGCGGACGAGTGGCGCGGCAACGAGCGTCAGTCCGCGGCGCTGGCCGAGGTGCTCGACCTCTCCCTGGCAGACCTCGTCACGGTCACCGGACACGAGCCGAAGCTGGCGGAGATGCTGCGCAACGCGGTGACGACCCGCTGGCAGGCGTACGTACGCCCGGTGGGCAAGCTGCTGCCGCTGGACCGGCGGCTCGTGGGTGATGTGCTGCGGGCGCTGCACACCGAGTACCAGGGGCAGATGGTGGCCACGCTGAGCTGGAGCGGCGGGGCGGCCGCCGGTGAGGCCGACGACGCGGGCCGGGACTTCCTGGACCGGATCGTCGACCGCTTCTGGTCGGTGGTCCAGCGCAACAGCGCCTGACAGCCGCCGACACCGGATGACACCGGCTACTGAGAAGCCCCGGGCCGCTGGAAGACCGACCTCCTGGAAACCGACTTCCTGAGAGTCCTAGAAGACCGACTCCGCCTCGTCCATCCGGTCCTTCGGGACCGTCTTCAGTTCGGTGGTCGCCTCCGCCAGCGGCACCATCACCACGTCCGTGCCGCGCAGCGCGGTCATCCGGCCGAAGTCCGACCGGTGCGCGGCCTCGACCGCGTGCCAGCCGAAGCGCGTCGCCAGCACCCGGTCGTACGCGGTCGGTGTGCCGCCGCGCTGGATGTGGCCGAGAATGACCGGCTTGGCCTCCTTGCCGAGGCGGCGCTCCAGTTCGTACGCGAGCGCCGTGCCGATGCCCTGGAAGCGCTCGTGGCCGAACTGGTCGATCGCGCCGTGGCCGTAGTCCATGGTGCCCTCGGCGGGGTGGGCGCCCTCGGCGACACAGACGACGGCGAACTTCTTGCCCCGCGCGAAGCGTTCCTCGACCATCTTGACCAGGTCGGCCGGGTCGAAGGCCCGCTCGGGCAGGCAGATGCCGTGGGCGCCGGCGGCCATGCCGGACTCCAGGGCGATCCAGCCGGCATGCCGGCCCATGACCTCGACGACCATCACCCGCTGGTGGGACTCGGCGGTCGTCTTGAGGCGGTCCATGGCCTCGGTGGCAACCCCGACCGCGGTGTCGAAACCGAACGTGCGGTCCGTCGAGGAGATGTCGTTGTCGATCGTCTTGGGGACGCCGACCACCGGCAGGCCCGCGTCCGACAGCATGCGCGCCGCCGTGAGCGTGCCCTCGCCGCCGATCGGGATCAGTACGTCGATGCCGAACTCGCGGGCCATGTCCTGCGCGTTCTCGCAGGCCTCGCGGAGGCGGTCGCGCTGGAGGCGGGAGGAGCCGAGGATGGTGCCGCCGCGGGCGAGGATGCCGCTGACGGCGTCCAGGTCGAGGCCTCGGAAGCGGCCTTCGAGCAGTCCCGCGTAACCGTCCTCGAAGCCGATGACCTCGTCTCCGTAGTTCGTGACGGCTCGGTGCACGACCGACCGGATCACTGCGTTCAGCCCCGGGCAGTCGCCGCCTGCGGTGAGAACTCCGATGCGCATCGTGCTGTGTCTCCTGCTCGCTGTTGGGCTGTTTCTCCTGTGGTACCTGAGAGCCAGTCCGATTGTTTCATGGGCGACAGGGGGGCGCTGTCCGCGCCCGTCGCGCCTGCGCACGCCCTCGGCGCGCCCCTCAAGCCCCCGCTCCCCCTTGGCGGAGCCGCCGTCCGCCCCCGCCGCGACGGGCGCCGTAATCATGCCCGGAGGTATTGTCAAGAGGGCACAGCCGATGATAACGGCTGTCTTTTTACCGCTATCGGAGGAAACGGAGAGCACGCGTGACGCGCAGCGTGTACGTGACCGGGATCGACCGAGGAGACGGCCGCCAGGTCATCGAGCTGGGAGTCATGGAGCTCCTGACCCGCCAGGTGGACCGGGTGGGGGTCTTCCGCCCCCTCGTCCACGACGGGCCCGACCGTCTCTTCGAGCTGCTGCGGGCCCGCTACCGGCTGTCCCAGGACCCGGCGACGGTCTACGGCATGGACTACCACGAGGCGTCCGCGCTCCAGGCCGAGCAGGGCTCCGACGAGCTGGTCTCCCAGCTCGTCGACCGCTTCCACCGGGTGGCCCGCGACTACGACGTGGTCCTCGTGCTCGGCACGGACTACGCGGACACGCAGTTCCCCGACGAGCTCGCGCTCAACGCCCGGCTGGCGAACGAGTTCGGCGCCGCCGTGATCCCGGTCGTGGGCGGCCGCAACCAGACCTCGGAGTCGGTGCTCGCGGAGACCCGCAACGCGTTCCGCGCCTACGACGGCCTCGGCTGCGACGTACTCGCGATGGTGGTGAACCGGGTCACCCCGGCCGACCGCGCCGAGACACACGAGCGGCTCGACAACCGCCTCCCCGTGCCGTGTTACGTACTGCCGGACGAGCCCGCGCTCTCCGCGCCGACGGTCGCCCAGATCACCCACGCCCTCGGCGGCAAGGTGCTCCTCGGCGACGACTCGGGGCTCGCGCGCGACGCGCTGAACTTCGTCTTCGGCGGCGCCATGCTGCCGAACTTCCTGGGCGCCCTGACCCCGGGCTGCATGGTCGTGACCCCCGGCGACCGCGCCGACCTGGTGGTGGGCGCCCTCGCCGCGCACAGCGCCGGCACCCCGCCCATCGCGGGCGTCCTGCTCACCCTGAACGAGCGGCCCAGCGACCTCGTCCTCACCCTCGCCGCCCGCCTCGCCCCCGGCACCCCGGTGGTCGCGGTCGAGACCGGCTCCTTCCTCACCGCGTCGGAACTCTTCGGCATGGAAGGGAAGTTGAACGCGTCGACCCCCCGCAAGGCGGAGCGGGCCCTCGGTCTCTTCGAGCGGTACGTCGACACCGGCGGCCTGCTGAAGCGGGTCTCGGCGCCCAGCAGCGGGCGGGTCACGCCGATGATGTTCGAGCACAAGCTGCTGGAGCAGGCCCGCACCGACAAGCGGCGCGTCGTGCTGCCCGAGGGCACGGAGGCCCGCGTCCTGCACGCCGCCGAGGTGCTGCTGCGCCGCGGTGTCTGCGACCTCACCCTGCTGGGCCCGGTCGACCAGATCCGCAAGAAGGCGGCCGACCTCGGCGTCGACCTCGGCGGCGCCCAGCTGATCGACCCGCAGACCTCCGAGCTGCGCGACCGGTTCGCCGAGAAGTACGCCCAGCTCCGGGCCCACAAGGGCGTGTCCGTCGAGCTCGCGTACGACGTCGTCTCGGACGTGAACTACTTCGGCACGCTGATGGTCCAGGAGGGCCTGGCCGACGGCATGGTGTCCGGGTCCGTGCACTCCACGGCGGCCACCATCCGCCCGGCCTTCGAGATCATCAAGACCAAGCCGGAAGCGTCGATCGTCTCGTCGGTCTTCTTCATGTGCCTCGCCGACAAGGTCCTCGTCTACGGCGACTGCGCGGTCAACCCCGACCCGAACGCGGAGCAGCTGGCCGACATCGCCATCCAGTCGGCCGCCACCGCCGAGCAGTTCGGCGTCGAGCCGCGGATCGCGATGCTGTCGTACTCGACCGGCACGTCCGGCTCGGGCGCGGACGTCGACAAGGTGCGCACGGCCACCGAGCTGGTCCGCTCGCGCCGCGACGACCTGAAGATCGAGGGGCCGATCCAGTACGACGCCGCCGTCGAGCCGACCGTCGCGGCCACCAAGCTGCCGGAGTCGGAGGTCGCGGGGCAGGCGTCCGTGCTGATCTTCCCGGACCTCAACACCGGCAACAACACGTACAAGGCCGTGCAGCGTTCGGCCGGCGCGATCGCCGTCGGGCCGGTCCTCCAGGGCCTGCGCAAGCCGGTCAACGACCTGTCCCGCGGCGCCCTGGTCGGGGACATCGTGAACACCGTCGCCATCACCGCGATCCAGGCCCAGGCCGCCCAGCAGGGCCCCACCCCCGCCACCTCCCCGACCCAGAAGGCCTCCGCCCAGTGACAGCCACCCGTGTCCTCGTCCTCAACTCAGGCTCCTCCTCGCTGAAGTACCAGCTGCTCGACATGAGCGACGCCGGCCGGCTGGCCGTGGGCCTCGTCGAGCGCATCGGCGAGGAGACCTCCCGGCTGAAGCACACGCCCCTCGCCACCGGTGAGTCCCGCGAGACGACCGGGCCGATCGCCGACCACGAAGCCGCCCTGAAGGCCGTCGCCGAGGAGCTGGCCAAGGACGGGCTCGGCCTGGACTCCCCCGAGCTGGCCGCGATCGGCCACCGGGTCGTGCACGGCGGCAAGACCTTCACCGAGCCGACCGTCATCGACGACGCCGTGATAGCCGAGATCGAGCGCCTCATCCCGGTGGCGCCCCTGCACAACCCGGCCAACCTCACCGGCATCCGTACCGCCCGGGCGCTGCGCCCGGA
Organism: Streptomyces sp. NPDC058697; assembly: GCF_042715345.1. Taxonomy (NCBI): domain Bacteria; kingdom Bacillati; phylum Actinomycetota; class Actinomycetes; order Kitasatosporales; family Streptomycetaceae; genus Streptomyces; species Streptomyces sp. NPDC058697. The sequence goes on from NZ_JBHXSU010000052.1 coordinate 27,278, forward strand.
CCTCCCGCAGGTCGCCGTCTTCGACACCGCGTTCCACACGACGATGCCGGAGGCCGCGGCCCGCTACGCGATCGACGTGAAGACCGCCGACGAGCTCCGCATCCGCCGGTACGGCTTCCACGGCACCTCGCACGCGTACGTGTCCCGCGCGACGGCGGCGCTGCTCGGCAGGTCGCCGGAAGAGGTGAACGTCATCGTGCTGCACCTCGGCAACGGCGCCTCGGCGTCGGCGGTCGAGAAGGGCCGGTGCGTGGACACCTCCATGGGACTGACGCCCTTGGAGGGGCTCGTGATGGGTACGCGATCCGGTGACATGGATCCCGCGGTCATCTTCCATTTGATGCGTGTTGGCGGGATGTCCACGGACGAGATCGACACTCTTCTCAACAAGAGGAGCGGTCTGATCGGCCTGTGCGGCGACAACGACATGCGGGAGATCCGCCGCCGCATCGACGAGGGTGCCGAGGACGCCGCACAGGCCCAGCTCGCCTTCGACATCTACATACACAGACTGAAGAAGTACATCGGCGCGTACTACGCGGTGCTCGGCCGGGTCGACGCGGTGGCCTTCACGGCGGGCGTCGGCGAGAACGCCGCTCCTGTGCGCGAGGCCGCGATCGCGGGCCTGGAGGCGCTGGGCCTGGCGGTCGACGGCGAGCTGAACGCCGTACGGGCCGGCGAGCCGCGGCTGATCTCGCCCGAGGGCGCGCGGGTCGCGGTGGCCGTCGTACCGACCGATGAGGAACTGGAGATCGCCGACCAGACCTACGCACTCGTGGGGAACGGGAACGCCTGAGGAGCCGCCGGTGAGCAGCCGACGAGCCGCTCGAAGAGAGCACCGAGGAAGCCGGCCAGGCCCACGCCTGAGCGCGTACCCGCCCATTTGTATCTTCCACCAGACGGAATATTCCGTAGCGAAACAAACCGATAGGATCGCCCCATGCGCCGTTCCAAAATCGTCTGCACACTGGGCCCCGCCGTCGACTCCCACGAGCAGCTCGTCTCGCTGATCGAGGCCGGCATGAGCGTGGCCCGATTCAACTTCAGCCACGGCTCCCACGCCGAGCACCAGGGCCGTTACGAGCGGGTCCGGGCCGCCGCACAGGAGACGGGCCACGCCATCGGCGTGCTCGCCGACCTGCAGGGCCCCAAGATCCGGCTGGAGACCTTCGCCGAGGGCCCCGTGGAGCTGGAGCGGGGTGACGAGTTCACCATCACGACCGAGGACGTCCCGGGCGACAAGTCGATCTGCGGCACCACGTACAAGGGTCTGCCGGGCGATGTCTCCAAGGGCGACCAGGTCCTGATCAACGACGGCAACGTCGAGCTGCGGGTCGTCGCGGTCGAGGGCCCCCAGGTCAGGACGATCGTCATCGAGGGCGGTGTCATCTCGGACCACAAGGGCATCAACCTGCCCGGCACCGCCGTGAACGTGCCGGCGCTGTCCGAGAAGGACGTCGAGGACCTGCGTTTCGCCCTGCGGATGGGCTGCGACCTGGTGGCGCTGTCCTTCGTGCGCGACGCCCACGACGTGAACGACGTGCACAAGATCATGGACGAGGAGGGCCGCCGGGTCCCCGTCATCGCCAAGGTGGAGAAGCCGCAGGCGGTGGAGAACATGGACGCCGTCGTCGCGGCCTTCGACGGTGTGATGGTGGCCCGTGGCGACCTCGCCGTCGAGTACCCCCTCGAAAAGGTCCCGATGGTGCAGAAGCGCCTCGTGGAGCTGTGCCGGCGCAACGCCAAGCCGGTGATCGTGGCGACCCAGATGATGGAGTCGATGATCACCAACTCCCGCCCCACGCGCGCCGAGGCCTCCGACGTCGCCAACGCGATCCTGGACGGCGCGGACGCGGTCATGCTGTCGGCCGAGTCGAGTGTGGGCGCGTACCCGATCGAGACCGTGAAGACGATGTCGAAGATCGTCGTCGCGGCCGAGCAGGAGCTGCTCTCCAAGGGCCTGCAGCCGCTCGTGCCCGGCAAGAAGCCGCGTACGCAGGGTGGTTCGGTGGCCCGTGCCGCGTGCGAGATCGCGGACTTCCTGGGCGGCAAGGGCCTGGTGGCCTTCACCAACTCCGGTGACACCGCCCGCCGGCTGTCCCGCTACCGCGCGGCGCAGCCGATCGTGGCCTTCACCACGGAGGAGAGCACCCGCAACCAGCTCGCGCTGAGCTGGGGCGTCGAGTCCTACGTCGTGCCGTTCGTGCACAGCACCGACGAGATGGTCGACCTGGTCGACAACGAGCTGCGGGGGCTCAACCGCTTCAGCGAGGGCGACATCGTCGTGATGACCGCCGGCTCGCCCCCCGGTGTCCCCGGCACCACCAACATGGTCCGCGTGCACCACCTGGGCGGCTGATCCCGCCCGTACGGCCGCCTGTTGGCCCGTACCGGCCTTGTACGCCGCTGAGGGCGTCCCCTGCCGCGCAGGGGGCGCCCTCAGCGTGTTTTGCGGCTCCCGGAGGTCGTTGGCTCCGGTGGACGGCCGGACGGCCGCGTACGGCCCGTCCGTCGCGTCCGGGTCAGTCGGTCGTGAACTGGTGCATCCCGGGTACGGTCAGCGTCCCGCCGAACTGGGCGGCCTGGATGACCTTCACCTTCGTGAAGTAGATCAGCGGGATGTTCAGCGGCGGCGGGTGCTCCGGGTCGAACGTGATCGGGATCAGACCGAGCAGGTTGCCGGAGATGCTCTCCGTGTACATGACCGTCTTACCGTCGCGGATGGTGGACGTGGTGCCCTTGCCCGCCTGCACGTGGTAGGTCTTGCCGGCCTGCTTGTCGGTGACGGTCTGGTGCAGGTCACCGATGTCGGTGCCGTCGGAGATCACGTACTTGAGGACCTCCTTGACCTTGCCGCTGGCGGTCTTCACCTTGACGATGCCCTGGTAGTCGGCGCCCTTGAGCAGCAGCGAACTGGCCTCCAGCTGCCAGGGGTCGTCGGCCAGGGCGGGAATGCCCTGCTCGACACCGCCCTCGTCGTCGGTGGCGGCCGGGCAGTCGTCCGGGTCGGTGGTGGAGCTCGCGGACGGGCTGGGGGTCGGGGACGCGGTGGCGTCGTCGGCCGCTTCCTCCGCCTTCTCCGCGGTGTCCTCGGCGGCATCGGTCGCCGCGTCGGTGACGTCCTCGACCGTGTCCTCGGCCTTCTCCACCGTGTCCTCGGCCTTGTCCGCCGTGTCCTCGGCCTTGTCCGCCGTGTCCTCGGCCTTGTCCGCCGATGTCTCGGCGGGCTTCTCGGCCGCGGGGGTCGACGCGGAGGGAGTCGGGGTCGGGGTCGCCGTCTCCTCCTCGTCGGGGGTGAAGATGTCCTTGATCGCCTCACCGACACCCAGAGGGTCGAGCGGGTTCTTCGACTCGGACGCCGAGGGGGTGGGCGTCGGCGTCGGCTCGGTGTTCTCGGCGGGCGCCTTGGACTCCGAGGCGGACGGCGTCGGTTCGGGCTTGTCGTCGGAACCTGAATCCGACGAAGAGCCCGAGCCCGGCGTGTCCGAACCCGACGAATCCGAGGAGCTGGGCTCCTTCTCGTCGTCCGCGGGAGTGCTCGTCGAGGCGGAGGGCGACGGCGTGGGGGACGCGTCGTCCTTGGCCTCCTCGGTCTCCTCCTCCAGCGCGTCGACGCAGTCCTTGTACTCGTCGATCGTCAGGTTCTTCGCCGACGGCTTGTCCTCGGCCCGGGCGAGCGTCGGCGTGAAGCCCATCCCCATGAGGATCGCCGTCGGCATCGACGCGATGGCTATCGCCTTGCCCGCGGGCACGTGCAACCTGGTGAACAACGGCTTCTTGGGGGCTGCGTGCCGCGGCCCGGTTCTCTCACGGGACTCCCCCGCGGGGCCCGCGTATTGGACCTCGTCAGCCGGCACTGTGCCTCCCGTTCGCCCCGTTGGTCGGGCTCGTTCCTGACAGATCGTTCGGCTCGCTCGCTCCGTTGGCCAGTGCGGCCTCCGGGGCGTCTCCCTTGTCCGTACGGTCCGTCTCGGCCGGGCGCGCGGCGGGCTCCTCGCCCGGGGCCCAGGCCACGGCCATTCCGCCGCCCACCAGGGACAGCAGGAAGCCGACGAAGAAGCCTCCGAAGTTGGACACCGGCAGCGAGACCAGGCCCAGCAGGATCGCCGCGACACCGGCGAAGGTCCGGATGTGCTTCTGGTACCAGAGGCTGATTCCGAGAACACCCAGGAGCACGCCGATGATGAGGGACCCCGCACCCGCGGTCGTCGCCATGGCCAGCGTGAGATGCCCGATCTGCAGGTTCGCGTACGGAAGGTATGCGATCGGGAATCCGGCGATCAGGATGAACAGGCCCGCCCAGAACGGCCGGCCGCCCCGCCAGGCACGGAACCGCAGCCGCCAGATGTGGAATTGACCGCGCGCGGCAGGAGTCTCGGCGCTCATGGAAAACAGCTCCCTGGAACGGCGTTGCTGAGGGTTTCACGTACTACGAAAAGGGACGGGCGGGTGAGGCAGCGCAGGCCCCCTCACCCGCCCACGGAGTGCCTAGTAGCACTCCTTGACACCCTTGGACAGCGACATCTTCAGGCCGCTGAGCTTGAAGGTGCCGGCGGTGGTCGCCCACGCCGTCTGCTTCACGTCGGTCAGCGTGGCCGACTCGGCCTGCTGGGCGAAACCGTAGGGGTTCGCCTGCTCCTTGCCGCCCTTCATACCGGGACCCTTGGTGGCGTCTCCGGCGGCAACACCGATGTCGATGTTGCGGAAGGTCGCGTTGGCCTGCAGATCCTCGACGTCGATGTAGAGGTTCTCGGCCTCGACCGGCGTGCTGCCGCCGCCGGCCTTCAGCGTCAGGCTGACGGAGCCGATCAACGGGATGTCCGGGGTGACCACGGACTGACACATGTTGGTGATCTTGGCGCTCTTGAACGCCGACACCGCAACCGGGTGCGCCGTCTTCTCACCCTTGAGCGTGTAGCCCTGGTCGATGGCCCCGTACTGCGAGAAGCCAACACCGTCGAGCCGGTCCGCCGTCACCTTGAACGACTGACCCGACACGCTGAACGACGCGGCGAGAGCACCCTGAGCCAGGGCGACACCTATCGCGGCGGTCGCGGCCACGCTGGGCACCATGACTACCGCGAACCGCTTCCATCTGGTCCCGCCACGCACCTGGGACTCCATATTTCCTCCTTCTCGGACGTACATCTCCGGCCCTGGCTGCCCCCAGACGGCGGCTCAGCCGGGCAGGGATGGGAGAAGTGCTACGTCCTCGGGAAGGAGAGCGCCCCAACCCGGAGGCGCGGAACGCACCCGAATCACCGGCGATCACCCCCGAGCGACAACCACTGGTCGCGCCTGAACACTTCACGCACAACCTGCCGGACAGGCTCCACCGAACGGTGAAGACCCCCCTGCCCAAGGGCCGGCTCCACTGCCGCCGTCCCTACTCGGTGGGGACCCAAGGAAACCCGCTGACCCGATTGGCTGTCGGAGAGGGGGAATGGACCGAGCGTCGCCGATCGTGGTGCATTCTCGCCGCCCGCACAAGGGGGTTCGTTACTGGCTAGTAACGGCCGGATAACCGAACAACGACCCGTCGGTATCGGCCGACAACTCTGGGTGGCACCAAGGGCGGTGACAAAGTGATCGAACCTTGGACGGAATCCGACAGATCACCGCCTCTGACTTACTCGCAGTAACAGCGGCCGCGTTTACCAAGTTTTGGTAAAACGCGGCCGCAGTATCGCTCTGTCGCCAAATCCTTCACTCGGGCACCACGGGTCCCGACGTTTAGCGACTGGTCAGAACAGGGCCCGGGCCAGGGCCCGGCGCGCCGCGGCGACACGCGGGTCGTCGGCGCCCACCACCTCGAAGAGCTCGAGAAGCCGTACGCGCGCCGCGTCCCGGTCGTCACCCGCTGTGCGCGCGACCGCGTCGACGAGCCGCCCGAAGGCGTCCTCGACATGGCCGCCCACCAGGTCCAGGTCGGCGGCGGCGATCTGCGCCGGTACGTCACCGGGGTTGTCGGCGGCCTCCTTGCGCACCTGCTGCGGGTCGGCGCCCTGCACCCGCTGGAGCAACTCGGCCTGGGCCAGGCCGAGCTTGGCCTCCGTGTTGCCCGGGTCGTCACTCAGCACGTTCTTGTACGCCTGCACCGCGCCGCCGAAGTCGCCCGCGTCCAGGGCCTGTACGGCGGCTTCGAGCAGCGCGTCGTACGGACCGGCCGGGACCTGGGGCTCCGCGGACTGCTCACCCTGCCCGCCCTGCTCGCCGTCCGGGTCGACGGCCAGGCCCGTCAGACCGAAGCGCTCCTCGGCGACCTGCACGAGCTGGTCGAGGGTGCCCCTGATCTGGGCCTCGGGTGCGGCGCCCTGGAAGAGCGGCAGGGCCTGCCCGGCCACCACCGCGAACACCGCCGGGATCCCCTGGATCCCGAACTGCTGCATCAACATCTGATTCGCGTCGACGTCGATCTTGGCGAGGACGAACCGGCCGTTGTACTCGGCGGTGAGCCGCTCCAGGAGCGGGCTGAGCTGCTTGCACGGCTCGCACCACTCGGCCCAGAAGTCGATGACGACCGGCACCTCGGTGGAGCGCTGCAGGACGTCCCGCTCAAAACCCGCCTCGTCGACGTCGATGACGAGACTCGACGGCGACACCGCGGAGACGGCTCCGCCGCCCTGCCGCGCCGCTTCCGCACGCGCCTGCTCCGCCTTCGCCTTGGCCTCTTGGGCCGCCTTCACCGCGGCGAGGTCGACGACTCCGCTCATGGACATGTTCCGTGGCTGCATGCGTCTATCCTCCCCCCTCCGCGCGCGTCTGTGAAAAGCGTTGTGAAAGCTGGTCGCTCACGTGGTCCAGTACTGGTCAACGTCGGTCCTGGCGCCGGGTCCCCACCTGACGCCGCGCGGTTGTCGCTCGCGTACGATCTTTCGCTACGGGTCGTAGCGTAACTGGACCCGGGGGATCCCGGGAAGCCCACATCGGTGATCTCCCTCACGGCTCCACGGAATCCCCTTACTCAGCAGTCCCCGGATATGGTCACCGGCATGCAGAGCCGCACCTCCGCCCCCCGCACCGGGCGTCCCCGCAGCGCCGCCGCGGACGCCGCGATCCTGGCGGCGACGCGTGCGGCTCTCGTCGAACTGGGCTGGTCCAAGCTGACGCTGGGGGACGTGGCGACGCGTGCCGGCGTCGCCAAAACAACCCTCTACCGTCGCTGGGCGGGCAAGAACGAACTCGTGGTCGACGCGGTGGCGGCGCTCTTCGACGAGCTGGAGCTGCCCGACCGGGGGAGCCTCGCGGCGGACATCGAGGGTGTGGTGCTCCAGTTCGCGGCGATCCTCGCCCGGCCTGAGGCCAAGAGCGGGCTCATGGCGGTGCTCGCCGAGTCGACCCGCGACGATGCGCTGCGGGAGCGGATCCGGGCGTCGGTCGTCGACCGCCAGAAGCGGTTGGTCCTGGAAGGGCGGCGGCGGGCCCAGGTCCGTGGCGAACTCCCTCCGGAGTCCGACCCCTCGACCGCCGCCCGTACCGTCGATCTCATCTTCGACATGGTCGCCGGTGCGGTGGTCCATCGCACCCTCGTCTGCACCGACCCGATCACCCCGACCTGGGTCCACGACTTCACCCGGGTCCTACTCCTGGGCCTGTCGGGTGCGGCCACGACGGAGACATGACCTTTTTTCGCCCCCGCCGCCCCTACCCATTCCCGTCCCTGACTCAGGGGCTTCGCCCCCGAACCCCCAAAAGATTGCGCAGTTCCCCGCGCCCCT
>NZ_JBHXSU010000053.1:0-33374 GCF_042715345.1 Streptomyces sp. NPDC058697
GGCAAGGGGGTGGTTCTCCTACATGGCTCATATGAAGCGGAGCATAATAAGGTGACACACTCTTATCGGGGGGGGGTCGTGGTGCCGCCCCCCCCCGCTTCGTGCCGTGTACCTCCGGCGACCGGTCCCCGGCTCCGGCCGGTGTCCGGTACCGCTTCCGTCAGAAGCCGTATCCCATCCGGCGCGACAGGTCGGCGGCGGCCGCCACCGTGCGCTTGGCGAGATCGGGCAGGCGGTCCGAATCCAGCCGGTACACCGGGCCCGAGACGCTGATCGCGCCGATCACCTTCCCGTCGTGGGCGCGCACCGGGGCGGCCGTCGCGGCCAGCCCCAGCTCCAGCTCCTCCAGGGCGAACGCGTACCCCTGCTCCACCACGGCCTCCAGCTCGCCGCGCAGCGCGGCCGTACCGGTGATCGTGCGCTCGGTGAAACGCGGGAGAGGCCTGGCCAGCAGTCCTTCCCTCAGGGTCGGCGGCAGATGCCCCAGCAGCACCTTTCCGCTGGACGTGGCGTGCAGCGGGGTGCGTCTGCCCAGCCAGTTCTGCGCGGTGACGGACGCGGCGCCGCGGGCCTGCATGATGTTGACCGCCGCGTTGTCGTCCAGGACCGCGATGTTGACGGTCTCGCCCACCTCGTCCGCGAGTTCGCGGCACACGGGCACCCCCTCCTGGGAGATGTCCAGGCGCACTGCCGCCGCCCCCGCCAGGCGTAGTACGCCGGCGCCCAGGTAATACTTCCCGCGGTCCTTGGCCTGGGCGACCAATCCTCTGTTCTCCAGCACTCCGAGGAGCCGGAAGGCGGTGGACTTGTGCACCTCCAGCTCGTCGGCGATCTCGGTGACGCCCGCCTCGCCGAGCCGGGCGAGGATCTCCAGCACGCTCACGGCGCGGTCCACGGACTGGACGGCGCTCCCCGCGCCCCTGCTCTGCTTCCCGGGTGTCTCCTCTGTGCGGTCAGCCTGCTTCTGCGTGCGGGTCATAGCTCAACTCTCACCACCTGGCGGCCCGGATTGAGCCGCATCTGCCGGAAGCCCTTGACTTGACGGGCATCCCGCGCGGATTCTGTTGCGCATAGCGCTCCCTCGTGCGCCATACGAAACATCATGTTACCGAAGAGTCCGTGACCGGGAAGGTCTCGGACCAGACCGGACCTGAGAGGTCCCGGACCGTGGGTCCTGGACCGAGAGGGGGGCCCGTGATTCCCGTCTGCCGCCTTGATGACCTCCCCGCGGGCGAATCCGTCCGTATCGACACCACACCGCCCATCGCCGTGTTCAACGCCGACGGCGAGCTGTACGCCATCGATGACACCTGCACCCACCAGGATGCGTCCCTCTCCGAGGGCTGGCTCGAGGGTTGTCTGGTCGAATGCCCGCTGCACGCCGCGTCATTCGATCTCCGCACGGGCCTGCCGACGTGCCTTCCCGCACGTCGGGCCGTCCGCACCCACCGCGTCACCGTCGACGACGGCGTCGTTCATGTCCACGTGGCGGCCGAAGTGCTGGCCGGAGTGGCGTCCGAAGAGGAGGGCACGGCGGCATGAGGACCGTGACCGTCGTCGGGGCCTCGCTGTCGGGGCTGTACGCGGCCCGGGAACTGCGTGCCCAGGGCTTCGACGGGCGACTGGTGGTCGTCGGGGACGAACCCCACCGCCCCTACGACCGCCCCCCGTTGTCCAAGGACTTCCTCACCGGCCGGTCCGGCGAGGACCAACTCGCCCTCTCCGACGCCGAGGAGACCACCGAGCTCGACGCCGAGTGGCTGCTCGGCGTCCGCGCCCGCGGCCTGGACGCGCGCGGCCGGACCGTTCTCCTGGGCGACGGCCGCACCGTCTCCACCGACGGCGTGATCATCGCCACCGGAGCCTCCGCCCGCAGGCTCCCCGGCTGTGAACTCGCCGGAGTCCACACCCTGCGCACCCTCGACGACGCGCGTGCGCTGCGTGCCGAACTCGCCGCGGGCACCCGGCGTGTCGTCGTCATCGGCGGCGGCTTCATCGGTGCCGAGACGGCCTCCTCCTGCGCGGGACTCGGCCACGACGTCACCGTCGTCGAGGCCGCGCCGCTGCCGCTGGTGCCCCAACTCGGCCCGGAGATGGCCGCGGTGTGCGCCGGACTGCACCGGCGCGGCGGCGTCGACCTGATCACGGGCACCGGCGTCGCCGGGCTGCGCGGCACGGTCGCGGTGACCGGCGTGGAACTCGCCGACGGACGGCTGCTCCCCGCCGACATCGTGATCGTCGGCATCGGCGCCACCCCCAACACCGACTGGCTGGCGGGCTCGACCCTCGCACTGCACGACGGGGTGCTGTGCGACGACGGCTGTGCGACGGCTCTGCCCCAGGTGGTCGCCGTCGGAGACGTCGCCCGCGTCGGCGGCACCCGCGCCGAACACTGGACCAGCGCCACCGAGCAGCCCCGGGTCGCCGTGCGCAACCTCCTCGCGGGGCACACGGCGGAGACCGTGCGCCCGCTGCCCTACTTCTGGTCCGACCAGTACGGAGCACGGATCCAGTTCGCCGGACGGCGGCTCGACACCGACACCGTCCGGATCACGGAGGGCGGCGTCACTGACGGCATGCCCGACGAGGGCGGCTTTCTCGCCCTGTACGAGCGGGACGGCCGGCCGACCGCGGTGCTCTCCGTGGACCGACCACGACCGTTCATGCGCGCCCGGCGTGAAATCGGGCGCGGGGTGACGGTGGCGGAGGCGGCCGTCTCCTAGCGGGGCCCACCCCCAATGGGAGGGGGTTGCCGCCGTGTCCTGGCAGGGGAGGGGCGTCGCCGTGGCTGCGCCCCGAGGCCGCCCCGGGGCAGTGCCCTGGAGCGCTCCCTGAGGGGTGCTTGCCGTGAGGTGCCGACAGCGGGGTGCCGACCGAAAGGCGCTCACCGAGAAGCGCTTGCCCAGAAGCGCTTGCCAACGGGCGCAGTCCTTCCGGCAGAGGGGCGCCGCCTCTGGGAGTGCGACTAGGAGTGCGACAACTGGCCCGCGCCGCCGCCCTGTCGGCGTATCCGCTCCTTGGTCCGCTCCGACGCCCGCTCCTGGCGCCGTGCCTTGCGCCGCTCGCGCCGCAGGGCACGGGCCGTGCTGCTGGGCACCGACACCACGCCGTTGCGCTGGTTCCACACCTGGCGCGTCACCCAGACGTCCAGGGCGCCCCAGGTGGCCACGACCGTGCTCGCCACACTGCTCAGCACCATGGGGAACGCGAGCCAGGAACCGGCCAGCGTGCACAGGAAGGCGACCATCGCCTGGATCAGCGTGACCGCGATGATGATGACGGCCCGCACCGCGGACGCCCGTACGGGATCGGGCAGCCGGCGCCTGGTCGCGGGCTCCTCGACCCACAACTGCCGGTAGTACCCCTGTTCTTCGGCCTCCGCCTCGGCCTCCATGGCGGCTTCCGCCCGGGCGTTCGTGGCACGTTCCGCCTCGGCGTTCGCGACGCGTTCCGGCCCTGCGTTCGCTACTGCTTCCGCCCCGTTCTCCGTCTCGGCCTTCGGCTCCGCCTCCGCTTCCGCTTCCGCCTCCGTGTCCGCGACGGTTTCCGTCCCGGTCTCCGCGTCCGCTCCCACCACGAACCGGGCCCCTCTGGCCGGCCTGGTCGGCCCCGCCCCGGTTTCCGCCCCGGCCCCTGTCCGGGACTCCCTCTCGGCCGCCCTCACCGGGACGTCCGCCGGGACGTCGGCCGGAATGTCGTGATCCGGTGCCTGTGGACCCCGCCGTGCCCCCGTGGCTTCCGCGACGCCCGTCCCGACTGTCCCGTGCCGCTCCGCCGTGCCCATCAACTCGTCACTCCCCAACCGCCCGACAACCGCCTGCTCCGGAGTCACGAGAACCCCGGCTCCCCATTGGGTGCCCGGCTTGCGCTGTTTTACGCTGCCTGAGCGCGGCATGCGGCACCTGCTGCCGATTCCGCCTCCAACTTCCGTACAGACAGACGATCGACGTAACGCGAAGATTCCCGCCGACCGTAAAATTCCGGCCAACTGGCCCACTATGCGGACCGGATGGCGTCCCGTGTCCCGTGTCGGATTCGGGGAGGCAATCTCCCGCAATGAACGGACAACTGCGGATGTCCTGTTACCGTCCCGGAACGAGTCGGTCCGGACAGGCCTTCGAGATACCACTGTGTCGGTAGTAGGCTCACGCCGTTTGTTGACGCACATGTGTGCCCCCGGTCGCCGGGGGCCGAGCTGGGGGAGGCCATGCGCTTTCGCGGGAAGTCCATCCGCCGGAAGATCGTGGCGCTGTTGCTCGTGCCGCTGGTTTCCCTGACCGGGATCTGGGGCTTCGCCACGGTACTCACGGGGCGCGAGGTCAACCAGCTGTTCGACACGACGTTCATCGTCCAGGAGATCGGCTATCCGACCGAGGACGTCATCAGCGTCCTGCAGGACGAGCGCCGTCAGACGCTCGTCTATCTCGCCGACCCCCGGGCCTCCGAGGCGCTCGCCGATCTGCGGCGCACCCGGAGCGCCACCGACGAGGTCGTGTCGAAGATCCGCAGGAACGCCAAGGACGGCGATCTGCGGGACGAGATGGGCGCGGAGACCACCGAGCGGCTCACCGCGATCCTGGACGCCTTCGACGGCGTCGGTCCGCTGCGCCAGAGCGTCGAGGACGGCACCGTCACCCGCCTCCAGGCCCTCGACCTCTACAACCGCCTGGTAGAGCCCTGTTACACCCTCCTGACCAACCTCCAGGTCCTCGACAACGTGGACGTGGACAAGCAGGCCCGCGCCCTCGTCAACATGTCGCGCGCCCGCGAGCTGCTCGCCCGTGAGGACGCCCTCCTCGGCTCCGCCCTCGTCGTCGGCCGGGTGACCCGCGAGGAGGCCCGGGACGTCTCCGACCTCGTCGCCCAGCGCACGCTGATGTACGAGGTCGCCCTCCCGCTGCTGCCCAACATCGAGCGCGCACGCTACGACCGCTACTGGAAGAACGCCGCCACCGCACCGCTGCGCGTGGCCGAGCAGTCCGTCATCGCCTCCTCGCCCGGCGAGCCCCGCGGAGTCACCGCGAAGAGCTGGGACGGCGTCGCGGGCGATGTCCTGGACGGACTCGACAAGCTCAACACCCAGGCGGGCGACCGCTTCCAGGACCGGGTGCGCCCCGTGGCGATCGGCGTCATCGTCAAGGCCGGTATCGCCGGAGTGCTGGGCCTGGCCGCACTGCTGATCTCGCTCTTCATGTCCGTACGCATCGGCCGCAGCCTCGTCCGCGACCTGCGCCGGCTCCGCCAGGAGGCCCACGAGACCGCCGGCGTGCGGCTGCCCAGCGTGATGCGCCGCCTCTCCGCGGGCGAACAGGTCGACGTGGAGACCGAGGTCCCGCGCCTGGAGTACGAGAAGAACGAGATCGGCGAGGTCAGCCAGGCCCTCAACATCCTCCAGAGGGCCGCCGTCGAGGCCGCCGTCAAACAGTCCGAGCTGCGCAGCGGTGTCTCCGAGGTCTTCGTGAACCTCGCCCGCCGCAGCCAGGTCCTGCTGCACAAGCAGCTCACCCTGCTCGACACCATGGAGCGCAGGACCGACGACACCGACGAGCTCGCCGACCTGTTCCGCCTCGACCACCTGACGACCCGTATGCGCCGGCACGCCGAGGGCCTGGTGATCCTCTCCGGCGCCGCCCCCTCCCGGCAGTGGCGCAAACCCGTCCAGCTCATGGACGTCGTACGCGCCGCCGTCGCCGAGGTCGAGGACTACGAGCGCATCGAGGTACGAAGGCTGCCGCGAATGGCCGTCACCGGGTCCGCGGTCGCCGACGTCACCCACCTCGTGGCCGAACTCCTGGAGAACGCCACGGTGTTCTCGCCGCCGCACACGGCCGTCCAGGTGCTCGGCGAGCGCGTCGCCAACGGCTTCACCCTGGAGATCCACGACCGCGGCCTCGGCATGGCGGCGGAGGCGCTCCTCGACGCCAACCTGCGGCTCGCCGAGACCCCCGAGTTCGAACTCTCGGACACCGACCGGCTCGGTCTCTTCGTGGTCAGCCGGCTCGCCCAGCGGCAGAACGTCCGCGTCTCGCTGCAGCCGTCCCCGTACGGCGGCACCACCGCCGTGGTCTTCGTCCCGGACGCGCTCCTCTCGGACGACGTGCCCGACACGAACGGCATGGGCTTCCGGCTCGACCGGGTCACCTCGAAGAAGGACGGCGACGAGGGCCGTACGGCGGCCCTGTCCCAGGTGCCGGTCACGTTGCCCGGCAGGACCGCCTCGATGCTGGACGGACCGGTCGAACTGGAGGCGCCCGTCGACCTGGACGCTCTCAACGACTTCCCGGACCCCCTAGACGACCAGGACGGCGAACGCGGCGGCATCTTCCGCCCGCGCCGCTCCATCGCCGGGGTGCCCGGGGACCAGCAGCAGGTACGGCAGGATCAGCGCGAGCCGTCGCACGCCGAAGGCGACGCCGACGAGCCGTCCGGGGCGCCCGTGCAACTCCCGCGCCGCCGGACCCCCAAGCTCGTCAGCTCCCACGGGCGTCCCGTGACCCAGACCAAGGCACGGCGCGACGAGGCGACGGACCGCGCGGACGCCGACGAGGTGACGGAACTGCCCCAGGCGGCCCGGGAGTCGGCCGAGCGCTCCGGCGTACTGGAGGACCTGCCGAAGCGGTCGAGGAGCGTCAGGCGAGGACCGTCACGCCGCGAGCCCGGGGACTCCCTCGGCTCGCGCCGCGGCCCCGCGGACGACTGGCCCGGAGCTTCCGACTCGGCGGACGGCGCTGTGGAGCGCCGTCAGGCCCTCGGACGCGGCGGCGGCCCCGGCGACCCGGCGGGCCCCGGCGAGGCGCTCACACGCGGACCTGAGGCCGTCGAAGGCCACCGGGACACGGACGCCCCGGCCCTCCCCCAGCGCGCGTCGCGTCGCGGCGCCGAGTCCGGCGGCACCCACCCCGGCACCCCGGCCGGCGGCGGAACGCGCCCCGGCGCGGCTGCCGGGGGCGGCACCGGCGCACTTCCCCGCCGCGTACGACAGGCCAATCTGGCCCCTCAGCTCAAGGACGGCCCCGACCGGCGGGCCGCGCACGACGCGGTCCGCGGGGCGGAGCCCACCGAGCGCGACGCCGACGAAGTACGCAACCGTATGGCCTCGCTCCAGCGCGGCTGGCGGCGCGGCCGTGAGGAGAACGCCGAGGGCGACGAGGCCCAGGACGGCACAGCACCAGGAACGACTAAGGGAGACGGTCGATGACCGCACCGAAGGCCGCCGGCCACACCACGACCAGCACGTCGACGGGGGAACTCAACTGGCTCCTCGACGACTTGGTGGCGCGTGTCGCCAGCATCCGCAAAGCACTCGTGCTCTCCGGGGACGGCCTCCCCACGGGGGTCTCCACCGACCTGACGAGGGAGGACAGCGAACATCTGGCCGCCGTCGCCTCCGGGTTCCACAGCCTCGCCAAGGGCGTCGGGCGCCACTTCGAGGCGGGCAGCGTCCGCCAGACCATCGTCGAACTGGACGAGGCCTTCCTGTTCGTCACGGCCGCGGGCGACGGCAGCTGCCTCGCGGTGCTCTCCGACTCCGACTCCGATGTCGGGCAGGTCGCGTACGAGATGACGCTGCTGGTCAAGAGGGTCGGCGCACATCTGGCCGCCGCTCCGCGCACCGAATTGCCCTCGGGCGGGTAGTGGGTATGGCATGAGCGGAGACAGTCAGGGGATGTCCCACTGGTTCGACGACGAGGCCGGACCCGTGGTCCGTCCGTATGCCATGACACGCGGCCGCACCACCAGCGCGGCCCAGCACCGCCTCGACCTGATCGCGGTGGTCGTGACCGAGCTGCACGCCGACGACCCGGAGGCGGACCACTCGCTGTCTCCGGAGCACGTGGACATCGTCGGGCTCTGCCGTGACGCCCCCCAGTCGGTCGCCGAACTCGCCGCCGAACTGGACCTGCCCGTCGGGGTCGTACGCGTTCTCATCGGCGACCTCGTGGACGACGAGCTGGTCCATGTGACGCGTCCGGTGCCACCGGCCGAGCTGCCGGACGAAAGCATTCTCCGCGATGTGATCAGCGGCCTCCGGGCCCTGTGACGCGACCCGGAGGCCCGGGCGGTCCGGGCCTCCGCGTCAGACGACCCCGGCGACCTCAGGCGACCGGGGCGATGGAACGCCCGGCCCACGCGGGCACCGTCTCCACCAGCGGGACGAGCCGGTCGCGGACGGCCTCCGGGAACGGGATGGCCCGCCCGGCCTTCTGGTCCACGTGGAGGGCGAGCAGTTCCGACGTGGCGACCACGGCGGAGTCCGCGTCAGGTACGGCATTCGCGTCAGGTGCGGTTTCCGCCGCGTCCAGGACGTACATCTCATGCGTGAAGTGCGCCTTCTTGCCGACCGCACCAAGAATCCGGGTGCGGACGCCCAGGTGGGCCCCCTCGGGTACGTCCCGCAGATAGCGGATGTGCGATTCGACGGTGTAGAGCGAACAGCCGCTGTCCGCGCGGTACGAGGCGTCCATCCCCGTCGCGTCCATCATTGCGTCGGTCGCGTGGCCGAAGACGAGGACGTAGAACGCCTCGCTCAAGTGCCCGTTGTAGTCGATCCACTCGGGGCGCACGGTCTCGCGGAAGAGGGGCAGGGACGTCATCGGGCGCCGGTCCCGGGCAGCCGGCCGGTGGCGCGCAGGACGTCTATGACCCCCTGGTCGCGCTCCGCGACGAGGTCCGCGATGGTCCGTCCGTCGGAGGCGTCCTCACAGCCCGCGACCACGGAGTCGTAGAGCGTTCTGTCCAGTTCCGGGGCCGCCAGCCGGGTCCACGGGGACTTCAGGGACGGGCCGAAATGGTCCAGCATGTGCGCCATGCCGCCCTCCCCGCCGGCCAGCGCGAAGGTGAGCATCGGCCCCATGAACGCCCAGCGCAGGCCGGGGCCCTCGGTGATGGACCGGTCTATCTCACGCACCGTCGCCTCGCCGTTGGCGACCATGTGCAGGGCCTCCCGCCACAGGGCCTCCTGGAGGCGGTTGGCGATGAAACCGGGGACCTCGCGCTCCATGGTGATCACGGATTTGCCCGCCACCTCGTAGAACCCGGATGCCCACTCGACCGCCGCCGCGTCCGTGTGCTCGCCGCCGACGACCTCGACGAGCGGGATGAGGTACGGCGGATTGAAGGGATGGCCGACGACCAGCCGGCCCGGGGTGACCGCCTCCGTCTGCATGTCCGTCATCGGATAGCCGGACGTGGAGGAGGCTATGACGATTCCGGCGGGAGTCGCCGCGTCCAGCTTCGCCAGCAGCTCACGCTTGAGCTCCAGCTTCTCCGGGGCGCTCTCCTGCACGAACTGGGCCTCCGACACCGCCTCTTCGAGCGTGTCGGTGACCGTGAGACGGGCCGGGGACGCACCCGGGGCGAGGCCCAGCTGCTCCAACGCGGGCCACGCGGCGTCCACGAGACGACGCAGCCGCGCCTCGGCGTCGGGCGCCGGGTCCCACGCCCTGACGGCGTACCCGCGGGCCAGGAAGTGGGCGACCCAGCCGCCGCCGATGACCCCGGCGCCGACGCAGGCCACGGTCTGTACGTCCTGGGGGGCGGGCCGGGTCACGGAAGTCAGCGCGGTGTCGGGGGCGTCTGAAGTGTGGGGCACCAAGGGCTCCTTGAGGGCTCGACGTGGGGGGACGGCGGCTGCGGCGGCCGACAGCCCGTGGGGCGTGCGGTCGCTGAGAGGCGTGCGGTCTCTGTGGGGCGTGCGGTCGGCGCGAACCGTGTTCCGTGGGTCAGCCACGCGGCTTGAGGCCGAGCTTCAGCCGGGCCTCGTCCGGCGTGGCGACGCGCGCCCCCATCGCCTCGACGATCGTCACCGCCCGCTCGACCAGTTGCGCGTTGGTCGCCTTGACGCCCTTGCCGAGATAGAGGTTGTCCTCCAGACCGACCCGTACGTGCCCGCCGAGCAGCACCGACTGGGCGACCCACGGCATCTGCATCCGCCCGAGGGCGAAGCTGGCCCACTGGGCGCCCTCCGGCAGCATGTTCACCATCGACTGCAGTACGCCCGGATCGGCGGGCGCGCCCCACGGGATGCCCATGCACAGCTGGAAGACGGTCGGATCGTCCAGCAGCCCCTCGGTGCGCAACTGCTTGGCGAACCAGAGGTGCCCGGTGTCGAAGATCTCCAACTCGGGCCGTACGCCCAGCTCCTGGACGCGCCTCGCCCCCGTACGCAGCATGTCCGGGGTGGACACATAGAGGTTCGAGCCGTCGCCGAAGTTGAGGGAGCCGCAGTCCAGGGTGCAGATGTCGGGCAGCAGGTCCTCGACGTGCGGCAGCCGGTCGAGTCCGCCCACGAGGTCGGTGCCGGGCAGATGCCTCAGCGGCTCCTCCGGGTCGATGACCAGATCGCCGCCCATGCCCGCGGTGAGGTTGACGACGACGTCCGTGCCGGTCTCCCTGATGCGCTCGACGACCTCCCGGTACAGCCGCGGGTCACGGGAGGGCGCCCCCGTCTCCGGATCACGCACGTGGATGTGGACGGCGGCCGCTCCGGCATCCGCGGCCTCGACGGCGGAGCGGGCGATCTGCTCGGGGGTCACGGGGACGTGCGGGCTCTTCCGCACGGTGTCGCCGGCACCGGTGAGGGCGCACGTGATGATGACGTCCTGGTTCATGGTCATGCGGGGGCCTCCGCTGTGCGGGGGTGGATATCAGGTGAGGTCGTTGCTCGCATCGTGTTCATGCGTCGCACATAACGAACATGCCGTCTATGGCCGCCGTGCGTCAAGGGCGCCCGCCCACGGCACCGGTCAGGGGTGCCGCGCCACCGCCAGGACCGGTCCCGCGGTCAGTACCGGCCCCACTCCCGGTCCCGCTGCCAGTGCTGCCCCGACTGGCAGTACCTGCCGCGCCTCGCCTCGGAATCGGCCGCCTCCCTGAGGGGGTGTCACAACGCCCGCGCCGCCCGCGCCACCTCCTCGGCCGCACCGCACACCAGCGCGCCGAGCGCCGGGAAACGGGACTCGGGCACCCGGTCCTGCGGGCCCCAGATGCTGAGCACGGCGAACGGCCGGTCGCGGGCGCCGAGGACCGGCGCGGACACCCCGTACAGATTCCGCTCCATCTCGCCCGCGCACACGCTGTATCCCCGCTCCCGCGTCTCGGCCAGCTCGGCGCGCAGCCGCCCCCGGTCGGCGACCGTCGTGTCGGTGTACGCGGTCAGCGGCTCGGCCAGCAGCACGTCCACCTCTTCCGCCGGCAGCCAGGCCAGCAGCGCCTTCCCGGTCGAGGTTGCGTGCAGCGGCGCCTGCCGCCCGAGCCACTTGGCACTGAGGACCACCGGGGGAGTCACCTCGTCGATGTACGTCAGCCCCAGTTGCTGCACCACCGCGAGGTTGGCCGTCTCGCCGGTCTGCTCGCTGACCTGGCGCAGGATGCCGTGGGAGCGCCGGATGAGCCCGTCGAACCCGGCCGCCGAGGCCATCCGGGCGACCGCGAAACCCACGGTGTATCGGCTGGTCAGCGGATCGCGCTCGACCATGCCGTACTGCTCCATGGTGGACAGCAGCCGCCAGGCCGTGGCCCGGTTGAGCCCGCAGCGGCCCGCGAGATTCGTGGCCGTGTCGCCGTCCGGCGCGCTGTCCGCCGTCGCCTCCAGCAGGATGATCGCCCGCTCCAGGGACTGGACCTTGCCGGATGATCCGCCGGGTTCGGCGAGGGGTGCGGCGGTGCCGTCGGTGCCGTCGGTGGTGCTGTCGTCTGCGGGAGGGGGCTTGGGCGTAAGCATTTCCTTGGCTCCTGACGGTACCGGCTTGAGTTCGGTCCAGCTTCTCACTATCCGAGCGGCCATCGCGCTATGTGAGCGATCAAGTAGCCAGGGGCGAGGTCGGCCTCGGTGCCTGCGCCGAGAAGCACCCCCCGCTCCGGACCGAACGCCGAGGTGCCGGACCCCGATATGATCTGACCGATCGTCGAAAGGCACCTCCGGCTCAGGGCCGGGGCAGCGCGACATCGGGGAGACAGACGTGAAGGGCTGGCAGTTCTGGGTCGACCGCGGTGGCACCTTCACCGATGTCGTCGCCCAGCGCCCCGACGGACGGCTGCTCACCCGCAAACTCCTCTCGGACAACCCGTCCCGGTACGCCGACGCGGCCGTGGCGGGCATCCGCGAACTCCTCACCGAAGCCAGTGACGCCTCGACGGGACGGGCATCCGGGCAGGAACCCGGTCACCACAACGGCCTACCGGTGGAGTCCGTTCGTATGGGCACCACCGTCGCCACCAACGCCCTCCTGGAGCGCAAGGGCGAACGCACCCTCCTCGTCGTCACCCGTGGCTTCCGCGACGCGCTGCGGATCGCCTATCAGAACCGCCCACGGATCTTCGCCCGCGAGATCGAACTCCCCGAACTGCTCCACGAACGCGTCATCGAGGTCGACGAACGCATCGCCGCCGACGGCACGGTCCTGCGCGCCCCCGACCTGGACGCCCTCGCCGGGCCTCTCCAGGAGGCGTACGACGCCGGAATCCATGCCGTCGCCGTCGTCTGCATGCACAGCCACCTCCACCCGGCCCACGAACAGGCCGTCGGCGAGCTGGCCGCCCGCACCGGCTTCCCGCAGATCTCGCTCTCCAGCGAGGTCAGCCCCCTGATGAAGCTCGTCCCGCGCGGTGACACGGCCGTCGTCGACGCCTATCTGTCGCCCGTCCTGCGCCGCTACGTCCAGCACGTCGCCGACGAACTCCACGGTGTGCGGCTGATGTTCATGCAGTCCAACGGCGGCCTCGCCGAAGCCGGACAGTTCCGCGGCAAGGACGCCATCCTCTCCGGGCCGGCCGGTGGCATCGTCGGCATGGCGCGGATGTCCCAGCTCGCGGGCTTCGACCGGGTCATCGGCTTCGACATGGGCGGCACCTCCACGGACGTCTCGCACTTCGCGGGCGAGTACGAACGTGTCTTCACCACCCAGATCGCCGGCGTCCGGCTGCGCGCGCCCATGCTCGACATCCACACCGTCGCCGCGGGAGGTGGATCCGTCCTCCACTTCGACGGCTCCCGCTACCGCGTAGGGCCGGACTCGGCGGGAGCGGACCCGGGCCCGGCCTGCTATCGCGGCGGCGGCCCGCTCACCGTCACCGACGCCAACGTGGCCCTCGGCCGGATCCAACCCGCCCATTTCCCCAGGGTGTTCGGCCCCGACGGGGACCAGCCGCTCGACGAGGCCCTCGTCCGCGACCGCTTCACCGCCCTCGCCGACGAGATCCGCGAGCGGACCGGCGACGACCGCACGCCCGAGCAGGTCGCCGAGGGCTATCTGCAGATCGCCGTGGCCAACATCGCCAACGCCGTGAAGCGCATCTCGGTCCAGAAGGGCCACGACGTCACCCGCTACGCACTGACCACCTTCGGCGGCGCGGGCGGCCAGCACGCCTGCATGGTCGCCGACTCGCTCGGCATCCGCACGGTCCTCGTACCGCCCATGGCCGGGGTGCTCTCCGCACTCGGCATCGGGCTCGCCGACACCACGGCCATGCGTGAACAGTCCGTCGAGGCGCCCCTGGAAGCCGCCGCGATGCCCGGCATCCTCAAGACCGCCGACGGCCTGGAGGGCGCGGCCCGCGCCGAACTCCTCGCCGAGGACGTCCCCGAGGACCGCATCCGGGTCACCCGCCGGGCCCAGCTGCGCTATGACGGCACGGACACGGCACTCACCGTCGAGCTGACCGAGCCCGGCACCATGACCCGCACCTTCGAAGACCGCCATCGCGCCACCTACTCCTTCACCCTCGACCGTCCGGTCGTCGTCGAAGCCCTCTCCGTGGAAGCCACCGGTCTCACCGAACCCCCCGATCTCTCCGCCCTCGTCACCCGGCCCGCGCCCGTCACCTCACCCGAGCCCGGCACCCCGCACTCCGCGACCGGCACCCCGGAGACGGTCAGCCTCCACACCGGCGGCACCTGGCGCGACGTACCCTTGCGCCGCCGCGAGGAACTGCCCCCGGGCGACACCGTCACCGGCCCCGCGATCATCACCGAGGCCAGCTCGACGACCGTCGTCGACGACGGCTGGCAGGCGGCCATGACCGATGACGGGCATCTGGTCATGGAACGGGTGGCGGTCACGGAGAGTTCCGATCTCGGCACGGAAGTCGACCCCGTTCTCCTTGAGGTCTTCAACAACCTCTTCATGGCCATCGCCGAACAGATGGGCGCCCGCCTGGAGTCCACCGCCCAGTCCGTCAATATCAAGGAGCGCCTGGACTTCTCCTGCGCTCTCTTCGACCCCGACGGGAACCTGGTCGCCAACGCCCCCCATATTCCAGTGCACTTGGGCTCGATGGGCACCAGCGTCAAGGAGGTCATCCGCCGCCGCGGCGACAGTATGCGCCCCGGGGACACATACGCGGTCAACGACCCGTACCACGGCGGCACCCACCTCCCCGACGTCACGGTGATCACCCCGGTCTTCGACACGGAGGGTGACGTCACAGCGGGCGCCGACGGTACGGGGGCCGGCGGTACGGGCGGCGGCGAGACGGACGGCGGCGGCGCGGATGGCGCGCGCATCCTCTTCTACGTCGCCTCGCGCGGCCACCACGCGGAGATCGGCGGCATCGCGCCCGGGTCCATGCCCGCCAACAGCCGCACCATCGAGGAGGAAGGCATCCTCTTCGACAACTGGCTGCTCGTGGAGGGCGGCCGCCTCAGGGAGGCCGAGACCCGAGGCCTCCTCACCGGGGCGCCCTACCCCTCGCGCAACCCGAAGACCAACCTCGCCGACCTCCGCGCCCAGATCGCCGCCAACCAGAAGGGCGTCGACGAAGTCGGCCGTATGATCGGGCACTTCGGGCTCGACGTCGTCCAGGCATACATGAAGCACGTCCAGGACAACGCCGAAGAGGCGGTGCGCCGCGTCATCGACACCCTTGAGGACGGCGAGTTCGCCTACGAGACCGACTCCGGAGCCGTGATCCGGGTCCACGTCTCCGTAGACCGCGAAAAACGCTCCGCGAAAGTCGACTTCACGGGTACGTCCCCGCAGCTCGCCACCAACTTCAACGCACCCTTCGCGGTGGTCAACGCGGCCGTCCTGTACGTCTTCCGCACGCTGGTCGCCGACGACATCCCGCTCAACGACGGCTGCCTGCGGCCCCTCGACATCGTCGTACCGCCCGGGTCGATGCTCGCCCCGGAACCACCGGCCGCCGTAGTGGCGGGAAATGTGGAGACGTCGCAGGCGATCACCGGCGCGCTGTACGGTGCTCTCCGGGTGCAGGCAGAGGGCTCCGGCACCATGAACAACGTCACCTTCGGCAATGAGCGGTACCAGTACTACGAGACCGTGGCCTCCGGGTCCGGTGCGGGCGACGGCTTCCCGGGCGCGCCCGTCGTACAGACCCACATGACCAACTCGCGACTCACGGACCCCGAGGTCCTGGAGTGGCGACTGCCGGTCCAGCTCGACGAGTTCGCCGTACGACGCGGCAGCGGCGGGGCCGGACGGTGGCAGGGCGGTGACGGTGCCGTACGCCGCATCCGGTTCCACGAGCCGATGACCGTCTCCACGCTCTCCCAGCACCGCAGGGTCCCGCCCTACGGTATGGCGGGCGGCGAACCCGGGACGCTGGGCGCCAACCGCGTGGAGCGCGCGGACGGCACGGTCACCGAACTCGCCGGGAGCGACGCGGCCGAGGTCGGCCCCGGCGACGTGCTGGTCATCGAAACACCCGGTGGCGGCGGGTACGGTCCGCCACCGTCCGGCACCACCGAAGCAAGCGCCCCGACCAGGGCAGGCTCCACCAACGAACCAAGCTCGACCACTGAACCAAGCTCGACCACCGACGCAAGCTCCACCGAAGCACGCGACACCACTGAAGCAGGAGAAGAGAACGATGATCTTCGGGCGCACTGAGCGCGGCAAGGCCCCCGTCGAACCCGTCACGCTCAAGATCCTCGTGGCGGGCGGCTTCGGCGTGGGCAAGACCACCATGGTCGGCGCCGTCAGCGAGATCAAGCCGCTGCGCACCGAGGAGCTGCTGACCGAGGCGGGCCGTCCGGTTGACGACACCAGCGGTGTGGAGGGCAAGCACACCACCACGGTCGCCATGGACTTCGGCCGCATCACGCTCCGCGAGGACCTGGTGCTGTACCTCTTCGGGACGCCCGGTCAGAACCGCTTCTGGTTCCTGTGGGACGAGCTCGCCACCGGCGCCCTGGGTGCCGTCGTCCTCGCCGACACCCGTCGCCTGGAGGACTGCTTCGCCGCCGTCGACTACTTCGAGCGGCGCTCCATACCCTTCGTGGTGGGCGTCAACTGCTTCGAGGGCGCGGCCCGTTACCCCACAGACACCGTCCGCCAGGCCCTCGACCTGGACCCCGGAGTCCCCGTCGTCATGTGCGACGCGCGCGGCCGGGAGTCGGTCAAGGAAGTCCTCATCCAGGTCGTCCAGCACGCGATGGCGTACGCCGCCGAGCGCCGCCAGACCGTCACCACCTGAGACACCGGCCGGCGACACCCGACCGGCTCGAGCAGCCGATACCGGCACGAGCACGAGTACGACCCGTACCCCCGCCGACAGGGGTACGGGCCGCAGTCCTCAGGCACTCATCAGCCGCACGCGCGCGTGGACATCGATGACACACACGCGCGCGTGGACCTCGAAAACGGGCCGGGTCAGCCTTCGCCGTCCTCGTGCCAGCCGAAGCTCTTCTCCACCGCCTTGCGCCAGTTGTGGTACTCGCGGTCACGGACGGACGCCTCCATGTTGGGCGTCCACTCGACGTCCTTCTGCCAGTGCGACTTCAGCTCGTCGAGGTCGTTCCACACCCCGGTCGCCAGACCGGCCGCGTACGCCGCTCCCAGGCAGGTCGTCTCGGAGACCTTCGGGCGGATCACCGGCACCCCGAGCACATCCGCCTGGTGCTGCATCAGCAGATTGTTCTTGGTCATGCCGCCGTCCACCTTCAGGGTCGTGATGTGCACCCCGGAGTCCTGGAACATGGCGTCCACGACCTCACGCGTCTGCCAGCTCGTCGCCTCCAGGACGGCCCGCGCGAGGTGTCCCTTCGTGACGTACCTGGTCAGGCCGGTGACGACACCGCGCGCGTCAGAGCGCCAGTAGGGCGCGAACAGGCCCGAGAACGCGGGCACGATGTACGCGCCGCCGTTGTCGTCGACGCTCGCGGCGAGGGTCTCGATCTCGTCGGCGCTGCGGATGATGCCGAGCTGGTCGCGGAACCACTGCACGAGCGCGCCGGTGATCGCGATGGACCCTTCGAGGCAGTAGACCGGCGCCTCCGAACCGATCTTGTACCCCATCGTGGTCAGCAGCCCGTTCTTCGAAGGCACGGGCCGGTTCCCGGTGTTGAGCAGCAGGAAACTGCCCGTCCCGTACGTGTTCTTGGCCGTGCCCACGTCGTAGCAGGCCTGTCCGAACACCGCGGCCTGCTGGTCGCCCAGCGCCGACGCCACCGGGACGCCCGCGAGCTGGCCGACGGCGGTCCCGTACACCTCGGACGAGGACTTGATCTCGGGGAGGACGGCCTCGGGGACGTTCATCGCGGAGAGGATGGACTGGTCCCACTGGAGTGTTTCGAGGTTCATCAGCATGGTACGGCCGGCGTTGGTCACGTCGGTGACGTGCTTTCCGCCGTCCGTGCCGCCGGTGAGGTTCCAGATCAGCCAGGAGTCGATCGTGCCGAAGGCGATCTCGCCGCGCTCGGCGCGGGCCCGCAGTCCCGGCACGTTGTCGAGCAGCCAGGCCGCCTTGGGCCCGGAGAAGTAGCTGGCCAGCGGCAGGCCGGTCTGCTCACGGAAACGGTCCTGCCCGTCCGAGCCGCCGAGTTCGTTGCAGAGAGCGGAGGTTCGGGTGTCCTGCCAGACGATCGCGTTGTGCACGGGCTTGCCCGTGGCGCGGTCCCACAGGACCGTCGTCTCGCGCTGGTTGGTGATTCCCATCGCGCTGAGCTGGTCGGCGCGGAGCCCCGCCTTCGCGAGCGCGCCCGCGACCACGGCCTGCACCTTCGACCAGATCTCGGTGGCGTCGTGCTCCACCCAGCCCGGCTTGGGGAAGATCTGGCGGTGTTCTCGCTGGTCGACGGCGACGATGGCGCCGTCCTGGTTGAAGACGATGCAGCGGCTGGACGTGGTGCCCTGGTCGATTGCGGCGACGAACTTGTCCGTCATGACGTCCCCTTCGTCGGATTCTTCGGACGGCTGCCTCAGAAGGCTGCTTTGAAGATGAGCCCGGCAAGCACTCCGCCGATCAGCGGCCCGACCACCGGTATCCACGAGTAGCTCCAGTCCGACGTCCCCTTGTTGGGGATCGGCAGGATGGCGTGGGCGATGCGCGGGCCCAGGTCACGGGCCGGGTTGATGGCGTACCCCGTGGGACCACCGAGCGACAGACCGATGCCGACCACCAGGAACGACACGATCAGGATCGCGGTGCCGGACTCGCCGAGCCCCTTGGTGAGGCCGAATGCCAGGATCGGCAGCACCAGACCGATGGTCGCGATGATCTCCGTGATGAGGTTCGCCACGGGATTGCGGATCGCGGGGCCGGTGGAGAAGATCCCGAGCGTGGGCTGCGCGATCTCCTCTTCGGCGTTGGCCTGGAACTGGGCGAAGTAGACCAGCCAGCACAGCACCGCGCCCAGGAAGGCGCCGACCATCTGTCCCGCGATGTAGATGTGGACCTTGTCCCAGTCCCCGGTGTCGATGGCGATGCCGACGGTCACCGCCGGGTTGAGGTGCCCTCCGGACAGCGGCGCGGCGGTGTAGGCACCGGCCAGTACGCCGAAGCCCCAGCCGAACGCGATGACGACCCAGCCTGCGTCCTTCGCCTTGGAGTAGTTGAGTACGACCGCGGCGACCACTCCGGCGCCGAAGAGGATCAGAATCGCTGTGCCGATGACCTCACCGACGAATATGTCTCCGTTGCTCATGGCGGCTCCTAGGCCCAGGCCCGGGGCGATCCGCCCCGGTCCACCGTGCAGGGTGCGTTCCCATGGCTACTTCAGCCGAGAGCAGGGAGATCCCGCGCCCCGCCCGGCGTCCGTGACGAGCGTGCCGTCGCAGTCGAATCGCCCGTGGGGGCATGACCCGTTGGCGCAGGCGAGGGCCTGCGCGGCGCAGTGCCTGAATACGCCGGAATGCGGCGATGCCGACTGACACCGGAAGTGTTCACCGGCACTGTGAGAGCGTCAAGGTCGCGGGCGACAACGGTTCTGGCCCGCACGGACGGCCCGCCGGAGCGGCCGCGTTCCGGGGCGTGTGTACGGCGGCGGAGAGCGTGGGGCCGGGGGTTCCGCGGCGGGAGCCGGGCGGAGTTCGTCGACGTCCGGCCGGCCAGCGGGGAACGCGACCTTCAGGGTGCGTGCACTTCGGTGGAGGGCGTGTGTACCAGTGGCCCAGGTCGGAGAAGGCGGCCCGGGAGATCTCCCGAATCGCCCGGGCCGGTGACGTGGCCTCCCCGGCATCGCGGGGCGAGCCGGGCCCGACAGCCCTCAGCCGCCCGGGAGCCCACAACTGACCGCAGTCCTCGGTCGCCCTGCAGCTTCAGCCGATCGCAACCGTCAGCCGCTGGGCAGTCCACCAGCCGCCCGGCGGCCCACAACTGACCCCAGTCCTCAGCCGACCTGCGGCCTCAGCCGCCCGCACCCCTCAGCTGCCCGCGAACTCTCAGCCGCCCGGGGGAGCCCCCAGCCGCCCGCGAGCCAGCCGGTCGCCCCGGCGTGGCCGCGCCCCGAGCCCCGGCCGACGCACCACTGCGGCACCCCCGCCGTCGGCTCGGTCGGCCCGCGGTCGACAGTGGCTCACCCCCGCCCGGGCCCGCCCGCCCAGCTCTCGGCATGCGCCGGTGCGGCGCCCGACCCGCGTCGGATCTCGTGGCCCGGCAGGCCGGCGCGGCCCAGCACCCAGCTGGCCCCCCGGAGGGACTTCGCGGCCTGCTTGAGGGGCGCCAGACACGCGGCGGCCTCGCGGTGGTCGGTGACGCTGCCGGGGGCGCACAGCACGGTGGCAAGGGACAGCGTGACGGCGAGCCCGCCCGCCGACCAGGGCGTGTCGAGCACCGACGTGGCCAGTGGATCGAGCCACTCCGGATCAGCCAGGACCAGGAAGTCGTCACCGCCGATGTGCCCCACGCGCGTGGCCCCGGACGCGGCGGCCTGCAGCGCCCGCCCCACCGCCCGGATCAGCTCGTCGCCCGCCGCGAACCCCGCACTGTCGTTGACCCGCTTGAAGCCGTCGACATCCAGCCAGCTCAGCGCGAACACCCGCCCGTCGGCGATCCACCGGTCCACCTCACCGGTGATCGCGTCCGAACCGGGCAGCCGCGTCAGCGGATTGAGCGCGGCGGCCTCCTCGACACGGCTCTCCGCCAGCGCCCGTACGAGATCCGCCAGCCGTACGACACCAACGCACCGCCCGAGCCGGTCGACGACCGCGACATCGTCCGACGTACGGTCCGGCGCCCCGTCCGCCACCACGTCGAGAACCTCCCACGCGGTCGCGTCGACCCCGACCGTGCGCGGCGGATCGCCCAGCCTCGCGGCGGGCCGGTCGGCGTACAGCGCGTGCCCGTAGCGCCCCGACAGGGACAGCAGGAACCGCGATCGGTGCACCGACCGCACCGGCACCCCGGTGGCGTCCACGAGCAACACCCCGGAGACGTCCGGCGACCCGGTCAGCAACGCCCGCACCTGCCCCGCGGACGCCCCGGCGGGCAGCAGCGCGGCAGGCCGTACGAACTGTCGTACGGGCGGCCCGTAGGGCGGCGTCGCCGCGGCCACGGGGGACAGGGCCGGAACGTACACATCCGCCGCGGGCCGCCGTGCCGGGGGCGCGAACAACTCGCCCTGTGCCAGCTGCGCGCCCGCGGAAACCGCCGCCGCACACTGCGACTCGGTCTCCACGCCCTCGACGGACAGCAACGCCCCGAGCTGCTCGCACATCGTGCGCATCGCCCGAATCAGCGCAGGCCTCGACAGCAGGGACGCGTCCAGCTTCACCAGGTCGGGCGCGAGATCCGCGAGCAACCGAAGGGGGACGTCACCGTCGCCGATGCCGTCCGCGCAGATCCGGAAGCCCTCGTCCCGCAGTACCGTCACCGCTTCGAGGAGCGCCTGGTGCGGTACGTGGGTGAAGGGCGGGCCGACGTCGACCGTCACCTCCCACGGCATGCGCCCGGCCTCCCGCACCTCGGCACGGAGTGCGGCGAGCCCTCCGAGATCGGCGAGGGTCCCGGCGAACACGTTGACGTGCAGCGGCAGCAGAGTCTCCTGACGGGCCGCCGCCCGCATCGCCAACGCGGCCAGCCGGCCGTCGAGTTCGGGATCCCGGCGCGCCTGCGCGAGGATGTCACCGGACTCCGGACGGGCGAGTATCTCCAGCGCCGTAACCCCTCCGGTCGTCAGGTTGACGACCGGCTGGAAGGCGAAGCGGACAGTATCCGTCCAGGAGGGCACGGAAGCATAATGACGCCACCCGCGTACGCCCAGGCGCAGTTCACGAGCTGTTCACGCACGATTCCGGGCCGATCACACAGCGTGCGGGCGACCCCCGTCGGCACACCGCGACTCCTCACCTGACGGCGATCACGGACGAACCGTGCCCGAACAGCCCCTGGTTCGCGGTGATCCCCACCCGCGCACCCGCGACCTGCCGGTCACCCGCCGCGCCCCGCAACTGCCAGGTGAGCTCGCAGACCTGGGCTATGGCCTGCGCCGGAACGGCCTCCCCGAAGGAGGCGAGTCCGCCGCTGACGTTCACCGGTATTCGTCCTCCCGGCGCCGTCGCGCCCTCCCGCAGCAGCTTGGCCGCCTCGCCCTCGCCGCACAGCCCCAGATCCTCGTACCACTGCAACTCCAGGGCGGTGGACAGGTCGTAGACCTCCGCGAGCGAGAGATCCTCGGGGCCGACGCCCGCCTCCTCGTACGCGGCCCGCGCGATCGACGCGCGGAACGTTTCGGGGGCCGGCTCCGCCGCGACCGCGGAGTCCGTCGCGATGTCGGGAAGGTCGAGCACGGTGTTGGGATAGCTCGGCGTCACCGTGGACACCGCGCGGATCCGCACCGGGTCCGCCGCCCCGTGACGGCGGGCGAACTCCATGCTGGACAGGACGAGTGCCGCCGCCCCGTCCGAGGTCGCGCAGATGTCGAGCAGCCGCAGCGGATCGGCCACGACGGCCGAGGCGGCGACCTCCTCGGCCGTGACCCGCTTGCGGTAGCGGGCGTTGGGATTCAGCGCCCCCAGAGCCGCGTTCTTCACCTTGACCTGCGCGAAATCCTCCAGCGTGTCCCCGTGGACGGCCATCCGCCGGCGCGCGTACAGCCCGAAGTACGTCGGATTCGTCGCCCCCAGGACCCGGAACCGCAGCCAGTCCGGATCGTCGGGCCGGTCTCCGCCCGCGGGCCGGAAGAAGCCCTTCGGAGCCGCGTCCGCGCCCACCACCAGCACCACATCCGCGAGACCCGAAAGGATCTGAGCCCGCGCGGTGTTGACGGCCTGCGCCCCCGACGCGCACGCCGCGTACACACTCGCGACCCGGGCGCCCTGCCAGCCCAGTGCCTTGGCGAACGTCGCCCCCGCCACATACCCCGGGTATCCGCCACGGACCGTGTCCGCGCCGACGATCGAGCCGACGTCCCGCCAGTCGACCCCGGCGTCGGCGAGCGCCGCGCGCGCGGCCACCGTCCCGTACTCCACGAAGCCGCGCCCCCACTTGCCCCAGGGGTGCATGCCCGCACCGAGCACCGCCACATCGTCCGTCATGCCGTCACCTCCGTCGGCCGCCAGTGCCATGTCGTCCAGGTCGTCTCCGCGTCCTCGTTCAGCACGCCCGGGACGACCTCCACCTCCATGCCCACTGCCAGATCGGCGACGGTCACCCCGGGAACGGTCTGTCCGAGCACCACGAGCCTTTCGGATTCCAGTTCCACAGCGATCAACGCGTACGGCTGCCATTCGAGTTCCGGATCGGACACATACGGTGACGGAGGCCGGTACCGGCTGTCCGTGTACGACCAGACGCGGCCGCGCCGGGACAGCGGGATTTCCTCCAGACCGCCGCCGGAGCAACCCGGATTGCGGCAGAAGACGTCCTCGCGGGGGAAGAACACCGACGCGCAGGCCGAGCAGCGCGTGCCGAGGAGGCGGAACTCCTCCCCCTCGCCGGTGAACCAGCCGGTGACCACGGGTGTACGGGTGCGCGACAAGATCCCTCCACAACGCTGGATCTGACGGAACGTCAGAAGTGTGCCACGGGCGGAGTCGATTGGGCAGGGCGCCGGAGTGCCTCACGAGGAACGATCCGGCCCGTCAGGAGAGAACCGATCAGGCCTCCTGAGCGTCGGAGTATCGGTAGGGACGGCCGGGGCCCACGGGGGTGGTTCCGGCCGTCCCTCGTCCCTGAGCCACGCGGGCCGCCTTCCGCCCCGGCCGTGTCCAGTCACTCGATCGGGCGCGGACTGTATCCGATCTCTTCCCCCGGGGAACCTGCACCTGATAGATGCAGGGGACATGACACGACTCTCCATGGCGGTACGCAGCCTCGTCACCGTCCTCGCCGCCCTGCTGGCCGTCACCGCGGCCTCCGCGACGGCCCGGGCCACCACCGAGCCGAAGGCACCCGCCGACTTCGTGGCCCTGAGATCCGTGGACCCCACGATCATCCAGGAGATCCGCTACTTCACCCCGCACAACTTCGTGGGCGAGCGCATCGACGGCTACCAGCAGCCCCTCTGCATCCTCACCAGGCCCGCCGCCGAAGCCCTCCACCAGGCCCAGCAGCGACTGCTGGGACAGGGCTACTCCCTGAAGGTGTACGACTGCTACCGGCCCCAGCGGTCCGTGGACCACTTCGTCCGCTGGGCCAAGGACCTCGAAGACCAGGCAATGAAGGCCGAGTTCTACCCGAACGTCGACAAGACCCGTCTGTTCGAGGACGGTTACATCGCGGAGAAGTCCGGCCACAGCCGCGGCTCGACCATGGACCTCACTCTCGTCAAGCTCCCGGCGCTGCCGACCCGCCCGTACG
The DNA here is from genome assembly GCF_042715345.1 of Streptomyces sp. NPDC058697. Classification (NCBI taxonomy): domain Bacteria; kingdom Bacillati; phylum Actinomycetota; class Actinomycetes; order Kitasatosporales; family Streptomycetaceae; genus Streptomyces; species Streptomyces sp. NPDC058697. The sequence continues at coordinate 23,977 of NZ_JBHXSU010000053.1, forward strand.
TTCCCGGAGAGCCCCTCGTGCCCTGCTTCGCGCCTCAGGGCGAGCGTTTCCCGGACAACTCCGTGGACATGGGCACCGGTTACGACTGCTTCGACACCCTGTCGCACACCCTCGACCCGCGCATCCAGGGACAGCAGCGCGCCAACAGGCTGCTCCTGAAGGACACCCTCGAAGGCCTCGGTTTCGTGAACCTGGCCGAGGAGTGGTGGCACTTCACGTACAAGCCCGAGCTGTACCCCGACACCTATTTCGACTTCCCGGTGTCGACGAAATCCCTCATCCAGTCCCAGTGAGGCGGCCCGCGCAGCCGTCCTTGTGATGATCGGATACAGTCCCGGGCGTGTCTCCAACCCATATCCCGTCCGCCAACTCCGCGCCGGACTCCCACTGTTCGAGCTGCGGCGCGCCCTACGGAGAGGGCGTTTCCGGCTGGCCCCGCACCTGCTCCTCCTGTCGCACCGTGGCCTACCGCAACCCCACCCCGGTCGCGGTGGCCCTGCAACCCGTGTACGACACCAAGGGTGCGGCCCTGGTCGTCATCACCCGGACCATCGCTCCCGCGCGCGGGGGTATCGCCCTGCCCGGAGGGTTCATCGACCAACGGGAGGACTGGCGGCAGGCCGTCGTCCGTGAACTCAAGGAGGAGACGGGCATCGCCGCGGCCGGCCGCGACGTACGGCTCGTCGACGCGCTGAGCTCCCCCGACGGCCACCTGCTGCTCTTCGGAGCACTCCCGGAGCGTCCGGTGTCCGACCTGCCGCCGTCCGTCGCGACCGACGAGACCGAGGGCTGGCAACTCCTGCGCAGGGCGACCGAACTCGCCTTCCCGCTGCACACCCTGGCGGCGAAGGCGTGGTTCGAGGGCCGGTACGTCTGAGATCTCTTCACGCGTCCCCGGTGGGGCCACTTCCGACTCGGGAGTGGCCCCACCGGGGCTGTGGGCCCCCTTCAGGGGCGTGTCACGACGCTCCCAGCCCCCGCACCCGAACGGGCAGTGACGGCTCACTGCGGCCGTCCTCCCCGTACCGCTCGACGATCACACGCTTCCCCTTACGACGCGTCACATAGCGCTCGATCTCCGGCTCCTCCCAGCCGTCGCCCGCGTCCGCCACCACCAGCCCGCCCCCGGTCCGCCCGCGGGCGGGCGCCCACACCTCCAGCTCCAGGCCGCCGTCCTCGCCACGCACCGGCAGGACCGCCCCCGCACGGACCAGGACCGGAATCCGCGACAAGGGGGCGTCGATCAAAACCTGCGCGGGCCCTTCGTACGCCTCCTCGGTCACCGTGTCGTACCAGCGCCCCCGCGGCAGCTGCACCGCACGCCGATCGGCGCCCGGGTCCAGCACCGGTGCCACCAGAAGGCAGTCACCGAGCAGGAACGCGTCCTCGCAGTCCCGCAGCGCCCTGTCCTCCGGTGAGCCCCACCACACCGGCCGCACATAGGGCGCGCCCGTACGGCGTGCCAGATGCGCCAGCGTCATGAAGTACGGCAGCAGCCGCCGCCGCTCGACGAGCGCCACGCGCGCGTGCCCGAGAACATCGTCACCGAACTCCCAGGGCTCCCTGCGCCCCGCCCGCAGACTCGCGTGCGTACGGAACAGCGGCAGATACGCCCCGAGCTGGAACCACCGCAGATACAGCTCCGGGGAGGGGCTCCCGTCGAAGCCGCCCACATCGGGACCCGAATACGGCACGCCGCACAGCCCGAGGCCCATCACCAGCGACAGGGACGCCCGCAGACCGGGCCACCCCGTGGCCACGTCCCCGGACCAGGTCCCTCCGTAGCGCTGCATTCCGGCCCACCCGGAGCGGGAGAACAGGAACGGCCGCTCCTGGGGCGTCAGTTCACGCAGACCTTCGTAGCCCGCCCGCGCCATGCCGAGCGCGTACACGTTGTGCGCCTCACGATGGTCACCGCCGCGGCCCTCCAGGTCGTGCCGCGCCGAACGGGGCAGCGTCGACTCCCCGAAAGCGGCGAAGGACACCGGCTCGTTCATGTCGTGCCAGAAACCTGCGAACCCCTGGGAGAGCCGCTCTTCGTAGAGACCGCCCCACCACCGGCGCGTACGCGCGCGCGTGAAGTCCGGATAGACCACCTCACCCGGCCAGACCACACCACGCACCGGCTGCCCGGCGGCGTCCCGCACAAAGGCCTCCTCGGCGGTCCCACTGTCGTACACGGCGTTACCGGGCTCGGCCTTCACCGCGGGATCCACGATCGACACCAGCCGGATCCCGTCCCGGCGCAGTTCCTCGGCGAGCACCGGCAGCTTCGGGAAGCGGTCCCGGTCGACCGTGAACACCTGATGCGCGTCGAAGTGGTCGATGTCGAGGTGTACGGCCTCCAGCGGAAGTCCGCGCTCGTGATAGCCGCCCACGATCCGCCGCACCTCCTCCTCGCTCCCGAAGCCCCACCGCGCGTGATGGTGCCCGAGAGCCCAGGCAGGCGGCAGCGCGGCGGCTCCGGTCAGAGACGCCCAGGCGTGGAGCACGCGCGCGGGATTGCCCACCATCACCCAGCAGCGCAGCGGCCCGCCGTCCATCCGCAGTTCGCTCGTCCCGGCCCGGTCGTGCCCGGACCCGGCACCCTCCTCACCCTCGCGCAGCGTCACCCCGCCGTCCCACGTGCTGTCGTGGAAAACCAGGTGGGTCGCCGCGTCGGCCACCACCATCTGCACCGGCATGGTGATGTAGAGCGGATCGTCGCCGGGCTCGAAGGCGTGCCCCGGATCGGTGTTCCACAGCCGATACGTTCCGTCGCGCAGCCGGGGCCCCGACGCGCGCCCGCCCAGTCCGAAGAACCGCGCGTCCGCGGCCACTTCGGACCGCTGCATCCAGCGCGCCTCCCCACCGCCCACCGGCTCCCACCACCGCGGCGGCAGATCCCGCCGCAGGGTCACCCCGCCCGGCGTACGCACCTCCACGGCGCCGTGCCGGGAGACGACCACCGTCATCCGCTCGGCCACGACCCGCCACGCGCCGTCCTTGTCCGGCTCCAGCAGGGCCCGGGGGTCCGGTTCGGGAGCGGGGCCCGCGAGCGCGTACGACGGCTCGGGCCCCGCCCCGTCCCAGCCCCAGAAGACGGCTCCGCCGGCCGTGACGGTGATCCGCAGCTCCGACCGGGTGAACCGGACGACTCCGCCGCCGGGAGCCGGCTCCACACTCAGCACGGGCCCGGGAACCCGCGCACGCTCGGCGCCCCGCGCCGGCAGCCCCGAGGCGTCGGCGCGCCTCCTGCGCCACGCGGCCCGCACGGTACGCAGCCCCTGGGCCGATCCCACCGAACCGACCACCTTCATCGAACGCACCAGGTCACGACCGTCCATGCTGCTCAGCCTGCCACTCGAAACGGCCGATGAGTGAGTCGTTCAACTTCCGTTCACCCGTGGCAGGACCACATCTTCACGAGCCGGACTATGTGGGGCCCGCCCTGGTGCGGAAGTCGATCACGTGGCATCGTCCGTGGGAGCCGCGTGACGCGCACACCCCAGCCCGTGCGCGGTACACGCACACGACGCGCACAGTCCGGGAGCCGCCCCATGACCTCAGCGAACCCCTCGCCGCTCTGGCAACCCGACCCGGGCCGCATCGCCCAGTCGCAGATCACCCGATTCCAGACCTGGGCGGCCGAGCACCACGGAGCCCCCGCCGAGGGTGGTTACGCGGCTCTGCACCGCTGGTCCGTGGACGAACTGGACACGTTCTGGAAAGCCGTCACCGAGTGGTTCGACGTACGGTTTTCGACCCCCTACGCGCGCGTGCTGGGCGACCGCTCGATGCCGGGCGCACAGTGGTTCCCCGGAGCCACCCTCAACTACGCCGAGCACGCCCTGCGAGCGGCCGACACCGGAGCGGACGAACCGGCCCTCCTCCATGTCGACGAGACCCACGAACCGACCCCGGTCAGCTGGTCCGAACTGCGCCGCCAGGTCGGCTCCCTGGCCGCCGAACTCCGTGCCCTCGGCGTACACCCGGGGGACCGCGTCAGCGGCTACCTGCCGAACGTGCCCCAGGCCGTGGTCGCCCTCCTCGCCACCGCGGCCGTCGGCGGCGTCTGGACGTCCTGCGCCCCCGACTTCGGCGCCCGCAGCGTCCTCGACCGATTCCAGCAGGTCGAACCCGTCGTGCTGCTCACCGTCGACGGCTACCGCTACGGCGGCAAGGAGCACGATCGCCGCGAGACCGTCGCCGAACTGCGCCGCGAACTGCCCACCCTGCGCGCCGTCGTCCACATCCCGCTGCTCGGCACCGAACCCCCCGAGGGCGCCCTGGAATGGTCGGCCCTCACATCGGCTGACGTAACACCGGTCTACGAAGAGGTCCCTTTCGACCACCCCCTGTGGGTGCTCTACTCCTCCGGCACGACCGGCCTCCCCAAGGCCATCGTCCAGTCCCAGGGCGGCATCCTCGTCGAGCACCTCAAGCAGCTCGGCCTCCACTGCGACCTGGGGCCCGAGGACCGCTTCTTCTGGTACACGTCCACCGGCTGGATGATGTGGAACTTCCTCGTCTCCGGCCTCCTGACGGGCACCACGATCGTCCTGTACGACGGCAGCCCGGGCTACCCGGACACAGCCGCCCAGTGGCGCATCGCCGAACGCACCAGCGCCACCCTTTTCGGCACGTCGGCGGCATACGTCATGGCCTGCCGGAAGGCGGGCGTCCACCCCTCCCGCGACTTCGACCTCTCCCGCGTCCAGTGCGTCGCCACCACCGGCTCGCCCCTGCCGCCCGACGGATTCCGCTGGCTGCACGACGAGGTGCGCGACGACCTGTGGATCGCCTCCGTCAGCGGCGGCACCGACGTGTGCTCCTGTTTCGCGGGAGCCGTCCCCACCCTCCCGGTCCACGTCGGCGAACTCCAGGCACCCGGCCTGGGCACCGACCTCCAGTCCTGGGACCCCAGCGGCGAACCCCTCATCGACGAGGTCGGTGAGCTCGTCGTCACCAACCCCATGCCGTCGATGCCCATCCGCTTCTGGAACGACCCCGACGGCAGCCGCTACCACGACAGCTACTTCGACACGTACCCCGGAGTGTGGCGTCACGGCGACTGGATCACCGTCACCTCACGCGGCTCCGTGGTCATCCACGGCCGCTCGGACTCCACCCTCAACCGCCAGGGCGTCCGCATGGGTTCGGCCGACATCTACGAAGCCGTCGAGCGGCTCCCCGAGATCCGCGAGTCCCTCGTCATCGGCATCGAACAGCCCGACGGCGGCTACTGGATGCCCCTCTTCGTCCACCTCGCTCCAGGAGCCGTACTCGACGACGCCCTCCTGAGCCGCATCAAGCAGACCATCCGCGAGCAACTCTCACCTCGTCACATCCCCGACGAGGTCATCGAGGTACCCGGAGTCCCGCACACCCTCACCGGCAAGCGAATCGAGGTCCCGGTCAAACGCCTCCTCCAGGGCACCCCCCTGGAGAAGGCGGTCAACCCCGGCTCCATCGACAACCTCGACCTACTGAGCTTCTACGAGGAACTGGCCCGCAAACGCGCCTGACCAACCCCGCGTTCCAGCGCCGCCTCGGGCGTACTCCCCACGTCCGAGGGGCGTTGTCAGTGCCGCCGATTACTGTGAGTGAGCATTGATCGACTGCACGCAGGGGGAAAAATGGCACACACCCAGCACCAGACCATGCGACGCGTCCTGCGCCGCGAAATCGCCGGAACCATCGGCCTGCTGACCGACGAGCAGGACTTCACCGCGATGCGGCGGCGCTACCGCACCTTCACCTTCGACAACCACGCGAGCTATCTCCAGCAGGTGGAAGCCCTGCTCCGAACCCTCGCCTCCCAGGGCGGCCACACCACGGTGGCCCTCTTCGACCCCGAGGAGTACGCGGAATTCTGCGCCGAACACGGCCTGGAACCCGACACACCGTCCAGCCGCACCCGCTTCACCGCGGAACTCGCCGCGACAGGCGCGACCGTCCCGTACGAGGGCCAGCCCCTCGACCACCTCGTCCCGAACCTCATCGACGAAGCCGTCCGCCAGGCCACTTGGGAGTACGCGACGACACTGCTGTCCCGCATTGGCACCTGCGCGTCCTGCGGCGAGGACATCGGCCGAGTCGCCTTCGTACGCGCCTCCGACCTGCTCGTCCGCATCCTGGACGCCTCGGGCCCGGGCAGGCGGCACCTCGTGTGCAGCGTCTCCACAGAGCCAGAAACACTCGTAGCGGTCCTCCGGGCCGACGACGACGAGCACGGAACACCTCACCTGGACGAGGCCGAGGCCCTCGAATTCACCACCGTCCTCGCCCTGGGCATCGCCACCCAGAGCCCGGGTGGCCTGGTCATGCGTGCCAGCGCCCCCGACTCGACCGACCGTGTCTACGGCTGGCGCCTGCGCGGCGAAGGCCTGGAACCGCTCACGGCCGGCGAGGTCTTCGACGCCTACTGCACCGACGTCGAATCCGGCGACCTCGTCTCCCCGGAGTCGGGCGTCGACTACTGCGCACCACCCGACCTGGGCGAGGAGGGGCCCATGACACGGCACACGCACTGAACACACGAGGGGCGCCCCACCCTCAGGCGGAGCGCCCCTCGACCGGCCCATCAGTGACAACGGCGCACGGTACTGACGGCCAACGGCACTGACTACTCGCCGGACAGCACCGCCTGGGCCGCCGTGCGGGCTTCCTCGGCACTGTCGCAGGCACGCGCGGCCGCCGCGGCACGCTCGCACTGCGCCAGCGTGTACTTGGCCAGCGTCGCGCGGACATAGGGAATCGACGCGGCACCCATGGAGAGAGAGGTGACACCCAGACCGGTCAGCACACACGCGAGCAGCGGGTCCGAAGCGGCCTCGCCGCAGACACCACAGCTCTTGCCCTCGGCCTTGGCCGCCTCGGCGGACAGTGCGACCAGGTCGAGCAGCGCGGGCTGCCACGGATCCTGCAGCCGGGACACGGCACCCACCTGGCGGTCGGCGGCGAAGGTGTACTGCGCGAGGTCGTTGGTCCCCAGCGACAGGAACTCGACCTCCTGCAGGATCGACCGCGCCCGCAGAGCGGCCGACGGAATCTCGACCATGGCACCGAACTTCGCCTGCAGACCCGCCTCACGGCACGCGTCGGCGAACGCCTTGGCGTCGGCACGGTCCGCGACCATCGGCGCCATCACGTCGAGGTAGACAGGCAGTCCCTCGGAAGCCTTCGCGAGCGCCGTCAGCTGCGTCCGCAGCACATCGGGGTGGTCGAGCAGCGAGCGGAGCCCGCGCACGCCCAGCGCCGGGTTCGGCTCATCGGCCGGCGTCAGGAAGTCGAGCGGCTTGTCGGCACCCGCATCGAGCACCCGCACCACGACCCGCCCCTCAGGGAAGGCCTCCAGCACCGTGCGATACGCCTCGACCTGCTTCTCCTCCGACGGCGCGTTCTTGCTGTCGTCAAGGAAGAGGAACTCGGTACGGAACAGACCCACGCCCTCGGCACCGGCCGCGACCGCCGCCGGAACGTCCGCGGGACCACCCACATTGGCCAGCAGCGGCACCTTGTGTCCGTCCGAGGTGGCACCGGGCCCGGTCGAGGCACCCAGCGCGGCCTTGCGCGCAGCGGCCGCGGCCTCCATCTCGGCCTTCTTCTCCGCACTCGGATTCACGAAGATCTCACCGGTGCTGCCGTCCACGGCGACCAACGTGCCCTCGGCAAGCTCACCCGCCCCCGGCAGTGCCACCACGGCCGGAACACCGAGCGCCCGGGCCAGGATCGCGCTGTGGCTGGTCGGCCCGCCCTCCTCGGTGACGAAACCGAGGACCAGCGTCGGGTCCAGCAGAGCGGTGTCGGCCGGCGCGAGGTCACGAGCGATGAGGACGTACGGCTCGTCGCTGTCCGGCACACCCGGCATCGGCACGCCGAGGAGCCGGGCGACGATACGGTTCCGCACGTCGTCGAGGTCCGCCACACGACCGGCGAGATACTCACCGGCATTCGCCAGCAGCGCGCGGTACGAGGCGAAGGCGTCGTACACCCCGCGCTCCGCCGTGCTCCCGACCGCGATACGCCGCTCGACATCGGCCATGAGCTCCGGGTCCTGGGCCATCATGGCCTGGGCCTCGAGAACAGCCTGGGCTTCGCCGCCCGCCAGATTGCCGCGTGCCATCAGGTCGGCCGCGACGGCTTCGACGGCCTTGCGGGCGCGCCCCTGTTCGCGCTCCGCGTCCTCCGTCGGTATCTGCTTGGCAGGCGGCTCCAGCACCGCCGTTCCCATGTGCCGAACCTCGCCGATCGCCACACCGTGGCTCACGCCGACGCCTCGCAGCGTTGTCTCCATGTCACCCGTCTCCGATAGAGCGGCGGGTCCCGCCGCCGCGATGGTTGTCGTGCCTGCTGTTCATGACGGCAGGGAAGTCAGTGCCAGCTGAAGAGAACGTCGCCAGCCTTCACGTCTCCGTCAACGCTGACGTCGGAGAGGGACTCGGCCGTGGCTTCGAGTGCCACGATGGGGCAGATGGGGGACTTGCCGGCGGCCTCGACGGCAGCCGGGTCCCAGCGCACCACGGACTGGCCGCGCTGGACGGTGTCGCCCTTGTTGACGAGCAGCTCGAAGCCCTCGCCGTTGAGCTGAACGGTGTCGATACCGAGGTGCGTCAGCACTCCGTGCCCCTCTTCGTCGACCACGACGAAGGCATGAGGGTGGAGCGAGACGACAACACCGTCGATGGGGGCGACAGCGGCCGAGGCCTCCCGGACGGGGTCGATCGCGGTGCCGGGGCCCACCATGGCTCCGGAGAAGACCGGATCAGGTACAGCTGTGAGTCCGATGGTGCGTCCTGCAAGAGGGGACGTCACGGTGGTCATGGGAAGCCTCCCAGGGGCGGAGATGCATATGGGCCGTCGCTGCCTGTCCTGGACGGCGCACTGCTCAGCAGCGTAAGTCATATGAAGTGACGGTTCCGCACGAGAGGACCCGGTTGGCGACCGTAGAGCGCGGCACAAACGATTTGCACGCGCTCCGCAGCCGCATGTAGAGTCGTACACCTGCTTGAGGCCGAGTGACGCGACCAAGCGTCCTTGCCTGGCAGCATCCAACTTGTCGGATCCTATCTCGGGGTCTGGTTCTGCATGTCCGCAGGACCGTGGTCAGAGAGACGGAAATTCACTGATAGAGTTTGGAACACCGAAGGGAAGCCCGGAGGAAAGCCACGAGAGGTTCTCTCGGGTGAGTACAAAGGAAGCGTCCGTTCCTTGAGAACTCAACAGCGTGCCAAAAATCAACGCCAGATATGTTGATACCCCGTCCACCGCATCATGTGGTGGGTGGAGGTTCCTTTGAAAAAGTCCTGCCGGGCATTGTTCCGGCAGGCGCACAGCGAGGACGCAGTGAATCATCGATCCTATTCCGATCGGTGGTTCCGCTCTCGTGGTGTCGTCCCGATTACGGGAATACATTC
>NZ_JBHXSU010000054.1:0-30827 GCF_042715345.1 Streptomyces sp. NPDC058697
CTCAGGGGCTTCGCCCCCGAACCCCCAAAAGATTGCGCAGTTCCCCGCGCCCCTAGGTCTTTAGGGGCGCGGGGAACTGCGCGATCAGCCACAGCCGGACGCGCACCCGACAACGCACCCCACGGGGCCTGGGGCGGAGCCCCAGAAGGATGGGAATGGGTAGGGGCGGCGGGGGCGAGGAAACCTAGCGGTCCGCCACCCTCATTTCGAACCATGTCGTCTTGCCGCGAGGCAAGAGGTCGACCCCCCACCGGTCGGAGAGCTTGTCGACGAGGAAGAGGCCTCGGCCGCTGACGTCCATCTCCTGGACCGGCATCAGGCAGGGAAGGCCACGGGACGGGTCACGGACCTCGATCCGGATCCACCCCCGGCGGCGCCGCATCCGGAGCCCGAACACCCGCGCCCCCGTATGCCGCACGGCATTGCCCACCAACTCGGAAACGAGTAGAACCGCGTCCTCGGTCATCTTCGGCGAGAGCCCCCAGTGACGCAGAACCACGACCTGGGTCAGCCGACGCGCGGCGGCCGCGGACTCGGGCCGGGAGGGCAACGGCACCTCCCCCTCGGTCGGATTGCCGAACAACTCCAACGCCTTGAGCGCGTGTTCGTCCTCGACCGCGGGCGACCAGCGCGCCGCGGTCGCACTCCCGTGCCGCCGCGGCTGTTCGATACCCTCCAGCCCCGCCATGCCCCCATCATGGCCGCCCAGAGGCCTCGTTGGGGGCGTTCCGGAGGAATACGCCCCCCGGAACCCTCCATTCCGCGTGATTCGATCGGCATATGCCAGCGGCAGTTCGGAAGCGACCACAGCCCACCTGGCCTGCGGGAACAGCCCCGTCCGGGGCAATCGCCCGCAGCCCCCGGCAAGGAAGCCTTAAGGTTGCCTTAAGGCCCGGATAAACCGCCCCTTCGAGGGACGCGGGTAAGACATCGCGTCAACTGCAAGTGGATCAGCGGAATTCGGCGGGTGACTTTCAAGTCACCCGCGACCCCTTGCCACCGACCTCCATCACCCTCGCCACAGATCTCGGTCACCCTCGCCGCAGGCCTCGGTCCACCTCGCCACAGAACTCCGTCAGAGGAACTTCGCCTTGCCCGGGCCCTCCTCCACGAAGCTCTTCATCCCCCGCTCCCGGTCCTCGGTGGCGAACAGCCCCGCGAACCAGTTGCGTTCGATCGCGAGCCCGGTCTCGATGTCCGTCTCCAGACCCGCGTCGATCGACTCCTTGGCGGCGCGCAGCGCCAGCGCCGGCCCCAGCGCCAGTTTCGCGGCCCACGCGTGCGCCTCGGCGTACACCTCGTCGGCCGGTACGACCCGGTCCACCAGGCCGAGCGACAGGGCCTCGTCGGCCTTGACCATGCGGCCGGTGAAGATGAGGTCCTTGGCCTTGGAGGAGCCGATCAGACGGGACAGGCGCTGGGTGCCGCCCGCGCCCGGGATCAGCCCGAGCAGGATCTCCGGCTGGCCCAGCTTGGCGTTCTCCGCGGCGATACGGAAGTCGGCGCAGAGCGCCAACTCGCAGCCCCCGCCCAGCGCGTAACCCGTGACGGCGGCGACGACCGGCTTGGGGATGCGGGTCACGGCGGTGAAGGAGTCCTGCAGGGCACGGGAGCGTACGACCATCGCCGTATGGTCCATGGCCTGCATCTCCTTGATGTCCGCGCCCGCCGCGAACACCTTCTCGCCGCCGTAGAGGATCACCGCGCGCACGTCCTCGCGGCGCGCGGCCTCCTCGGCGAGCTCCTTGAGGCGGTCCTGTGTGGCGACGTCCAGCGCGTTCATGGGCGGGCGGTCGAGACGGATCGTGCCGACACCTTCGGCGACTTCGAGATGCACAGTCATGAAGGCAGGTTAACGGGGGCTAACGGCGACGGCCCCGGTGTGCTGCGTCACAGAGGAGCAGCACACCGGGGCCGTACAAGCCGCGACAGGGCGGGCCGGGAGAAGCGCGGTCAGTGCCGCCCCCGCACCCGGTCCGTCACGCCTTCCACTTCTCCCATGACATGTTCCAGCCGTTGAGCCCGTTGTCCGGGTCCACGACGCGGTCGTTGGAGTTCTTCACGACGACCACGTCACCGACGATGGAGCGGTCGAAGAACCACGCGGCCGGCGCGCCGCGGTCGCCGCCGCCGCGCTGGTCGCGCAGGCCTATGCAGCCGTGGCTGGCGTTGTAGTTGCCGAAGGCGTCGCCGCCCCAGTAGTTGCCGTGGATGAAGGTGCCCGACGTGGTCAGCCGCATCGCGTCCGGCACGTCCTTGATGTCGTACTCGCCGCCGTAGCCGACCGTCTCGCCGTTCATCCGGGTCACCCGGAGGCGCTCGGTGATGACCATCTGGCCGTTCCAGGTCTCGTAGCCGGGCTTGCCCGTCGTGACCGGGATGGTCTTGATGACCTTGCCGTCGCGCTTGACGGTCATCTTCTTGGTCTTGACGTCGACGGTGGAGACCTGGCTGCGGCCTATCGTGAACTTCACGGTCTTGGCCTGCTCGCCGTAGACGCCGGGCCGGCCCTCGACGCCGTCGAGGTTGAGCTTCACGGTGACCTTCGTACCGGGCTTCCAGTACTTCTCCGGGCGGAAGTCGAGGCGGTCGTTGCCGAACCAGTGGCCCTCGACGTCGACCGCCGGCTCGGTCTTGATGTCTATCGCCTTCTCGACGTCCTCGGGGTGCGTGATCCCCCGGGTGAAGTTGAGCGAGAAGGTCGTCCCGACGCCGACCTTCGAGCCGTCCTCCGGCGTGAAGATGCCGACGAACGTGTTCTTCGGGGTCAGCGTGGTGAACGCCGACTCCTCCGCCGCCTCACGGCCCTCGGAGTCCTTGGCCACGGCGTGGACCTTGTACTTGGTGGACGCGGCGAGATGCGCGTCGGGCGTCCAGGTCGCGCCCCCGTCGGTGATCTTCCCCTCGACCGGGTTGCCCTTGGTGTCCTCGACCTCGACCTCGGTCAGCTTGCCCTTGGCCGCGGTCACCTTGAGCGCGCCGCTGGTCTTCACACCGGCGGCGCCGTCCTTCGGTGCCACGGTCACGACCGCCTGCGAGACCTTGGTGTCCGCCTGGCCGGAATCCTTGTCCCCGCCCTTCCCCGAGCCGGACCCGGAATCCGAGTCCCCTCCCCCGCCGCAGGCGGTCACGACGAGCATCAGGGTCCCGAGCGCAAGCGCCAGGGCCCCCTTTCCACGCCGTGTCCGCGCGCCAACCGACGCCCCCGATATCGGTCGCCCGTTCAAGTTCGTTCTCCCCTCGCACGGCCTGATCAAGGCCCGCACTGCCCATCGTTGGTCGCCCCGTGACGCCTGGGCCCATGGCGGGAGCCCGCAGCTCACAGCCGCGTCCCACGCGTGTATCGCGCTAATTAATCACACCGCCAGGAGCGTTGGTCTCCTGGGATTGTCACTGTTCCGTCCCAACTTCAACAGCCCGCGGCAGCACCGGCGTACGTCTTGTCCGTACCCGTATGTCCGCCTACTTCACCGCGGAGCCCGCCTTCCATGCCTTCCAGCCCATGTTCCACCCGCCGAGGCCGTTGTCAGGAGCGACCTTCTTGTCATTGCTGTTGACGACTTCCACGACGTCACCGATGAGGCTGCGGTCGAAGAACCAGCCCGCCGGGGTCGCGGAGCTGCCGCCCTTCACATCGCGCAGGCCCACGCAGCCGTGGCTGACATTGGCGGTGCCGAAGACGCCCTGCGCCCAGTAGTTGCCGTGCAGGAAGGTCCCGGAGGTGGTGAGGCGCAGCGCGTGCGGCACGTCGGGGATGTCGTACTCGCCCTTGCCGTCGGCGTCCGTGAAGCCGACCGTCGCGCCGTTCATCCGGGTCACCTCCAGCATCTCGGTGACCACCATCTTCCCGTTGTACGTCGTGCTCTTGGGGGCGCCCGCGGTGATCGGCACGGTGGAGAGAACCTCGCCGTCGCGGCGGACCTCCATGGTGTGGGCGGCCGCGTCGACGAGGCTGACCTGGCTGCGGCCGACGGTGAACGAGAAGGTCTTGTACTGCAGTCCGTACACGCCCGGTGCCGCCTCGACATCGCGCAGCCGCAGCGCGACGGTGACCTTGGTGCCCGGCTCCCAGTACTCCTCGGGCCGGAAGTCCAGGCGCTTCTCGCCGAACCAGTGCGGGGCGATCTCCACCTCAGGAACGGAGCTCACCCGGACGGCGCGCTCGACCGCAGCGCGGTTCTCGATGACCCGGTTGAAGTCCAGCGAAACGATCATTCCGGTGCCGACGGTGGAGCGGTTCTCGGGCATGACGTATCCGATGAAGCGCTCGTCGGGGACGTACGTCGTGAACGTCGCGTGCCGGGCCACCCGCCGGCCGTGGCCGTCGAGCGCGACCGCGTCGACCGAGTACTTGGCGGCCAGGGCCAGTTTGGCGTCGTCCGGTCGCCAGGTCATACCGTCCTCGGCGATCCGGCCCGGCACCGGGAAGTCCTGCGCGTCCTGGGACCTGACGACCTTCACCGACTCCAGGCGCCCGGCCGGCACCCGTACCCGCAGGCTCTCCTCGGGGCGTACGGCCTTGCTGCCGTGGTCCGGTGAGACACGGATCGTGTTCTCGGGCGATCGGGGCTTGCCGAGCACCTTGTCCACACCGTGCGAGGTGCATCCCGCGGCTCCGGACAGCAGCCCTGCCCATGTCAGTACGGCGGCCAGCGCGGCCCCTGCGCGCGCCGCGCGCGTCTGTGCGTGCATCACGTGGGGCCCAACGACCGACCGGCCCCGGGGAAGTGGGGCGGGCCTCATCCGCCCGAGGCCGGTCAGCCCTCTCCTGGGGAAACGTGAGTGCGAGCCCGGCGCTGGGCAGAACAGTGGGAAGGACGACGCGACGGGGAGCCGTGGCCGGGACGCCATGGGCATCTCCGCGCGTCGCTCCCATCGAGCCGCAGGAGGCCGTGAGGTGTCGAGCGCAGCCGAGCAGAAGGCAGTGCAGGAGGGGCGCGCCCCGGATGCCGGGCTGCCCGCGCAGCCCGCTCCCGTGCTGAACGGCAGTCCGCGCGTCGCGCCGGCCGTCCCCGTGTGGCCCGGTGCGCCGACCCCGCTCGGGGCGCGCTTCAGGACCGGGCCCGACGGTGTCTCGGGCACCAACTTCGCGCTGTGGGCGGGCGGTGCGGAGTCCGTCGAGCTGTGCCTCTTCGACTACGAGGACGGCTCCTCGGGCGCAGGCGGCACGGGAGGCGGGGGCACCGAGATCCGGGTGCCCCTCACCGAGCTGACCCACGAGATCTGGCACGGTTTCGTGCCCGGCGTACGGCCCGGGCAGCGGTACGGCTTCCGGGTGCACGGCCGCTGGGACCCGTGGACCGGCGCCCGCTGGAACCCGGCGAAGCTGCTCCTCGATCCGTACGCCCGTGCCGTGGACGGCGACTTCACGCTGCCGCCGGAGGTGTACGGGCATGTGCGCGACTGGCCCCAGCAGCAGGTCGCGGACACCGTGCGCGACGACCGGGACTCCGCTCCGTACGTCCCCAAGGGTGTCGTCGTCCACGACGACGCGCCGGACGACGAGTGGACGGACGACCGCCGCCCGAAGACGCCCTGGGCGGATTCGGTCATCTACGAGCTGCATGTGCGCGGCTTCACGAAGCTGCACCCGGACATCCCGGAGGAACTGCGGGGCACGTACGCGGGGTTGGCGCATCCTGCGGCGATCGAGCACCTGGTGAAGCTGGGTGTGACGGCGGTGGAGCTGCTGCCGGTGCACCAGTTCGCGCACGAGGACCATCTGCTGCGCCGGGGCATGAAGAACTACTGGGGCTACAACTCGATCGGCTACTTCGCGCCGCACGCCGGGTACGCGGCCTCGGGGACGACCGGCCAGCAGGTCGGCGAGTTCAAGAGCATGGTGCGCGCGCTGCACGCCGCCGGTATCGAGGTCATCCTCGACGTGGTCTACAACCACACGGCGGAGGCGGGCGAGCTGGGTCCCACGCTGTCGCTGCGCGGCATCGACAACCGCGGCTACTACCGGCTGCAGAGCGACGCCCGGCGGTACACGGACTACACGGGCTGCGGCAACACGCTCCACGTCGTACAGCCGCACGTCCTGCGCCTGATCACGGACTCGCTGCGCTACTGGGTGACGGAGATGGGGGTGGACGGCTTCCGGTTCGACCTGGCGGCGGCGCTGGCCCGCTCGATGCACGACGTCGACATGCTGTCCCCGTTCCTGGCGGTGATCGCGCAGGACCCGGTGCTGCGAAGGGTGAAGCTGATCGCGGAACCGTGGGACGTCGGCTCGGGCGGCTACCAGGTGGGCGCGTTCCCTCCCCTGTGGACCGAGTGGAACGACCGCTACCGCAACGCCGTACGGGACTTCTGGCGGGGCGCGCTGCCGGACGTACGGGACCTCGGGTACCGGCTGTCGGGGTCGAGCGACCTGTACGCGTGGGGCGGGCGGCGGCCGTACGCCTCGGTGAACTTCGTGACGGCCCACGACGGCTTCACCCTGCGGGACCTGGTGTCGTACGAGCGCAAGCACAACGAGGCCAACGGCGAGGGCAACCGGGACGGCACCGACGACAACCGCGCCTGGAACTGCGGGACGGAGGGCGAGACGGAGGACGCCCGCGTACGGGGTCTGCGGCGCCGTCAGCTGCGCAACCTCCTCACCACCCTGCTGCTGTCCACCGGTGTGCCGATGCTGGTCGCGGGGGACGAGCTCGGGCGGACCCAGGGCGGCAACAACAACGCGTACTGCCAGGACAACGAGATCAGCTGGATCGACTGGACCCTGCTCGACGACCCCGACTGGCGGGCCCTCTTCGACCTGACCGCCCGTCTGATCGCCCTCCGCCACGCCCATCCCGTGCTGCGGCGGCGGGCCTTCTTCTCCGGCCGCGCCCACTCGGCCGACGGGCTGCGCGATCTGGCGTGGTTCACGGCCCGGGGTGCGGAGATGACGGAACGGGACTGGTACGCGCCCGCGGCGACGCTCGGCATGTATCTGTCCGGGCGGGACATTCCCGGCCGGGACGCGCGGGGTGTGCCGGTGACTGATGACAGCTTTCTGGCCGTGCTGCACGCGGGGGATCGGCCCGCGAGCTTCGTTCTGCCCGGGGCGCCGTGGGCGGAGCGGTATGAGGTTGTCGTCGACACGTCTCGGGAGGAGCAGGGGGAGGTGCCTGGGGTGGTCCACCGGGCGGGGGCGACGATCACGGTACCGGCGAGGGCGGTTCTGCTGCTGCGGGTGGCGGGGTAGGGCCTTTTTTCGCCCCCGCCGCCCCTACCCATTCCCGTCACTTTTCGGGGGCCAGCCCCCGAACCCCCGCTCCTCAAACGCCGGAGGGGCTGGAATACCTCAGGGGCGCGGGGAACTGCGCAATCTTTTGGGGGTTCGGGGGCGGAGCCCCTGAGTAAGTGACGGGAATGGGTAGGGGCGGCGGGGGCGAAAAAGCCCTACCCGAGGATCCCCCGCTCGTACGCCACCGCCACCGCCGCCGCTCGGTCCTTGACGCCCAGTTTGGTGTACAGGTGGGTGAGGTGGGTCTTCACTGTCGCCTCGCTGATGAAGAGTTCGCGGGCGATCTCGCGGTTGGAGGTGCCTTTGGCGACCAGGGTCAGGACTTCACGTTCGCGGGTGGAGAGCGGCTCGTTGCCGGGGGCCCTGGGCGTGCGGACCGCGGAGACCAGGCGGGAGGCCACGGCCGGGGAGAGGACCGTACGGCCCTGGGCGGCCGCCCGTACCGCGGTGAACAGCTCGTCGCGGGGCGCGTCCTTGAGGAGATAGCCCGTCGCGCCCGCCTCGATCGCGGGGATCGTGTCGGAGTCGGTGTCGTACGTCGTCAGGACGAGGACCTTGGCGCGGGCGCCCGCGCGGGTGAGGTGCGCGATCGCCTCGACTCCGCCGCCGCCCGGCATGCGCAGGTCCATCAGGATCACGTCGGGGTCGAGCGCGGCGGCCTTCGCGACCGCCTCGACGCCGTTCGACGCCTCGCCCAGTACGCGGAACCCGGGCGCGGACTCGAACATGCCGCGCAGACCGTCCCGTACGACGGGATGGTCGTCCACGACGAGGAGGGAGATCGTGCCCTCTTGCGTGCGCTCTTCCGTGCCGTCGGCTGTCGCGTCATGTATCGCGTCATCTGTCATGGCGTACCAACGGTACGCGAGCTGAGAGGGCCGTGCCGTGGCCCGGCTCGGACTCCACCGTGAGGGAGCCCGTGACGCGTTCGGCGCGGGCGCGCATGCCGTTGAGGCCGAAACCGGCGGCGGTGGAGCGGGCGGGGACGGCGAGCGGGTCGAAGCCGCGGCCGTCGTCGCGGATGTCCAGGATCACCTCGTCGCCGAGGAAGGTCAGGGTGAGGCCGAGGCGGGTGGCGTGGGCGTGCCGGGAGGCGTTGGACAGGGCTTCCTGGGCGATGCGCAGGAGGGTCGCCGAGATCTCCTCGTGGAGCTGCTCGGCGGTGCCGGTGACGGTGAACTCGGCGCGTACGCCCGTCCGTTCGCCCCATTCGGCGACCGTCTTCTTCAGGGCCTCGGGCAGTCCGTCGTTCTCCAGGGCCACGGGGGCGAGGTTCTGCACGGAGCGGCGGGCCTCGCCGAGGCTGTGCCGCGCGAGCGCGGAGGCGCGGTCGAGATGGGTGCGTGCGGTGGTCAGGTCGGGGGCGCTCCCGACGACCTGGAGCTGGGCGATGATGCCGGTCAGGCCCTGGGCGATGGTGTCGTGGATCTCGGCGGCGAGGCGCCGGCGTTCGTCGGCGACCCCGGCCTCCCTCGCCTGGACGAGGAGTTGGGCGTGCAGGGCGGCGTTCTCGTCGAGTGCCTGTTGCAGGGCGGTGTTGGTGCGTTCGAGTTCGGCGATGGTCCCGGCCCGCTCGCGGGAGCGGTGCTCCTCCTGCTGGTTGAGATGACCGATCGCGGTCAGCAGCACGGTGTTCGCGACCAGCATCACGCCGAACAGCACCCACTGGACCGGGCTGGCGAACGGCAGCCCGCCGGCCTGCGCGCCCGCCACCACGACGACGGTGGCGAAGAGGCCGAGCCGCTGCCGGCGCGTTCCGCGTATCAGTTCGTCGATGTCGAAGTAG
The DNA here is from genome assembly GCF_042715345.1 of Streptomyces sp. NPDC058697. Taxonomy (NCBI): domain Bacteria; kingdom Bacillati; phylum Actinomycetota; class Actinomycetes; order Kitasatosporales; family Streptomycetaceae; genus Streptomyces; species Streptomyces sp. NPDC058697. The sequence goes on from NZ_JBHXSU010000054.1 coordinate 9,027, forward strand.
CCGGTGGAGGCGTAGAACGCGAAGAAGGGGTTCAGCCAGGTGAGTGCGAAGGAGATCACCCAGCGCAGGACGTAGTGGACGGTTCCGCTGCGGGACGGGATCCGGCGGCCGCGGCGGGGCCCGTGCCACAACTGGAGCGCCACCGCGGCGACGACGAGCGCCCCGGTCGCGTACCACTCGGCGGGGCCCGCCATCAGTCCGCCGGTGAGGACCGCGAGGACGCTGGAGGCAAGGAGCAGCCCGTAGGGGCCCCAAGTGTGGAGCTGGTCCCAGCGGTGCTCGATTCTCTGGTCCGCCGCGGTCATCTCCCCAGTCTGCGCCGCGGTCATCTCCCCGGTCTGCACGGGCCCTCCCCTGCTCCCCCTACTCCCACCGGAACCAGCGGGACGCCGCGGCCGTCAGCAGCACCGTCCAGGCCACGAGCACGCCCAGGTGGTCCCAGCCGGGCCAGTCGCCCGCCGCCGCCTGGTTGAGCGCCTCGGCGGCCGCGCCGAACGGTGTGAAGCCGACCACCCGGGCCAGTACGTCGGGCATGGTCTGCACCGGCATCCACACACCCGCGCAGAACATCGCCGGGAAGAACACGGCGGACCCGATGGCGCCCGCGATCTTCGTCGTCCGGGACAGCGCCGAGATCACCGCGCCCAGGGCGAGGGCCGCGAGCACGGCCAGGACCAGGGCCAGCGCGTAGCCGAAGGGCTGCTCGGGCAGTCGTACGTCGAAGGCGAGGCGGCCGACCGCGAGGGCGAGCAGGGACGACGCCAGGGCGGCCCCGCCGTACAGCAGCATCTGCGCGGAGAGCAGGGCTGCGGGCCGGACCGGGGTGGTGGACATCCGGCGCAGGATGCCGCGCTCGCGGTAGCCGGTGAGGGTCTGCGGCATCGCCTGCAGACCGCCGACGGTCAGGCCGAGCAGCACGCTCACCGGGACGTAGGCGTCGACCGGGCGCAGCCCGCCGAAGTCCGGGTCGACGTCCCGGAAGGCGGGGATCGAGCCGAGGATCACCAGCAGCAGCGTCGGGAACCCGAGGATCCAGAAGAGGCTGCCGGGCTCCCTGCGGAAGAGGCGGACCTCGCTCTTCAGTACGGCGGGGTTGACGAGTGCCGTCCATCCGAGGGCCGTCTTTCCGAGGCCGGTGTTGCCAGGGGCGGTGTTGCCAGGGGCGGTGTTGCCAGGGGTGGTGTTGCCGAGAGCCGTGCTCATGCCGCTGCCTCCTTCGTGGCGTCGTTGGTGCCGCCGTTGCCGGCGTCCTTCGTGAGGTCGAGGAACGCGTCGTCCAACGTGGCGTCGGTGACGCGGAGTTGGTGGGCCGTGACGTGGGTGCGGGCGAGGAGGGTGATGACCGCGTTGACGGTCTCGTCGGTGCCGGACAGGGTGAGGCGGCCGTCCTTGTACTCGACCGACGCAAGCTCCGGGAGCGCGTTCAGGTCACGGTCGTCCAGCCGGGCGGACGGGGTGAAGCTGATGACGGTGGCACCGGCCGAGCGGCGGATCAGACCGGCCGGGGTGTCGAGCGCGGCCACCCGGCCCTTGTCGATCACGGCGATCCGGTCGCAGAGCCGTTGCGCCTCCTCCATGAAGTGCGTGACGAGCAGGACGGTGACGCCGTTCGCGCGGATGTCCTCGATGAGCTTCCAGGTGTCGCGGCGGGCCCGCGGATCGAGGCCGGTGGTCAGCTCGTCGAGTACGACGATCCGGGGGTTGCCGATGAGGGCGAGCGCGATGAACAGGCGCTGCTTCTGGCCGCCGGAGAGCTTGGCGAAGCGGGTGGTGAGCTTGTCGGTGAGGCCGAGGCGTTCGGCGAGGGGCCGCCAGTCGAGCGGGCCCGTGTAGAAGGCGGCGTACATCTCCAGGGCCTCTCGGACGGTGAGTTTGGCCTGCAGTTCGCTCTCCTGGAGCTGCGCGCCGAGCACTTGGCGGATGGCCGCGTGCTCGGTGACGGGGTCGAGGCCGGTCACCCGGACACGGCCCGCGTCGGGTACGCGCAGGCCCTCGACGCACTCGACGGTGGTGGTCTTGCCGGCACCGTTCGGGCCGAGGACGCCGAAGATCTCGCCCTCCTCGACGGTGAAGGAGACGCGGTCGAGGGCGGGCCTGCCGCCGTAGGACTTGCGCAGATCGGTGACTTCGATCATGGGTGTGGATGCCATGCTCCGAGCGTCCCGCCGGGGCCCGTTCCGCCACATCGGCCGTCGCGCTCGAACGCGCATCAACCGATCGGTTGATGCCGCCGTACGACCCGGCCGCATCGCAGGTACGACCCGTCGGACACGCAGGTCGTAGGACCAGCGGCGGATCCGGGACCGGCCAAAACTCGGTGGGCGTTGTCAGTGCCGATCCGTAGGCTCGCGTTGATGCCCACTACACCCGCGCCCGCCGCCGACACCCCTGCCGAGGAAGCCACAGAAACCGAACCGGCCAGGAGCCGTTCCGCCGTACGAAGCCTGCTGCGCCTGTGGCCGTACGTGCGGCCCGTGCGCGTCCGGCTCTTCACGGCGGCCGTCGTCGCGGTCGCCGCCTCGTGCACGGGGCTGGTGATTCCGCTCGTTCTGAAGTGGATCGTGGACGGTCCGGTGGCCGACCGGGACACGGGCGGGGTGTGGCTCGGGGCGCTGTACCTGCTGCTGCTCGGGCTCGCCGAGGCGGCGCTCTTCGGTCTGCGGCGGTGGCTGGTGGCCCGGCCGCTCGCCGGGGTCGAGGCGTCGATGCGGGCGGATCTCTACCGGCATCTGCAGCGGCTGCCGGTGGCGTTCCACGACCGCTGGCCCTCGGGGCAGTTGCTGTCGCGCGGCACGACGGATCTGATGCTGCTGCGCATGTTCCTCGCCTTCCCGCTGACGTTCCTGCTGGTCAACGGCGTGACGATTCTGGTGGGCTTCATCATCATGCTGGCCCAGGAGTGGACGCTCGGGCTGGTGCTGCTCGCGCCCGCCGTGCCCGTGATGATCGTCTGCTGGCTCTTCGAGAAGCGGTACTCGAAGGTGGCGCGGCGCGCGCAGGACCAGGTCGGTGATCTGACGACGCTCGTCGAGGAGAGCGTGCTCGGCATCCGGATCATCAAGGGCTTCGGGCGCCACCGCAGTCAGGCCCTCGCCTTCCGGGACCTCTCCCGCACCCTGCGCGGCACGGAGCTCGCCAAGGCGCGTCTGCTCGCCTGGATCTTCGCCGCGATCACGATCCTGCCCGAACTCGCCATCGGCGCGGCGCTCGTGCTCGGGACGGTGCACGTGGCGGACGGCGAGCTGTCCACCGGCACGCTGGTCGCCTTCCTGTCCACGGCTCTCGCGCTGCGCTGGCCCATCGAGTCGATCGGCTTCCTGCTGGCGATGAGCCAGGAGGCGGCGACAGCGACGGAGCGGTACTTCGAGGTGATGGACGCGGAACCGGAGTCCGGCCTGGCCGTCCCGCCTCGGCACGCCGTGGCCGCAGCGGCGGGGCCGAAGACGGGCGTGGCCGTGGGCACCGGCACCGCCACCGCCACCGCCACCGCCACCGCCACCGGCGGACTCCGTTTTCACGCCGTCCGGTTCCGTTACCCGGACGCCCCGCCCGGCTCCTCTCCCGTTCTCGACCGCATCGACCTGCACATCCGCCCCGGCGAGACCATGGCCCTCGTCGGCGGGACCGGCACCGGGAAGACGACGCTCACCGCGCTCGTCCCCCGGCTGCACGAGGTCACGTCGGGCCGGATCACCCTGGACGGCGTGGACATCACGGAGATGCCCCGGGAAACGCTGCGCGCACTCGTGGCGGTCGCCTTCGAGGAGCCGACGCTCTTCTCCGCGAGCGTGGGGGAGAACGTCCTCATGGGTGCCGGTGCCCACGCCGGCGAGACCGAGCTGAACCGCGCCCTGGCCGTCGCTCAGGCGGACTTCGTCCACGCGCTCCCCCAGGACACGGACACGCAGGTCGGCGAGCAGGGCCTCAGCCTCTCCGGCGGCCAGCGCCAGCGCCTCGCCCTGGCCCGGGCCGTGGTCGGCAGACCCCGCTTCCTGGTCCTGGACGACCCCCTGTCGGCCCTGGACGTGCACACGGAGGCCCTGGTCGAGGCGGCCCTGCGCCGCGTCCTCGCCGACACGACCGCCCTCGTCGTGGCCCACCGCCCGTCCACGGTCATGCTCGCCGACCGGGTGGCCCTGCTCTCCGAGGGCCGCATCACCGCCGTCGGCACGCATCACGAACTGCTGCGTACGAGCGCGGAGTACGCCTGGCTGATGTCCGGGACGGCAGAGCCGGCGGCAGAGCCAAGGACAGCGACGAGCGAGGGGGACAACCGATGACGGCGCCCACGACCACCGCGCCGACCGACGAGGAGGACCGGCCGGCACCCGCGCCCAGGAACGGCGACCCCTTCGACCGCGACGCCCTCCCCGCTCCCCCGCGCGCGACGGCCGGCCTCCTGCGCTCCCTGCTCGCGCCGATGAAGGCCCGCGTCGTCCTCGCCGCGGTCCTGCTGCTGCTCCAGCAGGCCGCCGTGCAGGCGGGCCCGCTCCTCGTGGCGTACGCCATCGACCGTGCCGTACCGGCCTTCCGCGGCGACGACCACGGTCCGCTGATCGCCGTGGCGGTCGCCTACGTCCTGGCGTCGGTGGCGGCCGGCACGCTCCAGTACGGCTTCGTCCTCACCTCCGCGCGCGTCAACCAGGATGTCCTGCTCGACCTGCGCGGCAGGATCTTCCGGCACGCGCAGGCGCTCAGCGTCGACTTCCACGAGCGCTACACCTCGGGCCGGCTCATCTCGCGCTCCACAACGGACGTCGAGTCGCTGCGCGAACTGCTCAGCGAGGGCCTCCAGGAGCTCATCACCGTCATCCTGTCGTTCGTCTACATCTCGGCGCTGCTGCTCTGGCTCGACCTGGGCCTCGGCGCGGTCGCCGTTGCCTCCTTCGTGCCGCTGTACCTCCTCATCCGGCTCTACCGGCGCCGCGCCGGACGGATCTACAGCGTCCGCTCGACCGCCATCGCCGCCGTCATCGTGAAGTTCGCGGAGACGATGAACGGCATCCGGCCGGTGCGCGCGTTCCGCCGCGAGGCCGTCAACGACGCGGACTTCCATGTGCTCAACAGCCGCCACGAGCGTGTCAACGGCGACGCGATCCTGGAGATGGCCCGCTATGTCATCGGCTCCCGGCTCGTGGCCAACACGGCGGTCGCGGGGATCGTGCTGTGGGGCGCCTACCGGGTGGCGTCGGGCTCGCTGGCGCTGGGCGTACTGGCCGCCGCGGTGCTGTACCTGCGCCGGCTGTACGACCCGATAGACCGGCTCGGCATGTTCCTCAACTCGTACCAGTCGGCGGCCGCGTCGCTGGAGAAGATCGCGGGTCTGCTGGCCCAGGTCCCCTCGGTGCCTGAGCCCGCGCAGCCGCGTGAGCTGCCGGAGCTCGTCTCCGAACACCCGGGCCGCGAGGTCGAGTTCATCGACGCCCGCTTCGCGTACCGCACCGGCGGCGAGGTGCTCCCGTCCTTCTCGCTGACCCTCCCGGCGGGCCAGACCGTCGCCGTGGTCGGCTCCACGGGCGCGGGCAAGTCGACGCTCGCCAAGCTGCTGGCCCGCTTCTACGACCCCACGGACGGCCGGGTCCTGCTCGACGGCGTCGACCTGCGCGAGCTCTCCGTGCCCGAACTGCGCCGCGGGGTGGTGATGGTGACGCAGGAGGCCTTCCTCTTCTCCGGCACGGTCGCGGAGAACATCGCCATCGGCCGCCCCGACGCCTCCCGCGAGGACATCGAGCGGGCCGCGAAGGCCATCGGCGCCCACGACTTCATCACCGCCCTGCCGGACGGCTACGACACGGACGTACGCAAGAGGGGTGGCCGCATCTCGGCCGGTCAGCGTCAACTCGTGGCGTTCGCAAGGGCGTTGCTCGCCGATCCGGCGGTCCTGATCCTCGACGAGGCCACCAGTTCGCTGGACGTGCCGGGCGAGCGGGCGGTCCAGCGCGCCATGGACACGGTCCTGCGCGGCCGGACGGCGGTCGTCATCGCCCACCGCCTGTCGACCGTCGAGATCGCCGACCGGGTCCTCGTCATGGAGCACGGCCGCATCGTCGAGGACGGCAGCCCCGCCCAACTCGTCGCGGACACGGGCAGGTTCGCGGACCTGCACCAGGCGTGGCGGGACAGCCTGGTCTAGCGGACACGGGCTTTGGCGCCCCGGAGGCGAACCGAGCACAACAAAAGAGGGGCCGAATGGTCGACGCGTACGAGGATCCTGGGACACCCGACTGTCGCGGTGGAGCGCGGTATCTCTGGTGGCTGGTCGCCAGGCAGCCGGGCCAGGCCGCGGCGGGGGCGGTGCTGGGCACCGTCTGGATGGTGTTCATGGCGCTGACGCCATATCTGCTGTCCCGCGCGATCGACGACGGCCTCGAACCGGGCGACCAGTCGGCGCTGGCGGCCTGGTCGGCCGCGCTGCTGGGTGTCGGGGTGTTCAACTCCTGGGTGAGCATCATGCGGCACCGCACGATGACCAGGCTCCGGATGGACGCCAACTTCCGGTCGGTCAAGCTCGTGGTGGGGCAGGCGACCCGGCTGGGCGCCACGCTGTCGCGCCGGACGGCGGCCGGGGAGGTCGTCACCATCGGCGTCGGTGACGTACAGACCATCAGCCAGTCCCTGACCGTGGTCGGCCCGGGCGTGGGCGCGGCCGTCGCCTACGCCGTCGTGGCCGGACTGCTGCTGTCGGTCTCGCTGCCGCTGGCCGCGGTGGTGCTGCTCGGGGTGCCGGTGATAGTCGTACTCGTCGGTCCGCTGATGGGGCGGCTGCGGGGCGCGGAGACGGAGTACCGCGAGCGGCAGAGCGTGCTGACGGCGCGGATCGGCGACCTCGCGGGCGGACTGCGTGTCCTCAACGGCCTTGGTGGCAAAGGGCTGTTCGCCGACGCCTTCCGCCGCGACTCGCAGCGGCTGCGGGTGCAGGGGTACCGGGTCGGGTCGGTGACCAGCTGGATCCAGGCGCTCGGCGTCGGGCTGCCGACGGTGTTCCTGGCCGTCGTGACCTGGCTGGCGGCCCGGCTCGCCGCCCAAGGGTCCATCACGATCGGCGAGTTGGTGTCCGTGTACGGCTATGTCGCGGTCCTCGTGGCGCCGGTGGCCTTCTTCGTCGAGTGCGGCTACCAGCTCAGCCGGGGTGTGGTGGCCGCCCGGCGCGTCGTACGGTTCCTGTCCCTGGAGCCGATGGAGACGGGCCGCACCTGCGTGGACGCGCCGGCCGAACCCTCCGTACTGCACGATCCGCGGTCCGGTGTCCGGGTGGCGCCCGGCAGGCTGACCGCGCTGGCCGGCGCCCGTCCGGCGGAGTCCGCCGCGGTGGTCGACCGGCTCGGCCGGTACACCGCGTCGGCGGCGACCTGGGGCGGCGTACGCCTCGACACGATCGCCCTGCCACAGGTCCGGGCGCGCATCCTGGTCGCGGACAACGAGGCCGACCTGTTCGCGGGCACCCTGCGCGACCTGGTCTCGGGGCGCGGGGACCCCGACGAGGAGACCGTGGCCCGGGCGGTGCACGCGGCCGTGGCGGACGACATCGTGCTCGGGCTGCCGGACGGGCTCGACTCGGCCGTCGACGCGCAGGGCCGCAGCCTCTCCGGAGGCCAGCGGCAGCGCGTACGCCTGGTGCGTGCGCTGCTCGCCGACCCCGAGGTGCTGCTCGCGGTCGAACCCACCTCGGCGCTGGACGCGCACACCGAGGCCGCCGTCGCCGCCCGGCTGCGCGCGGCGCGCTCGGGCCGTACGACCGTCGTGACCAGCACCTCGCCGCTCGTCCTCGACCAGGTCGACACCGTGTACTACCTGGTCGACGGCAAGGTCGCGGCCGTCGGCGGCCACCGGGAACTCCTCGACGGGGAGCCGGGATACCGCGCGCTGGTGGCCCGCGACGCGGACATGGACTTGGACGACGCAGACGGCGTGGACGGCGATGAGTCGGGCCCGGCAGCGTCATCGGGCCCGGCAGCGTCATCGGACCCGGCCGCCGTATCGGATCTGGACGCAGAGGAGGCCGTGCGATGACCGCTCAGCTGCCGGTCGCCGAGCCGGCCGACGTGCGCAGGGCCGCGGGCCGGCTGATCCGCGCGGACGGCCGCGTCTTCGCCGTCGTGCTCGTCCTGAACGCGCTGGCCGCCGCTGCCGGTCTGGTCGGTCCGTGGCTGCTCGGCCGCATCATCGACGAGGTCCGGGCAGGCGGCGGCGTGGCCGTCGTGGACCGTCTCGCGCTGGTCATCCTGGTGTGCGCGCTGGGGCAGTTGCTGCTGGCGCGCGGTGCCCGGTACGTGGGATACCGGTTCGGGGAGCGGACGCTGGCGCGGGTGCGCGAGGAGTTCGTCGAGCGGACGCTGAAGCTGCCCGCCTCGGTCGTGGAGCGGGCGGGCACGGGTGATCTGACGGCCCGGGGCACCGCGGACGTCTCCGCGGTGGGTACGACCCTGCGCGACGCCGGTCCCGAACTGCTGATCTCCTCGGTCCAGTGTCTGTTCCTCCTCGGCGCGGTCTTCGCGCTCGACCCGCTGCTCGGCGCCTGCGCGGTGCTCGCGCAGGCCGGTATCTGGCTGGCGCTGCGCTGGTATCTGCGCCGGGCGCGCACCGGCTATCTCGCAGAGGGAGCGGCCACGTCGGAGGTCGCCGAGATCCTCACGGCCACCGCGTCCGGCGGGCGTACGGTCGAGGCGTTCGGACTGCAGCGGCGGCGGATCGCCGCGAGCCGGGACGCGCTGGAGACGTCCCGGCGCACCCGGTTGTACACGCTGTACCTGCGGACCGTGTTCTTCGTGACCGTGGAGATCTCGTTCGTACTCCCGGTGGCCGTCGTGCTGCTGGTCGGCGGGGCCCTGCACGAGCGGGGCACGGTCAGCCTGGGCGCCGTGATCGCGGCGGCCCTGTATCTGCGGCAGTTGGAGACCCCGCTGGACCAGGTCCTGATGCGGGTGGAGCAACTGCAGGCAAGCAGCGCCTCGTTCGCCCGGGTGGAGGGCCTCGGCCGGGCGCCGCGGGCCGTCCCGTCCGGCTCCCCGGCCCCGGCGGACGACCGGATCGACGTGACGGACGTGCGCTATTCGTACGAGCGCGGGGGCGAGGTCCTGCGCGGGGTGGACCTGACCGTGCGGCCCGGGGAACGGCTGGCCGTGGTCGGGCCCTCCGGCGCGGGGAAGACCACCCTGAGCCGGCTGCTGGCGGGCATCGACGCACCGGGCTCCGGCTCGGTGACGGTCGGCGGGGTGCCGATCGTCGACCTCGACCCGGAGCAGCTGCGGCGGCAGGTCGTCCTCGTCACCCAGGAGCACCACGTGTTCATCGGCACGGTCCGCGACAACCTCCTCATCGCCGAACCGTCCGCCGGTGACGCCGAGTTGTGGGCGGCCCTCGCGGCGGTCGGCGCCGACGACTGGGTCCAGGAGCTGCCGGACGGCCTCGACACCGGGCTCGGGCCCGACGGCCGTCACCGTGCGGACGGCTCCCGTGCGCAGCAACTGGCCCTGGCCCGGGTCGTGTTGGCCGACCCCCACACGCTGATCCTCGACGAGGCCACGGCACTCCTGGACCCGGCGACCGCACGTCACACCGAGCGCGCGCTCGCCGCCGTCCTCGAAGGCCGCACCGTCATCGCCATCGCCCACCGGCTGCACACCGCCCACGACGCGGACCGCGTCGCCGTGATGGAGGACGGCCGCCTGACCGAACTGGGCACCCACGACAGCCTGGTCGCCGCCGACGGCGCGTACGCGGCCCTGTGGCACTCGTGGCACGGCGAGCGACCGGGGCTTCCCGACCAACGGCCTTCATGAGCCCGGTCCTTCATGAGCCCGGTCCTTGGTGAGCCCGAGCCTGCGTGGGCCGCCCACCCGGCAACGAGTCCGTATACCGAACATGACCACCCGGACAACGAACCGTTTCCGGCCAACTTCTTGATGCGCACCTGACAGAGAGCGCAATCTCCTGCCACTCTTCCCACGACCACTCCACAGCAACCTCACAAGAACCGCTGTGCCGTGGTGAACCCCCCACGCACGCCCGCACGTGCCCCATGCAAGTGGTTCCGCGTACTGCCTTGTTCTGCCCGGGCGGATCCCAACCGTCCGGTCCCCCCTGGCCGCGCGATCCGCGATCCGCGGCCACGCAGAAGGAGTCCGTGTTGAGACGCACCTCCCACAGACGCACCTCCCACGCCGCAGGCACTTCTCAGACCGTGGGTAACTCCCGTACCGCATTCGCCTCCCGTTCCACCCGGCGCAAGGCCGCCGCCGGCGCACTCGTCGCCGTCGCCGCCCTGCTCGCCGCGGCCGTCCAGACGGGCGCCGCCACCGCCGACACCAAGCCTGCCCCCGGCAAGCTCGACAAGGGCTCCCTGTCCGTCAAGCTCTCCCCCGCCCAGCGCGCGGCGCTGATCCGCGACGCCGACTCGGCAAAGGCGGACACGGCGAAGGAACTCGGCCTGGGCGCCCAGGAGAAGCTGGTCGTCCGTGACGTCGTCAAGGACGCCGACGGTACGGTCCACACACGCTACGAGCGCACGTACGCCGGACTCCCGGTCCTCGGCGGCGACTTGGTCGTCGACACCGCCAAGTCGGGGAAGACAGAAGGCGTTACGCGTGCGGTGAAGGCCCAGCTCAAGGGCATCACCACCAGCGCGGCGGTGAAGCCCGCGGTCGCCGAGAAGCAGGCCCTGAAGGCCGCCGCGGCGGAGGGTTCGAAGAAGACCGAGGCGGACGGCGCGCGCAAGGTGATCTGGGCGGCCGACGGCACGCCGAGCCTCGCGTACGAGACGGTCGTGGGCGGTCTGCAGCACGACGGCACCCCGAACGAGCTGCACGTCATCACGGACGCGGCCACCGGCAAGAAGCTCTTCGAGTACCAGGCCGTCGAGACCGGCACCGGCAACACGCAGTACAGCGGCTCGGTGACCCTCGGCAGCGCCCAGTCGGGTTCGACGTACAACCTCACGGACACGACGCGCGGCAACCACAGGACGAACAACCTGAACCGCGGTACGTCGGGCACGGGCACGCTCTTCTCGGGCCCCGACGACGTGTGGGGCAACGGGGCGGCGTCGAACCTGGAGACGGCGGGCGCGGACGCCCACTACGGGGCCGCGCTGACGTGGGACTACTACAAGAACGTGCAGGGCCGCAGCGGCATCCGCGGTGACGGGGTCGGCGCGTACTCCCGTGTCCACTACGGCAACAACTACGTCAACGCCTTCTGGCAGGACTCCTGCTTCTGCATGACGTACGGCGACGGCTCGGGCAACGCCAAGCCGCTCACGTCGATCGACGTGGCCGCGCACGAGATGACGCACGGCGTCACCTCCAACACCGCGGGCCTGGTCTACAGCGGCGAGTCGGGCGGCCTGAACGAGGCCACCTCCGACATCTTCGCGGCGGCCGTCGAGTTCTACGCCGCCAACTCGCAGGACGTCGGCGACTACCTCGTCGGCGAGAAAATCGACATCAACGGCAACGGGACGCCGCTGCGTTACATGGACAAGCCGAGCAAGGACGGGGCGTCCAAGGACAGTTGGTACTCGGGCATCGGCTCGATCGACGTCCACTACTCCTCGGGCCCGGCGAACCACTTCTTCTACCTCCTCTCGGAGGGCAGCGGCGCCAAGACCGTCAACGGCGTCTCGTACGACTCGCCGACCTCCGACGGACTGCCGGTGACCGGGATCGGCCGCGAGAAGGCCGCGCTGATCTGGTTCAAGGCGCTCACCACGAAGTTCACGTCGACGACCAACTACGCGGCGGCCCGGACCGGCACGCTCGCGGTCGCGGGTGAGCTGTACGGCACCACGAGCGCCGAGTACACGGCGGTGCAGCACGCGTGGGCCGGCATCAACGTCGGCGCCCGGCCCGGCGGCGGGGGCGGCGGCACGTCGTTCGAGAGCACGACGCCCGTATCGATTCCGGACAACGGGGCGGCGGTGACGTCGTCGATCGCCGTCACCGGCCAGGCCGGAAACGCTCCCACCAACCTGGTCGTCACCCCGAACATCACGCACACGTGGCGCGGTGACCTGGTCGTCGACCTGGTGGCGCCGGACGGCACGAGCTACCGCCTCAAGCCCTTCAGCTCCTCGGACTCGGCGGACAACGTCACCGAGCCGTACACGGTGAACGCCTCCTCCGAAGTCGCCAACGGCACCTGGCAGTTGAAGGTCCAGGACCAGGCGGCGCAGGACACCGGCAGGATCAATGGCTGGAAGATCACCTTCCCGCAGGCGTAGCCCAATCGGGTGAGTCCCGGCCGCACGGGCTCGACGGGCTCGACGGGCTCGCTCAGGCACGCACTCGCATGGCGCCGCCCCGGGGATCCAACTCCCCGGGGCGGCGCCATTTTTGCCACGTCATTGCCACACCATTGCCGCCGCCTTACGACGCCCTTCCCGATCCTTTGCCGGGCCTTTGCGGGCGATCAAGTCCGCAATCCGTACGCGGATCTTCGGGCAGCGGACGATTTCCGGCCAACCTTTATTCGCCCCGCTGACATGTACAGGACTCAACTGGCAACGTTCACCTCGCATCACCGATGACCGCACACCCGCACCGCAACTTCACAACCGCCCGACCGGTCCCCCATGCCAGTCGGACACCCCCCACGAAGGAGCTTGCGTGACCCCCCTCTACGCGCGTCACAAGCGCACCACTCTGGCCATCGCCACCGCTGTCGCGGCCGGAGCACTCCTCACCACCGGTCTGACCACCGGTGCCTCCGCCCAGTCCCCTGCCGAGCAGTCCGGCGGGTCGACCCTCGCCGCGGCGCCGGTCCAGCTGACCGCGGCAGCCCGTACGAGTCTCATCCAGAAGGCCGACGCCGCCACGGCGGACACGGCCGACGAGATAGGTCTCGGCGCCAAGGAGAAGCTGGTCGTCAGAGACGTCGTCAAGGACGCCGACGGCACGACGCACACCCGGTACGAGCGCACGTACGACGGACTCCCGGTCCTCGGCGGCGACTTGGTGATCCACGAGACCAAGGCCGGCAAGACCCAGGGCGTGACCAAGGCGACGAAGGCGGCCATCAAGGTCTCCGACGTCACCCCGGACATCGCCAAGTCCACTGCCGAGAAGCAGGCGTTGAAGGCGGCGCAGGCCGAGGGCAGCAAGAAGTCCACCGCGGACAAGGCCCCCCGCAAGGTCGTCTGGGCGGCCGACGGCAAGCCGGCCCTGGCCTACGAGACGGTCGTCGGCGGCTTCCAGCACGACGGCACCCCGCAGGAGCTGCACGTCGTCACCGACGCCGAGACGGGCAAGAAGCTGTACGAGTGGGAGGCGATCCAGACCGGCACCGGCAACAGCCAGTACTCCGGCAAGGTCACCATCGGCACCTCGCTCTCGGGCTCGACGTACCAGCTGAACGACACGTCACGCGGCGCCCACAAGACGTACAACCTCAACCGGGGTACGTCCGGCACCGGCACCCTCTTCACCGACGCGGACGACACCTGGGGCACGGGCGCGGCGTCCAACACCCAGACGGCGGCCGTCGACGCGCACTTCGGTGCCCAGGCCACCTGGGACTTCTACAAGAACGTGCTCGGCCGCAACGGCATCAAGAACAACGGCGTCGCCGCCTACTCCCGTGTCCACTACGGGAACGCGTACGTCAACGCCTTCTGGAGCGACAGCTGCTTCTGCATGACGTACGGCGACGGCGCGGGCAACGCCAAGCCGCTGACCTCGCTCGACGTGGCCGGCCACGAGATGACCCACGGCGTCACGTCCAACACGGCGGGCCTGGTCTACAGCGGTGAGTCGGGCGGCCTGAACGAGGCCACCTCCGACATCTTCGGCACGGCGGTCGAGTTCTACGCGGCCAATGCGTCCGACGTCGGCGACTACCTCATCGGCGAGAAGATCGACATCAGGGGCAACGGCACCCCGCTGCGCTACATGGACCAGCCGAGCAAGGACGGCTCGTCCAAGGACAGCTGGTCCTCCAGCCTGGGCGGCATCGACGTCCACTACTCCTCGGGCCCGGCGAACCACTTCTTCTACCTCCTCTCGGAGGGCAGCGGCGCCAAGACGATCAACGGCGTCAGCTACAACTCCCCGACCTCCAACGGCTCGACGGTCACCGGCATCGGCCGCGACAAGGCGGTCAAGATCTGGTACAAGGCGCTCACCGAGTACATGACGTCCACGACGAAGTACGCGGGCGCCCGTACGGCGACGCTGAACGCGGCGTCGGCGCTGTACGGCGGCACGGCGAGCGCGGAGTACAAGGCGGTCGCGGCGGCCTGGTCCGCGGTGAACGTGGCCTGACTGTCGCATAGTTGAGCGTGGGCGGTACCCGGAACGAAGCCATTCCCGGGTACCGCCCTACTCTTGGTTCCCATGCCCTACACGTACGAGGACGTGGGTGCGACCCGCGACGGCCGGTGCCCACCCGGCTTCCATCCCCTGCACGTCCGCAGCCGCATCGGCGAGGGCCAGGAGGTCTTCAAATCCGCGTCCCAGGCGGTCCTGACCTGGGATCTCCACAGAGCGGTGGGCGTCAGAATCACAACCGACGCCCCGCAGGCGGCCCCCGGCGTGGACGTGACGGTCGGCCTGGGCCTGCTCCAGGCCCCCTGCCGCATCGTCTGGACGGTCGAAGAACCCCGCCGGGCCGGCTGGGCCTACGGCACCCTCCCCGGCCACCCCGAATCCGGCGAGGAAGCCTTCGTCGTCGACCGCACGGGCGACGGCACGGTCTGGCTGACCATAACCGCCTTCAGCCGCCCGGCGAAGTGGTACGCGAAGGCGGGCGGGGCGGCGACACGGGGGCTGCAACACGCTTACGCACGGCGGTGCGGGGTGGTGCTGCGGCGGATGTGCGCGGACCCCAAGGGCGACTTCCTGGCGTAGCGCAGATATACGTCGGTTCACCAGGATTTACTGACCTTAGGCCGCATGCTCCGAACACGTCACAACGCGATCGGCCGAAGCGTCCTCCAACTCGGCCGGAGGGACGAGCTCGTCGCGCCTGATGTCGGGCACCTTGGGCCATGCCGGTCGGGCCGCTTCCATGGCGAACTCCGAAGCAACTCCGGGCGCGCAAGTCCATGGTCCGCAATTGTGCGTGGCCCCTCGGGCCAGGTTGAGAGACGATCCGACCGTGGACATATCCCATGAGGGCCCGCGCCTCGACCCCGTGTTGCTGGAGATCGCCAACAACGTGTGCGGTCTGATGCGGTCAGGCCCTCACGCCTCGTCCGTCGCCGAGCGCCTCGTACGAGCAGGCTGGCGATCGAAATCCACCTCGTGGCATGCCTACGAACTCGAAACCACCTGGTGCCAGTTCGAGGTCGAACCCACCACCGACTCCATCGTCCTGCTGAACGGCGTTGTCGATCCAGCCCGCTTCGACGAACTCGCGACCCTGCTCACACACCTCCGCCTCCCGTTCGCCCTCGAACTTTACGACGAGGAGGGCACTTTGACGCGGGAGATCCAGTCTTGACAGTCCGGGTACCGCCTCAATCGGCAACCGCTGTGAATCCGGGCTCGGTTACCTGTTCCTCGCCTCTCTTGGCGGACAGAACTGCAGGGAGCAGGCTGCCAAGATCCAGAGCCCCGTCGGGCGTCCAGCAGTTGCGGCGGTCGAAGCCCACCAGGATCGCCTCGGCGGTGTCGGGCGGACGTGGCCAGGAGCAACCTCCCGGCCACGAACAAGTTCACGTCTGAGCAATCGCAGTGGCACCCAACAGGGTCAGACAGTCGGATCAGAAAGATTCCGCCCTCAGACGGGACCGACCACCCTCTGGTCACTCACCGCAGCAAAACCCCCGCCCCCTCCCCCACCCCCTCCAAAGGCACAGCCACCAACCCCAACTCCGCGCTCGATGCGAGCAGTCGGTGTGTGGGGAGGATGCGGACCGTGTAGCCGAAGGGGCCGGTGCGGTCCAGGGCGAGGGGGCCCTCGTAGAGCCAGTGGCCGTCCAGGTCGGGGCCGCCCGCCGGTTTCAGGGGGGCGGTCGTGCCGTCCGTGATGCCGTCCTCCGAGTCCACGCGGCCCGAGACCGCCTGGACCTCGACGTCGTCCGGGGCCAGGTCGCCCAGGCCTACGCGGACGCGGAGGGAGAGCGTTGTGCCGAGTTCGGCCGTCGGAGCCCCCGCCGACGTCTCCACGTGGTCGACCGTGACGTGTGGCCAGGCCGCGCGGACGCGGGACTTCCACACCGCCAACTCCCTTGCGGAGGAAGGGGACATGGCGCGGTGGGCGTGGGCCGCCGGGGTGTAGAGGCGTTCCACGTACTCGCGGACCATGCGGCCGGCCAGGACCTTCGGGCCCAGGTGGGTCAGGGTCTGGCGGACCATCTCGATCCAGCGGTCGGGCAGGCCGGCCTGACCGCGTTCGTAGAAGCGCGGGGCCACCCGCTGTTCCAGGAGCTCGTAGAGCGCCGACGCCTCCAGCTCGTCCCGGCGGTCGTCGTCCACCGCCGTGCCGTCCGCCGTGGGGATCGCCCAGCCGAAGTCCGGCTGGAACCACTCGTCCCACCAGCCGTCCAGGACCGAGAGGTTGAGGCAGCCGTTGAGGGCTGCCTTCATTCCGCTCGTGCCGCATGCCTCCAGGGGGCGGAGAGGGTTGTTGAGCCAGATGTCGCAGCCGGGATACAGCTTCTGCGCCATCGCCATGCCGTAGTCGGGGAGGAAGACGATCCGGTGGCGTACGCGCGGATCGTCGGCGAAGCGGACCAGTTCCTGGACCAGGCGCTTGCCGCCGTCGTCCGCCGGGTGCGCCTTGCCCGCCACCACGATCTGGATCGGCCGCTCGGGGTGCAGGAGCAGGTCCATCAGACGGTCCCTGTCCCTCAGCATCAGCGTCAGGCGCTTGTAGGAGGGGACGCGGCGTGCGAAGCCGATCGTCAGGACGTCCGGGTCCAGCACGCCGTCGATCCAGCCCAGTTCGGCCGTGCCCGCGCCGCGCTGCCGCCAGGACGCGCGCATCCGCTCCCGCACCTCAGTCACCAACTGCTCGCGCAGCACGCGGCGCAGGTCGTAGATGTCCTGGTCGGGGATCTCGGCCACGGCGTCCCAGCGTTCGGAACCGCCGACCGTCATCGCGTCCTCCGTGCGCTGCGCACCGATCTGGCGGGCGCCGAGGCGGAAGACCTCGGGAGCCACCCAGGTCGGCGCGTGCACGCCGTTCGTGACGGAGGTGATCGGGACCTCGTCCGGGTCGAAGCCCGGCCAGAGCCCGGAGAACATCTCCCGGCTGACCTGTCCGTGCAGCAAGGACACCCCGTTGGCGCGTTGGCCGAGCCTGAGGCCCATCACCGCCATGTTGAAGAGGTTCGGTTCGCCGCCCGGATAGGTCTCCATTCCCAGTCGCAGAATGCGTTCGACGTCAATACGCGGGAGTTCCGCGTCGGGGCCGAAGTGCCGGGCCACCAGTTCCCGGTCGAAGCGGTCGATTCCGGCGGGCACGGGGGTGTGGGTCGTGAATACCGTGCCCGCCCGGACCGCTTCGAGCGCGGCATCGAAGTCCAGGTCCTCATAAGACAGTTCGTGAATTCGTTCCAGGCCAAGAAATCCCGCGTGCCCCTCGTTCGTATGGAACACCTCGGGCTGCGCGTGCCCCGTCAGCCGGCAGTACGTACGCACGGCACGCACCCCGCCGATGCCGAGCAGCATCTCCTGGAGCAGCCGGTGCTCGCTGCCGCCGCCGTAGAGCCGGTCCGTCACGCCCCGCTCGCCGAGGTCGTTCTCCTCTATGTCCGAGTCGAGCATCAGCAACGGGACCCGGCCGACCTGGGCCAGCCAGACACGGGCATGGAGGGACTTCCCGCCGGGGAGGGCCAGGGACACCTGCGAGGGGGTGCCGTCGGGCTCGCGCAGCAGGGATACGGGCAGTTCGTTCGGGTCCAGGACCGGATAGTGCTCCTGCTGCCAGCCGTCCCGGGACAGCGACTGCCGGAAGTAGCCGTGCCGGTAGAGGAGTCCGACACCGATCAGGGGTACGCCGAGATCGCTGGCCGCCTTGAGATGGTCCCCGGCGAGGATGCCGAGGCCGCCGGAGTACTGCGGCAGCGCGGCCGTGATGCCGAACTCGGGTGAGAAGTAGGCGATGGCGGCGGGGAGTCCGGAGGGCTGGGACTGGTACCAGCGGTCCCCGCCCACATAGTCCTTGAGGTCGTCGGCGGCCGCGGCGAGCCGCCGCAGGAAGCGCCGGTCCTCGGCCAGTTCGGCCAGCCGTGCGGACGAGACGCTCCCGAGGAGGCGTACGGGATCGCATTCGGAGGCGGCCCAGTGTTCGGGGTCCACGGACTGGAAGAGGTCACGGGTCTCGGCGTGCCAGGACCAGCGCAGATTGCGCGCCAGGTCACTGAGGGGGTGAAGGGCTTCGGGGAGTACGGGACGCACGGTGAATCTGCGGATGGCCTTCACGAGCTTCCACCTTCACGGAGGACGTACCAGGACGGCGTATCGGTGTTTCGATGGCTGGACGGGTCAGGGCGACCCGGTGGACGCACGTCGCTGTGCGCACTTTGTCACCCATGACGGTAGCGGCGAGGGTGCCTCCGCAACTACGGCGCGAAGTGCTCAGCGGGATGTGCGGGATGTGCGGTACTGCGACCGGAGGGCCGGTCGTCACTGATCACGCCCGCGCGGTGGCGCCTCCGGCGGCAGGGCCCCGCGCCCCCTCGGAAGGGCCGGAAATCGCCGCAACCTCTACATGTCCGCCACGGGCGATATGGCCGATTCCGCCCCGTCGGGCGACCTTGTGGCGCTTCACACCGCACGAGAGGCTGCCAAGTGGCGATCCGGCCACGGCCCCGCAGGGCCCGTACAGGGACTTGCCATGCCTGCCAGAGCCCCCACCGGGGCCCGCGCGCACCACCGGCCGGGGCACGCCGAGTTGAGGAGGGGAACTCACACCATGGCAGTGACGCGCAAGCGGCGGCTGCACTGGGCGGGAGGCCTGACCGCGGTCATGACGGCCGCGGTGCTTTCGGCCATCACCCTGCCCGCGCACGCCGCCCCCGAGGGGCAGATATCCGGCGCGGACGGAGCGGGTGCGGTAAGCGGCAGCTACATAGTGACGCTCAAGGGGGGAACGAAGGCTCCGTCGAAGGCGGGCAAGGCCGTCGCCACCAAGTACGGAGCGAAAATAAGCCACACGTACAGCACGGCACTCAACGGCTATGCGGTGAAGGCCGACGAGAGGCAGGCCGAGCGCCTGGCCGCCGACTCCCGCGTGGCCTCGGTCTCCCGGGACGCCACCGTGGCCGTCGAGCACCGGCAGTCGGACCCGCCGTGGGGCCTCGACCGCGTCGACCAGCAGGACCTGCCGCTGGACAGCAGTTACACCTGGCCGGAGTCGGCGGGCCGGGGCGTGACGGCGTACGTCATCGACACCGGCGTACGCATCACCCACAAGGACTTCGGCGGCCGGGCGAGCCACGGCTGGGACTTCGTCGACAACGACGCCACCGCGCAGGACGGCCAGGGCCACGGCACGCACGTGGCGGGCACGATCGCGGGCACGACGTACGGCGTCGCCAAACAGGCGAACGTCGTCGCCGTCCGCGTGCTCGACGACAACGGCGCCGGCACGCTCTCGCAGGTCATCGCGGGAATCGACTGGGTGACCAAGAACGCCCGGAAGCCGGCGGTCGCCAATATGAGCCTCGGCGGGCTCGCGGACCCGCAACTGGACGCCGCGGTCCGCAACTCCATCGCCTCCGGCGTCACCTACACGGTCGCGGCCGGCAACGACGGCCTCCCGGCGAGCCTCTCCTCACCGGCCCGTGTCAAGGAGGCGGTCACGGTCGGCGCGAGCGACAAGAAGGACGCGAGGGCGGACTTCTCCAACTGGGGCGCGCGACTCGACCTGTTCGCCCCCGGCGTGAACGTCACCTCGGCCTCCAACGCGAGCGACACGGGCAGGGCGACCTTCTCCGGTACGTCGATGGCGTCGCCCCACGCGGCAGGTGCTGCCGCGCTCTATCTGGCCGACCACGCCTGGGCGACACCCGCCGATGTCAGCAAGGCTCTTGTCGGGCGGGCCGCCTCCGGGAAGATGTCCAACACCGGGCTCGGCTCACCGAACAAGCTCCTGCAGGTCGACAACCCGTAAGTATTTGCGCATTCACCGACCGGCCTCGTCCCGAGAATCCGCAACCGATTCTTTACGGATCCTTGGCGGATTCTCATCGGACGAGGCCGGTCTTGTGTGTAGACATACGCGCGAGTAGTTAACAAAGTGCCGGATTGCCCACCCGAAAAGAGTGGGAAGGCTCCACCGGTACGCCCAGCAGGACCAACCTCCCCACACCCTCATCCGCCCACCCACGTTGACGCGGACAGGAGCGGTCATGCCCGCCATGCACCACCAGCCGTCACCACCCCCGACGCCCAGCACCACCGAACCCCCCGGCCAGGAAGAGAAGACCGACCGGCCACAGCCGCCGAAGGCCAGGACCGCCGAGCCGGCCCAGACAGCCAGGACGCTCAAGACACCCAAGACGCCCAAGACACCCAAGCCGACGCAATCGGCGAAACCCGCCGAGTCGGCACCCCAGGAGGAGTCAACACAACAGGAGGAGTCGGCCAAACCGGCAGAATCAGTGCGCCTGGCAGAATCGGTGCGACCTGCAGAGTCAGTGCAACCTGCAGAATCGGTGCGACCTGCGGAGTCTGCGGTGAAATCCTCCAAGCCCTCCAAGCCCTCCAAGCCGTCCAAGCCCTCGCGGCCGTCGACAGCCACCCCCAAGAGCGCCACTCGCCTCACGCCCGCCCCGACCCCCGCCCCCGCCCTCGCCCCGGGCAGCGGCCCTCTGATCGGGCGCATCCCCGTCCTGGACGTGCGCCCCCTCGTGCAGGGCGGGCGCCGCCCCGCGAAGGCCGTGGTGGGCGAGCCCTTCGAGATCTCCGCGACGGTCTTCCGCGAGGGCCACGACGCGGTCGCCGCGAACGTCGTCCTGCGCGACCAGGAGGGCCGCTCGGGTCCCTGGACCCCGATGCGCGAACTGGCCCCCGGCACCGACCGCTGGGGCGCCACCGTCTCCGTGCCGAGGCCGGGCCGCTGGACCTACACCGTGGAGGCCTGGGGCGACCCGATCACCACCTGGCGCCACCACGCGCAGATCAAGATCCCGGCGGGCATGGACACCGAGCTGGTCCTGGAGGAGGGCGCGCTGCTGTACGAGCGTGCCGCGACCGGCGTACCGAAGAGCAAGGGCCGCCGTGACGCGATCCTCGCCGCTGTGGAGTCGCTGCGCGACACCGACCGTCCCGCCACGGCCCGTCTCGCCGCCGCGCTCACGCCCGACGTGGACCACGTCCTCGCGCGCCACCCCCTGCGCGAACTGGTCTCGTCCGCCCAGCGGCTGACCCTGCTGGTGGAGCGGGAGCGGGCGTTGTACGGCTCCTGGTACGAGTTCTTCCCGCGTTCGGAGGGCGCGGTGGTCGAGGACGGCAAGCCGCCGGTCACCGGCACTTTCCGGACCGCGGCCCAGCGGCTGCCGGCGATCGCGGAGATGGGCTTCGACGTGGTGTACCTGCCACCGATCCACCCCATCGGCACGACCTTCCGCAAGGGCCCCAACAACACGCTCGACGCGGCCCCGCACGACGTCGGAGTCCCCTGGGCAATCGGCTCACCGGAGGGCGGGCACGACGCCGTCCACCCCGACCTGGGCACGATCGACGACTTCGACGCCTTCGTACGCCGGGCCGAGAGCCTGGGCATGGAGATCGCCCTGGACTTCGCGCTCCAGTGCTCGCCGGACCACCCGTGGGTGGAGAAGCACCCGGAGTGGTTCCACCACCGCTCGGACGGCACGATCGCGTACGCGGAGAATCCGCCGAAGAAGTACCAGGA
>NZ_JBHXSU010000055.1:0-30818 GCF_042715345.1 Streptomyces sp. NPDC058697
ATCAACATATCTGGCGTTGATTTTTGGCACGCTGTTGAGTTCTCAAGGAACGGACGCTTCCTTTGTACTCACCCTCTCGGGCTTTCCTCCGGGCTCCCCTTCGGTGTTTCCAACCTTACCAGATCTGTTTTCCGTTCCGTTTCCGGTCGGAATTCATTTCCGGTGGCCAGTTGGGGGGCCTTTGCCTATTCGATTGCCTAGTGGCTTTCTTTCGGCGAGTCCGACTTTATCAGAAGTTTTTGACCGGTCTGAACGGCCACTCGTTCCTGATTTATCGGGAAGTGCTTCTCCGGAACCGAATTCCAGGAAGCTGACAGATGTTAAACCGCCGCCACCGAACTTGTCCAGTTCTAGGCAACTGTTCGAATCTACCTCCCCACGCGTCCCGTGTCAACGGTTTTTGTGGGGCGGAGAGGAGACTAGCAGCTCAGTAGGCGTGCCTGCACATCAGGCGGCGGTCGGTACGGAGGCGCTGCGTTCGGCTTCCTCGACGTCGCCCGTCTCGCCGGCCCGCGCCGCGCGACCGCCCAGGATGTAGACGTACGCGAGGAACAGCAGTTCGGCGGCTATGCCGATGCCGATGCGGGCCCAGGTCGGGAGGCCGGACGGGGTGACGAAGCCTTCGATGGCGCCCGAGACGAAGAGGACCAGGGCCAGGCCTATCGCCATGCCCAGGGCGGCTCGGCCCTCCTCGGCGAGGGCGGATCGGCGGCTGCGGGGGCCCGGGTCGATGACGGTCCAGCCGAGGCGTAGTCCCGTACCGGCCGCTACGAAGACGGCGGTCAGTTCCAGGAGGCCGTGCGGGAGGATCAGGCCGAGGAAGGTGTCGAGTCGGCCGGCCGAGGACATCAGGCCGATGCCCACGCCCACGTTGAGCATGTTCTGGAAGAGGATCCAGACGACCGGCAGGCAGAGGAAGGCACCGAGTACCAGGCACATCGCGGCGGCCTGGGCGTTGTTCGTCCATACCTGGGCCGCGAAGGACGTCGCCGAATGGCTCGAGTAGTAGGTCTCGTACTCGCCGCCGGGGCGGGTGAGCTCCCGCAGTTCGCTCGGGGCCGCGATCGAGGACTGGACCTCCGGGTGGGTGCCGATCCACCACCCCAGGACGATGGCGACAGCCGTGGAGAGCAGCGCGGTGGGGACCCACCAGTGGCGTGAGCGGTAGACCGCGGCGGGGAAACCGTGCGTGAGGAAGCGGGTGACATCGCGCCAGGAGGCTCGGCGGGTGCCTGTCACCGCACTACGCGCGCGTGCCACCAGTTGACTGAGGCGGCCGGTCAGCTGGGGGTCCGGGGCGCTCGACTGGATCAGGGAGAGATGGGTCGCCGTGCGCTGGTAGAGGGCGACGAGTTCGTCGGCCTCCGCGCCGGTGAGGCGCCTTTGGCGTCCGAGGAGTGCGTCGAGCCGGTCCCATTCGGCTCGGTGGGCGGACACGAAGACGTCGAGGTCCATCGGGTTGGCTGCTCCTCGGCTGCTCGTCGTGTGGTCAGCTTGTCGCACTGCGGCGCGATGTGCCCTCAGCTTGGCAGACTGGCTGTCCTCGGGGCAGTTCGGGGAAGGACGGCGGGCGTGAGTGAGCTTGTGACGGGCGAGGCGGTGGCGCTGGAGTTGCGCCCCGCGAAGCTGCCGAGCCGGGTGCTGGCCGTGGTGCTCGACCTGGCGGTGGCGGTGGCCGCCTATGTCGCGGTGACCATTGCCCTGGTGGCGTCCACGGCCGCTCTCGACGACGCGGCGCGGATGGCGGTGTCGATCGCCGCCTTCATCCTTCTGCTGGTGGGCGGGCCGATCGCCGTGGAGACGCTCAGCCATGGGCGGTCGCTGGGGAAGCTGGCGTGCGGGCTGCGGGTGGTCCGGGACGACGGTGGGCCGATCCGGTTCCGGCACGCGCTGGTGCGTGGGGCGGTCGGCGTGGTCGAGATCCTCATGACGTTCGGTGTCGTGGCCTGCATCGCCTCGCTGGTATCCGCGCGGGGGCGGCGCCTCGGCGATGTGTTCGCGGGGACTCTGGTCGTACGGGAACGGATTCCCGCCGGGCGTACGTCCTTCGTGCCTCCGCCGCCGCCTTGGCTGGCGGGGCGGTTCTCCGGCCTTGATCTGTCCGGGGTACCGGATGCGCTGTGGCTGGCTGTCCGGCAGTACCTGACGCGGATGCAGCAGCTCGATCCGCAGGTCGGCTGGTCGATGGCGGAGCGGCTCGCGGCCGATGTCGCCGAGCGCACCGGGGCTCCGGCGCCGCAGGGGGTGCCGCCGGCGGCGTACCTGGCGGCCGTGATGCAGGAGCGGCAGGCTCGGGAGGCCCGGCGGGCGTTCAGCGGCGGGGCCACTGCTGGTGGTCACGCCGCGGGCGGGGTGATGGCAGGCGCGCCAGCAGCATCTGGTACGCCTGGTACGAGCGGGCCCGTGATGCCGTACGGGATGGCCCCTTCGCCGGAATCGGCCTACCTCTCCCACCCGTACCCACCGGCTTCGCCGCCCGCCGGCTACTCGGCTCCCTCACCGGCACCCTCACCCGCACCGCAGGACACCGACGCCGAGCGTCCCGCCACCGGCTTCGCCCCGCCCGCGTAGGTACCCCGCTCCCGGGCTGCCCCAGCGCCTTCGTCCGTCAGGCGAACACCGACGGCGGGGATTCCAGGTCCTCCAGCTCGATGCCGGGCGCGGAGAGGATCACGTCGCCGGAGAGGTGCACGGCGTGCTGCTCACCGGTGTCCAGGGCTGTGACCTGGTATTCCTCCACGGTCAAGGGGCCGTTGTCAGTGGCGTGTGTTTCTCTCGTGATCAGGGCCCAGGACTGGTCGAGGGTGCGCGGGGCGAGGACCGGGTCCGTGAAGGCGACGAGGCGTACACGCGTGGCGGAGGCATCGGGGGTGAGGCGGAGCAGACGTGCGGTGGCGATGAGGAACGCGGGGGATGTGCCGGTGAAGGCGTGGGCGCGGACATTGCCTTCGGTGGCGTGAGCTCCCGTGGGGTCGGTGCGGACCCAGGTGACGCCGTCGAGGGCGGCGCCGCGGACCTGCCAGCCCGAGGCGTGCAGTTCGAGACGGATGGGGCGGCCGAGGTCGTCGAGGGCGAGGTCGACGGAACCGGCCGGGTCGCCGGAGGGGGTGCTCAGTTGGGAGACGTAGCGCCAGCCGGAGGGGCCGGGCGCGCAGTGGAAGTGTTCTTCGGCGAGGGGGGTGTGGTCGTGCGGATCATGGAGCGAATATCGGCCGCGGGGCATGGTGGCTCGGGTCCTCGTAGGGGGCAGGCCCCCGCCGGTGACGACGGGGGCCTGCTGACAACCGTTGGCTGAGCGCGGCTGAGCGCCGGGCTCGGCTGCTCAGTAGCGGTAGTGGTCCGACTTGTACGGGCCCTCGACCTCTACGCCGATGTAGCTCGCCTGCTCCGGGCGGAGCGTCGTGAGCTTCACGCCGAGCGCGTCCAGGTGGAGGCGGGCGACCTTCTCGTCGAGGTGCTTGGGCAGCACGTAGACGTCGGTCGGGTACTCCTCGGGCTTGGTGAACAGCTCGATCTGGGCCAGGGTCTGGTCCGCGAACGAGTTGGACATCACGAACGACGGGTGGCCGGTCGCGTTGCCCAGGTTCAGCAGGCGGCCCTCGGAGAGGACGATGAGCACCTTGCCGTCGGGGAACTTCCAGGTGTGGACCTGCGGCTTGACCTCGTCCTTGACGATGCCCGGGATCTGCGCGAGGCCGGCCATGTCGATCTCGTTGTCGAAGTGGCCGATGTTGCCCACGATCGCCTGGTGCTTCATCTTGGCCATGTCCGAGGCCATGATGATGTCCTTGTTGCCGGTCGTGGTGATGAAGATGTCGGCCTTGTCGACGACCTCGTCGAGCGTCGTGACCTGGTAGCCGTCCATCGCCGCCTGCAGTGCGCAGATCGGGTCGATCTCGGTGACGATCACGCGGGCGCCCTGACCGCGCAGGGACTCCGCGCAGCCCTTGCCCACGTCGCCGTAGCCGAGGACGACCGCGGTCTTGCCGCCGATGAGGACGTCGGTGGCGCGGTTGATGCCGTCGATCAGGGAGTGGCGGCAGCCGTACTTGTTGTCGAACTTCGACTTGGTGACGGCGTCGTTCACGTTGATCGCCGGGAACAGGAGGGTGCCGTCGCGGTGCATCTCGTACAGGCGGTGGACGCCGGTGGTGGTCTCCTCGGTCACGCCGCGGATCTCCGAGGCGACCTGGGTCCACTTCTGCGAGCCGTTCGAGATCGTCCGGGTCAGGAGCCCCAGGACGACGCGGTGCTCGTCGGACTCGGCGGTGTCGAGGGACGGGACCTTGCCGGCCTTCTCGTACTCGACGCCCTTGTGGACGAGCATGGTGGCGTCACCGCCGTCGTCCAGGATCATGTTCGGGCCGCCGGTGGGGGTGTTCGGCCAGGTCAGCGCCTGCTCCGTGCACCACCAGTACTCCTCCAGCGTCTCGCCCTTCCAGGCGAAGACCGGGATGCCCTGGGGGTTGTCGGGCGTGCCGTTCGGGCCGACGGCGATGGCGGCGGCCGCGTGGTCCTGGGTGGAGAAGATGTTGCAGGACACCCAGCGGACCTCGGCGCCCAGGGCGACCAGGGTCTCGATCAGGACGGCGGTCTGCACGGTCATGTGCAGCGAGCCCATGATGCGGGCGCCGGCCAGCGGCTGGGATTCGGCGAACTCCTTGCGGATCGACATCAGGCCGGGCATCTCGTGCTCGGCGAGGGTGATCTCCTTGCGACCGAAGTCGGCCAGGGAAAGGTCGGCGACCTTGAAGTCCTGTCGGTTGTCGACAGTGGTCATTCGAGCTGCTCCTCGGGTTGGTCGAGGTGGGGTGGGCTGGTCTGCGCGGCGGCGGGGCAGGACGTGCGTCCACGGGGCACACGAATGCCCGGTGCCTTGCGCAGCGCAGTCCGTCGGAGGCCCTCTCTCCCTCGGTCGGCCCGTACGGGGCCGCCCGACCGCCATCAGCAGCGACGTCTGGCTCGGTTACGAATCTACACCGATCGGCTCAGCGGGCCCCAGTCCGCCTCCGGACAGAAGGAAAGCGGACTCCCAGCGTCCGCCGGGTCGGGTTCAGGGGCCAACAAGCCCGGACAATCCGGGACTTTTGAACTTTTGGTCCTGTGCAGGGGTCTGTTGCAGGATGCCGGGGATCGGGACCATGTGCAGCCAGCTCGCGGATCGCGATCCCCCACAACAAAGGCGTTAGGAGATCGACGTGACCAGTCCGGCCGGCCTTCCCCCCACGGGCGGCGGCGGTGACGAGCGGCAGCGGTTGAAGCTGCTCGCGGTGACCGCCTGCCCGACCGGCATTGCCCACACCTATATGGCGGCCGAGAAGCTCGCGCAGGCGGCGGAGCAGCTCGGCGTCGACATCAAGGTGGAGACCCAGGGCTCGATCGGGGCCGAGAACGTACTCACTGACAACGATGTCAGAACCGCGGACGGCGTGATCATCGCCGCGGACAAGGATGTGGACCTGAGCCGGTTCGCCGGGAAGCGGGTCGTGACGGTCGGCGTCGCCGAGGGGATCCACCACCCCGAGCGGCTGATCGAGCAGGTGAAGACCGCGCCCGTACACGGAGGGGGTGGGGGCGGGACCAGTACGTCCTCACCCGCCAACAGCGGCGGTGGCGGCGGCAAGGAGCGGAGCATCGGCTACAAGGCGCTGATGAACGGCGTCAGCTACATGATCCCGTTCGTCGTGGTCGGCGGGCTGCTGATCGCGATCTCCCTGTCGCTCGGCGGGCACACCGATCCGTCCGGCGGCCTGGTCATCCCGAAGGGCTCCTTCTGGATGGACGTCAACAACATCGGCGTCATCGGGTTCCAGCTGATGGTGCCGATCCTGTCCGGCTATATCGCGTACGCGATCGGGGACCGGCCCGCGCTGGTACCCGGCATGGTCGGCGGGTGGATCGCCAACACCGGTTCGCTGTACGACTCCGAGGCGGGCGCGGGCTTCATCGGGGCGATCGTGACCGGGTTCCTCGCCGGCTATCTGGTGCTGTGGATCAAGAAGGTCGAGGTTCCGAAGTTCGTCCGGCCGATCATGCCGATCATCGTGATCCCGATCGTGGCGACGACGGCGCTCGGGCTGTTCTTCATCTACGTGATCGGCGAGCCCATCTCCTGGGTCTTCGAGCATCTGACGGACTGGCTCGGCGGGATGACCGGGACCAGTGCGGTGCTGCTCGGCGCGATCCTGGGGCTGATGATCGCGTTCGACATGGGCGGGCCGGTCAACAAGACGGCGTTCCTGTTCGGTGCGGGCCTCATCGCGACCGGCAACCAGGAGGTCATGGGCATGTGCGCCGCCGCGATCCCCGTGATGCCGCTCGGGCAGGGCCTCGCCACGCTGATCCGGAAGCGGCTCTACACCGAGCAGGAGCGCGAGACGGGTCTCGCCTCGCTGTTCATGGGGTTGTTCGGGATATCTGAGGGCGCCATTCCGTTCGCCGCCGCACGGCCGGCGCAGGTCATCCCCGCCAACATGCTCGGCGGTGCGGTGGCCGGAGCGCTCGCGGGTCTTGCCGGGGTCGAGGACGCGGTACCGCACGGCGGGCCGATCGTGGCGGTGCTGGGCGCCGTCAGCGGCGTACCGATGTTCTTCGTGGCCGTGGTGATCGGGACCGTGGTGACGGCTCTGACGACGGTCGCGCTCATCGATGTCGGCGAGCGCAGGCGGCGGGGCCGGTCGGTGGTCGACGGTCTCTCGCCGCAGCCCGAACTCGCTCTTGCGGGCGTGGGCGTTGGCGTGGGCGTTGGCAGTGACGGCCTCGGCGTCGGCGGCGGGACGGCCACCGCGCACGCTCCCGCCCAGCGGACGGAATCGGTTCCGGCATCCACCGGTGCCTTCGACGATGAAGTTCTCTCCGGGTATCTCACGGCACAGACCGTCAAGGTTCGGCTCGATTCCGGTGACAAGGAGTCCGCGATCCGGGAGATGGCCGGGCTGCTGGCCGCCACCGGGAAGGTCACGGACGTCGAGGAGTTGGTGGCGGCGGCGCTGCGGCGCGAGGAACAGGGGACGACCGGGCTCGGCGAGGAGATCGCCATCCCGCATGCCAAGACCGATGCCGTGACGGCGCCCGTCGTCGGATTCGCGCGGTCGGCGGAGGGTGTCGAGTGGGGTTCGCTCGACGGTACGAAGGCGAAGCTGGTCTTCATGATCTCGGTGCCCGAGGCCGCCGCCGGGGACGAGCATCTGCGGATCCTGGCGCTGCTGTCCCGGAAGTTGATGGACACCGGGTTCCGCGAGCGGCTGCTGACGGCTCCCGACGAGGCTGCGGTTCTCGACGTGCTGCGCGAGATCCGGTAGCCGCGCGGATCCCGTCCGGGGCCTCGCACCTCTCGGAGGCGCGAGGCCCCTCCCGTTCACAGGCCCCATATGGGCGCTCGTACGAGACCGGGCCCGCCGAATCGCTCGGCGAGCCCGGTCTCGTACGGGGAAGGCTCCTACGGGGAGTTCGTACGGGGAAAGAGCGCCCCCGTCCCCGTACGGGAAGTCAGTGCTCGGCGGTGGGTACCGGGCCGCCCGGGGCTGCCTCGGCGTCCGGGCCCTTCGCGGCCTCGGTCTCGCTGTAGATGTCGGGTTCGAGGTAGATGACGCGGGCGATCGGGACGGCCTCGCGGATGCGGGACTCGGCGGCGTCGATGGCGGCGGCGACCTCGGTGGCCGTTTCGTCGTGCCGGACGGCGATCTTGGCGGCGACCAGCAGTTCCTCGGGGCCGAGGTGGAGCGTACGCATGTGGATGATGGCGGGGACCGTCTCGCCGTCGACGATGGCGGCCTCGATCTTCTGGACGTCCTCGATACCCGCGGCCTCGCCCAGGAGCAGCGACTTGGTCTCGGCGGCCAGGACGATCGCGATGGCGATCAGCAGGATGCCGATGCAGAGGGTGCCGATGCCGTCCCAGACGCCGTCGCCCGTGCCCAGGGCCAGGCCCACGCCGATGAGCGCGAGGATCAGGCCGACGAGGGCGCCCAGGTCCTCAAGGAGCACGACCGGGAGCTCGGGGGCCTTGGCGTGGCGCACGAACTCCTTCCAGGACTGCTTGCCGCGGATCGTGTTGGACTCCTTGATGGCCGTCCGGAAGGAGAAGGTCTCGGCGATGATCGCGAAGACGAGGACGCCCACCGGCCAGTACCAGTGGGTGATCTCGTGCGGGTCCTTGATCTTCTCGTAGCCCTCGTAGATAGCGAACATGCCGCCGACCGAGAAGAGGACGATCGAGACGAGGAAGGCGTAGATGTACCGCTCGCGGCCGTAGCCGAAGGGGTGCTGCGGGGTCGCCTCGCGTTTGGCCTTCTTGCCGCCGAGGAGCAGCAGGCCCTGGTTCCCCGAGTCGGCGAGCGAGTGCACGGATTCGGCGAGCATCGACGACGAACCACTGAAGAGGAACGCCACGAACTTCGCTACCGCGATCGCGAGGTTCGCGGCGAGTGCCGCCACGATCGCTTTGGTGCCGCCTGACGCGCTCATGTGTTCCCGATGTCCCTTCGTCTGCCATCCCGGCCGGCCTTCTGCCCGCTCGGCTGCCGTCCCGGGCTTTGCCCGCCCTTTGCGGTGCGCCATTGTTGCAGCCCGGGCCGACATCGGTGCGCCGGGTCACCACAGTGACCGTTTCAGGCCATCAGGGAGGGTCCCGCGATGCGAGGATCGCCGGGGCTCAGGCGATGACGGTGGCCCTGAAGACCGTGCCGTCTCCGGACACTTCCGCCTTCTCGCCCGCCGGTACGAAGACGGACCGGCCGGGGCCGAGCGCGTGCTCGCCCGCCTGCACGGAGCCCGCGGTGCACAGCAGGATCTGCGGGGTGCCGAGGGTGAGGTCGTGGACCGGGGCGCCCGCCACAAGGGCGTAGCGGGAGAGGCGGAACTCGTCGATGGGGGTTTCGTAGACCTCCTCGCCGTCGGGGGACGCCTCGGGGCGCAGTACGCCCGGGTCGCTCGCCTCGAAGCGGACGATCCGCAGGAGTTCGGGGACGTCGACGTGCTTGGGGGTGAGGCCGCAGCGAAGGACGTTGTCGGAGTTGGCCATGATCTCGACGCCGAGGCCGTTCAGATACGCGTGCGGGATGCCGGCGCCCAGGAACAGGGCCTCTCCCGGCTGCAGTTGAACGTAGTTGAGCAGCATCGCGGCGATGACGCCCGGGTCGCCCGGGTAGTGGTGGGCGAGTTCGGCGTACGGGGCGTGGTCGCCGCCGAGCCGGGCGCAGGCCGCGGCGGCCTCGGTGACCGTGGCGGCCATCTGCTCGCGGTCCGCGGACAGCACGGCCGTCAACACCTCGCGCAGCGCGGCCTCTTCGGGGTGGGCGTGCAGCAGGTCGACGTACGGCTTGAGGGAGTCGACCTCCAGGGCCGCGAGCAGGTCGGCTGCCTCCGCCGGGGCCCGGAATCCGCACAGGCCGTCGAACTCGGTGAGCGCGCAGATCAGTTCGGGCTTGTGGTTGGCGTCCTTGTAGTTGCGGTGCGGGGCGTCGATCGGGACGCCCCGGCGCTCCTCTTCCTCGTACCCCTCCTTGGCCTGGGCGAGGTCGGGGTGCACCTGGAGGGAGAGGGGGGCGCCCGCGGCGAGGAGCTTGAGGAGGAACGGGAGGCGCGGGCCGAACTTGGCGACGGCCGCCGGGCCCAGCTCCTTCTCGGGAGCCTTGTCGATCACCTCGGTGAGCGGGCCGCGGAGGGTGCGCGAGGGCGCGCCGGGGTGGGCGCCCATCCACATCTCGGCCTGCGGCTCGCCGGTCGGCTCGGCGCCCAGGAGGCGCGGGATGGCCGTGGTGGAGCCCCAGGCGTAGGGGCGGATCGTGTTGTCGAGGCGGTCCATGCTCTGTTTTCTTCTCCGTACGTACGCTGCTCAGCGGGCGCTGGTCACCAGGCGTGGCTCAAGGTCAGGCTCCCGAGGCGAGCGCCAGGTAAACGGCGGCGAAATCCGTGATGGCGATCAGCTCGGCGAGGGTCTCCAGGTCGCCACCGTCCTCCGGTTCGAGTTCGCTGATCGGTGTGTCGTGGCTGAGGGCCAGTTCACGGGCGGCGGGGGCGGCGCTGAGGCCGCCGGTCGGGCGGTCGCGGAGGAGAACCACGCGCACGTGCATGACCTGTGCTTCCTCGACGCGGTCGCGGAAGAAGTCGTCCGGGTCGGCGCCGGCGGCCAGTGCGCCCGAGAGCAGGACGCTGTGCGCGTCGAGCGCCTCGGGCAGTTCGGCGGCGAGTGCGGGGCGGCCCGCCAGCTCGGCCAGCGCGCCGACGAAGCGGCGGCCGGCCGGGCCCGCGGACGTGCCCTCGGTCCAGATCACCGGGAGCGCCTCTGCCAGTTCGGCCGCGAGGGTCTTGGCGGGGTTGCTGTACGTCGCGATGGCCGGGCCGCAGCGCTCCGCGATCTGGTCGAGCCGGTCGGCGACCTTCTGCAGGGCCTCGGGCGGCGCGGTGACCAGGCCGGTGCGGTCGAGGAGCGCGAGCAGCGGCGTGAGCAGCGCCCAGAGCACTCCGGGGGCGGACGCGGCGGAGGGCGCCCCCGGCTCGTAGGGGGCGGTCGCCATCTGTACGTAGAGGCCGTGGGCACCGCCCACCGCCTCGGTCAGCGGGGAGCGGGCCGGGGCCACGGCGGCGACCGTGCAGCCGCGGCGGTAGGCCTGCTCGACCAGGAGGGAGAGGCCGGGCTCGCTGCCGTCCGGGGTGGCGATCAGGAGCAGGTCGACGGGGCCTGCCCAGCCGGGCAGCTCCCAGCGGAGTGCGCCCGCGGCCGGGGCCACGCCGGTGGGGGCCAGACGGATGACGGGGCAGCCCGCCCCGGCCAGGGTGCCGAGCAGGTCCGCGGCGCTGATCGCGGCGGCGCCGGGGCCCGCGATCAGGACGGCTCGCGGGCGGCCGTCCGGCTTGAGCTCGGGGATGCCCGCCTCGGCCGCGTGCCGGGCCGCTGTGCGGACTCGGGCGCCCGCTTCGGCGGCGCCGCGGAGCAGACCGCGGCGGTCCGCCTCCGCGAGGGCCTCGGGGGCGTCGAGCAGCGATTCGTCGAGCATGGGCGGCAGCCTCCGGTCGCCGGTTCTTCCTTGGGGCTCGGCCTTGCGGGTCGCCTGGGCGGCGGGCCTTATGCGGGGCGGCGGGCCTCGTCCACGAGGAGGACCGGGATGTCGTCCCGGACGGGGTAGGCCAGGCCGCAGTCCTGGCCTGTGCAGATCAGCTCGGTTTCCTGCTCCTTGAGGGGGGCGTGGCACGCCGGGCAGGCGAGGATCTCCAGGAGGCCGGCTTCGAGCGGCATGTCGGGTCCCTTCGGGGGCGGGGTCGTGCGGGTGATGTGGCCTGGTCAGGGTACCGCTGCGGGTGGCTGGGCGTCGGGAGAGCCCGCCCCCGCCGCCCCTACCCTTCCCGTCCCTGGGGGCTGCCGCCCCCAGACCCCCGCTCATCGGCCTGAACGGCCTCGTCCTCAAACGCCGGACGGGCTGGGTGGGCGAGGGCTGACGAGGGTGGGTGGGTAGACCGGGGTGGGTGGGAATCGGCCTGAACGGCCTTGTCCTCAAACGCCGGACAGGCTGAGATGTGCCTGGACTGGGCTGTAAAAGTTCAGCCCCCTGAAGTCTTCAGCCCAGCCGACGAGATCTTCAGCCCCTCCGGCGTTTGAGGAGCGGGGGTTCGGGGGCGGAGCCCCTGAGTAAGGGACGGGAATGGGTAGGGGCGGCGGGGGCGAAAATCTTGCCCTCAGCCCCTGATGATCGCCAATGCCTCGTCCCGTACCTTCGCCATCGTCGACCCGTCCCGCGCCTCCGCGTTCAGGCGGAGGAGGGGTTCCGTGTTGGACGGGCGGACGTTGAACCACCAGTCGGCGGCGGAGACGGTGAGGCCGTCGAGTTCGTCGAGGGTGATGCCTTCGCGGCCCTCGTAGGCGGCCTTGATGGCGGCGAGGCGGCCGGTCTGGTCGTCGACCGTGGAGTTGATCTCGCCGGAGCCGGCGTAGCGGTCGTACTGGGCGACGAGGGCGGAGAGCGTGCCCTCCTGGCCGCCGAGCGCGGCGAGGACGTGGAGGGCGGCGAGCATGCCCGTGTCCGCGTTCCAGAAGTCCTTGAAGTAGTAGTGCGCGGAGTGCTCGCCGCCGAAGATCGCGCCGGACGTGGCCATCTCGGCCTTGATGAAGGAGTGACCCACGCGCGTGCGTACCGGCGTGCCGCCGTTCTCGCGGACGACCTCCGGGACCGACCAGGACGTGATCAGGTTGTGGATGACCGTGCCCTTGCCGCCGTTCCTGGCCAGTTCGCGGGCGGCGACCAGGGCCGTGATCGCGGACGGGGAGACCGGCTCGCCGCGCTCGTCGACGACGAAGCAGCGGTCGGCGTCGCCGTCGAAGGCGATGCCTAGGTCGGCGTCCTCCTCGCGGACGCGCTTCTGGAGGTCGACGATGTTCGCCGGGTCCAGCGGGTTCGCCTCGTGGTTCGGGAACGTGCCGTCCAGCTCGAAGTACATCGGTACGAGGGTCAGGGGCAGGCCGGCGAAGACGGTCGGGACGGTGTGCCCGCCCATGCCGTTGCCCGCGTCGACCACGACCTTCAGGGGGCGGATGGCGGTCAGGTCGACGAGGCCGCGCAGGTGCGCCGCGTAGTCCTCCAGGGTGTCCCGCCGCGTGATCGTGCCCGGTGTCGCGTCCGACGTCGGGGCTCCGGAGTCGATCCAGGACTCGACGAGTTCGCGGATCTCCGAGAGGCCGGTGTCCTGGCCCACCGGGGCGGCGCCCGAGCGGCACATCTTGATGCCGTTGTACTGCGCCGGGTTGTGCGAGGCCGTGAACATCGCGCCCGCGAGGCCGAACGCCCCCGACGCGTAGTACAGCTGGTCCGTCGAGCACAGCCCGATCTCGGTCACGTCGACGCCGCGCGCGGCCGCACCGCGCGCGAAGGCCCCCGACAGACCGGGGGACGAGGGGCGCATGTCGTGCCCGGTCACGATCGCGTCGGCGCCCGTGACCTGTACGAAGGCCGCGCCGAACAGCTCGGCCAACGTCTCGTCCCACTGGTCCGGGACCACCCCGCGTACGTCGTACGCCTTAACGAGCTGCGACAGATCAGCGGTCACGGCCAGCCTTCCTTGAGTCCTCAACGGTGGCCCCAAACTACCCGTACGGACTGACACTCGGCCGTGCGGTACCCGGTAGGGCACATGCGGACATCGCGCACGGACCTCGCACGGACTTCGCAAGGCCTTACGGAAGCATCCATTCCAGGACGGGCGAGCTCTGTCCGACGACGATCAGGCACATGACCAGCAGGAGTCCGAGGCTCCATGGGAGCACCTTGCGCAGCAGGTCTCCCTCGCGGCCGGCGAGGCCGACCGCCGCGCAGGCGATGGTGAGGTTCTGCGGCGAGATCATCTTGCCGAGGACGCCTCCGGAGCTGTTGGCGGCCGCGAGGAGCTCCGGGGAGAGCCCCGACTCGCGGGCCGCGGTCACCTGAAGGGCGCCGAAGAGCGCGTTGGCGGAGGTGTCCGATCCGGAGACCGCCACGCCGAACCAGCCCAGGACGGGTGACAGGAAGGCGAGTCCCGCGCCTGCCGCCGCCACGAAGTGGCCGATCGTGGCCGCCTGTCCGGAGAGGTTCATGACATAGGCGAGCGCCAGGACGGACGTCACGGTGAGGATCGCGAACCTCAACTCGTGGACGGTGGCGGCCCATTCCCTGACCGCCACGCGCGCGTGCACCCCGAGTACGACGGCGGTGCACACGCCCGCGAGCAGTACGAGCGTGCCGCCCGTGGACACGATGGGCCAGGTGAAGACGTTGCCGCCGACGGGGTCGCCGTCCGCGTTCGCGACGTTCAGGAACGGCCAGTCGAAGGTTTGGGTCGCCTTCGCCAACTGGTCCTTCACCACCGGGATCTGGGCGATGGAGAAGATCACGACGATCAGCGCGTACGGCGCGTACGCCCGCAGTACCTCGCGGCGCGGGTCCTCCTCGTCCAGGTCCTCGCTGCGTACGCCGGTCAGGACCGCGGCCCGTACGGGTTCGGCGGCGGGCTTGCGGGCGTGCGGGACCGCCATCAGCGCGCCCGCGCCGGCCAGGGCGGCCCCGATGTCGGCGAGTTGGGCGGAGACGTAGTTGGAGGCGGCGAACTGGGCGACGGCGAAGGCGAATCCGCACGCCACGGCCGGGATCCAGGTCTCGCGCAGACCGCGTCGTCCGTCCACCAGGAAGACGAGCACCAGGGGCACCACCAGGGCGAGCAGCGGAGTCTGCCGGCCCACCACGGAGGCGACGGAATCCAGTGGCAGGCCCGTGACTTGAGCCAGTGTCACCACCGGTGTGCCCATCGCCCCGAAGGCGACCGGCGCGGTGTTGGCGACCAGCGCGACCACGGCGGCGCGGACGGGGTCGAAGCCGAGCGCGACCAGCATGACCGAGCAGATCGCGACGGGCGCGCCGAAGCCCGCGAGGGCCTCCAGGAGCGCGCCGAAGCAGAACGCGACGACGAGCGCCTGGATGCGCGGGTCGTCGGAGAGTCGCCCGAACGAGCGGCGCAGGATGTCGAAGTGCCGGGTGCGGACGGTCATCCGGTACACCCAGAGGGCGTTGACGACGATCCACAGGATGGGGAAGAGGCCGAACACGGCTCCCTGGGCGGCGCTGGAGAGCGTCTGGCCGACGGGCATGCCGTAAGCGAGCCAGGCGACCAGGGCCGCGGCCGCGAGGCCGATGAGGCCCGCCAGGTGCGCCTTCATCCGGACGCCGCCGAGCAGGACGAGGACGATGACGAGGGGCAGGGTCGCGACGAGTGCGGACAGGCCGAGCGAGTCGGCCACGGGCTCGAGTTCCTGGATGTACACGGAGCCTCCCCGGATTCCGCGATGCGGAAAGCGATTTCTCACGGGCGGGGGAATGGTCGTGTCCGCGACAAGCTCACGTCAATGGCCGTGCGTCACCGAGTGAAACGTGCACCGAATATGCACGGGGTGAAGTCCCGTTGGAGGGAAGGAGGTTCAGGAGTCCGGCGAGCGCAGCACCCGGAGGTGGCCGCGGCGGGCGACCTCCATCGGGTCCGCGCCACGGGCGTTGCCGCCGCCCGCCTGTGCGGCGCGCTCCTGCGGACGGGCCGCCTCACGCACGGCGTTGGCGAGCGCTTCCAGGTCGTCACCGCTGGGGCGGGAGGGAGCGGAGCCGTCGGCGAGCCGCACGACCTCCCAGCCGCGCGGGGCGGTGAGGCGCTCGGAGTGCTCGGCGCACAGGTCGTAGCAGTGGGGTTCGGCGTAGGTGGCGAGCGGGCCGAGGACCGCGGTCGAGTCGGCGTAGACGTACGTCAGCGTCGCGACGGCGGGACGGCCGCAAGCGGTGCGCGAACAGCGACGTACAGGGCTCACGACGTTGGACGGTACCGCACTCTTGAGCGGGCCGCGACGACTCCCCCCGGGGTCACTCCACCGTGTCGTGGTGTGACCCCTGACACAGGTGGTTCCTGGCGCGCCTTGTTGACCTGCGGGTACGGGTGTTGGCGAAATTTCGGACGGGTCCAGGAGTGGTCCCGAGTTGGTGCGAAAGCTGTCAATTGCCGTTATTTCTGTGGTCCTAGAGGCATATGGAAACGAGCCCAACCTTGGCTGGAATGGTCATCAAGTGGCATACGCGGCTGGTGAGTCGCTGCCGGCTGCGGGCGCTGGTCGCGCCGTGGGACGGGAGCCGTGGGACGCCCCGGAGCCGCTCCCCCGAGGGGGTGAGCGTCGGTGGACACGTGCAGGCGGGGGAAGGGTCTGGGGACTACTCTTCGTCAGTGATGGACAACCCCGTACCGCCCCGTGCCGCCGAGCCCAGGCCCCGTCGTCGTGATCGACACGGGCGGGGGATGCGTGGCCCCGTGGCGCCGCCGCAGGTACCCCTCTCGGCGAGCCGGGGCGAGGTGTTCGCGGATCTGGTGCAGGACTCCGTGGAGCGGCTGGAGCGGCGCTGGCCGCAGCTCGCCGACATCGAGTTCCTGGTGCTGGAGGTGCCCCGGCTCGATCCGGCGAGCGACGAGGGCTGGCCCGACGAGACGGTACCCCTGGGGGGCACGATCCCGGCGCGCGAGGGCCGGCCCTCCCGGGTCGTCGTCTACCGCCGCCCGGTCGAGATCCGCACCAAGGGGCGCGACGAGCGGGCCGCGCTCGTGCACGAGGTCGTGGTGGAGCAGGTCGCCGAGCTGCTGGGGCTGACTCCGGAGACGGTGGATCCCCGGTACGGGGAGGACTGACCGCACGCCCAGAGGCGTGCGGCGTCCTACTTCTGCAGCACCGAGAGGTCCTGCGCCGCGTCCGGCACCTCCACCGTGCCCCGGTCGTCCGGCAGCGTCTGCACCGTGAACATCGGTACGCCGCCGCTGGCCTCTTCGAGCATGCGCGCCGCGTAGACGGGACCACCGGACTGCGGCTCGACCGTGAGGGCGTACGTGCCCTTGAGGCCGCTGGGGACGGGCAGCTCGACGTTCTGGGTGGTGCCGCCCCTGATCGTGTACGTCTTCTCCGCGGCCGTGCCGCCGCCGCTGCCCGCGGAGGCCGTGACCTTGACCTTCGCGGCGCGGCCCGGCGCCACCAGGGAGAGCGTGGAGCCCTTGGAGCGGTTGTCGGCGGCCGTCGCGCGCGTGTCCACCGGGCCGGTCGCCGGGATGAACGCCGTCTCCTGCTTGTCGCCCTTGCCGCGTGTGACCTTGAGGGCCGCGACGACCGGGGTGGGCCGCCCGGTCGGCGTCAGCATCAGGGATCCCGCCTCGCCGCGCGTGACGTCACCGAGGTCGATGGCGGCGGTCATGCCGGCCTTGATGTGCAGCGTCTCGTTCCCGGCGGGGGTGATCGGCCCGTTCGGAGAGGCGAGCCGCACCTTCAGGTCGGCGTCGGCGTCCCCGGGCGTGAAGGCGACCAGCCGTACGGACGTGGCGTCCTTCGGGATGCCCGGCAGGACGAGGCTGCCCGCGGGGTCGGTGGAGGGGCCCAGCCAGTCCCCGCCGAGCTTGTCGTCGATGGCCTGGACTGCGGCGGCGACCCGGCCGCTGCGGACCGTGACGTGCACGGTGAGGTCGGTCTGCGGCTCGTCGATGAGCGTGGACAGGAGCACCGCCTCGCTGGAGCGCGGCGGGATCTGGATGCCCTCCCCCACCGTCGACTTGAGGGCGCCGTCCTTGCCGTACAGCTCGATGTCGGCGACCGCGGCGGAGTCGTCCGGGTTGGTCAGGTGCGCGTAGTCCGTGCGCTCCTTGGCGGTGCTGGCGCCCGGGAACCAGAACTCCGTGTCCGGGGCGGTGCAGTTGGTGCCGAGCAGGCCGCGGCCGCTGCCCGCCTCGATCTCCGTCGTCTGCTGGACGGTCCAGCCGGGCGCGAACCTGCCCTCGGCGGTGCCGACGAGCGCGGGCGACTCGGCGCCGGAGGCCTCGCCGGTGACCGGCTTGCCCGGCTCCTTCGGCGTCAGGACGGCCTTCTCCTTGCCATCCTTGTCGCCGTCCTTGCTGTCGTCCTTCTTGTCGTCGGCCGGCTCCTCGCCCGCCGCCGTGAGTTCGGCCGTGCCGTCGTCACCGGTGCCCTCGGCGACGGGGGTGAAGGACGTGTACGCGGTCTCCGCGAGGTCCGAGGTGCTGGGAGCCGGGCAGAGCAGGCTGGTGCGCTCCACGGGCAGCTGGGCGGCCGCCTTCGCCGTGGCCGTGCCGGAGGTGTCCGGCTCGGACATCGAGGCGAATCCGGTGACGGCGGCGAGCGCGGTCACGCCGGCGATCAGGGACACGGTGGTGCGGTTCACTGCTGGCTCCCGTCGGGGCGCTCACTGTCGGTGCCGTGGGGCGGCTGCTGGTGCTGGTCCGGGTCGTACGCCGGGTCGTAGCCCTGGGAGTACGTCTGCGTCGGGTCGTACGCCGCGTTCCCCGTGCCGTAGGACGCGTACGGGTCGTACTGGCCGGTCTGGTACGGGTCCGCCTGGTACTGCTGCTGGTCGTAGGTGCCCGCCGGGTACTGCTGCGGGGTGCCCTGGTACTGCTGCTCGCCGCCGTAGGTGCCGTACTCGGCGCCCGCGTATGTCGTCGTGTCCCATTCCCCGTAGGTCTGCTGCTGCGGGACCTGGGCGGCGACCGGGACCTCCTCCGAAGGAGGAGGTGTGGCGGGCGGGGCGTCGGGGGTGAACTCGTCGGGCCGGTCCGTCTGTTCGGCCTCCGCCTGGGCGCGCAGCCTGCGGGCCCTGCGGCCCTCGCCGGAGACGGCCTGGGCGGGGACGACGGGCTCCTCGGGGAGGTCGTCGTCGACGTCACGGCGGCGGCCGGGCAGGGCGAGCACCACGAGGACCACGGCGAGCGCGCCCTGCGCCCACAGCCATCCGGTGTGGCTCATCGGGGCCTCGAAGGTGACGTCCAGCCGGCCCGCGGTGGCCGGCAGCTCGAAGCCCTGCGCCCAGCCGTCGACCGTGGTCCTGGTCAGCGGCTTGCCGTCGAGCGTGGCCGTCCAGCCCTCGTCGGCGGTGTCGGCGAGGCGCAGGACTCGGCCGTCGGCACCGGCGGGGATCTTGGTGTGCAGTTCGACGGGACCGGCGGCGATGGGCTGCGGGTCGCCGGAGCCGGGGACGATGGCCGCGCGCGCGACCTGCCGGTCGACGCGCCACAGGGCGCTGCCGTCCTGCTGGCTCAGCCTGCTCAGACCGGGGGTGGCGTCCAGGACGCGGCTGACCTCGCGGGGCGCGCCGCCGCGCACCAGGACGTACCGCACGGCGAAGCCGCCGAGCTGGTCGGCCTGGTCGGCGCCGGAGCCCGCCACGAGGTTCGCGACGACCTTGTCGAGCGGCTTGTTCTCGCCGTCCGCCGCGGCCAGTTCGGCGTCGCCCAGGCGGGCGCCGGAGCCCCGGACGAGCATGTAGCCGACCTCGGCGGGCGAGGCGCTGTCCAGGACGAGGGTGCGGGCCTGGTCGCGGGTGCCGCTCTCCTCGGCGACGAACGCGGGCACCTGGACGGGATCGCGCCGCTCCAGGGGCCCGTCCGCGCCGCGGATCATCCACCCGGCGGCGACGAGCAGGGGTCCCGCGGCCGCGGCGAACGCGATGAGCACGGCGAGCGGCTGGCGCCAGCCGAAGCTCTGCTCGGCCACGCGCGAGCGTGCGCCGTCGGCACCGAGCGCGGCGGCGGCGAGAAAGGCGAGCCCGTAGACGAGGGTGGCCGGTCCGGCCCAGGTGGAGCCGTTGGACAGGACGGCGAAGACGAGACCCACAAGGCCGGCCGCCCAGGCGGTCCAGATTCCCAACTGACGCTCTGTACGCACCAGCGCGGCCACCGCGGCGCACACGATGCCGATGAGCATCAGCCCGCTGACGGTCCCGGGGCCGCCCGGGCTGCCGCCCAGCAGGTCGAGCGCGGAGGCCGCCCCCGACCCGTACTCCATCCCGGCCTGCTGGAAGAAGCCGAACGGCAGCAGCGTCAGCGACCAGGGGGCGAGGACGAGCAGCGGGGTGCCGAGCTGCGCAAGGAAGCGCGGCACGTAGGCGGTGATCTCGCCGCGGCGCACCACCAGCAGGGCAAGGCCCAGCACGAGCGCGATGGGCCACACGATCGGCGTGAAGGCGGTGGCGAGGGTCAGCAGCAGCGCGTACGCCCAGGTGGCGCGCCAGCTGCCGCGCGCCGTCTCCGAGGCGAGGCCACTGGCCGCGATGCCCGCGCGCGCGATGAGGGGCAGCAGCACGGCGAGGACGGCCGTGCCGATGCGGCCGCCCGCGAGCGCGCCGGTGGCGGCGGGCAGGAAGGCGTACGCCACGGACGCCCAGGCGCGCAGCAGGCGGGACTGGACGAGCGGCCTGGAGGCGAAATAGGCGGTGAAGCCAGCCAGCGGCACCGAGCCGACCAGCAGCACGGTGACGGCGAGCCCGGTGGAGCCGAACAGCAGGCTCGCGAGCATCGCGACGAGCGCGAGATACGGCGGCGCCGACTGCGTACCGCCGGCGCCGACCGGATGCCAGGCGTCCAGATAGCGCGACCACAGCTCGGAGGAGTCGGCCGGGGCGGGCAGCAGTGCGCCGCCCGAGAGCGCGCCGCTGCCGAAGAGCTCACGGCAGGCGACGAGCGAGATGAGGAGGAGTGCCACGAAGAGCATCGGTCCCGGCTTGCGGGCGACGCGCTTGAGGCGGGCGAACTGCTCGACCTCCAGGAAGTCGGCGTCGTCACCGCCGGGCCCGGACTCCACGGCGCTGCCGTGCCGTCCCGCCGCGTTCAGCTCCGGGTCGGAGCTGCCCGCGAGGCTGCCCGCGGCCTGTTCGATCGTGGCCCGCACGGTCGCGCCGGGCGGCGGGAACAGCGGGCGCAGCTCGCCCTTGTCGACCTGGGGGCGGCCGCGCCTGCGCCGGCCCGCGAGGATGCGCTCCGGGCGCAGCAGTGTCCCCAGGAGGCCGCGGATCTCGTCGACCGCCTGTCCGGGGACCTTGCCCACGAGGTACGCGACCGTGCGCAGCAGCGTGCCGATGACGAGCCGTACGAGGATCCAGGGGAGCGCCGCGCTGCGGCTGTTGACGAGGAGGGTGTAGACGGCGCCGGCCTTGTCGACCTTGTGCGGGGAGGCGGAGGTGCGGCCCACGCAGTCGACGGTGCGCCGCTCGCGGGAGGACGCCTCGGCGTGCCGCACGACCGCTTCGGGGGCGACGAGGACGCGGTGGCCCGCGGCCTGGGCACGCCAGCACAGGTCGATGTCGTCGCGCATCAGGGGCAGCCGGCGGTCGAAGCCGCCGAGTTCCTCGAAGACGTCGCGGCGGATCAGCATGCCGGCGGTGGACACGGCGAGCACGGGCCTGACGTGGTCGTGCTGGCCCTGGTCCTGTTCGCGCCGGTCGAGGCCGGTCCAGCGGCGGCCGCTGTGCGCGATGGTGACGCCGACTTCCAGGAGCTGTCTGCGGTCGTACCAGCCGCGGAGCTTGGGGCCCACGATCGCGACTTCCTTGCCGAGCTCCCGTTCGTTCTCCACGACCCGCAGCAGCTGGGCCAGGGCGTCGGCCTCGGGGGCGCAGTCGTCGTGCAGGAGCCACAGCCACTGCTCGGGCTCGCCGTGGGGCAGCTCCGGCATGTCGTACGCGTCGTCGCGCCAGGTGCGGGTGACCGGGTCCCAGCCGCTGGGGCGCTTGAGGTACGGCAGGTCGTCCGGGGTCAGCACGCCGGCCGTGCGGGCGGCCTCCTCGACGGCCTGGCCGAAGCCGGTGCGCCGGGCGAGGTGCAGCACCCGGTCGGCGCCGAGGGCGTCGGTGACCAGCCGGGCGGAGTCGTCCGCGCTGCCGGTGTCGGCCGCCACGGCGTTCTGTACGGGGCGTTCCTGACCGAGCAGCCCGGCGAGGGCGTCGGGGAGCCAGCGGGCGCCGTCGTGCGAGACGATCACGGCGGTGACCACGTGCCGCGGGAACTCGGGTGCGGCAGTGTCGTACTGACCTGCCGAATGGCTGTGCACGGACATCGAGGTACGGGCCCCGGTTCGATGGACTGCGGTGGACGCCTGTGCCCCCAGAGGGCAGCGGGGCGTCTCGGACGGAGGCCCACACTAACGGCTGGGCACCACAGCGGCCCGCCGCCTGTGGACAACCCACCGGCGACGGGCCGTTCGTTACGTATCGGAACGTAGGGGTGTGCGCCGTTCGGTCGGGCGGCGCGCAGCCGGCGATCAGGCCACGATCAGACGGCGGCCTTCTTCAGGCGACGCCGTTCACGCTCGGACAGGCCGCCCCAGATGCCGAAACGTTCGTCGTTGGCGAGCGCGTATTCGAGGCACTCGGAGCGGACCTCGCAGGCGAGGCAGACCTTCTTGGCCTCGCGGGTGGAGCCGCCCTTCTCGGGGAAAAAGGACTCGGGGTCGGTCTGCGCGCAGAGCGCCCGCTCCTGCCAGCCGAGCTCCTCTTCGGCCTCGTCGACCAGCAGTTCCTGAAACAGCTCGGTCATGTGCGCCCCTCGTCCGTCTCGCGTCCCCGTGATGCTGCCGTTACCGATTTCGGCTGAACGACACGAGTGAAATTACAAGTGTGCCGATCCGGGCCAGTCAAGCCGAGATCTGCTATTGGGCCCCTTATTCACTCTGCGGAACCAAGGCTTTGCGGAAAGTGTTCAAATCGGCATAAACCCTGACAGCCGAATAGGGACCCGGCCGGGCTCCGTCTCCGCGCAGGACCTGTACGAAGAAGGACGCTCAGAAGTTCGATCTCGTTCCTGTACGAACGACGAAGCGAACCGGATCACATGTGGATCACACGGATGCCCCATGGATCACGGGATCGCGACGAGGTTCGTGCGCCCGGTTGTGCGCCATGTGTCCTCGCAAGCTCCTGCACAAACCTTTCGCCACAGAGGTGAACCGGATGAGGTGAAACATCGCCCACATACCGGACATCAAGTTGACAGTGTGAGTGTGAACCGGTGTCCTAGTGGGCATGCTCGCGAACTTGGCATTCACCTCGACCCGCACCGCCGGGTCCCTCGGTGCTGCCCACGCTCGCTGTAGCTGTTGCTGTCGCAGCTGTTGAGCCAACCGCGCTCCGGCTGCCGCCGGGTTCCCCGACCAGGAGACCCGGCTGCTGGTCCCCTCGCCCGTACCAAGGGCACACCTCATGCCCGCGACCCGGGCGGACGGTACGTGACACCCCAGTCCTCCAGCACTCTCTTCCGCC
Organism: Streptomyces sp. NPDC058697; assembly: GCF_042715345.1. Taxonomy (NCBI): domain Bacteria; kingdom Bacillati; phylum Actinomycetota; class Actinomycetes; order Kitasatosporales; family Streptomycetaceae; genus Streptomyces; species Streptomyces sp. NPDC058697. The sequence goes on from NZ_JBHXSU010000055.1 coordinate 22,575, forward strand.
GAGGAACCCACCGCACCCATGAACAGCGACAGCGACCTCCAGATCGCCGGCGACATCCTCGAAGTACCGCACCTCCTCCAGGCGCCGCGCGAGCACCCGGCCACGGTGGCCGACTTCGTCGGCCTCGCCCGCTCCATCGCGGCCGACCGCTCCCAGTGGGAACACCTCGTCGAGTACGACGCCACGTCCCGCTGGTACCACCGGCTGCGCACCGGGCCCGGCTACGAGGTGTGGCTGCTCTCCTGGGTGCCCGGGCAGGGCAGCGGGCTGCACGACCACGGCCGCTCCTCCGGCGTACTCACCGTCCTGGAGGGCGCGCTGACCGAGCGCACCGAGCGGGGCACGCGCGCGTTGGGCGCGGGCGCCCAGCGTGTGTTCGCGCCCGGGTATGTGCACGAGATCGTCAACGACTCGCTCGATCCGGCCATAAGCCTGCACGTGTACTACCCCGGGTTGACGGAGATGCCGATGCACGCGGTGCGGTGCGCGGCGGAGTCGGGGACTGTGGCCGAGGTCTCGTAACCGGCTGACGCGTTGTCGTAGCCGCCTGCAAGACTGAATGCATGCGCATTGTGGTTCTGGCAGGCGGCATCGGTGGTGCCCGGTTCCTGCGCGGTCTCAAGCAGGCCGCGCCGGACGCGGACGTCACGGTCATCGGCAACACCGGGGACGACATCCACCTCTTCGGGCTGAAGGTCTGCCCGGACCTCGACACGGTGATGTACACACTCGGCGGCGGCATCAACGAGGAGCAGGGCTGGGGGCGGACCGACGAGACCTTCCACGTCAAGGAGGAGCTCGCGGCGTACGGGGTCGGGCCCGAGTGGTTCGGGCTCGGCGACCGGGACTTCGCGACGCACATCGTGCGGACGCAGATGCTGGGCGCCGGGTATCCCCTCAGCGCCGTCACCGAGGCGCTCTGCGACCGGTGGCAGCCGGGCGTCCGGCTGATCCCGATGTCCGACGACCGCGTCGAGACCCATGTGGCCGTCGAGATCGACGGCGAGCGCAAGGCCATCCACTTCCAGGAGTACTGGGTGCGGCTGCGGGCCTCGGTGGACGCGTACGCGGTGGTGCCCGTCGGCGCCGACCAGGCCAAGCCGGCGCCCGGAGTCCTGGAGGCGATCGCCTCGGCCGACGTGATCCTCTTCCCGCCGTCCAACCCGGTCGTGTCCGTCGGCACCATCCTGGCCGTGCCCGGCATCCGGGAGGCCATCGCAGAGGCGGGCGTCCCGGTGGTCGGCCTCTCCCCCATCGTCGGTGACGCGCCCGTGCGCGGCATGGCCGACAAGGTCCTCTCGGCCGTCGGCGTCGAGTCCACTGCCGCCGCGGTCGCCGAGCACTACGGCTCGGGACTCCTCGACGGCTGGCTCGTCGACACCGTGGACGCCAAGACGGTGGAGCAGGTCGCCGCCGCCGGCATCCGGTGCCGGGCCGTGCCCCTGATGATGACCGACCTGGCCGCGACGGCCGAGATGGCCCGTCAGGCACTGGCGCTGGCGGAGGAGGTGCGGGGCGCTTGAGCGACGACGATTTCGGGAGCGCCGAGTTCGGCAGTGACGAGTTCGGGAGCGACGAGTTCGGGAGTACGGGGCACATGAGCGGCGGGGTTCCCGCGAGTCCGGCTCGGGCCGGGGGCGAAGGGCTGCCGTCCGGTGTGCCCGGTTTCCGGGTCTGGGCTCTGCCCGGACTGCCCGAAGTACGGCCGGGGGACGATCTTGCCAAGCTGATCGCCAGTGCCGAGCCGGGCCTGGTCGACGGGGACGTGCTGCTGGTCACCTCGAAGATCGTGTCCAAGGCCGAGGGGCGGATCGTCGAGGCGGCGGACCGGGAGGCCGCCATCGACGCCGAGACCGTCCGGGTCGTCGCACGGCGCGGGCCGCTGCGGATCGTGGAGAACCGGCAGGGGCTCATCATGGCCGCCGCCGGCGTCGACGCCTCCAACACCCCTTCCGGGACCGTGCTGTTGCTGCCCGAGGACTCCGACGCCTCCGCGCGCGCGATCCGCGACGGGCTGCGGGACGCGCTCGGGGTCGAGGTCGGGGTCGTCGTCACGGACACCTTCGGGCGGCCCTGGCGGACCGGCCTCACCGATGTCGCCATCGGGGCCGCCGGAGTGCGCGTACTGGACGATCTGCGGGGCGGCACGGACGCGCACGGGAATCCGCTCAGCGCCACCGTCGTCGCCACCGCCGACGAGCTCGCCTCCGCCGGTGACCTGGTCAAGGGCAAGGCGTCCGGGCTGCCCGTCGCCGTCGTGCGCGGACTGCCCCATGTTGTGCAGGGCACGAACAGCGAGGACGAAGGGACGCGAGGCATGGTCCGGGGCGCGCGCGACGACATGTTCCGGCTCGGCACCTCCGAGGCCGTCCGGGAGGCCGTCACCCAGCGGCGTACCGTACGGGCCTTCACCGACGAGCCCGTCGACCCCGATGCCGTACGGCGTGCGGTGGCCGCCGCCGTGACCGCGCCCGCGCCGCATCACACGACGCCCTGGAGATTCGTACTCCTGGAGTCGGCCGAGTCGCGGACGCAGCTGCTCGACGCCATGCGGGACGCCTGGGTCGCCGATCTGGAGCGGGACGGGAAGAGCGCGGAGTCCATCGCCAAGCGTGTGCGGCGCGGGGACGTGCTGCGGGGCGCGCCGTATCTGGTCGTGCCGTGCCTCGTCATGGACGGGTCGCATACGTACGGCGACGAGCGGCGTGACGGGGCCGAGCGGGAGATGTTCGTGGTCGCCGCGGGCGCCGGGGTGCAGAACTTCCTCGTGGCGCTCGCCGGGGAGCGGCTCGGGTCCGCGTGGGTGTCGTCGACGATGTTCTGCCGCGAGGTCGTGCGGGACGTGCTCGGGCTGCCGGCGGGATGGGATCCCATGGGGGCGGTCGCGGTCGGGCACGCGGCGGAGGAGCCGAAGGCCCGGCCCGAGCGGGATGCGGGGGCGTTCATCGAGGTGCGTTGAGCGTCGACGAGTTCTGCGAAAGTCCCGGACGCCGTCTGTGCTGTGCGGGACATTCGCATCGCCCCTAATCTCGTACGGCGTTACCGAGCGCCCCAAGCCCTAGGACCCCATTCGTGGCCGGACGTTTTGATCCTCGGCCGACGCGTACGACCGTGCGCGGCGGGCATGTCGTCGTGCCCGGGCAGGCGCGGGCGGACCGGGCGGGCGGACTCTCGGGCGGACTCGGCGGGCGTACGCGCAGCTGGGTGCCGCCGTGGCCGCTGGATCTCGGGCTCGTGCTCGGGCCGTTGCGGCGGGGGCCCGCCGATCCGACCTTCCGTACGACGCCGGACGGGGCCGTGTGGCGGGCCAGTCTCACGCCGGTCGGGCCCGGGACCCTGCGGGTGTCCGTGCGTGCCGGTGTCGTCGAAGGGGAGGCGTGGGGGCCCGGGGCCGAGTGGTTGCTGGAGCAGCTGCCGCGGATGCTCGGGGAGTCGGACGATCCCGATGCCTTCGAGCCGCGGCATCGGCTCGTGGCGGTGGCCCGGCATCGGCGGCCCGGGTTGCGGCTGACGCGTACCGGGCTGGTGCTGGAGTCGTTGATTCCGTCGATTCTCGAGCAGAAGGTCACGACGGACGAGGCGTATCGGGCCTGGCGGTTGCTCGTGCGGAAGTACGGGGTGCCGGCGCCCGGGCCCGGGCCTCTGGTGGGGCGGGGTGGGGGGATGTTCGTGATGCCCGCGCCTCGGGTCTGGGCCTTGATTCCCTCCTGGGAGTGGCATCGGGCCGGGGTCGACAACAAGCGGGCTTCGACGATTCTGCGGGTCGTGCGGGTGGCTCGGCGGATGGAGGAGGCGGTGGGGTTCGAGGCCGGGCGGGCCCAGGAGCGGCTTGAGGTGGTGGCGGGGGTGGGGCCCTGGACCTCGGCGGAGGTTGTGCAGCGGAGTCATGGGGCGGCGGATGCGGTTACGGTCGGGGACCTGCACCTTCCCGGGATCGTGGGGTATGCGTTGGCCGGGGACCGGGATGCGGATGATGCCGTGATGTTGGCGTTGCTTGAGCCTTATGCGGGGCAGCGGCATCGGGCTGCTCGGCTCATTTTGTTGAGTGGGCGTACGCCGGGGCGGCGGCAGCCGCGGATGCCTCGGGGGGATATTGGGCTGCTTTGAGTTTTTTCGCCCCCGCCGCCCCTACCCATTCCCGTCCCTTACTCAGGGGGCTCCGCCCCCGAACCCCCGTATCGCGCTGACGCGCTCGTCCTCAAACGCCGGACGGGCTGGAATGAGCCGGCCGGGCTGGAGAGTGCGGCCAGCTCAAGAAGTGAGCCTGCGCCAGGTTGTGTGCGCAGGCTCTGGCTCCCCCCTTGGTCAAGCCCTTGGTCGAGTCGGTGTTACTGGTCCGATGAGAAGCGGAGTGCTGCGGCTGGGATCTGGGCGTCGCACCAGATGCGTACGCCTTCTCGGAGTTCGTTGTCCGGGCCTACCGAGGCGCCGTCGCCCACCACTACTCCCGTGAGGATCGAGCGGGCTCCTACGTGGGCGCGGGCGCCGATCAGGGAGTCCGTGACCACCGCGCCGGGGGCGATGACCGCGCCGTCCAGGATCGTGCTGCCGGATACCCGGGCGCCCTCGCCCACCGTGGCGCCGTGGCCGACGACCGTGCCGCCGGTCAGTTTGGCGTCGGTGGCGACCGTGGCCGACGGGAGGACCAGGCGGTCGCCGCAGCGGCCCGGGACGGCCGGGGACGGGGCGCGGCCGAGTACCAGGTCGGCCGAACCGCGGACGAAGGCGCCCGGGGTGCCCAGGTCCAGCCAGTAGGTCGAGTCGACCATTCCCTGGAGGTGGGCGCCGGAGGCGAGGAGCTCCGGGAACGTCTCCCGTTCGACCGAGACCGGACGGCCCACCGGGATCGCGTCGATCACCGAGCGGCGGAAGACGTACGCCCCCGCGTTGATCTGGTCGGTGACGATCTCCTCGGGGGTCTGGGGTTTCTCCAGGAACGCCTGGACCCGGCCCGACGAGTCCGTGGGGACCAGTCCGTACGCCCTCGGGTCCGTCACCCTCGTGAGGTGCAGGGAGACGTCCGCGCCCGAGGACCGGTGCGTGCTGATCAGGGCCGGGATGTCCAGGCCCGTCAGGATGTCCCCGTTGAAGATCAGGACCGGGTCGTCGGGGCCCGATCTCAGCCGGGAGGCCACGTTCCGGATGGCGCCGCCGGTGCCGAGGGGCTCCTCCTCGGTGACGTACTCGATGTGGAGCCCCAGCGACGAACCGTCGCCGAAGTGGGGCTCGAAGACCTCGGCCAGATAGGACGTGGCGAGCACGATGTGCTCGACCCCCGCCGCTCTCGCCCGTGCCAGCTGGTGCGTGAGGAACGGTACCCCGGCCGCCGGAACCATCGGCTTCGGCGTGTGCACCGTGAGGGGGCGCAGCCGTGTGCCCTTGCCGCCGACCAGGAGGATCGCTTCTGTCACCTGTCGTCTCTGCTTCCTGATGGGGCCGGTCGAACTGTCTTTCGACCGGCCAGTGTATGCAGACCGTTTCGATGGCTGTGGGGCGCCTCTGGGGGAGGTATGGCTGTGGGGAGCCGCCGGGGCTGGGACCCCGGCTTGCCGGGCTCACCATTCCCGCCGACCGGACCTCATCGTCCCTGGTAGCGGGCCGAAGTCGCTCGGGCCGTGCCGAGCTTCGCGTAGAGTCGGCCGCCCGGGCATTCGGTGGCGAAACCATCCCGGTGACCGGAGATTACATTGAGTCGTACGTTCTTTCCTTTTCGGTAGAGATTTCCGCCCCCGGACTTGAGGTAGGTCTTGCCCTTCGGGTTCGCTCCGAAGAGTCCGAGCTTCCATGCCGTGAGCTTCGCGATCGCCTTCACCGCGGCGGCGGGCGGGTTCGCGGTGCCGAAGCTCCCGAGGACCGCGATCCCCATGCTGTTGGTGTTGAAACCGAGAGTGTGTGCGCCCATGACAGGCTTGGCCACGCCTCCGGCCCGACCCTCGTAGATGTTTCCGCACTTGTCGATGAGGAAGTTGTAGCCGATGTCCCGCCAGCCGCTGCTCTTCACGTGGTAGCGGTAGATACTGCGGATGACTGAAGGTGCCTGCGCGCAGCGGTAGTTGTTGCCCGACGCGGTGTGGTGGACGAAGGCGGCCTTCACGGTCTTCGTGTAGCTGAAGTTCCGCTCGCGGAGGGTCTCGTCGGCGCCCCAGCCCCGGCGGGTGACAATGCGCGGACGTGCGCCGATGTACGGCTTCACGCGCTGGCCCGTCGCCGGGTCCGGCGCGTCGGCGGTGCCGATCGTGCCGGTCTTGCCTGTCGTACCCGGCTTGTCCTTCGGCCCCGGCCTGTCCTTCGCGCCTGGCGTGTCCTTCGCGCTCGCCGCTTCCGCCGTCTCGCCCCGGGTCGCCAGCAGGTCGGCCTCCGTCTGCTTCTGGCTGAGGGCGGGGATCGCGGTGGCGCCGAGGGGGGCGAGGTCGGCGTTGACGGCGGAGGAGGCCGCCGCCTCCGCCGTCAGGATGTTGCCCCGCGGGACGTCCACCCCGGAGGCCTGCGGCGGGGGCTCGGCGGCCGGATCTACGCCGGGGTCGATGAGTTCGATGTGCAGGCCCGTGGGGAGGGGGTCGCCGGCGACGGCCCGCCCGTCCGTTCTCGGCCTGCCGTCCGCCTCCGCCTGGACCCGGACCTCCACACCGTCCGAGTCGCCGACCCACAGGGGCGCCGTGGATCCCCGTACGCGCCCGGAGGTGCGCTCCGCCGTGTCCGGGTCCGCCGCGTGCTCGTGGTTGTGCGTGTCCACGTCCTGCCAGAGCGACCACTTCGCGGTGCCGCTCGCGCGGGTACGGACCTGGACCCGGCCCTGGAGTTCCGCGTCCGGGTTGTCCCAGACGACGCCCACGAGGGAGAAGTGGCGTACGTCGCGTCGTGGGAGGCCCTGGGCGGTGGCGGGGGTGGACGCCGGGGCGGAGGTGGGGGGCAGGGTGCGGTCACCGGCGGGTGGGGGGAGGGGCGCGAGGGGGAGGGACTGGGTACTGCCGGGGATCGAGCGGTCGGTCGCGGGGCCGGAGCCCACGGCAGCCTCAGCCGATGTCGTCGACCTGCTCGGCGTTTCCGGTCGGGCCCTGGCCGCTCGTTCGGAGGCCGGTCTGTCCGGTGTCGCCCGGTCGGTGGTCGGGCTCTCGGCCGCCGGGGGTGCGGCCGCGGCGTCGGTGGACACGGCCAGGGGGAAGGCCAGGGCGGCCGCGCATGTCACGGCGATCGAGGAAGCAAGATATCCACGCATGCCCCTGATCCTGGACATAGTCATACTTATCTGTCCATCTGGGATTTGACGGACCGTCGGCCTGACTCCGCCGAACCGGTGGCCCTCGCTCCCCCGCCCGGGCGGGTGTCCGCGTACCCTTGCGTCCCGTGAACGCCACCGACCGCACCCCTGCCGACCTGCTGCGATCCGCGCTCGCCACGGATCCCGCGCGCCCCCTGGTGACCTTCTACGACGACGCCACGGGTGAACGTGTCGAACTGTCCGTGGCCACCTTCGCCAATTGGGTGGCCAAGACCGCCAACCTGCTCCAGGGCGAGCTGGCCGCCGAGCCCGGGGAGCGGGTCGCGTTGCTGCTGCCCGCGCACTGGCAGACGGCGGTGTGGCTGCTCGCCTGTTCCTCCGTGGGGGTCGTGGCGGATGTCGGGGGCGATGCGGGTGCCGCCGACCATGTGGTGGCCGGGCCCGGGCAGTTCGAGGCCGGGCTCGCGTGTTCCGGGGAGCGGGTGGCGTTGTCGCTCGCGCCGCTCGGGCGGCGGTTCGCCCAGGTGCCGGCCGGGTACGCCGACTACGCCGTCGAGGTGCCCGGGCAGGGGGATGTCTTCCAGGCGTACGGGCCTGTGGATCCGGAGGCGCCCTCGGTTGTTGTCGCCGGGGCGGAGCTGACGGGGGCGGAGGTTGTCGAGCGGGCTCGTGCGGATGCGCCCGGGCTGGGGCTGAGCGGGCCCGGGGCTCGGCTGTTGTCCGCTCTTTCGTACGACACGTGGGAGGGGCTGAGCGCCGGGCTCTTCGCTCCGCTCGCCGTCGGGGGGTCCGTGGTGTTGTGCCCGAACCTTTCGCGGGTCGGGGAGGACGCGGTGGCGAAGCGGATCGAGAGTGAACGGGTTTCGGCTACGGCTCGTTGAGCGGGGCTCCCGGGTGGGGGACCTTTTTTCGCCCCCGCCGCCCCTACCCAATCCCGTCCCTGACTCAGGGGCTCCGCCCCCGAACCCCCAAAAGACTGCGCAGTTCCCCGCGCCCCTAGAGGTCTTCAGGGGCGCGGGGAACTG
>NZ_JBHXSU010000056.1:0-28707 GCF_042715345.1 Streptomyces sp. NPDC058697
GCCGCGAAAATCCAGCCCCTCCGGCGTTTGAGGAGCGGGGGTTCGGGGGCTGGCCCCCGAGTAGTGACGGGAATGGGTAGGGGCGGCGGGGGCGAGAAAAACGCCCCCACCGCCCCTGCGACCCATCCGTCAGGGTGAAGCCGGCGGATACAGCGAGCGCGGCAGCTGGGATGCCGCCGCGGCGTCCAGCAGCCACAGAGTGCGGGTGCGGCCACGGGCCCCCGCCGCCGGCGCCTGGATCTCGCCGGCCCCCGAGAGCGCGATCGCCGCAGCCTGCGCCTTGTCCGACCCCGCCGCCAGCAACCACACCTCCCGCGCAGCCCGAATCGCGGGCAGCGTGAGCGTGACACGGGTCGGCGGCGGCTTGGGGGCACCGTGAACCCCCACCACCGTGCGCTCCGTCTCGCGGACGGCCGGCAGCTCGGGGAAGAGGGACGCCACATGCGTGTCCGGACCGACGCCGAGCATCAGCACGTCGAAGGACGGAACCGGACCGTGGTTCTCCGGCCCGGCGGCCACGGCGAGTTCGGCCGCGTAGGCCTCCGCCGCCGCGTCCGCGTCCTTGCCGTAGGGCCCGTCCGACGCGGGCATGGCATGCACGCGCTCGGAATCCAGCGGTACCGAGTCGAGCAGCGCCTCACGGGCCTGGGTGACATTGCGCTCGGGGTCGCCCTCGGGCAGGAACCGCTCGTCGCCCCACCACAGTTCGAGCCGCCCCCAGTCGATGGCGTCCCGGGCGGGCGCGGCAGCGAGCGCCGCGAGGAGCCCGTTGCCGTTGCGGCCACCGGTCAGTACGACCGAGGCGTAACCGCGCGAGGCCTGTGCGTCCACGACCTTCGTGATGAGCCGGGCCGCGGCGGCCTGGGCCATCAGTTCCTTGTCACGGTGGACGACCAACTGGGGAGTGCTCACTACGAGTCCGCCTTCTTGACCGGGGGCATCTGGGCCGGAGTCGGACGGCCGGCGTCACTGTCGCCCGCCGGGGAGGAGGGCAGGGCCGGTGCGGACGTCTTCGCCGGGTCCGCCGGCGCCTCCGAGTCCGGCACCCTCTGCCGGACCGGGAGCGACTCCGGGCCGCGAGCGGACGCCTCGACCCGCTGCGTGGCCGACGGGATCCCGCCCAGCCGGTCCACCCCGAACCGCAGCGCGGACGCGTACGTGTCGTCCGGATCGAGCCTGCGCAGCTCCTCCGCGAGCAGCTCGGACGTCTCACGCCGCTTGAGCGCCACCGCGCGGTCCGGCTGGCCGGGCAGCGCCAGTGTCGCCATCGCCCCGTCCGACCGGTGCAGCGTGATGGGGCCGCCGGTCGTCTCCAGCCGCACCTGGGTCAGACCCGGACCGGCGGAGACGGCCCGCCGGACGTGCACATGGAGGCGGTCGGCGAGCCACATGGCGAGCAGCTCGACGCTCGGGTTGGCCTCCTCGCCCGCCACCTCGACGGAGACGACCTCGCACTCGATCTGGTCGAGGGCGGCGGCCAGCATCGAGCGCCACGGGGTGATCCGGGCCCAGGCCAGATCGGTGTCGCCCGGCTCGTAGCTCTCGGCCCGGGACCGCAGCTCCTCGACCGGCTTCTCGGCCGCGTAGCTGTCGGTGACCCGGCGCTGGCCCAGGGCGCCCAGCGGGTCGCCCGCCGGATCGCGCGGCGCGTCCACCGACCACCAGACCACCACCGGCGCGTCCGGCAGCAGCAGCGGCAGGACGACGGACTGGGCGTGGTCGGAGACCTCGCCGTACAGCCGCAGGACGACCGTCTCGCCGGTGCCCGCGTCCGCGCCCACCCGCACCTCGGCGTCCAGCCGCGACTTCGTGCGGTCGCGGGGCGAACGTGAGACGCGCTTGATCACCACGAGCGTGCGCGAGGGGTGCTCGCGCGAGGCGTCGTTGGCGGCGCGCAGGGCGTCGTACGCGTTCTCCTCGTCGGTGACGATGACGAGGGTGAGGACCATGCCGACGGCGGGGGTGCCGATGGCGCGGCGGCCCTTCACCAGCGCCTTGTTGATCTTGCTGGCCGTGGTGTCCGTGAGATCTATCTTCATGGGCGACGCCAGCTCCGTCCGTCTCGCTTGAGCATTTCGTCCGCCTCGACGGGGCCCCACGTTCCGGACGGGTACTGCGCCGGCTTGCCGTGCTTGTCCCAGTACTCCTCGATCGGGTCGAGGATCTTCCAGGACAGCTCGACCTCCTCGGTGCGCGGGAAGAGGTTCGAGTCGCCCAGGAGAACGTCCAGGATCAGCCGCTCGTACGCCTCCGGGCTCGACTCCGTGAAGGACTCGCCGTACGCGAAGTCCATCGAGACGTCCCGGATCTCCATGGACGTGCCGGGGACCTTGGAGCCGAAGCGGACCGTGATGCCCTCGTCGGGCTGGACGCGGAAGACGATCGCGTTCTGGCCCAGCTCCTCCGTCGCCGTGTGGTCGAAGGGGGAGTGCGGCGCCCGCTGGAAGACCACCGCGATCTCCGTGACGCGACGGCCCAGGCGCTTGCCCGTACGGAGGTAGAACGGGACGCCCGCCCAGCGGCGGTTGTCCACCTCCACCTTGATCGCCGCGTACGTGTCGGTCTTCGACTTGGGGTCGATGCCGTCTTCCTGGAGGTAGCCGACGGCCTTCTCGCCGCCCTGCCAGCCCTCGGCGTACTGACCGCGGACCGTGCTCTCGCCCAGGTTCCGTGGCAGCTTCACCGCGCCGAGGACCTTGGTCTTCTCGGCGGCGAGCGCGTCCGCGTCGAAGGAGGCGGGCTCCTCCATGGCCGTGAGGGCCATCAGCTGGAGCAGGTGGTTCTGGATGACGTCACGGGCGGCGCCGATGCCGTCGTAGTAGCCGGCGCGGCCGCCGATGCCGATGTCCTCGGCCATCGTGATCTGCACGTGGTCCACGAAGGACCGGTTCCAGATCGGCTCGAACATCTGGTTGGCGAAGCGCAGCGCCAGGATGTTCTGGACGGTCTCCTTGCCCAGATAGTGGTCGATGCGGAAGACCTGGTCGGGGGCGAAGACCTCCTCGACGGTCGTGTTGAGCTCTTCGGCCGACTTGAGGTCGTGGCCGAAGGGCTTCTCGATGACCGCGCGCCGCCAGGAACCGCTCGACTGGTCGGCGAGGCCGTGCTTCTTCAGCTGCCGGATGACCACCGGGAACGCGGACGGCGGCACGGAGAGGTAGAAGGCGAAGTTGCCGCCCGTGCCCTGCGCCTTGTCCAGCTCGCCGATCGTCTCGCGCAGCCGCTCGAACGAGTCGTCGTCGTCGAAGGTGCCCTGGACGAAGCGCATCCCCTGGACGAGCTGCTGCCAGACCTCCTCACGGAACGGTGTACGGGCGTGTTCCTTGACGGAGTCGTGGACCTCCTGGGCGAAGTCCTCGTTCTGCCATTCACGGCGGGCGAAGCCGACGAGCGAGAAGCCCGGGGGCAGCAGACCGCGGTTGGCAAGGTCGTAAACAGCAGGCATGAGCTTTTTACGGGACAAATCGCCCGTGACCCCGAAGATGACGAGGCCCGACGGCCCCGCGATACGCGGGAGCCGTCGGTCCGCCGGGTCACGCAGCGGATTGCTGCTTGACAAGATTTCAGCCCTCCGAGGGGGCGAGGCGCTCGAGCTCTGCCTCGGTCGACTTGAGCAGGTCGTTCCAGGACGCCTCGAACTTCTCGACGCCCTCGTCCTCCAGGAGCTGGACCACGTCGTCGTACGAGATCCCGAGCTTCTCGACCGCGTCGAGCTCGGCACGGGACTGCTCGTACGTACCGGCGATGGTGTTGCCGGTGATCTTGCCGTGGTCCTCGGCGGCGGCCAGGGTCGCCTCCGGCATGGTGTTCACCGTGTTCGGCGCGACCAGGTCGTCGACGTACAGGGTGTCCTTGTAGGCCTTGTCCTTGACGCCGGTCGAGGCCCACAGCGGGCGCTGCTTGTTGGCCTGCGCCTTGTCGAGGGCGGCCCAGCGGTCCGAGGAGAAGACCTCCTCGTACGCCTCGTAGGCCAGTCGCGCGTTGGCGAGACCCGCCTTGCCGCGGGCGGCCTTCGCCTCGGGGGTGCCGAGGGCGTCCAGCCGCTTGTCGATCTCGGTGTCCACGCGGGACACGAAGAACGACGCCACGGAGTGGATGCCGGACAGGTCGATCCCGGCGGCCTTGGCCTTCTCCAGGCCCGCGAGGTAGGCGTCCATGACCTCGCGGTAGCGCTCCAGCGAGAAGATCAGCGTGACGTTGACGCTGATGCCACGGCCGATCGTCTCGGTGATCGCGGGCAGGCCCGCCTTGGTCGCCGGGATCTTGATGAGCGTGTTCGGACGGTCGACGAGCCAGGCCAGCTGCTTGGCCTCGGCGACGGTCGCCTGCGTGTTGTGCGCCAGGCGCGGGTCGACCTCGATGGAGACCCGGCCGTCCTGGCCCTGCGTGGAGTCGTAGACCGGGCGCAGGATGTCGGCGGCGTCACGGACGTCCGCCGTCGTGATCATGCGGATGGCCTCTTCGACGGTGACCTTGCGGGCGGCGAGGTCACTGAGCTGCTGCTCGTAACCGTCACCGCTGCTGATCGCCTTCTGGAAGATCGACGGGTTGGTGGTGACGCCCACGACGTGCTGCTGGTCGATCAGTTCGGCGAGGTTGCCGGACGTGATCCGCTTGCGCGACAGGTCGTCCAGCCAGATCGCGACGCCTTCCTCGGAGAGGCGCTTCAGTGCGTCTGTCATGGAAAATGCATCTCCTACGTGTCGTATGTCAGCGTCAGCGCTGGGCTGCGGCGATCGATTCCCGCGCTACGGCGGCCACGTTCTCGGCAGTGAAGCCGAACTCCTGGAAGAGCACCTTGCCGTCGGCCGAAGCACCGAAGTGCTCCAGGGAAACGATGCGGCCGGCATCCCCCACGTACTTGTGCCAGGTGAGACCGATACCGGCCTCGACCGCGACCCGTGCCTTCACGCTCGGCGGCAGGACGCTGTCCCGGTACCCCTGGTCCTGCTCCTCGAACCACTCCACGGAAGGCATGGACACGACCCTGGTCGGAGTGCCCGCGGCCTCCAGCTGCTCACGTGCGTCGACGGCCACGTGCACCTCGGAACCGGTCGCGATGAGAACGACCTCCGGGGTCCCGGTGGACGCCTCGAAGAGCACGTAACCACCCTTGGCCGCGTCCTCGTTGGCCTCGTACGTCGGCACGCCCTGGCGGGTCAGTGCGAGGCCGTGCGGGGCACCCTTGCCGAAGACCTTGGTGTAGCGCCTGAGGATCTCGCGCCAGGCGATCGCGGTCTCGTTGGCGTCCGCGGGACGGACGACGTTGAGGCCCGGAATGGCGCGCAGGGAGGCGAGGTGCTCGACCGGCTGGTGCGTCGGACCGTCCTCGCCGAGACCGATGGAGTCGTGGGTCCACACGTACGTCACCGGCAGGTGCATCAGCGCGGACAGGCGGACCGCGTTGCGCATGTAGTCGGAGAACACCAGGAAGGTGCCGCCGTAGATACGGGTGTTGCCGTGCAGCGCGATGCCGTTCATCTCCGCGGCCATCGAGTGCTCGCGGATACCGAAGTGGATCGTGCGCCCGTACGGGTTCGCCTCCGGCAGCGGGTTGTCCGCCGGGAGGAACGACGAGGTCTTGTCGATCGTCGTGTTGTTCGAGCCCGCCAGGTCGGCCGAGCCGCCCCACAGCTCGGGGATGACCGCGCCGAGGGCCTGGAGCACCTTGCCGGAGGCCGCGCGCGTGGCGACGCCCTTGCCCGCCTCGAAGACCGGGAGCTTCTCCTCCCAGCCGGTGGGCAGCTCGGTCGCGGCGATGCGGTCGAACTCGGCGGCGCGCTCGGCGTTGCTGTTCCGCCACTCCTGGAACGACTTCTCCCACTCCGCCTTGGCCTGACGGCCGCGCTCGCCCAGCGCGCGCGTGTGGGTGATGACCTCGTCCGAGACCTCGAAGGCCTTCTCCGGGTCGAAGCCCAGCACCCGCTTGGTGGCCGCGACCTCGTCGTCGCCGAGCGCCGAGCCGTGCGCGGCCTCGGTGTTCTGCGCGTTCGGGGCGGGCCAGGCGATGATCGAGCGCATCGCGATGAACGACGGCTTGTCGGTCACCAGCTTCGCGGCCTCGATCGCGTCGTACAGCGCGTGCGGGTCGAGGTCGCCGTCCGGCTTCGGGGCCACGCGCTGCACATGCCAGCCGTACGCCTCGAACCGCTTCACGGTGTCCTCGGAGACCGCCGTCTCCGTGTCGCCCTCGATCGAGATGTGGTTGTCGTCCCACAGCAGGACCAGGTTGCCCAGCTGCTGGTGGCCGGCCATGGAGGACGCCTCCGCGGAGATGCCCTCCTGGAGGCAGCCGTCACCGGCGATCGCGTAGATGAAGTGGTCGAACGGGGAGGCGCCGGGGGCCGCCTCCGGGTCGAACAGACCACGCTCGTAGCGGGCGGCCATGGCCATGCCCACCGCGTTGGCGACACCCTGGCCGAGCGGCCCGGTGGTGGTCTCCACGCCGGGGGTGTGCCCGTACTCCGGGTGGCCCGGGGTGCGGGAGCCCCACGTCCTGAAGGACTTCAGGTCGTCCAGCTCAAGACCGAAGCCGGCCAGGTAGAGCTGGGTGTAGAGGGTCAGGGACGAATGACCTGCTGACAGCACGAAGCGGTCGCGGCCGGTCCAGTCGGGGTCCGCCGGGTCGTGCCGCATCACCTTCTGAAAGAGGGTGTAGGCGGCGGGCGCCAGGCTCATCGCCGTACCCGGATGGCCGTTGCCGACCTTCTGTACGGCGTCGGCGGCCAGGATGCGGGCGGTGTCGACGGCCCGCTGGTCCAATTCGGTCCACTCGAGGTCTGTTGTGGTCGGCTTGGTGCTCACCCTGGGTCAGGGCTCCTCTCCACATGTTCCACATGTCGAATGCCGGTGCACGTCGCGCCCACCGGCTCGCTGTCGAGCCTACCCCCGTAGGAACGCGCATTTTTTCGAGTCATTCCAGACTGCCGGGACTCTCCCTCTTCCGCCTCCCGACCGGCGCGTTCCGTGTTCGGCAAGTGAATACGGAGCCGCTCATCCGACTGCTCAACGCAATGCCGATCAGTCCTGCGTGGGGGCCTTTCAACACGACCCGACCCCCGCGAAGGCCGGGGTCTGGGCAACGTCTACAGTGGCGTGGTACGCGCGAGCCTTTACCGGGAGTTCACACCCGGAGCTCGCTGAAATGTCTCTGTCAGGGGTGTGCGTGACGGCCGTTGAATCCCGTCCTGCGGGTGTGCTCGGGGCGAGTCAGGGCGCGAAGCGGGGCACGAACCACCGGCCGTTCTGGGCTCGGGTCAAGGCGTTCGTCGCTCTCACCAAGCCGCGGATCATCGAGCTGCTGCTGATCACCACCGTTCCGGTGATGTTCCTCGCGCAGCAGGGCGTGCCCGATCTGAAGCTGGTGCTCCTCACCTGTGTCGGCGGCTACCTCTCGGCGGGCGGCGCGAACGCCCTGAACATGTACATCGACCGCGACATCGACGCGCTCATGGAGCGCACCGCACAGCGTCCACTGGTCACCGGCATGGTCAGCCCACGCGAGTGCCTCGCCTTCGGCATCACGCTCGCGGTCGTCTCGACGCTGCTGTTCGGGTTCGCCGTCAACTGGCTGTCCGCGTGGCTGTCGCTCGGAGCGCTCCTCTTCTACGTCGTCGTCTACACGATGATCCTCAAACGCCGTACCTCGCAGAACATCGTGTGGGGCGGGATCGCCGGCTGCCTTCCGGTGCTCATCGGCTGGTCGTCCGTCACGAACTCCATGTCGTGGGCGCCGATCATCCTCTTCCTCGTCATGTTCTTCTGGACGCCGCCGCACTACTGGCCGCTCTCCATGAAGGTCAAGGCGGACTACGCGCGCGTGGGCGTTCCGATGCTGCCGGTCATCGCCTCCAACAAGGTCGTCGCACGGCAGATCGTCCTCTACAGCTGGGCCATGGTCGCCGTCTCCCTCCTGCTGACGCCGCTCGGCTACACGGGCTGGTTCTACACGGTCGTCGCCCTCGTGACCGGCGGCTTCTGGCTCTGGGAGGCCCACGGGCTGCAGACCCGGGCGAAGGATGGCGCCGTGGGCGCCAAGCTGAAGGAGTTGCGGCTCTTCCACTGGTCCATCACTTACGTGTCGCTGCTGTTCGTGGCCGTGGCGGTGGACCCGTTCTTGAGGTGACCCTCCGGTAGAGGGGTGGTCGGGGCGTTGTCGGCTGCGGGCGGGCCGTGGCTGGTCGCGCGGTTCCCCGCGCCCCTGGGGGTGCCATGGCCGGCGTGGGTGCGTGGGCAAGGCCACTTGACCCGGGCGTCGCCGAACGATCTACCCGTCGGTAGCATCCTGGGCATGGCAGACACCCAGCAGGTTGACGAGGGCGCCGGTAGCAAGCAGGACGCCAAGCAGGCCGCCAAGGCGGAGCGCCACGCGGCGAAGCTCGCCAAGCAGATCTCCTCCTTCGCGCAGGCCCACGGCGGCGCCGAGGGACAGATCGCGTACATCGGCCAAAAGGGCGCCCGGATCGTCCTCGTCGGCGAGGACGGCGGCTGGGGCGACCTCGTGGCCCCCACCTACGCCATCGCGGAACAGGCTGTGAAGAAGTCCGGCATCACCGCCCACGACGACTTCGACGGCGAGTTCGCGAACAAGGTCAAGACAGGCCCGTACGAGTGGACCCGCATGGCAGGCATCCAACTCGGCGGCCCGAGCAACACCTGACCGGGTTTTTCAGGGGCGCGCCCGTGCCCCTTCAGGGGCGCGGGGAACTGCGCGCCCAGCCACAACCGGCCCGCAGCTACACACGAACCCGCACCCCACTCCACCCCACCCGCCAAACCCGCGGAGCGCTTCGCACGGGGTGTGGCCGCCCAACACCTGACACCCGGTTCACCCGTTAGGCCCTTTAATAAAGGCAGGGCCCATTCGCGGGGAGTCCGGATGATCGAAACGCCGTCGCTGGTGGATCAGTACTGCCACGGCGTGCTGCGGACGGAGCTGGGTCTCGGCACCTTCGAGGCCCACCTCGCCCGGGGCGAGGGCCCACCCGCGGCCGGGACCACGTTCTTCGACACCCAGACCGGTTTCGCCGTACGCCGCTGGTGTCCGCCCCTGCTCGGGCTCGAACCCCACTGTCCGCCCGCCCGCTACCTCGCCCGACGCCGGGAACTCGGTGTCCTGGAGGCGGGGCGCAGGCTGCTGCGGGGGAGCGGGATCACGACCTATCTGGTCGACACCGGTCTGCCGGGCGATCTGACGGGGCCCGGCGAGATGGCCTCCACGGGAGCCGCGCACGCCCACGAGATCGTCCGTCTGGAGCCGCTCGCCGAGCAGGTCGCCGACACCTCCGGAACCGTCGAGTCGTTCCTCGCCAACCTCGCCGAGTCGGTGCACGGGGCGGCCGCCAACGCCGTGGCCTTCACCTCGGTGGCGGGCTTACGGCACGGCCTGGCGCTCGCGCCCGAACCGCCCGGGCCAGGAGAGGTGCGCGGCGCGGCGGCGCGGTGGCTGGCCGGGCGCCGGGTGGGCGGCGAACTGAGCGATCCGGTGCTGCTCAGGCATCTCCTGTGGATCGCGGTCGCCTCCGGCCTGCCGCTCCAGCTGCACGCGGGGCTCGGCGAGCCCGGCCTGCGCATCGACCGCAACGACCCGGTCCTGCTCACCGACTTCGCCCGCGCGACGGCCGGCCTCGGCACGGACCTGGTCCTGCTGCACGGCTACCCGTACCACCGCCACGCGGCACATCTCGCCGGGGTCTTCCCGCATGTGTACGCCGATCTGGGCGCCGCCCTCGTCCGCACCGGGGCCCGCGCGTCCGCCGTCCTCTCCGAGATCCTGGAGCTCGCCCCCTTCGGCAAGCTCCTCTTCTCCAGCGGCGCACATGGTCTGCCCGAACTTCATGTGGTCGGGGCGCGTCTCTTCCGTGAGGCGCTCGCCAAGGTGCTCGGCACCTGGGTGGCCGAGGGCGCCTGGTCGCTGACCGACGCGCAACGGGTGGCCGGGCTGATCGCGGCGGGGAACGCGCGACGGGTGTACGGGGTGGAGTGAGACGGGGTGGAGCGCGACGGGTGTACGGGGTGGAGCGGGCTGTACAGACTGTGTATATGACACGCAGCGAGGCGACCGACCGGCTCCTCGACCGCTTCCGCACCGAACTGCGCGAACTCGCCCCCGCTGCCGTATGGGCCCATGGCTCGCTCGGCGGGGGCGACTACCGGGAGGGCATCAGCGACCTGGACCTGATCGTCGTCCTGGACGGCCCGGTCACGGCGAGGACGCTCTGGAAGGTGGCCCGGCTGCACGCCCGCCTGCGTACCGAACCGCTCGTCGCCAAGCTGCACTGCAGCTATCCGACGCGCGCCACGGTCGACGGCGCCGAGCGGCGGCACCTCACCTGGGCGCACCAGCAGCTCTTCAAACGGACGGTCACACCGGTGACCCGGCGCGAGCTGCACACCTTCGGGCTGGTCCTGGAGGGCGAGCCGCCCGGGCGTCTGCTGTCCCCGGTGACGGACGACGAGCTCGCCGAGTTCGTCGTCCGGGACCAGCGGGACTTCTGGCGACAGCAGGTGGACCGGGCCGACAACTGGACGCAGGACGTCTGGGTGGATCTGGGGCTGGTCACCCACGCCCGCGCCACGGTCACGCTGAAGGAGGGCCGGCTGATCACCAAGCGGGAGGCACTCGACCTGCTGCCCGGTCTCGGCGCGCCCGCCGAGCTGGTCGCGGACGTCAGAAGGCGGCGGTACGAGGAACCGGGAGCACCGGCCCAGGAGTGGACGGTCCGCAGGGCGGAGCTGACCCGCGGCTACCTCGGCCCGGCGATCGACCGCCTGGTGGCCGCGTACGAATGACCCTCACGCGCGCGTGAGCGACGACTGTGTCGACTGGGCGGGCAGGTCCGCCACGACCTCCGGCCGTTCCCGCAGCGCCAGCAGGACGCGGAGCGTGGCGATCCACACCAGGCAGGAGCCGAACATGTGGAGGCCTACCAGGACCTCCGGAAGGTCGGTGAAGTACTGGACGTACCCGATGCCGCCCTGGGCGAGGAGCACCAGGAAGAGGTCGCGGGTGCGGTGCAGGGGGCCCTCGGGCGCGTCGACTGCCCGGAGGACGAACCACAGGGCGAAGGTCAGCGTCACCACGATCCAGGCCAGTACGGCGTGCAGCTTGGTGACGTTCTCCCAGTTCAGCGGGATGCGCTCGACCTCGCTCGAGTCGCCCGCGTGCGGGCCCGCGCCGGTGACGACCGTACCCACCGCGATCAGCAGGACGGTGACGGCGACGAGGATCCACGCCATCTGCTGCACCGGCCTGCCGACCAGCGGACGCGGGGCGTCGTCGCCCTCGCGGGTGCGCTGCCACATCACCGTGGCGACGGCGATCAGGGCGGTGGAGAGGAGGAAGTGGGCCGCGACCGTGTACGGGTTGAGGCCCACCAGGACGACGACTCCGCCGAGGACCGCGTTGCCCATGACGACCCAGAACTGCGCCCAGCCGAGCCGGGTGAGACTGCGCCGGTAGGGCTTCTGCGAGCGCGCGGCGATGATCGCCCAGCCCACCGCGGCACACAGGACGTACGTCAGCATGCGGTTGCCGAACTCGATGACGCCGTGCACGCCCATCTCGCTCGTGGTGGTGAGCGAGTCGTCGGTGCACTTGGGCCAGGTCGGGCAGCCGAGACCCGAGCCGGTCAGCCGGACGGCGCCTCCGGTCACCACGATCAGTACCGCCATGACGAGCGCGGCGAGGGCGGCGCGCTGGACCGTCCGGGGCGACGGGGTCCAGCGTTCGGCGATGAAGGCGAGCGGGTTGCGCACGGCTTGGGCGGCATCGGCTCGGGTCACGTTTGGCACGGGCTCCATCGTAGGGGGCCGCTTGTGCACGCTTTCACGAGCCCCCTCCCCGCGTCGGTCGGCTGCCATGGCCCGATCACTCCCAGCGGAAGAACTTCCCGGCGGCGGCGAGGCCCACGACCGCCCATACGGCGAGGATCCCGAGGTTCCCCCACGGCATCCCGGCCCCGTGCTGGAGCACGTCCCGCAGGCCCCCCGACAGGGCCGAGATCGGCAGCAGGCCGAGCAGGTCCTGGGCCGCGTCCGGGAACTTGTCCAGCGGGACGATCACTCCGCCGCCGACGAGCAGCAGCAGGAAGACCAGGTTCGCGGCGGCCAGCGTGGCCTCCGCCTTCAGCGTGCCCGCCATCAGCAGACCGAGGCCCGAGAAGGCCGCCGTGCCCAGGACCAGGAGCAGCAGCACGGCGAGCGGATTGCCCTCCGGCGACCAGCCGAGCGCCAGCGCGATCACCGTCACGAGGAGCACCTGCAGCACCTCGGTGACCAGGACGGAGAGGGTCTTGGCCGTCATCAGCCCCCAGCGGGGCAGCGGCGAGGCGGCGAGCCGCTTCAGTACGCCGTACCGCCGCTCGAAGCCCGTGGCGATCGCCTGGCCCGTGAACGCCGTCGACATCACGGCGAGCGCGAGAATGCCGGGCGCGAGGAAGTCGACCGCCTTCCCCTCGCCCGTGTCGACGATGTCCACCGCGCTGAACAGCACCAGCAGCAGCGTCGGGATGATCACCGTCAGGAGCAGCTGCTCGCCGTTGCGCAGCAGCATCTTCGTCTCCAGCGCCGCCTGCGCCGCGATCATGCGGGGGAGCGGTGCGGCTCCCGGCCTCGGCGCGTACATGCCCGTGCCTTCGCCTGTGCCCTCGCCCGTGGTCCGGGCGTCCGTTCCGGCGGTCATCCGCGCAGCTCCTTACCGGTGAGCTCCAAGAAGACGTCCTCCAGGGTGTGCCGCTCCACCGAGATCCTCTCCGGCATCACCCCGTGCTGGGCGCACCAGGTGGTGACGGTCGCGAGCAGCTGCGGGTCGACCTTGCCGCCCACCCGGTACGAGCCCGGTGTCAGCTCGGCCGCCGTGCAGTCCGCCGGGAGGGCCTTGAGGAGGGAGGCCACGTCGAGGCCGGGGCGGCCGGAGAAGCGCAGGGTGTTCTCGGCGCCGCCGCGGCACAGCTCGTCGGGGGTGCCCTTCGCCATGACCCGGCCCGCGTCGATGATCGCCACGTCGTCGGCGAGCTGCTCGGCCTCGTCCATGTGGTGCGTGGTGAGGATGACCGAGACACCGTCGGCGCGCAGATCGCGTACGAGGTCCCAGGTGGCCCGGCGGGCCTGCGGGTCGAGACCCGCGGTCGGCTCGTCCAGGAAGACCAGTTCGGGGCGGCCGACCACGGCCATGGCGAGCGCGAGGCGCTGCTGCTGGCCGCCGGAGAGGCGTCGGTACGTGGTGCGGCCGCAGCTGCCGAGGCCCAGGCGCTCGATGAGCGCGTCCACGTCCAGCGGGTGCGCGTGCAGCTTGGCCATGTGGCGGAGCATCTCGTCGGCGCGGGCGCCCGAGTAGACACCGCCGGACTGGAGCATCACGCCGATACGGGGGCGCAGGGCGGAGGCCTCGCGCACCGGGTCGAGGCCCAGCACCCGGACCGTTCCGGAGTCGGGCCTACGGTATCCCTCGCAGGTCTCGACGGTGGTGGTCTTGCCGGCGCCGTTGGGTCCGAGGACGGCGGTGATGCCCGCCCGGGCCACCAGATCCAGGCCGTCCACCGCGGTTTTCCTGCCGTACCGCTTCACCAGGCCGTCGACCTGGACGACGGTCTCACTTCGCATGGGCGGCCTCACTTCGCATGAGCGCCAAGTCTAGGGACGGCCGGGCGCGACCCGGAGGGCGGGTCGAGTCACGAGCGGCGTGAGGCGGGCGCGTCGTCGGTGACCCACTCCTCGCGCGAGCGGTGCGTCTGGAGCCACCGCTCCGCGTACGCCACCGCGTCGGCCACGGGGAACAGCCGGGTGTCGGCCGCGCCCACGAGGCCCCGTACGACGGGACGGTCCCGGTCGAAGTCGGCGCCCAGTTCGTCGAACCGCTCCGAGCTGATCGAGACCTCGGTCACGACCTCCCAGCCGGAGCCTCCGGGCGTACGGACCGGCCGGCCCACCTCGACACGCGGGGAGGGGATCCGGTATTCGGCGAGGTGGAAGGCGGTGCAGGAGTCGTATCCCGCGCCGAGCAGCAGGACGCGGGCGCCCATGGCCTCCAGGCGGGCCAGCGGGCTGCGCTCGCCGAGGCGGCAGTCCGGGGCGTGGTCCTCGACGATCTTCGCCGCGCGCGGCCCGATCGCGGCGAACGAGGTCTGCGGGTGCGCGCTGCGCAGGGCGCCCGGCCAGGTGCGTACGGTCTCCGGGACCACGCCCACCCCGCGCGTGGGCGTGATGAGCGGGTCGTACCCCGGCATCGTGGCGCGGATCGTCTCCCACCAGGCCTCGGGGACGGGCGGGCTGGTCCACAGGGCGGGGTCGGAGAGGCCGCCGGACTGGGTGGGGACCACGAGCGTGCCGTCCGGACCGAGCGCGTCGAGCAGTCCTTCGACGACGGCTACCGCGCCGCCGTTCACCCATCCGAGGGAGCGCAGCGACGAGTGTACGAGGAGGGTCTCGCCGGGGCGTACGCCGAGCGCGCGCAGGTCCGCGGCGAGGGTCGCGCGGGTGACTAGAGGGCCGGTCGGAGGGGGTGTCGGCATGGTTCGGGAGTCTCCCCGACAACCCTGCCCCCTGCCAACGAATTGATCGATCAAAGATCATTTCCGCAGGTCAGATTAGGTTTACCTAAGTGATGCACCGCACCCCTCGCGGCGTGGACGCCGCTTGTCAGTCTCTGAGGAATTACGCAACAATGGCGTTGTGAAAAACGTTGGCGAGGCCCCGCAGGAGGAACTCGCGACCGGTGAGCGCTCCACGCGCAACCGCGTCGCGCGGTCCATCCTGGACCACGGCCCGTCGACCGTGACCGACCTCGCGGGGCGGCTGGGCCTCACCCAGGCCGCCGTGCGACGGCACCTCGACGCGCTCGTCTCGGACGACGTGGTGGAGGCCCGCGAGCAGCGGGTCTACGGCGCTCGTACCCGCGGGCGGCCCGCCAAGGTGTTCGCGCTGACCGACTGCGGCCGGGACGCCTTCGACCAGTCCTACGACAAGCTCGCCGCCGACGCCCTGCGCTGGATCGCGGAGCGCGAGGGCGGGGACGAGGCCGTCGTGGCCTTCGCCCGCGCCCGAATGGCGGCCCAGGCCGACACGTACCGCAAGGCCGTCGAGGCCGCCGCGCCCGAAAAGCGCGCGGAAGCGCTGGCCAAGGCCCTGAGCGCGGACGGGTACGCTGCTACGGCGCGCAGCGCACCGGTCGGCGAGCAGCTCTGCCAGCACCACTGCCCGGTCGCCCATGTCGCCGAACAGTTCCCGCAGCTCTGCGAGGCGGAGACCGAGATTTTCTCCCAGCTGCTCGGCACGCATGTCCAGCGGCTGGCCACCATCGCCCACGGCGACGGTGTATGCACCACCTTCATCCCAAAGATTTCCAAGCACGATTTTCACGGCCATGACGCATCTGCAAGTACCGCCGGGAGGAACCCCGCATGACGCTCCCCATTGAGGAGACTGCCCACCCCGAGCTCGAGGGTCTGGGTACGTACGAATACGGCTGGGCCGACTCCGACGTGGCCGGTGCCTCTGCCAAGCGCGGCATCAACGAGGACGTCGTCAAGGACATCTCCTTGAAGAAGAGCGAGCCGGAGTGGATGACCAAGCTCCGTCTCAAGGGCCTGCGCCTCTTCGAGAAGAAGCCCATGCCGAACTGGGGCTCGGACCTGTCGGGCATCGACTTCGACAACATCAAGTACTTTGTGCGCTCCACGGAGAAGCAGGCTCAGTCCTGGGAGGACCTGCCCGAGGACATCAAGAGCACGTACGACAAGCTCGGCATCCCCGAGGCGGAGAAGCAGCGCCTCGTCGCCGGTGTCGCGGCCCAGTACGAGTCCGAGGTCGTCTACCACCAGATCAACGAGGAGCTGGAGGCGCAGGGTGTCATCTTCATGGACACCGACACCGCGCTGAAGGAGCACCCGGAGCTCTTCAAGGAGTACTTCGGCACGGTCATCCCGGTCGGCGACAACAAGTTCGCGTCGCTGAACTCCGCGGTGTGGTCCGGCGGCTCGTTCATCTACGTGCCGAAGGGCGTGCACGTCGAGATCCCGCTCCAGGCCTACTTCCGTATCAACACGGAGAACATGGGCCAGTTCGAGCGGACCCTGATCATCGTCGACGAGGGTGCCTACGTGCACTACGTCGAGGGCTGCACGGCCCCGATCTACAAGTCGGACTCCCTGCACTCCGCGGTCGTCGAGATCGTCGTGAAGAAGGGCGGCCGCTGCCGCTACACGACCATCCAGAACTGGTCGAACAACGTCTACAACCTGGTCACCAAGCGCGCCGTGGCGTACGAGGGCGCGACCATGGAGTGGGTCGACGGCAACATCGGCTCCAAGGTCACCATGAAGTACCCGGCCGTCTACCTGATGGGCGAGCACGCCAAGGGCGAGACCCTGTCCATCGCCTTCGCGGGCGAGGGCCAGCACCAGGACGCCGGCTCCAAGATGGTCCACATGGCGCCGAACACCTCCTCCAACATCGTCTCGAAGTCCGTGGCGCGCGGTGGCGGCCGTACGTCCTACCGCGGTCTCGTCGAGATCGGCGAGGGCGCCCACGGCTCCAAGTCGAACGTGCTCTGTGACGCGCTGCTCGTCGACACCATCTCCCGCTCCGACACGTACCCCTACGTGGACGTCCGTGAGGACGACGTGTCCATGGGCCACGAGGCCACCGTCTCCAAGGTCAGTGACGACCAGCTCTTCTACCTGATGAGCCGCGGCATGACCGAGTTCGAGGCGATGGCGATGATCGTGCGCGGCTTCGTCGAGCCCATCGCGAAGGAGCTGCCCATGGAGTACGCCCTTGAGCTCAACCGGCTGATCGAGCTGCAGATGGAAGGCGCGGTCGGCTGACGCACCCTTGCGTCCAGGCAGCAGGCGGCGCGTCTTCAGTGGCGAGCCGAGGATCGTAATAGAAAGCGAGCACTACGACAGCCATGGCTGAGGCTCAGAACTCCACGGTGGGGTCCTCCACCACCGCCGGATCGATCGCGGTGGCCGCCGAGTCGACCGTCGCCACGCGCATGAGCGCGCCCCCGTCCTTCGACGTGGCGGACTTCCCGGTCCCCCACGGCCGTGAGGAGGAGTGGCGGTTCACCCCGCTGGAGCGCCTGCGCGGGCTGCACGACGGCACCGCGGTCGCGACCGGCGTCGGCGTGAAGGTCGCCATCGACGCGCCCGAGGGCGTCACGGTCGAGACCGTCGGCCGTGACGACGCCCGGCTCGGCAAGGCGGGCACCCCGGTGGACCGCGTCGCCGCCCAGGCGTACTCGGCCTTCGAGCAGGCCGGCGTGATCACCGTCCCCAAGGAGACGGTCCTCACCGAGCCGATCCGCATCGCCGTGCACGGCGAGGGCGGCGTCGCCTACGGCCACCAGCTCGTGGAGCTCGGAGCCTTCGCCGAGGCCGTCGTCGTCATCGACCACACCGGTGACGCCGTGCTCGCCGCCAACGTCGACTACGTCCTGGGAGACGGCGCCAAGCTCACTGTCGTCTCCGTCCAGGACTGGGACGACAAGGCCGTCCACGTCGGCCAGCACAACGCGCTGATCGGCCGGGACGCCACCTTCAAGTCCTTCGTGGTCACCTTCGGCGGCGACCTCGTACGCCTCCACCCGCGGGTCGCCTACGCCGGCACCGGCGGCGAGGCCGAGCTCTTCGGCCTCTACTTCACGGACGCCGGCCAGCACCAGGAGCACCGCCTCCTGGTCGACCACAACGCCCCGCACTGCAAGTCGAACGTGGCCTACAAGGGCGCGCTCCAGGGCGACGGCGCCCACGCGGTGTGGATCGGCGACGTCCTCATCGAGGCCACGGCCGAGGGCACGGACACCTACGAGATGAACCGGAACCTGGTTCTGACCGACGGCGCCCGTGTCGACTCCGTGCCGAACCTGGAGATCGAGACCGGCGAGATCGTCGGCGCCGGACACGCCTCGGCGACCGGCCGCTTCGACGACGAGCAGCTCTTCTACCTGATGGCCCGCGGCATCCCGGCCGACGAGGCCCGCCGTCTGGTGGTCCGCGGCTTCTTCGCCGAACTGGTCCAGCAGATCCGCGTCGCCGACATCCAGGAGCGCCTTCTCGCCAGGATCGACGAGGAGCTGGAGGCGTCGGTCTGATGACTGCCTCGTCTACGTTCGTACGCGCCTGTGGGCTGGGCGAGCTGGAGGACGACACCCCCAAGCGGGTGGAGCTCGACGGCACGCCGGTCTCGGTCGTGAAGACCGAGGGGGAGGTGTTCGCGATCAACGACATCTGCTCGCACGCGAACGTCTCGCTCTCCGAGGGCGAGGTGGAGGACTGTCAGATCGAGTGCTGGCTGCACGGCTCCGCGTTCGACCTCCGCACCGGCAAACCGTCCGGCCTGCCCGCGACGCGCCCCGTCCCCGTATACCCCGTAAAGATCGAAGGGGACGACGTGCTCGTCTCCCTCACCCAGGAGTCCTGAGGAACCCATGGCAACGCTTGAAATCCACGACCTGCACGTCACCGTCGAGGCCGACAACGCCACGAAGGAGATCCTCAAGGGCGTCGACCTCACCGTGAAGCAGGGCGAGACCCACGCCATCATGGGCCCGAACGGCTCCGGCAAGTCGACGCTCGCCTACTCGCTCGCGGGTCACCCCAAGTACACGATCACCAGCGGCACCGTCACCCTCGACGGCGAGGACGTCCTGGAGATGTCCGTCGACGAGCGCGCCCGCGCCGGCCTGTTCCTCGCGATGCAGTACCCGGTCGAGGTCCCCGGCGTCTCGGTCTCCAACTTCCTCCGTACGTCCGCCACCGCGATCCGCGGCGAGGCCCCCAAGCTGCGCACCTGGGTGAAGGAGGTCAAGGAGGCCATGGAGCGCCTCAACATGGACCCCACCTTCGCCGAGCGCAACGTGAACGAGGGCTTCTCCGGCGGTGAGAAGAAGCGCCACGAGATCCTTCAGCTGGAGCTCCTCAAGCCGAAGATCGCGATTCTCGACGAGACCGACTCCGGCCTGGACGTCGACGCCCTGCGCGTCGTCTCCGAGGGCGTCAACCGCGTCCGCGAGTCCGGCGAGGTCGGCACGCTGCTGATCACGCACTACACGCGCATCCTGCGCTACATCAAGCCCGACCACGTGCACGTGTTCGCGAACGGCCGCATCGCCGAGTCCGGCGGCGCTGAGCTCGCCGACCAGCTCGAGGCCGAGGGCTACGACAAGTACGTGAAGGGTGGCGCATCCGCGTGACACTGCTGCCGGGCCTCCTCGACACAGAGGCGATCCGCAAGGACTTCCCCATCCTGGACCGCACGGTCCACGACGGTCAGAAGCTCGTGTACCTGGACAACGCGGCGACCTCGCAGAAGCCACGCCAGGTACTGGACGCCCTGAACGAGTACTACGAGCGCTACAACGCCAACGTCCACCGCGGTGTGCATGTGCTCGCGGAGGAGGCCACGGCGCTGTACGAGGGCGCGCGCGACAAGGTCGCCGCGTTCATCAACGCGCCGAGCCGCGACGAGGTGATCTTCACGAAGAACGCCTCCGAGTCGCTCAACCTCGTGGCAAACATGCTCGGCTGGGCGGATGAGCCCTACCGCGTGGACCACGAGACCGAGATCGTCATCACGGAGATGGAGCACCACTCCAACATCGTGCCGTGGCAGCTGCTGGCGCAGCGCACGGGCGCGAAGCTGAAGTGGTTCGGCCTGACCGACGACGGCCGGCTCGACCTGTCCAACATCGACGAGATCATCACCGAGAAGACGAAGATCGTCTCCTTCGTGCTGGTGTCGAACATCCTGGGCACGGTCAACCCGGTCGAGGCGATAGTGCGCCGCGCGCAGGAGGTCGGCGCGCTCGTCTGCATCGACGCCTCGCAGGCCGCCCCGCACATGCCGATGGACGTCCAGGCCCTGCAGGCCGACTTCGTGGCCTTCACCGGCCACAAGATGTGCGGTCCGACCGGCATCGGCGTCCTCTGGGGCCGTCAGGAGCTCCTGGAGGACCTGCCTCCGTTCCTCGGCGGCGGCGAGATGATCGAGACGGTGTCGATGCACTCGTCGACGTACGCTCCCGCCCCGCACAAGTTCGAGGCGGGCACCCCGCCGATCGCGCAGGCGGTCGGCATGGGTGCGGCGGTCGACTATCTCTCCGCGATCGGGATGGACAAGATCCTCGCCCATGAGCACGCGCTCACCGAGTACGCGGTGAAGCGGCTCCTGGAGGTCCCGGACCTGCGGATCATCGGCCCGACGACGGCCGAGGACCGCGGCGCGGCGATCTCGTTCACACTGGGTGACATCCACCCGCACGACGTGGGCCAGGTTCTCGACGAGCAGGGCATCGCGGTGCGCGTGGGTCACCACTGCGCGCGGCCCGTCTGCCTGCGGTACGGAATTCCTGCGACCACACGAGCGTCGTTCTATCTGTACTCCACGCCGACCGAGATCGACGCACTGGTCGACGGCCTGGAGCACGTACGGAACTTCTTCGGCTGAGGAGCTGGCTGAGTCGTGAGGCTTGATTCGATGTACCAGGAAGTCATCCTGGACCACTACAAGCACCCGCACGGGCGCGGTCTTCGAGATGGCGACGCCGAGGTGCACCACGTCAACCCGACGTGCGGCGACGAGATCACGCTGCGCGTGAAGTACGACGGCACGAAGATCAGCGACGTCTCGTACGAGGGCCAGGGCTGCTCCATCAGCCAGGCTTCGGCCTCCGTGCTGAACGAGCTGCTCGTCGGCAAGGACCTGGCGGCGGCGCAGAAGATCCAGGAGACCTTCCTGGAGCTGATGCAGTCCAAGGGCCGTATCGAGCCGGACGACACGATGGAGGAGATCCTCGAGGACGCGGTCGCGTTCGCGGGAGTCTCCAAGTACCCGGCCCGCGTCAAGTGCGCGTTGCTGAGCTGGATGGCCTGGAAGGACGCGACGGCCCAGGCCCTGGGCGAGGCCGACGCCGAAAGGAAGACGGCATGAGCGAGACCATCGAGATGAAACCGGCCTCCGAGGAAGAAGTGCGCGAGGCCCTGTACGACGTCGTCGACCCCGAACTGGGCATCGACGTCGTCAACCTCGGGCTGATCTACGGCATTCACATCGACGACGCGAACATCGCGACGATCGACATGACCCTGACGTCGGCGGCCTGTCCGCTCACCGACGTCATCGAGGACCAGGCCAAGTCCGCCACGGACGGCCTCGTGAACGAGCTCCGCATCAACTGGGTGTGGATGCCGCCGTGGGGCCCCGACAAGATCACGGACGACGGCCGCGACCAGCTTCGCGCGCTGGGCTTCAACGTCTGATTCCGTTTGTACGTGTTGTACGTGTGCGGCCCCCGGCATGGTGCCGGGGGCCGCATTCGTCTGTCGTCCGGGCCGCAGCCGGGCTCGGCCGGCCCCGGGGCTGCCGGGGAGTCGCTCAGCCCAGGCCCTTCACGAGCCTGAACGCCGAGTCCGCCCGGTAGAGGTCGTTGTCCTCACGCCAGTCCAGCTGGACCTGGAAGTTGCGGTGGCGCAGGAAGCGGCCGCGGTTGTTGTACGACTCCAGCATGACGGCGCCGGAGAAGGCCGACGGGCGGGGGCAGAACGTGGCGTCCTGCTTGAAGTACTCGGAGCCGTCGTGGCGGTCGGCGCGGAGACGGAACTGGTAGTGGCGCAGATAGCGGTTGTTGCCCAGCGAGAAGGAGACGCAACTGGAGTCGGCGATGCCGGGGACGAGCTTGAAGGTGGCCTCTTCCCTGCTCCGGGAGGAGTCGTTCCCGTGCCGGGACGAGTCGCGGGAACCCACCTGGTCGAGCCGCACCGAGTCGTGGGCGACGCGCCAGTAGCGGTCGGGGTAGTTGACCGCCTGGACGGACTTCTTCGAGGACTCGGGCTTGGACGCGGGAGGCTTGGCGGAGGCGGACTTGGACGGCCGCGGCTTCGAGTCCGGCTTCGTGCCGCCCTGCTGCTGGGCCTCGGGCGCAGCGGAGCCGTCCGTGCCGGGCTTGGAGGAATCGGGGGCGGCGAGGCCGCTCTTCCCGCTGGGCGCCGTGGCGGGGGGCCGGCTGGGTATGAGCGGCTCGTCCGCCGAGGAGGTGGTGTTCTTGGTCTTCCCCTTCGCCGAGGTGTCCGGGTCGTCGTCGAGCACGACGACGGCTGTGACGGTGGAGGCGAGAACCGCCACGAGGAGTGCTCCCGCAAGCCAGAGCCTGCGGGTTCCGGGTACGCGTGACTCGTCCAGGGTTTCGCCGGTCTCCCACACCTTCGCGGGGCGGGCGGACGGGTCGGGAGCGGACCCGGGGTTTCTTTCAGGCATGCGAGGTTCCCCCAGCGCCGCCGAAGGCGGACGCGGATCGGTCATGTGTGTCGTGGCACAAGAGGAGGCGGAGATCGCGGACACGCGTGACGGCTGTGGCCGGAGGATCCGCGTGCGCGACGAGGGGAACATTAGTAGAACTTGTGGCCGTCGCGTAGCGTTTCTGAGAGCGGTTTCTGCCGGGAACGCCGGGAGTTCGGCGGCCAGTTGACGGTGATCGTCGGGTCCGGCGGCCCGGAGAGAGATAGTTCAAGACTTAAGGATTCGAGATCAGGGCCGTGGGAGGGGCGATCCCGGCGCCCGGGACGGGGAGTTCGGGTTCCGCCTCCGCCGGCTCTCCCGGCGGAGGCGGAAGTTCCTCTCAGGGCCAACCCGTTATGAAAGTGGGCTTCTAACGCGATGCGAAGGCCGACAGGAGGGTGGCGATCCGTTCGCGGGTTCCGCCGTTCTGGAGCGGGGCCGCCGTGAGCACGTCCAGGTGCTGGTAGCCGGGCAGGACCACGGGGTTCTTCTCCGCGGGGATGTGGTCCGCGAGAATCCCGTCGCCCGCGACGAAGGTGATCGTGGGGTTCGCGGTCAGACCGCCGGGGTGCGCCATGTTCCGGGCGATCCGCGGGTCGTCGACCAGGGAGAGGTCGGTGACCAGCTTCGTCGGGAAGTAGTCCTCGGTGAAGTCCAGCGGCTGCTCGGAGAGGCTGCGGGCCAGCTCCCCGATGTCCGAGACCTCCTTGGCGGCCGTCGTGAACGGCGTGCCGTCCGCCGAGCGGTGCACCGGGTCGTCGGGCGCGCCCACCCGGTCGAAGTTCCGCCACGTGTAGAGCGGGCCGGCCGGCTGGTCCGGGATCGCCTTCAGCTCCGTACCGAACAGGGCCGGTGAGCCCTGGACGTCGTTCGAGACCGGGAAGTTCTTGTCGACGAGGCGGCCGCCGTCGAAGAGGCCCACGCTGGTCTGGATGAAGGACAGCGGGGCCGAGTTGTCGTCCATGAAGGCGCCGAGGACCGCCGCGTTGGTGAGCCGGAAGTCGCGGATCGTGGGCCTGCCCGACAGGAAGACGGCCGCGTCCTTGGAGAACATCGTGCGGGACGTCGTCTCGATGTTGGCGTTCGACGGCAGGTCGTCCTGGAGCGTGGACCGGGCATCGGGTGCGGTGCGCGCGGCGAGGCCGCTGATCGCGAGGACGTTCATGATCTCAGGGTTGATCACCGCGGGGAGCGCCAGGAAGCGGGGCAGGACACCGCTGCGCAGACCGGCCTGTACGACGGTGTAGCCGAGGCTCGTCTCCGGGACCGTGCCCTTGGGCAGCAGGCCGCCGTTGAGGGTGCCCGAAGTGCCGTTCAGGTCGTCGAGGTTGGTGGCGATCGTCGTGTCCAGGGCGAAGTAGCCCGCGCACTGGTTGAAGCCCGCGTCCGCGGTCGTCGCGGGGTTCCCGTCGAAGTCCCAGGTGGCGAAGACACCGGTGAGGACACCGCCGAGCGAGTGCCCGCCGCACATCACCTTCTCCTTGCGCAGCTTCTGGTCGGGCAGTTCGGCGGACAGCAGGTCGTACTGGTCACGGACCGTGCGCTCCAGACCGACCTCGGCGAGCCAGCCCGTCTGATCGCTCGTCAGGAATCCCTCGAAGGAGCGTCCGTCGACCTTCTCGCCCTCGTAGTAGTAGCCAACGGCCTTGGCGGTGCTGCCCGTTGAGATCCCGGCGTTGTCCTCAAGGCAGTTGGAGCGCCGGTCCAGGGCCCAGAACTCGATGTGCTCGCCCTTCTCGGCCGCCGCTTTCACCGTGTTGCGGGCCACGCTGTCGAAGGCGCCCGCTCCCTCCAGGATGCCGGGCTGGGCGACCAGGATCCGGTCGGCGTCGGCGGACTTCGACGGTCCCTGGGAGGAGCGGTAGCGCAGATACGACAGCCGGTCGCAGCGCTCCGGGTGACTGCCGACCGAGGCGGGCAGCGGGATCCGTACGGAGACCACGGTCTCGGTGATGCCGGCGACCGGGGAGGCCGAGGCCACCGGGGTCTCGGTGCGGGCGGCCTCGGCGCCGGCCGGTGCTCCGTCCGCCGAGGGCATCGCGGTGAGCGCGGCCGCGCCGAGCGCTCCGGCGGTCAGGGCGCGCAGCCACCGGCCGCGGGGGCGGGGGAATCCTGGGCTCATGGTCTCTCCATCGGGACGACGGCGGGTCCGGGCGCCGAAAGGTAACCACCGGTAACTCCCGTGTGCCATAAGGAAAATGAGCAATCGGGCACGGCAGGTCGCGCACATTCGCACAGTGGCTCGGTGGCGGCGTCCGGTGCGCGGAGGGAGACTTCGGCGTATGGCTGTCTCCTGGTACCAAGTCGTCGTCGACGCCCACGACCTGCCGTCACTGGCCCGCTTCTGGTGTCAGGTCCTCGACTGGCGCGTGCTGTTCGAGGCCGAGGACGAGATCGTCATCGGGGCCGACCCCAGCGCCCTGCCCGGTATCTGCTTCGTACCGGTCGGCGAGCGCAAGACGGGCAAGAACCGGCTGCACATCGACCTCGCGCCCGACGACCGGGACGCCGAGGTCGAGCGGCTCCTCGCGCTCGGGGCCCGACGGGCGGACGTCGGTCAGGGCGAGGACGTCACCTGGGTCGTCCTCGCCGACCCAGAGGGCAACGAGTTCTGTGTGCTGCGGCCGAAGAAGACGCTCCTCGACTGAGGTCGGCCCGACCGGGGCGGCGGAGTTGTGTACAGGCGTACGTATCGATGCGTACACTCGTACACATGGGATACGCGCTGCTCGCCGGAGCCATCGCCGCAGAGGTGGCCGCCACCACAGCCATGAAGTACAGCGACGGCTTCAGCAAGCTGTGGCCCTCGCTGGTGACCACGATCGGTTACGTCGTCGCGTTCGCGCTCCTCGCGCAGACGCTGAAGACCGTCGCGGTCGGCACGGCCTACGCGATCTGGGCGGGGATCGGCACGGCGGCCGTCGCGGGCATCGGGATGATGTTCCTTGGCGAGGGCATGAACACCGCCAAGTTCGCCGGGATCGTGCTGATCATCGGCGGGGTCGTGGTGCTGAACCTGGGCGGGGCGCACTGATGCGGCTCTGTCCGACGGGAGTCTGCTCGCGCCGTCCGACAGGAGCCCGCTGATGGTCCGGCGCTACGACCCCGAGCGGCGGCAGCGGATCATCGACGCGGCGATCCGCGTCGTCGCCGACAAGGGCATCGGCGGGCTCAGCCACCGCTCGGCCGCGGCCGAGGCCGATGTGCCGCTGGGCTCGACGACGTACCACTTCAAGACCCTCGACGAGCTCATGGTCGCCGCGCTGCGCCAGACGAACGAGGGCTTCGCGAAGATCGTCGCCTCGCGGGGCGCGCTGGAGGACACCGGGGCCGATCTGGCCGGTGAACTCGCCGGTCTCCTGGGCGAGTGGCTCGGCGGCGACCGCGCGAGCGTGGAGCTGGAGTACGAGCTCTATCTCGCCGCCCTGCGCCGCCCCGCGCTGCGGCCCGTCGCCGCCGAATGGTGCCAGGACCTCGCCGAGCGCATCGGCTGCCGCACGGACCCGGTCACCGCGCGCGCCCTCGTCGCGGTGATGGACGGGATCTGTCTGCAGGTGCTGGTGACGGGGGCGGAGTACGACGAGGGGTACACGCGCGAGGTGCTGGCCCGGGTGATCCCCTGAATCCCGCTGTCCGTCGAGCGTGAACCTTTCGCGGCGCGGACCTGCGGGGAACAGGGTTGAATCCTCCCCTCCCTGACTTCAAGGAGGGGATTCCTGGCTCAGGCAGCCGTCCGGGGCGGCGCCCCGGACGGTCTTATGCCCTCGACACCAGCCGGGTTGAGACCAGCCCGGACGAGCATCACACGTGCGGAGTTCTTGTCCCGGGGGGACACGGTTCCGCAAGCGGTGCAGGTGTAGGTGCGCTCTCCCAGCGGCAGTGCGTGCTTGGCTCTCGCTCCGCACTGCGCGCAGTCCATCGTGGTGTACGCGGGGTGTACCAGGTGCACGCGGCGTGCGTGCTTGTGGCCCATCTCGATCAGGGCCTGTTTGGTGGCGCCGATGGCGGCGTCGGCGGCCTTCTTGGCCATGGTGGTCCTGGCGAGGAACTTCGGCTTGAAGTCCTCGACAGCGATCCCGTCGTGGTGAGTCACGACGGACTTGGCCCACTTGCGGCCTGTGTCCTGCCGCTGGCGGGCGATCTTCTGGTACGTCTTCGCCCGCCACTTCCTGGCCTCGCGGTAGCCCTTGGAAGCCGCTTGCCCCTTGGCGGGCTTGCGGCGGGCCATCATCCGGTCGTACCGGGTCAGCTTCTCCTTGGCCCTGCGTCCGTGCTGGGCGTGTGGGAGGTCATGGGTGTCGCTGGTGGTGGTCGCGGTCTCCTTCACTCCCCAGTCGATGCCGATCACGCGGCCGGTCTCGGGGAGCGGCTGCAGTTCGGCGGGGACGACGAAGCTGGCGTACCAGTGCCCAAGGCTGTCCTGATACACGCGCACTGATGACGGGTCGGCCGGAAGATCTCGCGACCACACCACCGTCACGACGATGCCGCCGGCCAGGTGCAGCCTGCCGTCCTTGAGGCGGAAGCCGCGCCGGGTGTAGTTCAGCGTCGGCAGCGTCTCGCGTTTCTTCTTCCACTTCGGCATCCCCGCCCGGCGGTGCTGTGGAACCCCTGCGCGGATGTCCTTCTGGGCCTTGGCCTTGGACTTGCCGAAATCCCGGATGAGCTGCTGCTGCGGAACGCTGGAGCCCTTACGCAGCCACGGCGTGCGGGTGCGGGCGTCGGTCAGCATCTTGTCGAGTTGCGCCGGGCCGCAGGTGCGCTTGGCGGCGCCCTCGGGAGGGTTCTTGTTCCAGGCGTGGGCCTGCTTGGACTTGGCCGCGCATTCGTTCCACACCCACCGGCAGCGGTCCCACTCAGCCAGCAGCAGCGTGTGGGCGGTGGACGGCACGCGAAGCCGGAACGTGTACCGGGCATGCCCCGTCCCGTCGGCCCCCGCCTTTTCCGCCACGCCTTCGCTCCCGCCCGAGTTCCGGTCACCCACCCCTTTGCCGGACGACCATACGTACGAGATCCACACACCCGCGCCCCTCTCCAGTCGCGATCACCCCCCTCGGTGAACACGGGCACACGTGTACGCCACACTCGATTCCGCCGGGCAGCCGCAGCGGCGCCGCGCGGCAGGCCACGGCGGTGGTCGACAAGAAGGGCGAGCGGCCCTGACCCGACCCGCCGGACGGGCCCCGGTGCGCCCGGCACCTGAGACGCCGGGCGCACTGGTTGGCACCCGTGGGCCCCGGCCGGTTAGGTTTCCCTCATGACCGACACGACTGCTACTCGCACCACCGGCGCCGTCGCCGCCGGGCTTGCCACGCTCGCCGCCGACGGAACTGTCCTCGACACCTGGTTCCCGGCCCCCGAACTGGCCGCCGAGCCCGGCCCCTCCGGCTCCGAGCGGCTGTCCGCCGAGCGCGCGGTGGAGCTGCTCGGCGAGGGCGCCGTGAAAGCGATCGGCCCGGACGCCCGCCGTGGCGTCGAAGTGGTCGCGGTCCGCACGGTCATCGCCTCGCTCGACGAGAAGCCGGTCGACGCGCACGACGCGTACCTGCGTCTGCACCTGCTCTCGCACCGCCTCGTGAAGCCGCACGGGCAGAGCCTCGACGGACTGTTCGCGCACCTCGCCAACGTCGCCTGGACCTCGCTCGGCCCGGTCGCCGTGGACGACGTGGAGAAGGTCCGGCTGAACGCCCGCGCCGAGGGTCTCCACCTGGCCGTGACGTCCATCGACAAGTTCCCGCGCATGACGGACTACGTGGCGCCGAAGGGTGTCCGCATCGCCGATGCCGACCGGGTTCGCCTCGGCGCGCACCTCGCCGAGGGCACCACGGTCATGCACGAGGGCTTCGTGAACTTCAACGCGGGCACGCTCGGCACGTCCATGGTCGAGGGCCGCATCTCCGCCGGCGTCGTGGTCGGCGACGGCTCGGACATCGGTGGCGGTGCGTCCACCATGGGCACGCTGTCCGGTGGCGGCAATGTCCGCATCACGATCGGTGAGCGGTGTCTGATCGGGGCCGAGGCGGGTGTCGGGATCGCCCTCGGTGACGAGTGTGTCGTCGAGGCCGGGCTTTACGTCACCGCCGGGACGCGGGTCACCATGCCCGACGGGCAGATCGTGAAGGCCCGTGAGCTGTCCGGGGCGTCCAACATTCTGTTCCGGCGGAATTCTGTCACCGGGACGGTGGAGGCGCGGCCGAACAATGCGGTGTGGGGTGGCCTCAATGAGGTCCTCCACAGTCATAACTGAGCCCCGCGGTTGTTTTTGTGAACCTGGCGCCCTCCCACTTGCTGTGGGAGGGCGCCAGGTTGTTCGGGGGGTTCGGATGTCGGGTGCGGGCCGGTGGGGGCTGGTCGCGCAGTTCCCCGCGCCCCTAAAAGATAAAAGCCAGGGGCGCAGCCCCGCTTTTAGGGGCGCGGGGAACTGTGCGCTCAGCC
>NZ_JBHXSU010000057.1:0-27858 GCF_042715345.1 Streptomyces sp. NPDC058697
CCTTTTAAGGGGCGCGGGGAACTGCGCAGTCTTTTGGGGGTTCGGGGGCGGAGCCCCTGAGTTAGTGACGGGAATGGGTAGGGGCGGCGGGGGCGAAAAAGAAGGGGCGCCCCCAACCCGCAGGGCGCCCCTCTCCGGTCCCGAGGACCTACGCCCGCGTACGCAACATCGTCCGCATCGTCCGCATCGCAACAGACAGATTCGCAAGATCAAACGCCTCGGACCCCTGAATCTCCTCCAGAGTCGCCCGCGCCCGAGCAAGAATCGCCACGTTCCTCTCCTCCCACGCCTTGAACCGCTGCTCAGGCGTGGACCCCCCGTTCCCGACGGCAAGAACATCGGCGGTCAGAGCGGCATGCGCCGCGTACAGATCCTCACGGATGGACGCCCGAGCCATGGACTGCCACCGATCCGCACGAGGCAGCTCGATGATGCGGTCCATGAGCTGCGTGACCCGCAGACGGTCGGCAAGGTCGTAGTAGACCTCCGCGACGTCCATCGGGTCCTTGCCCACCCGGTCCCCCACCGCCACGATGTCGAGCGACGGGAAGGCGGACGAGAACCCGGCCACCCGCTGGGCGAGCTCGTCGGGCACCCCGCCCTCGGACAGCTCGTCGTAAATCTGCTGGTACCACTCCTGATCGGCACCCCGCAGCAGCTTGGGCAGCTCGGCCCAGACCCGCGTGACCCCTTCCCGGAAGAAGTCGATCGTCTCGGCGAGCTGCAACGGCTGCGGCCGGTTGTTGAGCAGCCAGCGCGTCCCCCGCTCGACGAGCCGCCGCGAGTGCAGCCGGATCCGGGTCTGGACACCCGCGTCGACCGTGTTGTCGAGCGCCTCGACGGCGTCCCACACCTCGCTGGAGTTGAAGATCGCACGGGCCGCGGTCTGCGCCCGCACGATCTCCTCCAGCGAGGCCCCGGTCTCCTCGCGGAGCCGGTGCAGGAAGCTCGTACCACCGGTGTTGACCGTGTCGTTGACCAGCACGGTCGTGACGATCTCGCGCGACAGCGGATGGCTGTCGATCTGCTCGATGAACTGCTCGCGCAGCGCGGTCGGGAAGTACGCGTGCAGCAGGCTCCGCAGATACAGATCGTCGGGCAGCGACGTGTGCAGCAGCTCGTCGGCGACCGTGATCTTCGTGTACGCGAGGAGGACGGCCGTCTCCGGCGAGGTCAGACCCTGCCCGGTGCCGAGCCGCTCCCGGATCTGCCGGTCGGTCGGCAGGAACTCCAGCGCCCGGTCCAGATGGCCCTCGCGGACCAGATGGCGCATGAAGCGCTGCTGGGCGTGGAGCATGTCCTTGGACTGCGCGAGCGCGTTGGCCAGGGCCGTGTTCTGCGCGTAGTTGTTGCGCAGGACGAGCGCGCCGACCTCGTCGGTCATCTCGGCGAGCAGCTTGTTGCGCTGCTTGACGGTCATGTCGCCGTCCGCGACCACCGCGTTGAGCAGGATCTTGATGTTCACCTCGTGGTCGGAGGTGTCCACGCCCGCGCTGTTGTCGATGGCGTCGGTGTTGACCTTGCCGCCGGCCTGCGCGAACTCGATACGGCCGAGCTGGGTGAGGCCGAGGTTTCCGCCCTCGCCGACGACCTTGACCCTGAGGTCGGCGCCGTCCACGCGGATCGCGTCGTTGGCCTTGTCACCGACGTCCGCGTGCGACTCGGTCGACGCCTTCACGTACGTACCGATGCCGCCGTTCCACAGCAGGTCGACCTGCGCCTTGAGGATCGCCCGCATCAGGTCGGCGGGGGTCATCTTGGCGATGTTGCCCTCGATGCCGAGGGCCTCGCGGATGTGGCTGTTGAGCTGGATGGCCTTGGCCGTACGGGGGAAGATGCCGCCGCCCTGCGACAGCAGCGTCTTGTCGTACTCCTCCCAGGAGGAGCGCGGCAGCTCGAAGAGGCGACGGCGCTCGGCGTACGAGGTGGCCGCGTCCGGGTTCGGGTCGATGAAGATGTGCCGGTGGTCGAAGGCGGCGACCAGCCGGATGTGCTCGCTGAGCAGCATGCCGTTGCCGAACACGTCACCGGACATGTCACCGACGCCGACGACCGTGAAGTCCTCGGTCTGTGTGTTGACGGCCAGTTCCCGAAAGTGCCGCTTGACGGACTCCCAGGCGCCGCGGGCGGTGATGCCCATCTTCTTGTGGTCGTAGCCGGCCGAGCCGCCGGAGGCGAAGGCGTCCCCGAGCCAGAAGTTGTAGCTCTCCGCGACGCCGTTGGCGATGTCGGAGAACGTCGCCGTGCCCTTGTCCGCGGCGACGACGAGGTAGGTGTCGTCCTCGTCGTGCCGGACGACGTCGGCGGGCGGTACGACCTCGCCGGCCACCATGTTGTCGGTGATGTCGAGCAGCGCCGAGATGAAGGTCTTGTAGCTGCGGATGCCCTCGGCCAGCCAGGCGTCGCGGTCCACGGCCGGGTCCGGCAGCTGCTTGGCGACGAAGCCGCCCTTGGCGCCGACGGGCACGATGACGGTGTTCTTGACCATCTGTGCCTTGACCAGGCCGAGGATCTCGGTCCGGAAGTCCTCACGCCGGTCGGACCAGCGAAGACCGCCTCGCGCGACCTTGCCGAACCGGAGGTGGACGCCCTCGACGCGCGGCGAGTACACCCAGATCTCGTACGCCGGACGCGGCGCCGGCAGGTCCGGGATGGCCTGCGGGTCGAACTTCATGGAGACGTATGTGTGCGGCTCGCCGCCGCCCGCCTCCTGGAAGAAGTTCGTACGCAGGGTCGCCTTGATGACGGTGAGGAACGAGCGCAGGATCCGGTCCTCGTCCAGGCTGGCGACCTGGTCGAGGGCGGCGTCCAGCTCTTCGCGGAGGGCGTCGGTCAGTTCGAGGCCGGCGCGCTGGCGGTCCGGCGACATCCGCGCCTCGAAGAGCGAGACGAGCAGCCGGGTGGTGTGGACGTTGTTGCGGAGGGTGTCCTCCATGTAGTCCTGGCTGAACGTCGAACCGGCCTGCCGCAGGTACTTGGCGTACGCGCGCAGCACCATCGCCTGCCGCCAGTTCAGCCCGGCGCTCAGGACGAGGGAGTTGAAGCCGTCGTTCTCGGCCTGCCCGGTCCAGGTCGCCGAGAAGGCCTCCTGGAAACGCTCGCGGCCGTCGTCACCGAGCTGGTCGCCGTTGCCGCTGCCCGTCTTGGGCAGGCGCAGGCCGAAGTCGTAGATCCACGCGGACGCGCGGTCCGAGCAGCGCAGCTCGTAGGGGCGCTCGTCGGTGACCTCGACGCCGAGCCGGGTGAGGACCGGCAGGACGGCGGAGAGGGAGACCGACTCGCCGGTGCGGTAGATCTTGAAGCGGCGCTCGCCGGGGGCGGCCCCCACCGGCTCGTACAGGCTGAGCGCGAAGTTCTTGCCGTTGCCGAGCTTCTCCAGGTGGACCAGGTCGGCGACCGCGGTGCGCGGGTTGTGGTCGGCCTTGTAGCCCTCGGGGATGGCGTTGCCGTACCGGCGCAGCAGTTCGGCGGCGCGCTCCTCGCCGCACTCGGCGTTGAGTGCCTCGGCGAAACCGTCGGCCCAGGAGCGGGCGGCCTCGACGAGCCGTGCCTCGATGCGGTCCTTGTCGGCGTCGCTGAGCTGCGGCAGCTCGGTGCCCTGCGGAACCCGGACCACGAAGTGCAGCCGGGAGAGGATCGACTCGGTGTTCCAGGCGGTGAAGTCGACGCTGGTGCCGCCGAGCT
Source organism: Streptomyces sp. NPDC058697 (assembly GCF_042715345.1). NCBI lineage: Bacteria > Bacillati > Actinomycetota > Actinomycetes > Kitasatosporales > Streptomycetaceae > Streptomyces > Streptomyces sp. NPDC058697. The sequence goes on from NZ_JBHXSU010000057.1 coordinate 3,685, forward strand.
CCTCCTTCAGGATGTCGATGATCCGCAGGCGTACGCCGGTGGTGTAGCGGTCGCGCGGGAGGTAGACGAGCGCCGAGTAGTAGCGCCCGTACTCGTCCTGCCGCAGGTAGAGCCGCAGCCGCCGCCGCTCCTGGAGGTAGAGGACGGAGGTGACGATCGACCGCAGCTCGTCGGGCGGGGTCTGGAAGAGCTCGTCGCGCGGGTACGTCTCCATGATCTGGAGGAGGTCGCGCCCGTCGTGGCTGTTGGGCGAGAAGCCCGCGCCCTTGAGGACCTCCGCGACCTTGCGCCGCACGACGGGGACGCGGCGGACGGACTCGGTGTACGCGGCGGAGGAGAACAGGCCTAGAAAACGGCGCTCGCCGATGACGTTGCCGGCCTCGTCGAACCTCTTGACGCCGACGTAGTCGAGGTAGGAGGGCCGGTGGACGGTGGCGCGGCTGTTGGCCTTGGTGAGGACCAGGAGCTTGTGCTCGCGGGCCTTGGCACGGGCGTCGGCGGGCAGCCGCTCGAAGGACGGGCTGACCGGGTGGCTCTCGTCGGTCGCGTGGTGCGGGTCGGAGCGCAGGATGCCGAGTCCGGTGCCGGGAACGGCGGCGAGCACGTCGTCCTCGCGCAGCTCGTACTCCCGGTACCCGAGGAAGGTGAAGTGGTCGTCCGCGAGCCAGCGCAGCAGCTCACGGGCCTCCTCCACCTCCTGGTCGCGCAGGTCGTCGGCGGTCGGCTCGGTGGGCAGCTCGTCGGCGATGCGCAGCGCGGAGTCGCGCATCTTCTCCCAGTCCTCGACGGCCTCACGGGCGTCGGACAGGACGCGCACCAGGTCGGCGGTGATCTGCTTGAGATCGGCGCGGTCGGTCTCGCGGTCGATCTCGACGTGGATCCAGGACTCGACGAAGGCGTCGTGGGGCAGCTCGCCGGCGGGCCGGGTCTTCAGGACCTCGATGAGCCTGCCGGTGAGATCGCGCCGCACGATGACCTGCGGGTGGATCACGACATGGATCCCGCGGCCCTGCCGGGACAGCTCGTTGGTCACGGAGTCGACGAGGAAGGGCATGTCGTCCGTGACGACCTCGACGACGGAGTGGCTGCAGGTCCAGCCGATCTCCTCGACCGTCGGCGTGTGGACTCTTACGTTGGCCGTGCCCTGAGGTCGGTTCTCGGCCAGCCGGTAGTGCGAGAAGGCGGCTCCGAAGACGTCGTCCGGGTCTCGGTCGGTGAGGTCTTCGGGGGCGGTGTGCAGGTAGTAGCGCTGGAGGAACGCGAGCAGGGTGTCCTGGTCGGGAGCGCTCGCGCCCGTCTTCCCGGTCGGCAGGTGAAGATTCCCCCCGACCGGACTGTTCTCAGCTACCCGGGCGGCCCGTTCGAGCAGCTCGGCCTTGGCTTCGTCCAGCTTGGTCTGCATTGTCCTCTGGCTCCTGTCGCGCGCCGTTGCGTGACGTCGTAGAACGTGAAGTGACGTAGCGCCGCGACGCGGGGTGTCCGGTCTTGTTCGACGCTATGCCGCGATGAGAGATGAGCGGGGCGTTATCGGCCATTCTTGGCGGCTCCGGAGGCTGTGACGCTGCTCTCGGTGCACCTGCGCCTGCCGCGTATGCGGTGTTTTCTGAGCTTCCCCACCCGGGGAGACCAGCGACCGCCCGGTCACGGATGTCGTCCGTGCGTTCCGGGCGCAGGGCAGGGGCAACAAGGCCCCCGCGACGTATCGCGCTGATCACGGCACAAGGCTATCGCTCTCCACGGGGCCCCCGTCATGAGCCGTATGTGTACAAAAGAGGGTCACCCTTTTTGACACTCTGCACAGTTTCCCCCGCCCCGTAAGGGGCGCGGGGAACTGCGCGACAAGCCACAACGAACCCGCAGCCGACAACGCACCCGGGGGGCCTGGGGGCGAAGCCCCCGGTTTCGCCAAGGGGGACCGACCCATTCCAGGTGCCTCAGGCCGCCAACCGCTCGGCCTCCGCGACGGCCTCCTCCAGGCTGTCCACGACCGGCACCCCGACCCCCTCAAGACTGGCCCGACTGTGCGACCCACCGGTGTACAGCACGGCCCGCGCCCCCACGTGCAGCGCCGCCACCGCGTCGTCCGCCGCGTCCCCGATCACCACCGTACGAGCGGGCTCCACGCCCGTCAGCGCTTCCAGATGGCGGACCATGTGCTCGGCCTTGCTGCCCCCGGACGGCCCCGTCCGCCCGTCCACCCGTATGAAATGGGGCTCGATCCCGAACCCCCGCACCAACGGGACGAGCTCGTCGTGCCCGTACATGCTCAGGAGCGACTGGCTGCGACCGGCCGACGCCCACTCCGCGAGCAGCCCGGGCACCCCGTCGGTGAGCCCGCAGCCCACCCGGTGCTCCAGGTAGTACCGATGGAAGGTCACGTCCATGACCTCCCACTCCTCGTCCGTGGGCAGCCGCCCCAGCAGCCGCTCGTAGAACTTCGGCACCGGTACGCAGTACAGCTCCCGGTACCTCTCCAGCGTGATCGGGTCCATCCCCAGCTCGGCGAACGCCGCGTTCGTCGCGCCGATGATCGCCGTGTTGTCGTGGAACAGGGTTCCGTTCCAGTCCCAGACAATGTGTGCCGCTCCGTGCATCCCCATACCAAAAAAATACCCGGCCACACTGACAACACATCCGGCGTGCTTCCGTGCGCGCCCCCGGGAGCCGCGACGGGGCTGCCGGGCCCGTCAGTCGCCCAGGCCCACCAGGTTCGGAATCTCCTGCGTGGCGAACCACAGCAGCTCGTGGTCCTCGGCCCCGTCCACGACGAACTGCGCGTCGTCGTCGCCCCGGTCGGCCGCGCCCAGCACGTCCACGGCCGCCGTCACGTCCGTCTCGGCCTCGTCCGAGTCGAGATGCACGGCCGCGGCCTTGGCCAGCGCCACGGCTCCACCGACCCGCACCTCGCCGAGCGCCGAGGGGTCGAGCCCCCGGTCGGGGTCGGCGACCGCTGCCCCGTCCGGCACGTCCACGGCGACGACGACCCGGCGGCGCGGGGCCGCGGGGTCGAGCGCGACCAGCCGCAGGGAGGCGAGCGCGGCCCGGTTCAGCGCCGCGTACTCCAGTTCCTCGATGTCGTCGGACAGGTACCACTCCCGCAGCGCGGGCGTGACGGCGTACGCGACGAAGGGCCCCGACCCCAGCTCACCCGTCTTGTACGCCTCGGCGAGACCGGAGAGGGTCAGGGGGACGTAGACGCGCATGGCTGGCCGCTTTCGTAGTCGGAGGGCTCCGAGGGGGCGGCTCCGCGCCTCCCGGGAGGGCCTTCAGGATACGTGCGGGCGTCCCCTTTCGAGTCCCGGCCACCCCTCCCGAGGCGTCCACCGCCGGCCTCGCACATCACCCGGTACACCCCAGCCCCGCCAAGCCTCCCGCCCTCCTCCGTCACCCTGATAGGTGAACCTTCCGGCTCCCCCGGCACGCGCCCAGCGTCCTTGCGGCCACCCGCTCCGGCCTCGTACAAGATCCCCAACGGAAAGTTACCGACCGGTATCCAGCCGGTCCGACGGAATGGGGATCCCGCCGTGAACAAGGTGATGACCAGGACGAAGCGCACCACGGGCGCCCCGGGCACCCGCCCGCCCGTACGCCACGACACGCGCCGCCCGGGCGGCGGCTCACCTCGTACGGCTCCGGGCGGCGGCACACCCCGCACAAGGCGGGCCGGCACCGCCCCGAGCACAGTCCCGACCGCCTCGCCGGTCCCCTCCGGAGCCCCGCCTCGGAGGGGCCCCACAGCCCCCGCTGAGAGCCTTGCGGGTGGGCCCCGGCAGCCTCGCCCCACCGACCTGTTCGCCGACCGTCTCGTGGCCGTTCTGAGTGGTCAGCGCCCCGTCCACTGCATGCTCCGGCACACCGCGGGACGCGCGTACGACGAACTGGCCTGGCTCGCCGAACGCGGCCCGCTCCGCGCCCGCGGCACCCGCCCCGTCGTCCGCGACATCGGCTACTACGTCCCTCGTCCGGGCGCCGTCGAGGCCTTCGCCCGCATCGGTGCGGGCGACCAGCTCCGCGCCATGGCATTCCGCCTGGAACAGGGCACCGACCTCCGCTGGCGCTGCACAGCAGTAGAACTGGGCGGCACCCGCATGCCACGCACAACCGAGGACTGACCGGGTACGTCCCGCGTCCCGCGCCCCATAGGGGCGCGGGGAACTGCGCGACAAGCCCCCACCGGCCCGCAGCCGACAACACCCGGCTCCGGCCCTCAGGGCCAGGGGCCGGCCCAACGCGAAGGGCCGGGCACCAATAGGTGCCCGGCCCTTCAACTGCTCACCCCGCGGAGCGAACCGTCACTTCTTGCGGCGACGCCCACCCTTCTGCTGCTTACGCCGCTCCGCGCGCGTAAGCCCGTCCGACTCCGACCGCACCGGCTCGTCATCGTTGGTGAAGTCACCCTCGACGACGCCACCCTCCCCGTCCACGGTGGGCGCGGAGAAGTGCAGCCGATCCGGCCGCTGCGGAGTGTCGAGACCCTTGGCCCGGATCTCCGGACGGGAAGCACCCGCGGGAACCGCGCCCTTGGAGAGCGACGGCTTGGCGTCCTCGACCGGAACCTCCTCGACCTGCTGCTCGACCTGGACCTCCAGGTTGAACAGATAGCCGACGGACTCCTCCTTGATGCCGTCCATCATGGCGGTGAACATGTCGAAGCCCTCGCGCTGGTACTCGACCAGCGGGTCCTTCTGGGCCATCGCGCGCAGGCCGATGCCCTCCTGGAGATAGTCCATCTCGTAGAGGTGCTCGCGCCACTTGCGGTCCAGGACCGACAGCACGACCCGGCGCTCCAGCTCACGCATGATCTCGGAGCCGAGCTGCTCCTCGCGGGCCGAGTACTGCTCGTAGATGTCGTCCTTGATGGACTCGGAGATGAACTCGGCGGTCAGACCGGCACGGTCGCCGGCCGCCTCCTCCAGCTCCTCGACGGTGACCTTCACCGGGTAGAGCTGCTTGAAGGCGCCCCACAGCCGGTCCACGTCCCATTCCTCGGCGAAGCCCTCGGCGGTCTCCGCATCGATGTACGCGTCGATCGTGTCGTTCATGAAGTGCTGGATCTGCTCCTGCATGTCCTCGCCCTCAAGGACGCGGCGACGCTCGCCGTAGATGACCTCGCGCTGCCGGTTGAGGACCTCGTCGTACTTGAGGACGTTCTTGCGGGTCTCGAAGTTCTGCGTCTCGACCTGCGACTGGGCGGAGGCGATGGCGCGGGTGACCATCTTGTTCTCGATCGGCACGTCGTCCGGCACGTTCGCCATCGACATGACGCGCTCGACCATCTGGGCCTTGAAGAGGCGCATCAGGTCGTCGCCCAGGGAGAGGTAGAAGCGGGACTCGCCCGGGTCGCCCTGACGGCCGGAGCGGCCGCGCAGCTGGTTGTCGATACGGCGGGACTCGTGCCGCTCGGTGCCCAGCACATAGAGCCCACCGAGGTCCTTGACCTCTTCGAACTCGGCCTGCACGGCCTTCTCGGCCCGCTCCAGGGCGGCGGGCAGCGCGGCGGCCCACTCCTCGATGTGCTCCTCGGGGTCGAGGCCGCGCTGGCGCAGCTCGGCCTCGGCGAGGTCGTCCGGGTTGCCGCCGAGCTTGATGTCCGTACCACGGCCGGCCATGTTCGTGGCGACGGTGACGGCGCCCTTGCGGCCGGCCTGGGCGATGATCGGGGCCTCGCGGTCGTGCTGCTTCGCGTTCAGCACCTCGTGCTGGATGCCTCGCTTGGAGAGCTGCTGCGAGAGGTACTCGGACTTCTCGACCGACGTCGTACCGACGAGGATCGGCTGGCCCTTCTCGTGCTTCTCGGCGATGTCGTCGACCACCGCGTCGAACTTCGCGACCTCGGTGCGGTAGATCAGGTCCGACTGGTCCTTGCGGACCATGGGCCGGTTGGTCGGGATCGGGACGACGCCGAGCTTGTAGATCTGGTGGAACTCGGCGGCCTCGGTCATCGCCGTACCGGTCATGCCGGAGAGACCGGGGACTTCCTTGCCGTTGCGGTCGTGGCGCTTGTAGAGGCGGAAGAAGTTCTGCAGGGTGATCGTGGCGAGCGTCTGGTTCTCGTCCTTGATGTCCACCCCTTCCTTCGCCTCGATCGCCTGGTGCATGCCCTCGTTGTAGCGGCGGCCGGCGAGGATGCGGCCGGTGTGCTCGTCGACGATCATGACTTCGCCGTCGATGACGACGTAGTCCTTGTCCTTCTTGAAGAGCTCCTTGGCCTTGATGGCGTTGTTCAGGTAGCCCACCAGAGGCGTGTTCACCGACTCGTAGAGGTTGTCGATGCCCAGCCAGTCCTCGACCTTGGCGACGCCGGGCTCGTGGATGGCGACGGTGCGCTTCTTCTCGTCGACCTCGTAGTCGCCGGTTTCCTCGATGCCCTTGAGGGTGTTGCCCGCCTCGCCCTTCTTCAGGCGCGTGACGAGCTTCGCGAAGTCGCCGTACCACTTGGTGGCCTGGTCGGCGGGGCCGGAGATGATCAGCGGCGTACGGGCCTCGTCGACAAGGATCGAGTCGACCTCGTCGACCACCGCGAAGTTGTGGCCGCGCTGCACCAGTTCGTCCTGCGACCACGCCATGTTGTCGCGCAGGTAGTCGAAGCCGAACTCGTTGTTCGTGCCGTACGTGATGTCGCACGCGTACTGCTCGCGGCGCTGGGCCGGCGTCATGTTGGCCAGGATGCAGCCGACGCTCAGGCCCAGGAACTTGTGGACACGGCCCATCATCTCGGAGTCGCGCTCGGCCAGGTAGTCGTTGACCGTGATGAGGTGGACGCCGTCTCCGGAGAGGGCGTTCAGATACGTGGGCAGCGTGCCGACCAGGGTCTTGCCCTCACCGGTCTTCATCTCGGCGACATAGCCGAGGTGAAGCGCGGCGCCGCCCATGATCTGTACGTCGTAGGGACGCTGGCCGAGGGCGCGCTTGGCGGCCTCGCGGACGGTCGCGAACGCCTCGGGCAGCAGGTCGTCGAGGCTTTCGCCGTCGGCGTACCGCTGCTTGTACTCATCGGTCAGGGCTCGCAGCTCGGCGTCGGAGAGGTCAACGAAGTCCTCTTCGATGGAGTTGACCTGGTCCGCGATGCGGTGCAGCTTGCGCAGGATCTTTCCTTCGCCTGCACGCATGATCTTCGAGAGGACGGACACGGGGGTTTGTCTCCTTGCCGGTCGGGCCTGGGACGGTCGGTTTCAATGACAGTTCAAATCACAGCTTGAGCAACGGCCATCGTAAGCGAGGACCCCACCGCGCCGGGAGGTCTGCATGTGACAGCCATTAAGACAACGGGCGGAGGATGCGGAAGGTGCCGCGCAAGCGCTACGAAAGGTAACCGCCGCCTCACACAGGGCTAAAGTGATGGCTTCCTCAGCGAAGCCCGAGCAGAATCGGCCGATGGACCCCGTCACACTGACCTCCGAACGGCTCCTGTTGCGCACGGTGGGACCGCACGACACCGACGCCGTGTACGACGCCGTCCAGGATCCCGACATCCAGCGCTGGACCACGATCCCCTCGCCCTATCTGCCCGAGCACGCCACGGCCTTCACCGAGCAGATGGTGCCCGACGGATGGGTGGACTGCTCGATGTTCACCTTCGGTGTCTTCCTGCCCGTCAGCGGTGAACTGGCCGGCATGCTCGCCATCACGATGCGCTCCCTGGGAGTCGGCGAGATCGGTTTCTGGGCGACGAAGCAACACCGGGGCAACGGCTACATCACCGAGGCCGCCGTCACCGCCTCCCGCTGGGCGTTCACCCAGCTGGCGATCGACCGCGTCGAGTGGCGGGCCGAGGTCGGCAACACGGGCTCCCGCGCGGTCGCCGAACGCGCCGGCTTCAGCGTCGAGGGCACCCTCCGCTCCGGCATCAACAACAAGGGCGTACGCCGCGACTGCTGGATCGGATCCCTGCTCCCGTCCGACCTGGGCCTGCCGTCGACGGCGCCCTACCTGCCCGCACCACGCCAGGACTGACTCCCGGCACCCGCCCGTCCCCCGGACCGGCTTCCCCGGCGGTTTCCGCAGCTCAGGGCCCACTGTCAGTGGCACCGCATATCGTGCTGACCATGACGAGTCTGCCGCGCCCCACCGCCGAACTCACCGCCGACGAGGCCCGCCGAATCGCCCTGCGCGCCCAGGGTTTCCTGGGCGCTCCCGACCGCAGGGGCGGCGTCCGAGGCGTACTGCGGCACCTGGGCGCGGTCCAGCTCGACACGATCTCCGTCCTGGCCCGCTCCCACGAACTCATCCCGTACGCCCGCCTCGGCGCGGTCGGCCGCAAGACGGTGGACGGCGCCTACTGGACGCCGGCGTCCGACGGCACAGCTCCGCCGAGCCCCCACGCCTTCGAGTACTGGTCGCACGCGGCCTGCATCCTCCCCGTCGAGGAGTGGCCGCACTTCGCGTTCCGCCGCCGCGCCTACCGCGCCCGCCCGCACTGGAACCACGACCTGCCGGACGGCACGTACGAACAGGTCATCAAGCAGCTCAGGACCGAAGGCCCGCTCACGGCCACCGACTTGGGCGGCGCGAAGAAGACCAGCGAGTGGTGGGACTGGTCGGGCACGAAGGTCGCCGTCGAGCGCGCGCTGATGTACGGCGAGGTGGTGTGCACGGAGCGCCGCGGCTGGAAGCGGGTGTACGACCTCGCCGAGCGCGCCATCCCGGGCGCCCTGCTCCACGACGAGCTGGACGACGCGGAGTGCCTGCGCCGCCTGGTCCGGCTCGCGGGCCAGTCCCTGGGCGTCGGCACGCGCGCGGACATCGCCGACTACCACCGCCTCAAGGGCGAGCAGGTCGACGCGGTGCTCGCGGACTCCGGTCTGGTCCCGGTCACGGTGGAGGGCTGGGCCAAGCCCGCCTGGGCGGATCCTGCGGCCCTGGAGACACCTCCGAGGGGCCGCCACCGCACCACGCTGCTGTCGCCGTTCGACTCCCTGGTCTGGGAGCGGGCCCGCACGGAGCGCATCTTCGGCTTCACCCACCGCCTGGAGGCCTACGTCCCCAAGCCGAAGCGGGTCTACGGCTACTTCGCCATGCCGGTCCTCGCCGGCGGCCACCTGGTCGGCCGTGTCGACCCGGCCCGCGAGGGCGCCACACTGGTGGCCAAGCAGGTCACCCTCGACAGCCCCAAGGCCGTACCGGCAGTGGCCCAGGCCCTCATGGAGGCAGCCACCTGGGTCGACTGCACAAACATCCGAGTGGAGCGGGCAAACACCGCGCCCCTACGAGAAGCCCTGACAACGGAACTGGCCCGAACGCTGGGCTAGGTCTGGCTGAGTTCCCTGTTGGCGGCGCCGGGGGCCTTTTAGGGGCGCGGGGAACTGCGCGACCAGCCCCCACCGGCCCGCAGCCAGACCCAACCGCAACCGTTCACCCCACGGCGCTCAACAACACCCGCCGTCAACGAATCTCAAGAATCTTCTCCCGCATCGCATACACCACGGCCTCCATCCTGGAGTGCAACTGCAGCTTCTCCAGAATGTTCCGCACATGGTTCTTCACGGTGTTCTCGGAGATGAACAACTCCTTGGCGATATCCCGGTTGTTCATCCCGGTCGCCACGAGCTTGAGAACCTCCAGCTCACGCTCGGTGAGCCGAGGCGCCGGCACCAGCCGCCGCTCATCCGTCCGCTGGATCATCGACTTGAACTCGGTGAGCAGCTTCGACGCCATCGACGGACTGATCTGCGACTGCCCGTCGGCAACAGCACGAATGGCCGTGGCCACTTCATCCGTGGAGATCTCCTTCAGGAGATACCCGGTGGCCCCCGCCTTGATCGCGTCGTAGAGGTCCGCCTCCTCGTCGCTGATCGTCAGCATGATGATCTTCGCGCTGGGCGCGACCTCCTTGATGGAGGTGCACGCCTCGATGCCGCCGCGCTTGGGCATCCGTACGTCCATCAGCACGATGTCCGGCAGCAGATCGGCGGCCTTGTCGACCGCCTCCGCGCCGTCGCCCGCCTCCCCGACGACCTGGATGTCCTCCTCGGCGGCGAGCACGATCTCCAGGCCGCGACGGAAGAGGGCATGGTCATCCACGACAAGGACCCTGATGGGTTCCTTGCGCGGGGACCCCGCGTCCGGGCCCATGCCGACGACGCCGTCGTCGGCATCTTCGTCACGCATCGGTCCGAAGCTGTCCGCCATGGTTCCTCCCCCTGAAGGCCGTGGCCTGTGTTTCCTGTGCCATCGCCAACCCGAGGCAACGGCCCACCGGTTGGGCCGGTGCCGCCATGATTTCATGCCCGGGCGACAACGGGACGACAGAGCGGGGCACTAAGGGGTCGCACACCGGTGCCCCTGGGGGCGCACGGGCACTCCAGGGGCACCGGTTCGGTGCTCAGAGAGCGAGGTCAGCCGCCCAGCGCCCCGCCCGCCGGGGCCTGCTGCGCCTTGGCGACCATCGGGTCCGTGCTGAGGTGGATGACGCCGTAGTCGTACGCGTGCCGCCGGTAGACGACACTCGGTTCCTTGGTCTCGGAGTCGACGAACAGATAGAAGTCGTGCCCGACCAGCTCCATCTCGTAGAGCGCCTGGTCGAGCGTCATCGGGGACGCGACGTGGGTCTTCTCGCGGACGACGAGGGGGCCGTCACCCTTCACCTCGAGCGAGCCGATCTTCTTCGTCGGCACGGCCTCGGGCTCTTCCTCGTGGACCACACTGCCGTTCCCGTTCAGCGTCGCCGCGCCCGGGACGTGGTCGGCGACCTCGGCTGCCGAGATCCTGCGGGCACCACGGCGTGTGTACCGCTTGTCGTGCTGCTTGCGCAGCCGCGCTTCCAGCTTGTCTGCCGCCAGGTCCAGCGCCGCGTACGCATCGCTCGCCGCTGCCTCCGCCCGGATCACCGGACCGCGGGAGTGAAGCGTGATCTCCACTCGGTCGGAGCGGTCGGCCTGTCGGGGGTTGGGCTCCTTGGACACCTCGACGTCGAGGCTGATCACCTTGCCGTCGAGCTTCTGGATCTTCTCCAGCTTCAGCTTCTCGGCCACGTGCTTGCGGAACCGCTCGGGCACCTCGGTCTTGCGGCCCTTGACGACGATGTCCACGCAGAACTCCGTTCCCGGATCACTCCGCATCGACGGCGGAGCATCTCCCTTTTGCACCAGGCTCCAGCGACTCCCGGAGCCTCGGACTCGGTGACTTCCACCTCCTCCTCCCCCGCGGGCAAGATCTCCACCCACTGTCGCGGGTGATTGCAGAAAACCCACGGCACGGCATTCCGATATGCGAGGGACGGCGTCGCCATTCCCTCACAACCGAACATATCTCGCCTGGACGGATGGCGTCACCCTCTACTGCGACGTACCTCCATTCAGGTGAATAGAACCTGTCACTACCTGCAACGACGCAACTTCTCTGTCAGTTCCGGTTTATTTCGAAAGATGCCGGAGTCGCCGCGACCACAGCCGCTGCGAGCACGCCTTCGGCGTCCTTCGTACCTCTCATTTCCCTGACCGCTTCTGGTCGGCCTACACCTGCAGCTGCCGCTTGAGACATCCCTTCCCCTGTCACTTTGGGTGTTACTCGGCCGTAAGGACCGGTTCCCGCCACGAGAACGGCGTTCAGGGCCCTTGCCGCCTCCGCCAGGGACGCGCCCGTGGTCATCAGGTCGTCGACGAGCACGACCCGCCCGCCGTCGGCCAACAGCCGCGCCCCTCCCGCGGGCACCTCCAGGGCGCCGGCGAGATTGTCCAGCCGCTGCCGGGAGTTGAGCCCCGACTGGTCGGCCACGGCACGCCGCTGCCTCAGTACGGCGAGTACCCGGGCCGGTGTCCCCGTACGCCGCAGCTCACCCGCGGCTGCCAGCGCGATCCGCCGCGCCGGGTCGTGCCCCCGCGCCCGGACCGCCCAGGGCGCGGACGGCACGGGAACGAGCGACACAGGCCGCACAGGCGCCCCGGAGCCGCCCACTCCGACGGGTCCACCAGGTTCACCGTGCCCACGGGGTCCACCGGGTCCACCAGGCCCGCAGGCGCCGGACGCGAGCCCAGCCCGCACGGCCCCCGCCAGCGCCGCTCCCAGCGGCCCCGCGAGCATCAGCGCACCCCGTTCCTTGTGGGCGAGGAGCACCGCGCGCACCGCGTCCTCGTACGGGGCCGCCGCGTGAACCACCGGCAGCCCCGGTGGTTCCGGCTCCGGTCGCACCCGGCTCGGTACGGCCCCTGTCAGGGCGGCACGGCACTCCGGGCAGAGCACCGTGCGAGGCCTCCCACAGCCTCCGCACTCGGCCGGCAGCACCAGGTCCGTGAGGTCCTGCCACCACCCCCGCATGCCCACCACTGTGCCAACGCCCGAGCTCCCCGGCCACCCCTGTGGACAACTCCGGCCAACCACAGGGACGTTGTCACCCACACGAGCGAGGCGCTCAGACAGTGAAGGCAAGCCGGACCAGGCAGGCCAGGCCCAGGGCTCACCCCGGATAGACCGGCGCCATCCCCTTCTTGACCACCGTCTGCCACTGGGACCCGGACGAGAGCCGCACGATCCCGTCCTCCGAGTGGGCCACCAGGGGCAGCCGTTCGTCCTCGGAGGCGGCGATCTCCTTCACGCCGGTGAGCGCGGCGGGTGCCGGACCGACCGGTGTGGAGCCGTCGACCTGGACGTACTGGATCTGCTGCACGACCCGCGCCTCGCGGCCCACCACGACCAGACGGCTGTCGCCGGCCCAGGACATGGCGGTGACCTCCTCCAGCTGCGGTGCCACGGACCGCAGCGCATGGATGGAGACGGACGGCTTCCCGTCCGATCCGTTCTGCCGCTCGATCCGCCCCATGAGCAGGGTCGTCCTGTCGTTCGTCCGCAGGATCAGCGCGACCCGCACCCCGTCGGCGGCCACCCGCACCGCCTCGATCCGCCCTTCGAGGCCGGGCGTCGTGACCACCAGAGGCTCACCCGCGCCCTTCGCGAGCAGCAGCAGCCTGGAGCTCTTCGGGTCACGGTCGGCCACCCACAGGTCCCCGCTCGCGTCCCAACTGGGCGTCGTCAGCCCGTCGTCCTCCGACTTGGCCTTGCTGCGCAGCACGGGCTCCCCGAGCGAACCGCCCGACGCGAGCGACCCCACGTACAGCGAGCGCCCGTCGAGCGACACCCCGGCCGCGGTGTCCTCGTCCCGCGAGACCGCGGCCGCCCGCAGCGCCTTGTCGCCGTCGCCGAGCGCACCCGGCACCGGCTCGGGCTCCTGCTCGCTGCCCGTGCTCGCTATCCGGACGAGCCGCTTCTCACCGTCGATGAAGTACTCGTACTCGGCACGCTTCGCCGGGCCGTGGGCGACGTAGATCTCGGCCTTGCTCGCTCTGAGCGCACACGACTGCGTGCCGTCCGAACGCTGCAGCACCACCTCGTCGATGCCCGTGGGCGTCAGGTCCTGCAGGGTGAACAGGAGTTGGGCCGCCATCTCCGTGCACACGGACTGGCCGATCCGGTCGGCCTTGTCGTTCAACGGCACCGTCAGCCGGTTCTGGTCGTCGGGCGCGAGTGTCCTGACGCCCTTCTTCAACGCCGTACCGGTGGGGAAGCTGGACCTGACGACCGGCTTGAGCCAGCTCGTCGGCCCCTTCAGGAGCGAGCGGACCATCTGCGTCACCGGGTCCACCTGTTCGCGCACGTAGACGGGGTCGGCGACCGCCCCGAGCTGATCGTCCGTCCTGCCCGACGTGTTCGACGCGAAGAAGTACTTGTTGACGGACAGGTAGTTGCGCTGGAAGTCGGACTTCCCCATCACCAGGCCCTGCGGCAGCTCGTCGATGCGCCACTGCCTGCTGCCGTCCTTCTCCTTGTACTTCGCGAGGTGCACAAGCTCGTTGTACGTTCCCGCGGCGGGTTCGTACGCGAACTGCGAGTCCACCTTGGCGACCCTGGTGCCGGTCAGCGAATACACGAAGTCGCCGGTCGCCTCCCGGCTGCCGCTGTGCTCCGCCGCGGTGTTCGGCCCGTCCGCGAGCACCGTCGTCGACTGGTTCGGACGCCACTCCTTGGACGCCTCGCCCGTCAGGTACTTGCGTGCCGTCTCGAACCCCGGATCGTCGCTGGTCAGCGCCTCCAGGAAGCCCTGCACGATCTCCTCGGGCTGCGCGTTCTCCCGCGGCGGCATGGCGAAGACCCGGACCTGCGGGTCCGGCCGCTGCGAGGCCTCGACGCCACGCAGATCCCCGCCGTCCGGCATCGAGGCGCACCCGGTCAGCAGTACGGCCCCGCAGACGCCGTACGTCACCAGACGCACCGGACGCCGACGGCCGCCCCGATCGCGGTCAGCGCCCACGTGATTCCTCCCCCTGCTTCAACTGTTCCGGCTGCTCACCGGTTCCCCGGCCGTCCTCGGACGGGGTGTCCTGCGCTGCCTCGGTGCTCTGGCCGCGCGTTTCCGCGGTGGGCCGCGGCACCACGCGCGCGCCGTTGCCGGGCAGCGCCGCCGGGTCCACCGCGCCCGTCACCAGGGGGGCGAGCGGGCGGGTCTGCATGGGCGGCGGACCGGTGCGCTCGCTGACGGGCTGCGCGGGCACCGTGGCCAGCTTCTGCGTGCCGCCGAGAGGCAGCCCCGCGTCGTTCAGCCCGCGGTTGCGCCGCGAGTCCTTGGGCTCCAGGGGTATCGGCGAGCCCCGCAGCGGCTCGTCCGCGGTCCGCGGCAGCGTCAGCCGGAACTGCGAGCCGCCCCCCGGCTCGCCCCAGGCCTGCAGCCAGCCGCCGTGCAGCCGCGCGTCCTCCAGGGCGATGGACAGGCCGAGGCCCGTACCGCCGGTCGTACGCGCGCGTGCCGGGTCCGCCCGCCAGAAGCGGCTGAACACCCGGGTCGCCTCGCCGGGCTTGAGCCCCACTCCGTAGTCGCGCACCGCGACCGCGACCGCCCCGCCCGCCGCGGCGAGCTTGACCACGACGTCCTTGCCCTCGCCGTGCTCCACGGCGTTGACGACGAGGTTGCGCAGCACCCGCTCCACGCGCCGGGCGTCCGCCTCGGCGACGACGGGCTGCTGGTCCCCGACGACCTGTATGTGCGTGCCCTTGCGGTCGGCGAGCGGCTCGGCCCCGCTGACGACCCTGCGTACGACCTCCCGCAGGTCTATCGGCTCGGCCTCCAGGGCCGCCGCGCCCGCGTCGAAGCGGCTGATCTCCAGCAGGTCCGCGAGCAGCGTCTCGAACCGGTCCAGCTGGTCGGCGAGCAGCTCGGCCGACCGCGCGGTCATCGGATCGAAGTCCACGCGCGCGTCGTGGATGACATCGGCCGCCATCCGGACGGTCGTCAACGGCGTACGCAGCTCGTGCGACACGTCGGACACGAACCGCCGCTGCATCCGCGACAGGTCCTCGAGCTGCTGGATCTTCAGCTGCAGGTTCTGCGCCATCTTGTTGAAGGCCTCGCCGAGCCGCGCGATGTCGTCCTCGCCGGTGACCTTCATACGTTCCTGAAGGCGCCCGGCGGACAGCCGCTCGGCGATCCCGGCGGCCATCCGTACGGGCGTGACGACCTGACGCACCACGAGCCAGGCGATCGCCCCGAGCAGCACCACCACGAACAGCCCGGCCGTCGCGAGCGTCCCCTTGACGAGGCTGAGCGACTTCTCCTCCTGCGTGAGCGGGAAGAGGTAGTACAGCTGGTACGGGGCGTTCTTGGGGTCGTTGAGCTGGGTGCCGATGATCAGCGCCGGCTGGGACGCCTGGCCGTTGGTGTAGAAGATGCGCGTGTAGCTCTGGGCCGCGCCCGCGCCCTCGTCGACCCGGTCGCGCAGGTCCTCGGGCACGCTGAGGCTCCAGTCGACGAAGCCCGAAGCGCGCGGGCCGAGGCCCCTGCTGTCGTTGTCGGCGGAGGCGGTGCTGAGGGTCACGACGCTGAACGCGCCCTGGCCGCCGCTGGACAGCGACTCGACGAGAGCGCTCATCCACCCGCTCACGTTCTGCACGGGGTTCTCGTCCGAGCCCGGGCGGTCGTCCGCGCCCGCCGCGCTGTCGGCCTCCTGCTTGGCGACCGTGAACCCGCCCGTGGCCTGGCTCTGCGAGGCCTTCACCTTGGCGTCGAGCAGGCCGTTGCGCACCTGTCCGATCACGACGAAGCCCAGCAGCAGAACGACGCCCAGCGACATCAGCAGGGTCGTGACGACGACCTTGAGCTGGATGTTGCGCCGCCACAGCCGCATGACGGGCAGCAGCGGGCGCCGCACCCAGCGCATGACCAGCCGGAGGACCGGGCTGCCCTGGACTCCGCCCTGCAGCAGCCCGCCCTCGGTGAACTGTCCCCAGCGGGAGCCCGTCGTCTTCCGGCCGACAGGCCGCCCCGCGCGGGTCCCCGGCTGGCCGGGCGCCGAAGCGGCACTGTCCCGGGACATGTCAGCTCGGTCCGGCCTTGTAACCGACGCCACGGACGGTCACCACGATCTCCGGCCGCTCCGGGTCCTTCTCGACCTTGGAGCGCAGCCGCTGCACATGGACGTTCACCAGGCGGGTGTCCGCCGCGTGGCGGTAGCCCCAGACCTGCTCCAGGAGCACCTCACGCGTGAACACCTGCCACGGCTTGCGGGCCAGCGCCACCAGCAGGTCGAACTCCAGCGGAGTCAGCGCGATGGACGCCCCGTCCCGCTTCACAGAGTGACCGGCCACGTCGATGACCAGATCGCCTATGGCGAGCTGCTCGGGCGCCGGCTCCTCCGACCTGCGCAGCCTGGCCCGGATCCGGGCCACCAGCTCCTTTGGCTTGAACGGCTTCACGATGTAGTCGTCCGCGCCCGACTCCAGGCCGACCACGACATCGACGGTGTCGCTCTTCGCGGTGAGCATCACGATCGGCACCCCGGACTCCGCCCTGATCAGGCGGCACACCTCGATACCGTCCCGGCCGGGAAGCATCAGGTCCAGGAGCACCAGGTCGGGCTTGCTCTCACGGAAAGCGGCCAGCGCCTTGTCGCCGTCGGCTACGAAAGACGGCTCAAAACCTTCACCACGCAACACAATGCCGAGCATCTCGGCCAGTGCGGTGTCGTCATCGACGACAAGGACTCGTCCCTTCATAAACGACATCATCCCATTAACTAAATCGTTACCTGGCGTGACCTGTCACACAGCTCTTCTAGCGCCTCAGCCGTCACAGGAGACACGGCGCCCTCTTCGGTGACGATCGCAGTCACCAGCTCGGGCGGCGTCACGTCGAACGCCGGGTTGTACGCCTGGGTCCCCAGGGGTGCCACCGGTATCCCGCCGCCCGCTTCCGCTCCCGCCACCGGCACCTGCGGTGCTGTGATCTCCGTCACTTCATGTCCGGCACGCTGCTCGACCTCGATCGCTGCTCCGTTCGGAGTGTCCGGATCCACCGTCGTCACCGGCGCCACCACGATGAACGGCACATGGTGGTACCTGGCCAGCACCGCGAGCGGATAGCTCCCCACCTTGTTCGCCACCGAACCGTCGGCCGCGATCCGGTCGGCACCGATCAGCACCGCGTCCACCTCTCCCGCCGAGAACAGCGATCCCGCCGCGTTGTCCGTGAGCAAGGTGTACGCCATTCCGCTCCGCGCCGCCTCATAGGCCGTCAGGCGAGCACCTTGCAGCAACGGCCGCGTCTCGTCCACCCAGAGCCTGCGCAGCCGCCCCGCCCGGTGCGCCGCGAGGGCCACCGCGAACGCCGTGCCCTCGCCCCCGGACACCAGCGCACCGGTGTTGCAGTGCGTCAGGATCCGGTGGTTTCCACCGGGCAGCAGCTCGTCGAGAAGCGCCAGCCCGTGCGTCGCCATCCGGGCGCTGGCCTGGGCATCTTCCTCGTGGAGCGCCCGCGCGGCGGCCAGCGCGGCATCGGCGGCCTGCTTCTGGTCACCGCCGCCCCGCAGCACCGCGAGGTGGGCCGCCTGGGCCCTGCGCACCCCGTACGAGAGGTTCACCGCGGTGGGCCGGGCACTCGCGAGCGCGGCCGCGGCCTCCTCCACGTCGAACCCCCGGACGGCGGCGAGCGCGACCCCGTACGCCCCCGCGATACCGAGCAGCGGCGCCCCGCGAACCGCGAGCGTACGGATCGCCTCCACCAGGGCGGGCGCGTCCGTGCACACCAGCTCGACCTCCTCGGCGGGCAGCCGCGTCTGGTCGAGGAGGACCAGTACCGGGCCTTCCGGCGGCTCGTCCCACCGGATCGCCGGTATCTCGGTGGGCCGGTTGTTCTCGCGGGATTGCGCGTACTGATCAGCCATCCGCCCAGTCTGCCCCGTACCGGCCGGACAATTGAAGGTGTGCAGCCCATACGGCAGCCGGTCACTTCCCGGCCACACCGTGGCACGATGGCTGCCAACCTGCCGCCGCGACCGCGGACGGGCACCGTGAAGGAGCGACGATGAAAGACACTCCGGGCTGGGCATCGCCCGGATCTGCCCCCTCCGACGGGCAGAACGGACAGGAGCCGACGGCTTCCGGCCCTGCCGAGCCCGCGGACCGGCCCGGTCCCACGGAGCCCGCGGGCGAACCGGGCCGACCCGGCACCGACCCGTCCGCCCCCGGCCCGAAGTGGTCCAAGGAACAGCCCCCACCGGCCCAGTGGCCGTCCCCCGGCAGCCCCCAGGACACCCCGCCCCAGGCCCCGCCACCACCCCCGCCCGGCCCCGGCTGGGGCGGCCAGCCCCCTGCGGGCCCCGGCTGGGGCGGCCAACCGCCCACCGGCCCGTACGGCGGCGGCTACGGAGGTCCCGGCGGCCCTGGTGGCTACGGCGGCCCCGGCGGTTACGGTCCCGGCGGCCACCCGGGTTGGGGAGGCGGCTGGGGAGGTCCCCCGCCCGCGGCCAAGCCCGGCGTCATCCCGCTCCGCCCGCTCGGCGTCGGCGAGATCCTCGACGGCGCGGTGTCGACAATGCGTACGCACTGGCGCACCGTGCTCGGCATCTCGCTGACCGTCGCGGTCTTCACGCAGATCGCCGTGATCCTGCTCCAGGGCTTCGTCCTGGACGACAGCGCCAGCACGGAGACCCTCAACGACCCCAGCGCCACCGCCGGCGAACTGTCGCGCGCCCTGGGCGACAGCCTCCTGAACTCCGGCGTCGTCCTGCTGATCACCCTGCTCGGCACGATCGTGGCGACCGCCCTGCTCACGACCGTGACCAGCCGCGCCGTGCTCGGCAAGTCGGTGACCACCGCGGAAGCCTGGAGCGACGCCCGGCCGCAGCTGCCCAAGCTCTTCGGACTGACCTTCCTGCTCCCGCTCATCGCCATCACGGTCGGCGCCCTGGGCACACTGCCCGGCATCCTCGTCGGCCTCGCCGGCGGAGGTGACGGCGCCATCGCGCTCGCCGTCTTCGGCGGCCTGGCCGCGGGCGTCGTCGCGCTCTGGCTGATGATCCGCTTCTCGCTGGCCTCGCCCGCCCTGATGCTGGAGAAGCAGAGCGTCTTCAAGTCGATGAGCCGCTCCGCGAAGCTCGTCCGCGGCTCCTGGTGGCGGGTCTTCGGCATCCAGCTGCTCGCCACGATCATCGCGAACATCGTGGCGTCGATCATCGTGATCCCCTTCGCCTTCCTCGCCTCCGCACTCAGCGGCGAGGGGGTCACCGGCTTCCTCAACACCGGCACCGGCGACCTCGGCTGGACGTTCCTCATCATCAGCGGGATCGGCTCGGTGATCGGCTCCATGCTCACGTTCCCGATCACCGCCGGCGTCTCGGTGCTCCTCTACATCGACCAGCGCATCCGCCGCGAAGCCCTCGACCTCGACCTGGCCCGCGCCGCCGGCGTCCAGGACTACGGCTCCGGCACCCCCGGCTCCACCCCGGGGAGCTGACGGAGTGAGCCTGGCGGGGGGAGTTCTCACGGCGGCACTGGCGCTGCCACGCGCCAACGGCACAGCCGTACTGACGCTGTCGCGCGGCGAAGGCGAACCGCCGGTCACCATCCCGCGCGACCCCGCGCAGGAGGCGGCCCGGCGCGAGCTGTCCAAGCGGATGTACCACGAGAACGACCCCAGCCTTGTCGAACGAGCCCTGGACGCCTTCTGGGAATGGGTCGACAAGCTGTTCAACGCCGCCTCCTCCGCGACACCGGGCGGCGCACTCGGCCTCCTCGTCGTCGTCCTGGCGGCCGTGGCACTCATCGGTGCCCTCTGGTGGCGCCTCGGCACCCCACGCCGCGGCCCGACGTCGGCGGCCCCGCTCTTCGACGACCGGCCGCGCAGCGCCGCCGAGCACCGCGCGGCAGCCGAGGCACACGCGGCCCAGGGCCACTGGAACCAAGCCGTCCAGGAGCGCATGCGCGCCGTCGTGCGCTCCCTGGAGGAACGCGCCCTGCTCGACCCCCGCCCCGGCCGCACCGCCGACGAGGCCGCCGCCGAAGCGGGCCGCACGCTCCCCGCCCACACGGACCGACTCCGCGCCGCCGCCCGGGACTTCGACGACGTGACGTACGGCGGACGAACAGCCGACTCGGACACGTACCAACGCCTCGCACAACTCGACCGCGAACTGGAACGCACCAGGCCGGTCCTCGTGAGCAGCACCCACAGCACGGCCCACAGCGCCCACCAGGGGGCCGCCGAGTGACCACCGAGGCCCCCGCACCCGAGGCGCCCGAGGCCACCCCGCAGTCCACCTCCGCCTCTCCCACGGCCCGTCAACTGTGGACCCGCACGCGCGGTGTGCTGCTCGCGCTGGTGATCCTCGTGGCAGCCGCCGTGGCCATCGCCGCGATCCGCTCGGACGCCCAGAGCGGCAGCCTCGACCCGCGCTCCGCGGACCCCTCCGGCAGCCGCGCCGTCGCCGAACTCCTCGCCGACCAGGGCGTGTCCACCCGCGTGGTCACCACCCTGGAAGAGGCCAGAACAGCCGTCGGCACCGACACGACCCTGCTGGTCGCCCGCCCCGACCTGCTGACCGACCGTCAGCAGGAACGGCTCCACTCGGCGTTCAAGAACTCCGGCGGCCGCACCCTCCTCGTCGCCCCCGACCTCCCGTCCGTCGGCACCCTCGCCCCCGGAGCCGACGCCGACCCCGCGCCCAGCTTCGACTCCACGCTGTCGCCGAACTGCTCCCTGCCCGCCGCCCGGCGAGCCGGCAAGGCCCAGACAGGCGGCCTCCGCTACACCACGAGCGCGCCCGACGCCGAATCCTGCTACCCCAGCGACGGCCTGCCCACCCTGGTGCGCATCCCGGCGGCCGAGGGGAACGGCGACACCGTCGTACTCGGTGCTCCCGACATCCTCCAGAACGAACACCTCGACAAGCAGGGCAACGCCTCGCTCGCCCTCCAACTGCTCGGTTCCCGCCCCCACCTGGTCTGGTACCTCCCCTCGCTCTCCGACGACTCGGCCAGCGACGCCGGTGACCGCAGCTTCTTCGACCTGATGCCCTCCGGCTGGCTCTGGGGCACGCTGCAGCTTTTCTTCGCCGCGCTCCTGGCCGCCCTCTGGCGCGCGCGCCGCCTCGGCCCGCTCGTGCCCGAGAAACTCCCGGTCGCGATCCGCGCCTCCGAGACCGTCGAAGGCCGCGCCCGCCTCTACCGCAAGTCCAACGCCCGCGACCGCGCCGCCGCGGCTCTGCGCTCCACCACCCGCACCCGCCTCGCCCCCCTCGTCGGTGTCTCCCCCGCCCAGGCGCACACGCCCGAGGCCCTGCTCCCCGCCCTGTCCGCCCAGCTCCGCCGGGAAGGACAGGCCCTGCACTCACTCCTCTTCGGGCCGCCACCCCGCGACGACGCGGCCCTCATCGCTCTCGCCGACCAACTCGACGCCCTCGAAAGAGAGGTACGCCGTCCATGATGGACCCGACCACTGACAACGCCGGGTACACCGGGGATCCGGGCACCGCCCGCGCCTCCCTGGAAGCCCTGCGCGCCGAGATCGCCAAAGCCGTGGTCGGCCAGGACCCCGCCGTGACCGGCCTCGTCGTCGCACTCCTCTGCCGCGGACACGTACTCCTGGAAGGCGTCCCCGGAGTAGCCAAGACCCTGCTCGTCCGGGCCCTGGCATCCGCACTCGAACTCGACACCAAGCGCGTCCAGTTCACCCCTGACCTGATGCCGAGCGACATCACGGGCTCCCTCGTCTACGACGCCCGCACCGCCGAGTTCTCCTTCCAGCCCGGCCCGGTCTTCACGAACCTCCTCCTCGCCGACGAGATCAACCGCACGCCGCCCAAGACCCAGTCCTCCCTCCTCGAAGCGATGGAGGAACGCCAGGTCACGGTCGACGGCACCCCGCGCCCGCTCCCCGAGCCGTTCCTGGTCGCCGCGACCCAGAACCCGGTCGAGTACGAAGGCACGTATCCCCTCCCCGAAGCCCAGCTGGACCGTTTCCTCCTGAAGCTGACGATCCCTCTCCCGTCCCGCCAGGACGAGATCAACGTCCTCAGCCGCCACGCGGAGGGCTTCAACCCGCGCGACCTGCGCGCCGCCGGCGTACGCCCCGTCGCAGGCCCCGGGGACCTCGAAGCCGCCCGCGCGGCCGTCGCCAAGACCACGGTCTCCCCCGAAATCACCGGCTACGTAGTGGACATCTGCCGCGCCACCCGCGAATCGCCGTCCCTCACCCTCGGCGTCTCCCCCCGCGGCGCGACGGCCCTCCAGGCCACAGCCCGCGCCTGGGCCTGGCTGACCGGCCGCGACTACGTCATCCCGGACGACGTGAAGGCCCTCGCGCTGCCTACCCTCCGCCACCGCATCCAGCTCCGCCCGGAAGCAGAGATGGAGGGCGTGACGGCCGACTCGGTCATCAACGCGATCCTCGCCCACGTCCCCGTACCCCGCTGATGGCCCTCACCGGACGCGCCGCCCTCCTGGCGGCCCTCGGCACCCTCCCCGTCGGCATCTGGGAACCCAGCTGGACGGGCATCCTCGCGGTGAACGCCCCGCTGGCCCTCGCCTGCGCCTGCGACTTCGCCCTGGCAGCCCCCGTACGCAGCCTCGGCCTGACCCGCTCCGGCGACACCTCGGCACGCCTCGGCGAAAAAGCCGACGTCACCCTCACGGTCACCAACACGTCCAGCCGCCCTCTGCGCGCCCGCATCCGCGACGCCTGGCCCCCGAGCAGCTGGCAGCCCGGCACGGAAATCGCAGCGTCCCGCCACGAGCTCACGGTCCCCGCAGGCGAACGCCGACGCGTCACCACTCGTCTGCGCCCCACCCGCCGCGGCGACCGCCACGCGGACCGCGTCACCATCCGCTCGTACGGCCCTCTCGGCCTCCTCACCCGCCAGGGCAACCACAAAGTCCCCTGGACGGTACGCGTCCTGCCCCCCTTCACCAGCCGCAAGCACCTCCCCTCGAAGCTGGCCCGACTGCGCGAACTCGACGGCCGCACCAGCGTCCTGACCCGCGGCGAGGGCACGGAATTCGACAGCCTCCGCGAGTACGTCCCCGGCGACGACACCCGCTCGATCGACTGGCGCGCCACCGCCCGCCACTCCACGGTCGCCGTACGCACCTGGCGCCCCGAACGCGACCGCCACATCCTCCTGATCCTCGACACGGGCCGCACTTCAGCGGGCCGCGTCGGAGACATCCCCCGCCTCGACGCCTCCATGGACGCGGCCCTCCTCCTGGCAGCCCTGGCCTCCCGGGCCGGCGACCGCGTGGACCTGCTCGCGTACGACCGCCGGGTACGAGCCCTCGTACAGGGCCGATCCGCAGGCGATGTCCTTCCCTCCCTGGTCAACGCCATGGCCCGCCTCGAACCGGAACTCCTCGAAACAGACGCCCGCGGCCTGACCTCCACCGCAATCCGCACGGCCCCCCGCCGCTCCCTGATCGTGCTCCTCACAACCCTCGACGCGGCCCCCATCGAGGAAGGCCTGCTTCCCGTACTCTCCCGCCTCACCCAGCGCCACACAGTCCTCGTCGCTTCGGTGTCCGACCCCCACATAGAACAAATGGCAGCGGCACGGGGAAACACCGAGGCTGTGTACGAGGCCGCTGCCGCGGCACAGGCCCAGGCAGAACGCCATCGCACCGCGGAACAACTCACCCGCCACGGAGTGACTGTCGTCGACGCGACCCCGAACGACCTGCCGCCGGCCCTGGCGGATGCATATCTGGCACTCAAGGCAGCGGGACGCCTTTGAGCACTACAGAAATGCAGGGCGGAAAAGAACCCGCGCCACGAAAAGCCCCTGAAACACAAGAAAGCCCCCGCACCGAAGTGCGGGGGCTTTCTGTAATATTTGTTCGGCGGTGTCCTACTCTCCCACAGGGTCCCCCCTGCAGTACCATCGGCGCTGTAAGGCTTAGCTTCCGGGTTCGGAATGTAACCGGGCGTTT
>NZ_JBHXSU010000058.1:0-25438 GCF_042715345.1 Streptomyces sp. NPDC058697
CTTCGGTCTTGCGTTTCCGACTCTATCAGACCGTTTTCCGATCCGATTTCCTCGGTGCTTTCCAGGTTTTCGCTTTCGCGTTTCCCTTTCCGGCGGTTCCGACTCTATCAGATCCTTTCGGGCCTGATTCCCGGTCAGAGCGGGTTGTCTTCGCGGCTGTTGGGCCGTTCCGACGAGTGAGACTTTAGCGGAATCCTGGCCCCCGAGCTAATCGGGGTCGCGTCCTTTCGAACGCGGATTCCTCATTTCGCAAACGCGCATGAAAACGGTCCGACGACGGATCGTCGATCGCTGTGTGCTTGTTGCGGAATGGCTGTCCGGGGACCAACCGAAGTCGGCGCTCACGTCGGACAACTCGGAGAACACTACGTAGGGGTCCAGGACGTGTCAACTTGACGCCTGGAGCCGCCCCGGAGGCGTACCCTCGGGGGCATGACTACGCACGCGTGCACCCAACTGTGGTGGGCCGCCTGACGGCGGCCGTACATACGCGTGTACTCAACGGCCGCCGCCTCGGCGGCCGTTCTTGTTTCTCCCTCCTGGAGCGCCGGCCGGCGGTGGTGGCGGCCTCGACCAGGAGGTAGAGGAATGAAGCGGGTCTTCAGCGGGGTCAAGCCGACCGGGCATCTGACGTTGGGGAACTACCTGGGGGCGATGCGGCGGTGGAGTGCGGTCGATCAGCACGAGGCCGACGCGCTGTTCTGCATCGTCGACCTGCACGCGCTGACCGTGGACCACGATCCCGGCCGGGTACGCAGGCTCAGTAGGCAGGCGGCCACGCTGCTGCTGGCCGCGGGGCTCGATCCGAAGCTGTGCACCGTCTTCGCGCAGAGTCATGTGGATGAGCACGCGAGACTGTCGTACCTGCTGGAGTGCGTGGCCACGGACGGCGAGATGCGGCGGATGATCCAGTACAAGGAGAAGGCCGCGGCCGAGCGGGCGCGGGGCGGGAGTGTGCGGCTGTCGCTGCTGACGTATCCCGTGCTGATGGCCGCGGACATCCTGGCGTACGGGACGGACGAGGTGCCGGTGGGCGACGACCAGGCGCAGCACGTGGAGCTGGCGCGGGATCTGGCGGTGCGGTTCAACCAGCGGTACGGGCACACGTTCGTGGTGCCGCGGGCCACGCTTCCGAAGGTGGCGACGCGGGTCATGAACCTGCAGGAGCCGACGTCGAAGATGGGGAAGTCCGACGACGTGGGGCCAGGGATCGTCTATCTGCTCGATGAGCCCGAGGTCATCCGCAAGAAGGTCATGCGGGCCGTGACCGACAGCGGGCGGGATGTGGCGTACGACCGGGAGGCCCGGCCGGGGGTCTCGAATCTGCTGGAGATCCTCGCGGCCTGTGAAGGTGGGAACCCGGAGGGCCTGGCCGGTGTATATGAGTCGTACGGATCTTTGAAGAAGGACACCGCCGAGGCCGTGGTGGAGCTCCTCAGGCCCGTACAGCAGAGACACAAGGAGTTGTGCGCGGATCCTGCGTACGTGGAGGGGGTGTTGCGGGAGGGTGCGGCGAAGGCCAGGGAGATGGCAAGGCCGAGGGTGGACGTGGCGTACCGGGCGATCGGGCTGCTGCCGGCGATGTGACGAGGAGCGGTGGGGCCGGAGGCGGGTCCGGCCCCGGGGCTCCTAGCTGTTGCCGGAGGCCAGTTCGCGGCTGCGGTCGCGGGCGGCTTCCAGGGCTGCGATGAGGGCTGCTCGTACGCCGTGGTTCTCGAGTTCGCGGATGGCGTTGATCGTGGTGCCCGCGGGGGACGTGACGTTCTCGCGGAGCTTCACGGGGTGCTCGCCGCTGTCGCGGAGCATCACGGCGGCGCCGATCGCGGACTGGACGATCAGGTCGTGGGCCTTGTCGCGGGGCAGGCCGAGCAGGATGCCGGCGTCGGTCATGGCCTCGACCAGGTAGAAGAAGTACGCCGGGCCCGAGCCGGAGAGGGCGGTGCAGGCGTCCTGCTGGGACTCGGGGACGCGGAGGGTCTTGCCGACCGCGCCGAAGATCTCCTCGGCGTGGGCGAGGTGCTCGGCGGTGGCGTGGCTGCCGGCGGAGATGACGGACATGGCCTCGTCGACGAGGGCGGGGGTGTTCGTCATGACACGGACGACGGGGGTGTTCTGGGCGAGGCGCTCCTCGAAGAAGGAGGTGGGGATGCCCGCGGCGCCGCTGATGACCAGGCGGTCGGCGGGGACGTGCGGGGCGAGTTCGTCGAGGAGGGTGCCCATGTCCTGGGGCTTGACCGTGAGGATCAGGGTGTCGGCGCTCTTGGCCGCCTCGGCGTTGGTGACCGGGGTGACGCCGTGGCGCTCCTGGAGTTCCTTGGCGCGCTCGGGGCGGCGGGCCGTGACCAGGAGGTCGGCGGGGGCCCAGCCGGCTCGGATCATTCCGCTGAGCAGGGCCTCGCCGATCTTGCCGGTGCCGAGCACTGCGACTTTCTGGGTCATGTTCGGTTGCCCTCCGGGGGTGCGTCGTCCGAGGCCCATCCTCGCACCGGGGGCGTGGGGGCGGGCCGCGTTGTCCGGTGGGCGGGACGCGGTCGTCCGGGCGGCGGGGGTGGTGCTCGGTGTTACGCGGTGCGGCGGCGGAGGGTTGCCGCGCCGAGGCTCAGGACGAGGAGGGCGCAGGCCGCGACGATCAGGGCGTCGCGGATGAAGTTGGCGGTGACGTCGGTGTGCTTGAGGACTTCGTTCATGCCGTCGACGGCATAGGACATGGGGAGGACGTTGGAGATGCCTTCGAGTACGGGGTGCATGTCGGGGCGCGGGGTGAACAGGCCGCAGAGGAGGAGCTGGGGGAAGATCACGGCCGGCATGAACTGGACGGCCTGGAACTCCGAGGACGCGAAGGCCGAGACGAAGAGGCCGAGGGCCGTGCCGAGCAGGGCGTCGAGAAGAGCCACCAGAAGGAGTAGCCAGGTCGAGCCCGTGACGTCGAGACCGAGGGCCCAGACGGCGAGTCCGGTGGCGAGGGCGGACTGGATGACGGCGAGGGCGCCGAAGGCGAGGGCGTAGCCGACGATCAGGTCGGCCTTGCCGAGGGGCATGGCGAGGAGGCGTTCCAGGGTGCCGGAGGTGCGTTCGCGGAGGGTGGCGATGGAGGTCACCAGGAACATCGTGATGAGGGGGAAGATGCCGAGGAGTGAGGCGCCGATGGAGTCGAAGGTGCGCGGGCTGCCGTCGAAGACGTAGCGGAGCAGCAGGAGCATCACGCACGGGATCAGGATCATCAGCGCGATCGAGCGCGGGTCGTGGCGGAGCTGGCGCAGGACCCGGGCCGCGGTGGCGGTGGTGCGGGAGAAGCTGATCGCGCTCTGCCTCGGGAGCGTGGTCGTGTCCGTACGGGTGGTCGGGGTCGTGGTCGGGGTGCTCATCGGACGGGCTCCTTGCGGGACTGGTTGCCGGCCGCGATCGCCTCGTCGACCAGGTGGAGGAAGGCGGCCTCGACGGTGTCGGCGCCGGTCTGGGTGCGCAGGGCGTCCGGGGTGTCGTCGGCGAGGATCTCGCCCTCGCGCATCAGGAGGAGGCGGTGGCAGCGCTCGGCCTCGTCCATGACGTGGGAGGAGACGAGGAGAGTGGCGCCCCGGTCGGCGGCGATGGTGTGGAAGAGCTGCCACAGGTCGCGTCGGAGTACGGGGTCGAGGCCGACCGTGGGTTCGTCCAGGACGAGGAGTTCGGGGGTGCCGAGGAGGGCGACGGCGAGGGAGACGCGGCTGCGCTGACCGCCGGAGAGGTTGCCCGCGAGGGCGTCGGCGTGGGAGGTGAGGTCCACGTCGGCGATGGCGTGGGTGACGTTCTCGTGGCGGCGCTCTGCAGCAGCGCGGCCGGGGTCGAGGATCGCGGCGAAGTAGTCCAGGTTCTGGCGGACGGTCAGGTCGTCGTAGACGGAGGGGGCTTGGGTGACGTAACCGATCCGGGAGCGGAGGGCGGCGTGGCCCGCGGGGAGGCCGAGGACGTCCAGGGTGCCGGTGACCTTGGCCTGGGTGCCGACGATCGACCTCATCAGGGTGGACTTGCCGCATCCTGAGGGGCCGAGCAGGCCGGTGATCTGGCCTCGCGGGACCTCGAAGTCGAGCCCGCGGAGGACTTGGCGGGTGCCTCGGACGACGGTGAGTGCGGCGGCGTGGACCGCTGGGGCCGCGGGGTGCTCCTGCGGGGTCGTGGGTGGGCCGGGCGAGTAATTCATCATGTGATGAATAATGCTCCTGCGGGGTGGAGGCGTCAAGCCTGGGCGGGGGCGCGGCTGGGGCATGGCTGAGGCGTGGCTGGGCTGAGGCGCGGGGTTGGGGGCTCGTGCGGTGCGGGGGGGCTGGGTGGTGAGCCGGGTTGTGAGGGGTGGGCGTTCGGTGGTGGGTGGGCGGTGCCCTGGGGTGGTGCCCCGGGGGGGGTCCGGGGGTGGCTGGTGCTTGGTGGGGTCAGGGGCGGAGTGCGACGAGTAGGTCGACGTCGTAGGTCTCCTCGACGATGCCGTCCGGGAACACCTCCAGGAGGTGCTCGCGCTCCTCGGTGAGGAAGGATGTCGTGCCCTCCTCGCCGAGGACCAGGAAGATCGAGTGGCTGCCTATGTTGGCGAGGTGTGTGTCGAGGGGGACGCTGCGGGTCCAGCGGACCTGGTGGTGCGTGATGTCCGGGACGGTGATCGCGCCGGCGAAGGCGGTCTCGGCGCGGGCCGAGGTGCCGCCCTTCTTGCCGACGGCGTCGCCGCCGAAGTAGCGCTCGACGCGTTGTTCCTGGGCGGCGATCCACGGGATGTCCAGGGCGTCCATGTTCCACCAGAGGGCGAGGGCGCCGCCCGGGCGCAGGACGCGCATCGCCTCCGGGGCGGCCCGGGCGGGCTCCGTCCAGTGCCAGGCCTGGGCGTACGTCACGAAGTCGGCGGAGGCGTCGGTGAAGGGGAGGGCGTTGCCGTCGCCGCGTACGAGGGGGATGTCGGGGAGGGTGCGGCGGAACTGGCGTGCCATGCCGGCGCCGGGTTCGACCGCTACGACGTTCGCTCCGCGGGCGTGCAGGAGGGTGGTTGCGATGCCTGTGCCTGCGCCTACGTCGATGGCTCGGGCGCCTGCCAGGGGGTGGCCTGCGGCGTTCTCCATCGCGTCGAAGAGGGTGGGTGGGTAGGAGGGGCGGTTCGCGGCGTACTGGGCTGCGGCGGCGTTGAAGGAGTGGGCTCG
This sequence comes from Streptomyces sp. NPDC058697, assembly GCF_042715345.1. Lineage (NCBI taxonomy): Bacteria > Bacillati > Actinomycetota > Actinomycetes > Kitasatosporales > Streptomycetaceae > Streptomyces > Streptomyces sp. NPDC058697. The sequence continues at coordinate 5,160 of NZ_JBHXSU010000058.1, forward strand.
GGTGTGGTGGTGCGTGCGGGGGGAGGCGGTCATGCCGCCATGGTGGCCTTGGGTGGGGGTGAGGGACAGTGTTTTCGCCCCCGCCGCCCCTACCCATTCCCGTCCCTGACTCAGGGGCTTCGCCCCCGAACCCCCAAAAGACTGCGCAGTTCCCCGCGCCCCTAAAGCCCCAGGGGCGCGGGGAACTGCGCGACAAGCCACTCTGGGCGGAACCCCTAGCGGCGGTGTTTGCGGGATGGGTTTCCCGTTCGGCGGGAGGCTCGGCGGGTGTGTTCGGCGCGGGCCGCCTCGTACTCCTGGCGGTGGAGTTTCTCGCCGGGGGCCTCGGTGAGGGTGCGGAAGAAGTAGGCCAGGAGGGCGCCTACGAAGCCGATGGCCAGGAGGCCGCGGAGGGATGCCTGCGTGTCGGGGTCGGGGCGAACGGTGAAGCCCTCCCAGGTGCGGCGGAAGGCGATCGCGCTGCAGATCGCGAACATCACGACGACGAGGAGGGTGACGAAGCCGCCCACGGCCGCGATCGCCAGGCCCTCGTAGGCAAAGCGGAGGATCAGGCAGCTCGCCACGGCGGCCGCCAGCGAGCCGGCTGCCACGGCCGCGCGGCGTCCCGCGTAGCCGCCGTCGTGGTCCACCCAGGTCGTTCCGAAGAAGCGGATCGGTTCGGGGCGGGGGCCTGCGGGGGTGCCGGTTTCGTCGCTCACGGCTCGATTATCGCCCCGGGCGGCGGGAGTGCCGATACGGAGGAGCAGCGGAGGCGGAGCCGAGGAGGGGCGGAGTGTCGGAGTGCGCCCAGGCGCGACCGGGTGCGTCGGCGTGCCGATGGGTGGGTGCGGGGGCGGCTCAGCTTCCCGGCCGGTGCCTGAGAGCCGGGCCGCCCCTGCCCGGTCAGCTGCAGCGCGCTGCCACGTAGCCGTCGCTGCCCGTGTTCACGAAGGCGTCGGAGACGTACTCCCCGACCTTGATGTTGTCCCAGATGTTCGTCGTGCCGTAGGGACCGCTGATCGTCTCGCCCGGGCGCTGGCAGAAGATCGGGACCTTGGAGCCCACCGACAGGGTCCGGACCAGGCGGTACTGGGTGCCGGGACCACTGCGGACGTTCACGGTGTAGCCGGGTGCGATCGAGTAGAGCTTCTGGGCGGTGGCGGTCGCCTCCGCCCTCGCGCCCGTACTCTCCTCCGCGCTCTCCATCTCTTCAACAGCCATATGGGCCTCCCCCGTTGGATGCGTTCGGACGCACTGTCTTGATCGTCGCGAACGCGTTGGCTTGAAACACTTTCTTTTCTTTGTGCACGCGGAGGCTAGCAAGCCGCGTGGGTCTCGTACGAACCATCGACTAGGCTCCGTGCGTCGCGCGTGCGTACGTAATTCACGGGGGTGGACCATGCCGCCACGACGCAGCGCCGGATCCGGTGCCGAAGCGGAACTTCCCGAATACGCCGGGCAGTACCGCCTTGAGTCACGCCTGGGCTCGGGCGGTATGGGTGTCGTCCATCTGGCGCGCTCGACCTCGGGGCTGCGGCTCGCGGTGAAGGTCGTGCATGCCGAGTTCGCCAAGGATCCCGAGTTCAGGGGACGGTTCCGGCAGGAGGTCGCGGCCGCGCGGCGGGTCAGCGGTGCCTTCACCGCACCGGTCGTGGACGCCGACCCCGAGGCCGAGCGGCCCTGGATGGCCACCCTGTTCATACCGGGGCTGACGCTGGCCGAGCATGTGAAACGGAACGGCTCGTTGTCGTCCGCGCAGCTGCGTCAGGTCATGGCCGGCCTCGCCGAGGGGCTGCGCGACATCCACCGCGCCGGCGTCGTGCACCGCGATCTCAAACCGAGCAACGTCCTGCTCGCCGAAGACGGTCCCAAGGTCATCGACTTCGGCATCTCCCGGCCATCGGACAGTGAACTCCGCACGGAGACCGGCAAGTTGATCGGTACTCCGCCGTTCATGGCCCCCGAGCAGTTCCGCCGCCCGCGCGAAGTGGGCCCGGCCGCCGACATCTTCGCCCTCGGGTCGGTCCTGGTGCACGCGGCCACCGGGCGCGGGCCCTTCGACTCCGACAGCCCCTACATCGTCGCGTATCAAGTGGTACACGACGAGCCGGACTTGACCGGTGTCCCCGACGATCTGGCTCCGCTCGTCGGCCGCTGCCTCGCCAAGGAGCCGGACGAACGGCCCACGCCCGACGAGCTCATGGCGGAACTGCGGCTCGTCTCCTCTCTCTACGACACCCAGGCGTTCATCCCCGCGCAGCGCACATCGGAGCCGGGGGCCGAGAGCGAGGCAGAGAGTGAGAGCAAGGCCGAAGCCGTTTCCGGGGACGAGCCCTCGCCCCGCACCGGGGACGATCCGACTCACGTGCACGGCAAGCGGCGTACGGCAGCCGGGGCTTCCGAGCCCGGGCCCGAGCCGGACCCGTCCGTCGGGTCCAGGGGCCTCTCGTCGCGCACCCGTCGTCGCCGTGTCCTTCTCTCCGTCGCCGCCGGTGTCGTATCCGTACTGGCGGTGGGCGGTGCGCTTCTCTTCGGTGTGCAGGGCGTCGACGGTGACTCCGGCCGCAGCCCGGACCCCGGTACCGAACGCCGTGCCGCCGCCGACACGTTCCGCCCGTGGGTCACGAAGGTGGGCACCGGGCAGAGCGGCATGCCTCAGTGCACCTACGGCGACGGGGCCCTGCGGTGCGCCGCTCCCGATGTGCTCGCCACCTCCGTCGACCCGCTGAACGGCAAAACTCGGTGGACGCGGAAAACCGGAGCCACGGAAGGCGGCGTCGTCGTCGCACCCGTCCTGTCTGGTGGACTGGTGCACGCCGTCACCCCGGACCAGAAGCAGCTCGTCGCACTCGACCCCGACACGGGCAGGATCCGCTGGACGCTGGACATCGCGGAGGACGAGGGCAGCACGCAGCAGAGCGCGGGCGATACGGTTCTGCTGAGCTCGCCCGACGGCATGGTCACCGGTGTCGACGGCAGGACCGGGGACCGGCTGTGGCGCCATCGCGTGGCCGGCCGGGCCCAGCCCTCCCTCGCGTACTTCGGCGGTGATCTCGCGTACGCGACGACACCGGGCGCCGACAGCACGAGCACGCAGGTCATCGCGGTGGATCTGCGGACCGGGGACGTGCGGTGGCGCCACGGCCTCGACGGACCGCTCGTCCCCGTCGGGGCCGCGAAGGGCACCCTCTGGATGACCCGGGCGAACTCGTACCAGGAGACCGTGAGCGTCGTCGGCTACACGCACGACTCGGGCCGTGTACGGCGGATCCCTCTCGACCTTGCGCTCCCGTCTGCCACGGCCGCCCTGCACAACGGGACGGTCTATTTACTGGCCACGGGAGGGGCGCTGGTCGCGGTGGACGTCGAGGCCGGCAAGCAGCGGTGGCGGCTGGAGACGTCCGTCAGCAGGGGTTCGGTGCCGACGGCCGACGACCGGCATGTGTACGTCACCTCCCCCGACGGCCGGCTGCTCGCGGCCGACGCGCGTACCGGCAAGCTCCTGGGCCAGACCCGTCCACGGCTCAGCGGCGACAGGACCAATGGTGTCGTCGCGGAGCTGCCCGTGCCCGTGGTCGTGGGCGACCGGGTCTTCGGAAGCGCGCCCGACGGCAGTGTCTTCGCGGTGGACGCTCGTAAGCCCGCCGGCTGGTAGGTCCCGGCGGCCCTCGACACGCCGTACGGTGCCACGCCACGCCATGCCGGGCCGGCCCGGTCTGAGCCGAGACGAGCCGGGCCGAGCCGGGCCGAGTGAGCCCCGCAAACGCTGAGCCCGGAGACGGCGAACCCGCCCGGTGGTGAGGACCGGGCGGGCCCACGTGGTGGGGGTGGTGCGGGGCTAGCCGAGTTTGGAGACGTCTCGGACTGCGCCCTTGTCGGCGCTGGTCGCCATCGCCGCGTATGCGCGAAGGGCGGCGGAGACCTTCCGCTCGCGGTCTGCCGGGGCGTAGACACCGCCCAGGGCCTCGCGGCGGGTGGCCAGCTCCTCGTCGGAGACCAGGAGCTCGATGCTGCGGTTCGGGATGTCGATGCGGATGCGGTCGCCGTCCCGGACGAGGGCGATCGTGCCGCCGGAGGCCGCCTCCGGGGAGGCGTGGCCGATGGACAGGCCGGACGTGCCGCCGGAGAAGCGGCCGTCGGTGATCAGGGCGCAGGTCTTGCCGAGGCCGCGGCCCTTCAGGAAGGACGTCGGGTAGAGCATCTCCTGCATGCCGGGGCCGCCCTTGGGGCCCTCGTAGCGGATGACGACCACGTCGCCGTGCGTGATCTCCTTCTTGAGGATCTTGTCGACGGCCTCCTCCTGCGACTCGCAGACGACCGCCGGGCCCTCGAAGGTCCAGATCGACTCGTCCACGCCTGCCGTCTTCACGACACAGCCGTCGACGGCGAGGTTGCCCTTCAGAACTGCCAGTCCGCCGTCCTTGGAGTACGCGTGCTCCGCCGAGCGGATGCAGCCGCCCTCCGCGTCCTCGTCGAGGGCCTCCCAGCGCTCGGACTGGGAGAAGGCCTCGGAGGAACGGACGCCTCCGGGGGCCGCGTACCACAGTTCGAGGGCCTCGGGGGACGGGGAGCCGGCGCGGACGTCCCAGGTCTTCAGCCAGTCGGAGAGGGACGGGCTGTGGACCGAGTGCACGTCCTCGTTCAGGTGGCCGCCGCGGTGCAGTTCGCCGAGCAGAGCGGGGATACCTCCGGCCCGATGCACGTCCTCCATGTAGTACGTCCGGTCCTTGGCCACGTTCGGGGCGACCTTGGCGAGGCAGGGCACGCGGCGCGAGACGTCGTTGATCTCGTCGAGACCGAACGGGACGCCCGCCTCCTGGGCGGCGGCCAGCAGGTGCAGGATCGTGTTGGTCGAACCGCCCATGGCGATGTCGAGCGCCATGGCGTTCTCGAAGGCCGCGATCGTGGCGATGTTGCGCGGCAGGACCGTCTCGTCGTCCTGCTCGTAGTAGCGGCGGGTGATGTCCATCACCGTGCGCCCCGCGTCCTGGTACAGCGCCTTGCGGGCGGTGTGCGTGGCGAGGACCGAGCCGTTGCCGGGGAGCGAGAGGCCGATGGCCTCCGTCAGGCAGTTCATGGAGTTGGCCGTGAACATGCCGGAACAGGAGCCGCAGGTCGGACAGGCGTTCTCCTCGATACGGAGGATGTCCTCGTCCGAGATCTTGTCGTTCACGGCGTCGGAGATCGCGTCGACCAGGTCGAGCGTACGGACCGTGCCGTCGACCAGGGTCGCGCGGCCGGACTCCATGGGGCCGCCGGAGACGAAGACCGTCGGGATGTTCAGGCGCAGGGCCGCCATCAGCATGCCGGGCGTGATCTTGTCGCAGTTCGAGATGCAGATCAGGGCGTCGGCGCAGTGGGCCTCCACCATGTACTCGACGCTGTCCGCGATCAGGTCGCGGGAGGGCAGGCTGTAGAGCATGCCTCCGTGGCCCATCGCGATGCCGTCGTCGACCGCGATCGTGTTGAACTCGCGCGGGATGCCGCCCGCGGCCGTGATGGCCTCGCTCACGATCCGGCCGACCGGCTGGAGGTGGGTGTGGCCGGGCACGAACTCGGTGAAGCTGTTGGCCACCGCGATGATCGGCTTGCGGCCGATGTCCGCGCCCGGTACACCGGAGGCGCGCATCAGGGCGCGTGCGCCCGCCATGTTGCGGCCGTGGGTGACTGTGCGGGACCTCAGCTCGGGCATCGTCGCTCGCTCCTTCGGAGAGTAATGACTCACGTCGAGCGTACGCCGGTCGTTCCGCTTGCCGACGCGGTGTCCGGAATACGGGATGGGCGTCTCGGTTTTTTCGGGGGCGGGTCCCTAAGGGCGGGGCGCGGTCAGGTGGGCCTGGATCACGGGGGCGACCCTCTCGATGATCTGCTCCGGGTTCGCCGAGGCCAGGGGTTCGACCTTGATCACGTACCGCAGCATCGCGATGCCCACGAGCTGGGCCGCCGCGAGTTCGGCGCGCAGTTCGGCGTCCGGTGTGTCCAGCTGGGCGGCGACGCGGCGCAGCAGCTGGGCCGAGATGAGGCGGCGGAAGACGGAGGCCGCGGCCTCGTTGTTCACGGCTGAGCGGATGATCGCGAGCAGCGCCTTGCGGGTGGCCGGGTTCTCCCAGACCCCGAAGAAGAAGCGGGCCAGCCGCTCGCCGACGCCGTCGAGGGGGCCTTCCGCGATCGAGCCCGGGGCGCTCATGAGGGGCCCGAAGGCGACCTCGATGGACGCCTCGAAGACCTGCTCCTTGGTGCCGAAGTAGTGGTGCACGAGCGCCGAGTCCACGCCGGCGGCCTTGGCGATGCCGCGTACGGACGTCTTCTCGTAGCCCCGCTCGGAGAACTCCTCGCGGGCCGCCGCCAGGATGCGGTCGCGGGCGGCGGGGGTGTCCGCGGAGTCCGCGTGGGAGGGGCGTCCGCGGCGGCGCGGGGCGGCGCTGGTCACGAGCGCGGGACCCGTACGGCCGAGGCCAGGTGGAGCCGGGTGAAGGCGAGGGCCTCCGCCAGGTCGGCCTCACGTTCGGCGCTGGACATGGCCCGGCGGGTGTTGACCTCGATGACCACGTGGCCGTCGAAGCCGGACAGGGCTAGGCGTTCCAGTAGCTCGGCGCACGGCTGTGTGCCGCGGCCGGGGACGAGGTGTTCGTCCTTGTTGGAGCCGTTGCCGTCGGCGAGGTGGACGTGGCCGAGGCGGTCGCTCATGCGGTCGATCATCTGGAGCGCGTCCGTGCGGGCGGTCGCCGTGTGGCTGAGATCGATCGTGAAGTGGCGGTAGTCGTCCTTCGTGACGTCCCAGTCGGGGGCGTAGGCGAGCATCTCGCGGTCCCGGTAGCGCCAGGGGTACATGTTTTCGACGGCGAACCGTACGTCCGTCTCGTTCGCCATCTGCCAGATGCCGGTGACGAAGTCGCGTGCGTACTGGCGCTGCCAGCGGAAGGGGGGGTGTACGACGACCGTGCTCGCGCCGAGTTTCTCGGCTGCCGCCTGGGCTCGCTGGAGTTTGATCCACGGGTCGGTGGACCAGACGCGCTGGGTGATGAGCAGGCAGGGGGCGTGGATCGCGAGGATCGGGACCTGGTGGTAGTCGCTGAGGCGGCGGAGGGCCTCGATGTCCTGGCTGACCGGGTCGGTCCAGACCATGACCTCTACGCCGTCGTAGCCGAGGCGTGCGGCGATCTCGAAGGCCGTTGCCGTCGACTCCGGGTATACGGAGGCCGTGGACAGTGCGACCTTCGCATCCGGGATGCGCACGACTGGTTCTGCCACGGGGACAGGTTACGGGGTGGGTCTGGTGGTTGTGTTCGGGTGGGGGGCTTTGGCTGGGGGGTGACTGTCGCTGCGACGAGTCGCGGTGGCTGCTCGCGGGGACTGGTCGCCGTTGGGGGATTCGGTTGTGGGTGGGTGCGGGTTGGGTGTGGCTTGTCGCGCAGTTCCCCGCGCCCCTGGGGGGTGGGCTGAGGTCGTGTGTCGTGTGGCGGTCGGGTTGGGTTGCTCGCGCAGTTCCTCGCGCCCCTAAAAGATGCGCCCGTCCCGCACCCCTGGAAGGTGGCGCTGCTCGTCGCGCTCCCTAAACGACTACGCCGTTCCCCGCACCCCTAGAAGATGCGCCCGTCCCCGCGCCCCTGGAAGGTCCCGCGCTCCTCGCGCTCCCGAAAGACTGCGCCGTTCCCCGCGCCCCCAAGGGGCGGGGCGCGTGCGGCCGGCTATGGGGTGGTCATCTGGTCCAGGGTTCGGAGGATTACGCCCTCTCTTAGGGCCCAGGGGCAGATTTCCAGGGTTTCTACGCCGAAGAGGTCCATGGCGCCGGCGGCGACGACGGCGCCGGCGAGGAGTTGGTTGGCGCGGCCGTCGGAGACGCCGGGGAGTTCGGCGCGTTCGGCGGTGGTCATGGCGGCGAGGCGCGGGACCCAGTCCTCCAGGGAGCGGCGCTTGAGCTCGCGCTGGACGTACAGGCCGTCGGCCGAGCGGGCGGCCCCCGCGATACGGGCCAGCTGCCGGAAGGTCTTGGAGGTCGCGACCACGTGGTCGGGGGCGCCGAAGCGGCTGAATTCCCCGACCGTACGGGCGATCTGGGCCCGCACATGGCGGCGCAGAGCCCTGATGTCCGCCGGGTCCGCGGGGTCGTTCGGCAGCCAGCCCGCGGTCAGCCGGCCCGCGCCCAGCGGCAGCGAGGCCGCCGCGTCCGGCTCCTCGTCGATGCCGTACGCGATCTCCAGGGAGCCGCCGCCGATGTCGAGGACGAGCAGCTTCCCCGCCGACCAGCCGAACCAGCGGCGGGCCGCCAGGAATGTGAGCCGCGCCTCCTCGGCCCCGGTGAGGACCTGGAGCTCGACGCCGGTCTCGGCGCGCACCCGGGCCAGTACGTCGTCGGCGTTGCTGGCCTCGCGCACCGCGGAGGTCGCGAACGGCAGCAGGTCCTCGACGCCCTTGTCCTCGGCGGCCTCCAGCGCCTCCTGGACGACCGCGATCAGTTTGTCGACCCCTTCGGAATCGATCGCGCCGCTCGCGTCGAGGAGTTGGGCGAGCCGCAGCTCCGCCTTGTGCGAATGCGCGGGCAGCGGGCGCGCGCCGGGGTGTGCATCCACCACCAGCAGATGCACCGTGTTCGAACCCACGTCGAGGACACCGAGTCTCATGTACGGAACGCTACTGCGCGCGGAACGGCCGGAAGTCCCCGGATGGGTTCCTGGCCACTTACCCTGGTCTCGTGCCAAAGACGAAAAAGGCAAAGGCCGACAAGTCGGCAACGTCCGCCAAGTCCGCCAAGGGGGCGTCCAAGTCCAAGAAGGCCCCGGCCGTCCCGAAGCAGGATGACGAGAAGGGGCTCGACTTCGCGCGTGCGTGGGTGGAGTTCCCGGATCCGGCCGACGACGAGCAGATCTTCCGCTGCGATCTGACATGGCTGACCTCTCGCTGGAACTGCATCTTCGGAAGCGGCTGCCAGGGGATCCAGGCGGGCCGCGCGGACGACGGGTGCTGCACGCTGGGCGCCCACTTCTCGGACAAGGACGACGAGAAGCGCGTCGCCGGTCATGTGGCGAGGCTCACGCCGGAAATGTGGCAGAACCACGAGGTGGGGACGGAGACCGGCTGGGTCTCGAAGGACGAGGACGGCGAACGGCAGACCCGGCCGTACCAGGGCTCGTGCATCTTCCAGAACCGGCCGGGCTTCGCGGGCGGCGCGGGCTGCTCGCTGCACATCCTGGCCGTCAAGGAGGGCCGCGAGCCCCTGGAGACCAAGCCGGACGTCTGCTGGCAGCTGCCGGTCCGGCGTACGTACGAGTGGATCGACCGACCCGACGACACCCGGGTGCTCCAGGTCTCGATCGGCGAGTACGACCGCCGCGGCTGGGGCCCGGGCGGCCACGACCTGCACTGGTGGTGCACATCGGCGACCTCGGCGCACGGCGCGGGCGACCCGGTCTACGTCTCGTACCGGCCGGAACTGATCGAACTGATGGGCAAGTCCGGCTACGACCGCCTGGCCGAGCTGTGCGAGGAGCGCCTGGCGTCCCAGCTGCCGTTGTTGGCCCCGCACCCGGCGGACCCGGTCGACCGGCCCGTGAGGGGCAGCGCCCCGTAAGGGGCGCGGGGAACTGCGCGACCAGCCCACCACGACCCGCGGACGACAACCCCACCCGCGGAAGCGTTCAACCCTCCGACGGACTCGGGTCGCCACTGTCACTCGGAGTACCACTGGTCGACGGCGTAGAACCTCCGGAGGACTCCGGCGGGGGTTCCGGCTCCGGGTCCGACGGAGCCGTATCACTGGGCGTGGGCTCGGGATCGGGGCTGGACGGCGGCGGATCACTGGGCGTGGGCTCCGGGTCGGGCCCCGGCCCGGTCGGACCGGGATGGGTCGGTGTCGGCGCGGGCGGGTCCGGGCGGGGCCCGGGATGCGTCGGGCTCGGGCCCGCCGTCCCGTAGCCGTCGATCGTGACCACCGCGCCCGCGGGGGCGACCGACACGCTCGCGCTCCAGGGCCCGATCGGCTCGCGCAGGTGATCGACGTACACCTTGATCGTCAAGGACTCGCCGGGCTCCAGCGTTCCGGACGACTGGCTGAGGTAGAGCCAGGACGCTCCGGTGTGCGCGGACCAGTGGACCGGTGCACCCCCGGTCGCCGTGAGGGTGATCAACGTCGTGTCGCCGCTGGAACCGGCCTCTACGGAGAGGCCGGTTTTCTGTTGACCCGAGGCCACGCCGATGACTTCCACGGAGACGTCGGGCGAGTCGCTGCCCGGGGTGAAGCGGGGGTCGGGCCTGGTGCTGGCGTTGCCGGCGTTCTCGTAGCCGGGTGCCTCGCCGCCGAGTCCGTCGGGGCCGTGCGCCTCGTTCGCGGTGACCGGGCGGCCGTCCGCTCCCTCGCCGGTGAGGGGTGCGCCCCGGTAGGCCGCCCACAGGGCGAGTACCGGGGCCGCCACGACGGTGGCGACGACGGTGGTGGTGACGGCACGCGCGCGGAGGCGGTCCCGACGGGCCGCGCGGTCCTTGGGGTCCATCGGGAAACCGCGCCGGTCGAAGCGCGGGCCGCCGCCCCGCGCGCGTGGGACGTGCGTCATCGCCCTGTGGAGGGCCGCACGCGGGGCTTCGAGTACGGGCAGCGCGGCGGGCGTGACGCTGGTGCCGGGCCAGGTGCCGGGGACCGCGCGCTCGGCGGTACGACGGCAGCGCGGGCAGTCGTCCACATGCCGGACCAGTTCGCGGCGCAGGGCCGTGCTGAGGACGAGGTGGTTGTCGCCGGTGAGCCGGGTGACTCCCGGACAGGTGCCGGTCTCCACGACGGCGAGGGCCGCGCGCGTGCGCTCGACCTCGCAGGCGGCCGTCGCGAGGAGTTCGCGGGCGGCGGCCAGGTCCATGCCGAGGACGGCGGCGACCTCGTGCGCGGCGAGCTGGTGCCGTACGGCCAGTTCGAGCGCCTCCCGCTGCTCGGGCGTCGTACCGGCGGCCTCCGGCCAGGCCAGCAGGGCGAGTTCCCGACGGCGCCGGTCCTCCTCCGCGGCGGCGAGAAGGTCGGTGGTCGGGTCGGTCGTCGGGTCGGTGGTCCGGTCGGCCGCCCGGCTCAAGGTCCGATCGGGTGCGCGGTCGCCGGGGCGGTCCGCGGCCGCGACCGCGGCTCGGTGGAGTCCGGCGTACGCACCCTGGGGGCGGCCGGGGGCGTGTGCGGCCTCGGAACGTCCCAGCGCATGGGCGCCATGACGTTTCTGCTTGGCCTCGGCGAGCTTGCGCAGGCACGACCAGCGGGCGAGGGCGTACAGCCAGGCCCTGCGGTCGTCGGGTGCCTCCGGGCCGCGCTGGCCGCGGCGCTCGGCGAGCGCGAGAACGTCTCCGAGGGCGGCGGTCGCGGTGTCGTGGTCGCACAGCACGGACAGGCAATAGGTGAACAGACCGTCCAGGTACGGCTCGTAGCGCGGAGGCGGGCACTGCGCCAGCGTGCGCGCCGCCGCCCGGTCGCGCGCCTCGCGGTGCGCCCGGTGTGCGCTGGTGGTGCGGGTCGAGGTCTCGGGACTGCGGCTCATCACCCGTGCGACCGTAGGGGCCGGGCGGTGGCCCCTTCTTCCTGCTTGCGCACATTTAATCCGTACGGGTGAAACGATCCCTCATAAGGGGACAGGAACCCGGAATTCCATGGCGTGTTCCTGACGAGCCGTGGCCGGTTTGTGAAGGGTGCCCGGTTATCGGCATGGGGCGCGGAACGGACCGGCATCGCGCTGTCAGTGGGGGCGGTTACGGTTCGTGTCATGGCTGCCCGTACGAAGACCGCGAAGGACCGGCCGTCCTACCGCTGCACCGAGTGCGGCTGGCAGGCGGCCAAGTGGCTCGGCCGCTGCCCCGAATGCCAGGCCTGGGGGACGATCGACGAGTACGGCGCGCCCGCGGTGCGTACGACGGCCCCCGGCCGGGTCACCACGTCCGCGCTGCCCATCGGCCAGGTCGACGGCCGGCAGGCGACCGCCCGCTCGACCGGCGTGCCCGAGCTGGACCGGGTGCTCGGCGGCGGGCTCGTACCGGGCGCGGTCGTGCTCGTGGCGGGCGAGCCGGGCGTCGGCAAGTCCACGCTGCTGCTGGACGTGGCGGCGAAGGCCGCGAGTGACGAACACCGCACGCTCTACATCACGGGCGAGGAGTCGGCGAGCCAGGTCCGGCTGCGCGCCGACCGCATCAAGGCGATCGACGACCACCTGTTTCTGGCGGCGGAGACGGATCTGGCCGCGGTCCTCGGCCACTTGGACGCGGTGAAGCCGTCCCTGCTCATCGTCGACTCCGTGCAGACGGTGGCCTCTCCGGAGATCGACGGCGCCCCCGGAGGCATGTCCCAGGTCCGCGAGGTGGCCGGGGCCCTGATTCGCGCCTCCAAGGAGCGCGGCATGGCCACCCTGCTTGTGGGCCATGTCACCAAGGACGGCGCCATCGCGGGACCGCGACTCCTGGAGCACCTCGTGGACGTCGTCCTGAGCTTCGAGGGCGACCGGCACGCGCGCCTGAGGCTCGTACGAGGCGTCAAGAACCGTTACGGGACGACGGACGAGGTCGGCTGCTTCGAGCTGCACGACGAGGGCATCACGGGCCTGACCGACCCGAGCGGCCTGTTCCTGACCCGGCGTGCCGAGCCCGTCCCCGGCACCTGTCTGACCGTCACCCTGGAAGGCCGCCGCCCCCTGGTGGCCGAGGTCCAGGCGCTCACCGTGGACACCCAGATCCCCACCCCGAGGCGTACGACCTCCGGTCTGGAGACCTCCCGGGTCCAGATGATGCTCGCCGTCCTGGAGCAGCGCGGCCGGATCAGTGCCATCGGGAAGCGGGACATCTACACCGCGACGGTCGGCGGTGTGAAGCTCACCGAGCCCGCCGCGGACCTCGCGATCGCGCTCGCGCTGGCGAGTGCCGCGAGCGACACCCCGCTGCCCAAGAACCTCGTCGCGATCGGCGAAGTGGGGCTCGCGGGCGAGGTCAGACGGGTCACGGGCGTCCAGCGCAGACTCGCCGAAGCCCATCGTCTGGGTTTCACGCACGCCCTTGTTCCGAGCGATCCGGGGAAGATCCCCGCCGGCATGAAGGTCCTGGAAGTCGGCGACATGGGGGACGCGCTGAGGGTCCTCCCGAGGTCGCGTCGGCGAGAGGCCCCACGGGACGAGGAAGAGCGCCGGTAGACTTTGCCCAGGTCTCGCCCGTCCGTACGAACTCAGGGCGCCCCCAGACACCTGCGACCGGAGGAGTGCAGTGGCAGCCAACGACCGGGCAGCAGTTCCCGGCAAGTCCGCCGGGAGTTCCGGTGCCGATGGCCTGATGCGCACCTCACTCAGCGCCGTGGCACCCGGTACCGGGCTGCGTGACGGCCTGGAGCGCATTCTCCGCGGCAACACCGGCGGGCTCATCGTGCTCGGCTGGGACAAGACCGTCGAGGCGATGTGCAGCGGCGGTTTCGTGCTGGACGTCGAGTTCACGGCGACCCGGCTGCGGGAGCTGTGCAAGCTCGACGGCGGCATCATCGTCGACAAGGACATCACCAAGATCCTGCGGGCCGGTGTGCAGCTCGTGCCCGACCCCACCATCCCCACGGAGGAGACCGGCACCCGTCACCGCACGGCGGACCGGGTGAGCAAGCAGGTCGGCTTCCCCGTCGTCTCCGTCTCCCAGTCCATGCGGCTGATCGCGCTGTACGTGGACGGGCAGCGGCGGGTCCTGGAGGACTCGGCCGCGATCCTCTCCCGCGCGAACCAGGCGCTGGCCACGCTGGAGCGGTACAAACTCCGTCTCGACGAGGTCGCCGGCACGTTGTCGGCCCTCGAGATCGAGGACCTTGTCACCGTCCGGGACGTCTCGGCGGTGGCCCAGCGGCTGGAGATGGTGCGCCGGATCGCGACCGAGATCGCCGAGTACGTGGTCGAGTTGGGCACGGACGGGCGGTTGCTCGCGCTTCAGCTGGACGAGTTGATCGCCGGGGTCGAGCCCGAGCGGGAGCTTGTCGTGCGGGACTATGTGCCCGAGCCGACGGCCAAGCGGTCTCGGACCGTGGACGAGGCGTTGTTCGAGCTCGACGCGCTCACGCATGCGGAGCTTCTCGAACTGCCTACCGTGGCTCGGGCGTTGGGGTACACGGGGTCGCCCGAGGCGCTCGACTCCGCGGTTTCGCCCCGCGGGTTCCGGTTGCTGGCGAAGGTGCCGCGGTTGCCGGGGGCCATTATTGACCGGCTTGTCGAGCACTTCGGTGGGCTGCAGAAGCTGCTTGCTGCGAGCGTGGATGATCTGCAGACCGTGGATGGGGTGGGGGAGGCTCGGGCTCGTAGTGTGCGGGAGGGGCTTTCTCGGTTGGCTGAGTCTTCGATTCTTGAGCGGTACGTGTAGCCGTCCGGCGGTTTGGCGGGGTGCGTTGTGGTTGGGTGCGTTGTGGTTGGGTGCGGGTTGGTGGGGGCTGGTCGCGCAGTTCCCCGCGCCCCTAAATGACTGGGCTGAGCACGCCGTTCCTCGCACCCCTGAAAGATTGCGCCGTTCCCCGCGCCCCTGGGTGGGTGGGGTTCGGGTTGTGCGTTGGCTGCGGGCCGCCCGGGGCTGAGCGCGCAGTTCCCCGCGCCCCTAAAAGATTGCGCCGTTCCCCGCGCCCCTTACGGGGCGCTAGTCCTTCTTCAGGACGAATGACGTCTGGGTTTTTGTGAAGCCTGGGGCCTTGGCTTCTACCAAGTAGGTGCCGGGGGTTGCCGGGATGGCTGGTGGGGTGGCGCACTCGGGGGCGCTGGACTTGCGGTTCCACTGGATGGTGTGGGTTACGCGGTCGTTGGCCGGGATGCGGAAGAGGATCGAGGCCGCGCCGGCCGGGCAGTCGGCCGAGGACCAGATCTCGTCGTCGCTGTCGGCCTGGGTGATGGTCAGGACCGCGCTCTTCGGGCCGAGATCGAGCTTGCAGTCGCTGCCGGAGGAGTTCCTGGCGATCAGTTCGAAGGTGGGCTTCTCACCAGGCGCGTACGCGTTGTTGACGCTGCGAAGGGTCAACTTCACGGCACCGGTCGTGCAGTTGGGCAGGCTGGAACCGGCCGGGAGCGTGTCGCCCGAGCCTCCGCCGCCCGCGCCGTCGTCCACGCCGCCACCGCCCGAGGCGGATCCCCCGGACCCCCCGGATCCCGCGGATCCTCCTGAGGTCGAACCGTCCGAATCCCCTGAGCCCGCCGAGTCGCCGTCGCCTTCGTCGCCCGACTCGTCGCGTCCGCCCGGGGCTTGGCTGATCGCGGGGTCGGAGCCGGAGGGGCCCGGGGTGATCGCGGCGGTGGGGTTCTTGTCGTTGGACCCGTCGGCGTCGTTCTTGCCGCCGCCACCGCCTCCGCCCGAGGTCACCACCCACGTGACCAGCAGCGCCAACACCGCGACCACGGACACGAGAACGGCCCTCCGTCGCCAGTAGATGGAGGAGGGAAGCGGCCCGACCGGATTGCGCATAGATCCCACGGCGCAAACTGTACGAGAGATCCGGGAGTTCACCGTCCCCACCCGCCGCCAGACCATCATCTTTTACAGATCATCATCCCGGAAGCGTGTCCCGTAAGGGGCGCGGGGAACTGCGCGACCAGCCCCCACCGGGCCCGCAGCCGACACACAACGCAAGCCCCGCCAAACCGTCGGAGACGCCCCCGCATGGGAGGATCGGACCTGCCATGACTGCGCCCACGAAACCCACATCCCACGCCCAGGCCGACGCGCAAGAAACCGTCGGCGACGACCTGCACGCCCCTGTCATCGACTGGTTCGAGGACAACGCGCGCGACCTGCCATGGCGGCGGGCCGACGCGGGACCGTGGGGAGTGATGGTCAGCGAGTTCATGCTGCAGCAGACGCCGGTCAGCCGGGTGCTGCCGGTGTACGAGCAGTGGCTCGCCCGCTGGCCGCGCCCCGCCGACCTCGCCGAGGACGCGCCGGGCGAGGCCGTCCGCGCCTGGGGCCGCCTCGGCTACCCGCGCCGCGCGCTGCGGCTGCACGGCGCCGCGGTCGCCATAACGGAGCGCCACGGCGGCGACGTACCCACGGAGCACGCCCAGTTGCTCGCGCTGCCCGGCATCGGCGAGTACACGGCGGCCGCGGTGGCCTCCTTCGCGTACGGGCAGCGGCACGCCGTGCTCGACACGAACGTGCGGCGCGTGTTCGCGCGGGCCGTCACCGGTGTCCAGTACCCGCCGAACGCCACGACCGCCGCCGAACGCAAGCTCGCCCGCGCCCTGTTGCCCGACGACGAGCGCACGGCCTCGCTCTGGGCCGCGGCGTCCATGGAGCTCGGCGCGCTCGTCTGCACGGCGAAGAACGAGAGTTGTGTGCGGTGCCCGATCGCGGCCCGGTGCGCCTGGCGGCTGGGCGGCAAGCCCGCGCACGAGGGCCCGCCGCGACGCGGGCAGACGTACGCGGGCACGGACCGGCAGGTGCGCGGCCGGCTGCTCGCCGTGCTGCGCGAGGCGGTCTCGCCGGTACCGCAGTCGGCCCTGGACCGGGTGTGGGACGAGCCGGTCCAGCGCGCCCGGGCCCTGGACGGGCTGGTCGCCGACGGACTCGTCGAGCCCCTCGCGGGCGGTCTGTACCGGCTCCCGCTGAGCTGACTCACAGGTTCCACCGGGGTCAGTGACAGTTCGTCTTGACAACTCCCGGTGGGCAAAACGACACATACCCACCCTAGTCGTCACCTCGCTTTACCCATCCCCTACTTCCGTTACACAACCGACGGACAGCCGAGCGCTTCCCGCAGGCTCGTTCGGACAGCCCCGTGACAACCGCTCCGTAGCTTCAGTGCCGTACCGCGGACCAGCGGTACGGCAGGCAACGGACAACCGGCAGCACACAGGTCGGAAACGGGGACGGAGGCGGTTGGAATGGCGCATGGCGAGGTGCTCGAGTTCGAAGAGTACGTACGCACCCGGCAGGACGCGCTGCTGCGCAGCGCACGCCGCCTGGTCCCCGACCCCGTCGACGCCCAGGACCTCCTGCAGACCGCGCTGGTCCGCACGTACGGCCGCTGGGACGGTATCGCCGACAAGCGTCTCGCCGACGCCTATCTGCGCCGCGTCATGATCAACACACGTACGGAGTGGTGGCGGGCCCGCAAGCTGGAGGAGGTCCCCACCGAGCAGCTGCCGGACGCGAGCGTGGACGACTCCACCGAGCAGCACGCCGACCGCGCGCTCCTGATGGACATCATGAAGGTGCTCGCTCCGAAGCAGCGCAGTGTCGTCGTGCTGCGACACTGGGAGCAGATGTCCACGGAGGAGACCGCCGCCGCCCTCGGCATGTCGGCCGGCACGGTCAAGAGCACACTGCACCGGGCGCTCGCCCGGCTCCGCGAGGAGCTGGAGCGCCGGGCGTCCGACGAACACGACGGGTTCGGCGCGGGTGTGCCGAAGCGTGAGGAGCGGGAGCGTTGCGCGGCGTAGGCACTACGGTTCCACGGCCCGGCGGGCCCTTGAAGGCGGTGATCGCGGCGGTGGCCGTGCTCGCCGCCCTCGGCCTTTTGGTGTCCGCCTGCGGCACGGGCGGCACCGGCGCCCGGGACGAGGGCCCCGCCGCCGACTCGGTGTCCGCGGGCGCCGTGGAGGCCGGCACCCCCTCCGCCTCCCCGACCAGGGAACGCGCGGACGCGATCAGACTCGTCCGGGCCGACCCGGGTGTCAGCGCGGCGGTCAAGCGCGATCTGAAGCCCTGCTTCGGCGACGAGTACCCGGTCGACGTGTCGTACGGAAACCTCACCGGCGGGACCGCGGACGACGTCCTGGTCAACGTGATGACCTGCGGTGACGCGGTGGGCGTCGGCTCGTACGTGTATCGCGAGGACGGTGACGCGTACAAGAATGTCTTCCGGGCCGAGGAGCCTCCGGTCTACGCGGAGATCGACCGGGGCGATCTGGTGGTCACCCAGCAGGTGTACGGGAAGGGCGATTCGCTGGAGTATCCGTCCGGCGAGCAGGTCATCACGTACCGCTGGACGGCGAACCGCTTCGCGGAGCGGGCCCGGACGACGAACGACTACAGCAAGGTGGTGGGCGGCGAGACGCCGGCCCCGACCGAGAACTAGACCGGCCACCTCCGCAGCCGACCCGACCGACCGAGAAACTGAGAGCACCGGATGGCAGAGCAGACCCACGTCCTGTTCGTCGAGGACGACGACGTCATCCGCGAGGCCACCCAACTCGCGCTGGAGCGCGACGGCTTCGTGGTGACCGCGATGCCCGACGGACTGTCGGGTCTTGAGGCGTTCCGCGCCGACCGGCCCGACATCGCGCTCCTCGACGTGATGGTGCCGGGGCTCGACGGTGTGTCGCTGTGCCGCCGGATCCGGGACGAGTCGACCGTGCCCGTGATCATGCTGTCGGCCCGCGCCGACTCGATCGACGTCGTCCTGGGCCTGGAGGCGGGCGCCGACGACTATGTGACGAAGCCCTTCGACGGTGCCGTGCTCGTCGCGCGGATCCGTGCCGTGCTGCGGCGCTTCGGGCACGCGAGCGGGCCGCGGTCCGCCGGCGAATCCGAGGGCGGCTCGTCGGTACCCGCCGGTGGCGTGCTGTCCTTCGGTGACGGTGACGGCGAGCTGGAGATCGACACCGTGGGCATGGAGGTGCGCAGGGGCGGTACGCCGGTGGCGCTGACGCCCACCGAGATGCGGCTGCTCCTGGAGTTCTCGTCGGCGCCGGGCACGGTCCTGTCGCGCGACAAGCTCCTGGAGCGGGTGTGGGACTACGGCTGGGGCGGCGACACCCGCGTCGTCGACGTCCATGTGCAGCGGCTGCGTACGAAGGTCGGCCAGGACCGGATCGAGACGGTCCGCGGCTTCGGCTACAAGCTCAAGGGATGAGGCTCCCGGTGCCGCCCAGAGGGCTGCGGATCGGGCTGCGCTGGAAGCTGAGTGCGGCGATCGCGCTGGTCAGCGCGCTGGTGGCGCTGGTGCTCAGCATTGTCGTGCACAACGCCGCATGGGTCACCATGCTGGACAACGCCCGCGATGTGCAGGACGAGCGGCTGCAGATCGCGGCGCGGTACTACGACACCTCCAGCGGGGCGGCCCGGCTGGGCACCAGGGTGGACGATCCGGACATCCCTCAGGAGCTGCTGCGCAAGGTCAAGGCCGGGCGGCGGGCCACCTTCGTGCAGGACAACGACGACGGGGCGCCCGACATCTGGGCGGCCATGCCGATGCGGGACGGCCGGACCCTGTCGTTGCACACCCGTTTCACGGACCGCAGCGCCAACGTCATGGCGGACCTCGACCAGGCCCTGCTCATCGGTTCGATCGCGGTCATCTTCGGCGGCTGCGCCCTCGGTGTGCTGGTCGGCGGCCAGCTCTCGGGCCGCCTCCGCAAGGCGGCGAGCGCCGCGAACCTGGTCGCGCAGCGGCAGAGCGATGTACGGGTGCGGGACGCCATCGGCGGTGTCGTACGGGACGAGACCGACGACCTCGCGCACGCGGTGGACGCCATGGCCGACGCGCTGAAGCAGCGGTACGAGGCCGAGCGGCGGGTCACCGCGGACATCGCGCACGAGTTGCGCACGCCGGTGACCGGGCTGCTCACCGCGGCCGAACTGCTGCCGCCCGGGCGGCCGTCCGAGCTGGTCAGGGACCGGGCCCAGGCGATGCGCACGCTCGTCGAGGACGTGCTGGAGGTGGCGCGGCTCGACGGGGCGTCCGAGCGGGCCGAGTTGCAGGACATCAACCTCGGCGAGTTCATCGGCCGGCGGGTCGCCTCGACGCATCCGGACATCGAGGTGCGGGTGGTGCACGAGTCGTTGGTCACCACGGATCCGCGTCGTCTGGAGCGGGTTGTCTTCAACCTCATCGCCAATGCCGCCAAGCACGGCAAGCCGCCCATCGAGATCTCCGTCGAGGGGCGGGTCATCCGGGTCCGTGATCACGGGCCCGGCTTCCCCGCGGATCTGCTCGCCGAGGGGCCCAGCCGCTTCCGTACCGGCAGCAGTGACCGGGCGGGGCACGGTCACGGGCTCGGCCTCACCATCGCGGCGGGGCAGGCACGGGTCCTCGGGGCGCGGCTGACGTTCCGCAACGTGGGGCTCGGTGTGGGCTCGGGGCCGGTGGAGGGGGCGGTGGCTGTGCTGTGGCTGCCGGAACATGCCCCGACGAACACGGGAAGCTTTCCTATGTTGCCGTAGCTCCCGCGGGTCGTTCGTATGCGCGGGCCCGGTGGGGGCTGGTCGCGCAGTTCCCCGCGCCCCTGGGTGGGTGGGGGTTCGTGTTGTGCGTCGGCTGCGGGTTCGTCCGGGCTGAGCGCGCAGTTCCCCGCGCCCCTGAAAAGCGGGGCTGCGCCCCTGGCTTTTCGTCTTTTAGGGGCGCGGGGAAC
>NZ_JBHXSU010000059.1:0-23850 GCF_042715345.1 Streptomyces sp. NPDC058697
GTCGCGCTGGTCCCCGCCCCCCTAAAGGCCTAAAAGCCTAGGGGCGCGGGGAACTGCGCAGTCTTTTGGGGGTTCGGGGGCGTAGCCCCTGAGTCGGGGACGGGAATGGGTAGGGGCGGCGGGGGCGAAAGAGAGCCGGGGGCCACAACGTACGTGTGGGCCCCGGCTCTCCCCCTGCGGGACTACGGGGTCAGGAACTGGCCCAAACGGCCCGCCGTCGGAGTAGCGAGTTGGGCTACGCCGTAGTACGCCGACTTGGCGACGGAGACGCCCGAGGCCGTGGTCGGGAGGTACAGGAGCGTGCCGTTGCCCGCGTCCTCGCCCTCCGCGCCCAGCAGCAGATGGGCGCGCCCGTGGCCCGAGACGTCCGTCAGCGAGACGGACGAACCCAGCTTGTCGTCCTTCTCCGTGGAGCCGGCGATCCCCGCCGTGTCCTGGGAGTAGGACAGCGAACCGGTGCCCGTGAGGCCCGACGCGGCGCCCTTGAAGAGCCAGACCGCGCCCGCGTTGGCGCGGTTGCCACTGCGGGTGATGTCCTCGTTCGGGGCGCCTGCGAGGACGTCCGCGTAACCGTCGGCGTTGAAGTCGCCCACGGAGACCGAGGAACCCAGCGCGTCGCCGGACTCGTTGGCGCCCGCGACCCCCGCCGTGTCCTGGGTGATCTTCGTCATCCCGGTCGTGGTGAAGCCGGTGGACGTGCCCGGAACCATGGTGACCTGGCCGCCGGAGATCGCGCCGGACTCGGTGGCGTACGGCTGCCCGATGACGATGTCGTCGTAGCCGTTGCCGTTCACGTCGCCCGAGGCGATGGACCGGCCGCCCTTCACGGAGATCGTCGAAACCTTCGACAGGCCAAGCGACTTGGAGCCCTTGAACCAGGTGACCCTGCCGACACCGGACGCGTCGCGGTAGTTGAGCGCCACGTCCGCGTAGCCGTCGCGGTTGAAGTCACCGCTTGTGGCGTCCGCGTACGAGAGGGCGCCGGAGGCGGTGGTGAGGTCGCCCGCGACCTCGTGGCCGTCGTTGAAACGGGCCGCCCAGTTGCCGCCCGTGCCGGTGGCCGCCGTGAAGACGTCCGCCTTGCCGTCGGCGTTGAAGTCGCCGACCGCGACCGTTGCGCCGAACCGCGCGCCGGCCGGCTCGTAGTCGTCGCCCAGCGCCATGGTGTCGGCACCGGTGTCGAACTTCGGGCCGTACAGGATCGTCACTGCACCACGGTCCGCGTGGCCGGTCGTGTCGTCCTCGCCGGGTGCGCCGATCGCGAGGTCCGCGTAGCCGTCGGCGTTGATGTCGCCCCAGGCCGTGGCCGTGCCCCACTGGTCGCCCTTCTCGGAGGTGCCGGGAACGCCCGCGCTGGACTGGGTGAGCTTCACCTTGCCCGTCGACACCGGGCCGTTCAGGCCGCCCGGCACGATGACGACGTTGCCGACGTCGCTGGACGCCTTGGGCACGCCGGCGACGACGTCACTGATGCCGTCACGGTTGAAGTCGGCCGTCGGGACCGCGGAGTTCCTGCCGGGGCTGGATGCGTACCGGCGGATCTCGCTCAGCTTCGAGTAAAGGTTTTTGCCGGGGCACGCGGTGGCGAAGCCGTCGCGGTGGCCGGAGATCGTGTTCAGCGTGGCCTGCTCGCCCGCCTTCCACACCCCCGTGTCGGCGGCGGCGGTCAGCGTGACCTGGCCGCTCGGGTTGCCCCCGTACTGGCCCAGCTTCCACGCGGCGACGCGCGCCACGGACTCCAGGGCGGCGCGGGAAGGCTTGCCCGCGGCCTTCGCCGGAGTGGTGGAGGTGGCGGCGGCGCCCTCGAAGTCACCGAGGACGGCGATGCCCGCGGAGTCGCCGTTGAAGCCGTACGTGTGCGCGCCGCGCACCGGCAGGTCGATGCCGCCGCCGCGGCCCTCGAAGATCCGGCCGCACTTGTCGACCAGGAAGTTGTAGCCGAGGTCGTTCCACCCCTCGCTCTGCACGTGGTACGCCATGATGCCGCGGACCAGCGCCGGGGACTGGGCGCAGCTGTAGTCGTTCGTCCCGACCGTGTGGTGCACGAAGACCGCGCTGACCTTGTCGATGTACTCCGGCGGGTCCTTGACCATCGACTCGTCGGCGCCCCACTGGGCGCGGGAGACGATCGTCGGCTGCGCCACGGTGGACGGCGGCGGGGACGGCACCGGGTCGGGGGTCGGCGAGGCGGACTCCGACGCGCTCTCCGAGGTGCTCTCGGTGGGCGTCGCCGGGGCGCTGGTCGTGGGCTCCGTACTCGTGGACTCCGTCGGCGACGGGGAGTCCGAGGCGGGGTCGGTCGGCGTCGGCGAGTCGGTCGGGTCCTCGGCGACGAAGGCGGCGTTCTCCAGGGAGGTGCCGGTCGTCGTGCCGAGCGCCTTGTTCTTCGCCTCGGCCGAGGTCACACCCGGGTCGACCAGGCTGACCTCAAGGCCCTTGGGCAGCGGGGAACTCGTCGAACCGTCGGCCGCGACGACCCGTGCCTCGACGCCGTCGCTCGGGCCGACCCACAGCGGGTCGGAGGCGCCGCGGGCCTCCTTGGCGCCCGGCTCGGCCTTGTCGACCGGGTGCGGCTCCAGATCCAGGTTCTGCCAGCCGGTCCACTCGCCCGTGGCCAGGTCGCGGGTGCGTACCTGGGCGGTGCCGTCCAGCTCGGTCTTGGCGCCGGTCCAGGTGACGCCGAGCAGCGAGAACTGCGCGGTGCTCGTCCGCTCGACCTCGCGCCGGCCCGTGCCGTCGCTCCGCATCGTGAGCTCGTGCACCTTCACGGGCCGCTTGCTGCGCGCGGTGTCCACGGCCGGGTCCGTGCTCGGGTTCGCGACGGCGTACGTCACGGCGCCCGTCCCGCCCAGCACCACGGCCCCTATCGTCAGCCACGCTCTCCGCTTCAGACTCAGCGGCTTGTACGCATGGGTCGTCCGGCGACTCAATTACCCCACCCCTAGAAAAGCCTCACAAAAAACCCACCCGTCACTGGGGTGGCTTTCTAATTCAGCGGTAAGACGAGGTTAAACATCACCCAACAGGGGTGTGGGGTACGTCACTTCACCTTCGCGCAGACGTCCGGGAGGAGCGGATGGTTGTACGGGTATCTGCGACTTGTCGCGTGACCCTTGTCACTGTGATGACGTGTGATGTTCGGGGAGCCCGCCCCGCTTGGTCTGCCAGAGGCAGATGCGCGAGCGGTGAGCCAGGGGGCGGAAATGGTGGAAGGGACAAGGCTGTCGGCCGACCAGCGGATGCGGCGGCACGCGGCGGAGTTCGTACGGGACGTCACGGCCCGCAGCCGGCTGCCGTTGGACTACTCGGTCGCGAGCCTGCGGGTCGTCGACTTCATCGTCGACGGACTGCGCAAGAGCGGCCGCGACCGCACGGCCGTGGGGCACGTCCTGTTCGGGCTCGGGGTGTACGCCGGTGAGGTGCTCGTCCGCCGGGCCGGTGCCGTGTGGGTCGAATTCGACGAGGAGCAGCGGGAGTTGTTCGGCCCGCCCGTAGGCGTACGGATGCCGGACGGGCGGCTCTGGAATCCGCTGGGCAAGGTCGTGAAGCGGTTCGAGGCGGGGGAGCGGGAGTCACTGCGGACCTTCTATCTGCAACTGCACGGGCGGGCAAGGCCCGCACTGCCGGGGCTGCCGGGGCTGCCCGCGCAGCCCGGGCCCGCCGCGCAGCCCGGGCCCGCCGCGCAGCCCGGGCCCGCCGCGCAGCCCGGGCCCGCCGAGAGGGGCGGGTCCGCCGAGACGGGCGGGTCCGGCGGGACCGGCGGGACGGGCAGGACCGACGGGATCGGCGGGATGGGCGGGTCCGGCGGGACCGGCGAGGCGGACGGAACCGCCGGGGCCGGTGATAGTGCCGGTCGAGGAACCGGGCGTGGGACCGGTAATGGAACCGGCCGTGCAGCCGGGCGTGGGGCCGGCAACGGAACCGAGCGCGCAACCGAGCGTGGGGCCGGCAGCGGAACCGGGCGCGCAGCCGGGCGTGGGACCGGTAACGACACCGGGCGCGCAACCGGGCCTGGGGCCGGTGGGGCGTCTGACGGGCTGTGACACTTCCGTGCCGTCCGACGCTGATGACCTTGAAGGCGCGCGGGCATGGCGACTCGCGCCCCCCGGTGCGGATCCGGTACGAACTCGGCGTGAACGAGGACACTGTTGGGCCAGGGAGGGGAACCCCACCGCGGGCGGACGTCCGACGGTGAGCTGGGCGCGGCCGTCGCACGGGCGCAGGAGGGGGACGAGGCCGCCTTCGCCGTCGCGTACCGGATCGTGCAGCCCGGACTGCTCGGGTACCTGCGGGGGCTGGTCGGCGACGAGGCGGAGGACGTGGCGTCGGACGCGTGGCTGGAGATCGCCCGGGACCTGGGGCGGTTCCGCGGCGACGGGGCGGGGTTCCGCGGCTGGACCGCGACCATCGCCAGGCACCGGGCCCTCGACCATCTGCGGCGGCTGAAGGTGCGGCCGCGGGCGTCCGCCCTGGAACAGGACATGCTCGACCTGCCCGGCCCGCACAGCACGCACGACCAGGCCCTGGAGTCCCTCTCCACGGAGTACGCGCTCGAACTCGTCGCGAGTCTCCCGCGCGACCAGGCCGAGGCCGTACTGCTGCGGGTCGTCGTCGGCCTCGACGGCCCCGCCGCCGCGCGAGTCCTCGGCAAACGCCCCGGCGCCGTACGCACCGCCGCGCACCGGGGTCTGAAACACCTCGCCCGCCGACTGGGCGCGGAGGGTGTGACGGATGACGGGCCCGGCACGCTGGGGGAGTCGGGATGAACGGCAAGCGGTCCTTGACCGGCGAGGGTGGATACGGACATGCCTGAACAACACGGTCCCGACGGCCCCTCGGACCCCGCTGTCCCGAACCTCCCGGTCCCGAACCCGCCCGACCTCGGTGAACTGTTCGCCGCGGCCGTGCGCGGCGGCGCGGTCGACGCCGATGCCGAGAGGCGGGTGCTCGCCGCGTTCCGGGCGGCGCGGGACGAGGGGGCGCACCGGGCGGCGGGGCGCAACCGGCGGCGGGACGACTGGCGCCCGGAGCCGGAGCGGCGGGCCGGCCGGTCGGTGCGGACGACCCTGGTGGCGCTGGTGGCGAGCCTGGCGCTCGGCGGGGTGGCGGTCGCGGCCATCGGCTCGGGGGGCGGAGGGGCGTGGGACGAGGGTGCCGAGCGGGGCGGGCCCCTGCCCACGAGCAGCGCTCCGACCGGCCCGGCCGTCGCCGCGCCGAGCGGGTCCGCGTCCGCGCAGGCCGACCGTGGTGCCCGCCCTCCGACGTCGGCCCAGGACGCCGAGGCCCAGTGCCGCGCGTACGACTCCGCCAAGAAGCGTGGCAAGGCCCTCGACTCGACCGCCTGGCAGCGACTGATACAAGCCGCGGGCGGCGAGGAGAACGTCGAGGCGTACTGCGCCGAGCAGCTGGCCGGGAAGAAGGAAAAGAAGAAGGAGAAGGGGAACGCCGGCAAGAGCAAGCCGGTCAAATCACCCAAGGCGTCCAAGACTCCCGGCAAGGGCGCCACGAAGAGCGCGAAGAGTAAGCAGAGCGCGGAGAGCTCGACGAGCCAGGCCGACTGACCGAGAAGTGGTCGGCAAAAGGTGAAAAGCGGGACAAAGCCCCAGCCTCACCGTGCCGATGGCAACGGCCGGGGCCGCCACCCCCCACAGGAGAGGCCCCGGCCGTCGCGCGGCACGGGCCGCGCGGCGGCCCGTACTTGCTTCAGCGTCGGAGGTGCGTTTTGTGTCACACCCCACGCCGGAACGGGATAGTTGCACGTTGTACGGACATGGACGGGGAACGGTTTCACGCCGTAACGTGCCTTTCGCGCCGGGCTGCGGAGGAGCACTGAATCCACGAAGGCTCCACGACCGCAACCATCGATTGAGCAACCACGACGGCGAGAACCCGGTCCGCGAGAGCGGCGCCGGATCAGGCGCAAAGAGGGGCGTTCGGTGCTGGGGGACGACGCGGAGCTGACCGCCGCGGTGCTTGCGGCACAGGACGGAGACGAGACCGCGTTCCGGACTGTGTACCGAGCCGTGCATCCACGGCTCCTGGGGTATGTGCGGACGCTGGTCGGCGACCCGGACGCGGAGGACGTCACGTCCGAGGCCTGGCTGCAGATCGCCCGTGACCTCGAACGGTTCAGCGGCGACGCCGACCGCTTCCGCGGCTGGGCGGCCCGGATCGCCCGCAACCGCGCCCTCGACCACATACGCATGCGCGGCCGCCGCCCCGCGATAGGCGGCGACGAGACCGAGCTCACCGGCAGGGCGGCCGAGTCCGACACCGCCGGCGAGGCCATCGAGGCCCTCGCCACCGGCAGCACCCTCTCCCTCATAGCCCAGCTCCCGCAGGACCAGGCAGAAGCCGTCGTGCTGCGCGTCGTCGTCGGCCTCGACGCGAAGACCGCCGCCGAGACCCTGGGCAAACGGCCGGGCGCCGTCCGTACGGCCGCGCACCGCGGTCTGAAGCGGCTCGCGGAGCTGATCGGCGCGGATCCGGAATCGGCCGGATCCCTGAGTTCCGTACCCCCACAAAGACCCCCACACGCAGAACCGCGTACCCGCGCGGTGACGTCCGCCGGTGTGACGCATACGCGTTCGCGGACGCAGAAGGACATGTGATGGCCGACGAGCAGTACAGGTGGCTGGACCGCGACATGGCGGAGCGGCTGCTGCGCGGCGAGCCGCTGGACGCCGTCGACGCCGACAGCCGTGACCAGGCCGACCGGCTCACCGAGGCGCTCGAAGCCCTCGACGCCCTGGGCATGCGGGCCGCCGACGCCACGCCGGACGACGCCGAACTCCCGGGCGAGGCCGCCGCGTTGGCCGCCTTCCGCAAAGCACGCACCGGCAAGAACGGCGAACAGGCGGGCCTCGGCCCGCGCACGCGTACCCGCTCGGCGGCCGCGGCCGCCGCCGCTTCCTCCGCGGCCTCCCAGATCTCCTCCGACGCGGGCCTGATCCATCTCGGCCGCCCCGCCGCTCATCGGAGCGCTCCCTCCCGCTGGGGCCGCCCGGTGCGATACGGACTCGCCGCCGCGCTGGCCGCGGGGATGATCGGCGGGGCCGCCGTGGCCGCGACCTCCGGTGTCCTGCCGTTCGGCGGGGAGGAACCGGAACCCGGCTCGTCCGCGACGGTCGATGTCACCCCGGACCGCCCGCTCGTCTCGCCGTCGCCCGAGAAGAAGCAGGGCGGCGGCCCCGACAAGCCGCGGCCCGACGGCAGTCCGGGCGGCCCCACCGGCAAGGGTCCGGTCCCGCCCGGAGAGGCGCGTGGCGGTACGGACCCGGGCGCACGGCCCGATCCCGGCGAGGACCGGCGCGAGGGGCGGCCCGGCCGGGGGTGGCGCTGGCTCGCCTCGGTCTGCCGTGACCTCCGCGACGGCAGGAACCTCGACTCCGAGCGCAGACGCGGTCTGGAGGACGCGGCGAACGGCGCCGAGCAGGTGAAGAAGTACTGCAAGGGCATCCTGAAGAACTGGGACGACCGCGATTCCGGTGACGTCCGGAGCGGCAGTGGGTCGGGCAGGGGCGAGTCGGGCCGGGACGGCTCGGGCTGGAACAACGACCGCGAGGGCAGGGACGGCAGGAGCAAGGACGACGACGGCGACGGGGACGGCTCGCACATAGGCGCGGGCGTGTTCGGGGGCGGCAGCGGCACGGTCCGCCTCGCCGCCGGCTCGGCCGAACCCACGGCCTTCGCCTCCGCCCGCCCCTCGGCGACGCGGACACCGACACCTGTACGGACGCTGCTTCAGGCACCGGCACAGACACAGACACAGACACAGGCACAGACACAGACTCCGGCGAAGACTCAGGCGCCGGTTCGGGCACTCGCCCCCGGTGCTGCCGCCCCGACGCGGCCCGCAGCCTCCGTCACCTCGGCGCTCTCCGCCCTGGCCCGGTCCGCCCCGGCCCGCTCCACGGGACCCAGGGCATCCGCCCCGAGTTCCCCGCGCGCGCTCCCCGCGCTCTCGTCACGCTCCTGACCCACGCCCGGCCTGCTGTTTTCCACCACGGCCGGGCTGCCGCCCGCCGGGTGTGACGTTTTCAGCCGCCCTGACGCAGTAGTAAGCGAGCCGACTGGTCATCGGCTGTCGCACGAGCCGGGGTTCCCCCCGTACCCACGGCTCAGTGCACAGTGGCGCGGGCGGGACACGTTCCCCCGGTCCCGCCCGCGCCCACGTACTCCTCCCGCCGCCGTTCCTCACCAGTAGACGACGACCTTGTCGCCGTTCCTCACCTGGGAGAACAGCGCCGCGATCTTCCCTTCGTCCCGTACGTTCACGCAGCCGTGCGAGGCTCCGTAGTAGCCCGTCGCCGCGAAGTCCGAGGAGTAGTGGACGGCCTGGCCGCCGCTGAAGAACATCGCGTACGGCATGGGTGAGTCGTAGATCGTCGACACATGATGGCGCGACTTGAAGTAGACGTTGAAGACACCTTCCCGGGTCGGCGTGTACTGCGAGCCGAAGCGCACGTCCATCGTCGAGACCGTGCGGCCGTCGATCATCCAGCGCAGGGTGCGGCTCGTCTTGCTGACGCACAGCACCCGGCCCGTCATACAGCGCGGGTCGGGCGTCGCGGCCGGCTGACCGCCCGACGCGTACAGCTCCCACTTGCCGGGCTCGCGCGTCATGTTCAGCAGCCGCTGCCACGTCACGGTGTCCGTCCTGCCCGTCTTCGGCAGACCCCGCTTGCCCTGGAAGCCCTTCACCGCGGTGGCGGTCGATCCTTCGTACGCCCCGGTCGGACCCTCGAAGAGCCAGGACACCTGACGCAGCCGGGCCTGCAGCTCCCGTACGTCCCTGCCCCGGTCACCCTTCGACCACAGGGTCCTGGGGGCGGGCGCGGGCGGCGCGGCGGGCTTCGGCTTCGAGGGCTTGGCGTCGTCCGGGGAAGCGCCCGGCGTCGATGCCGTACCAGCAGGTGTCTTCCCGGCGGGTGTCTGTCCGGCCGGTGTCTGTCCCGTCGGTGTCAGTCCGCCGGTGGTCCCTTCGGCGGGCGTGCCGACGGCCTGGACGGTGCATCCGCTCACCGCGACGAGCGCAGCCATCGTCGTCGCCACCGCGCCTGTCCGCCACATGACCGGTATACGCATCCGAACCCCCCGTTGCTCACCGACCCCCGGTGGTGCGTCGTGTCCCCTGAGATGTTTCCCGCGCGTGCCCGGTTGCGAACTACGCGGCATTGTTGGGGGCACAGGCCCGTCCCGGTCCAGTGGGAGGCAGACATCATGGCGCGCGAGTCGGAGTCCGGACTGCCCATCGAGCCGGTCTACGGGCCGCAGGCCCTGGAGGGCTGGGACCCGGCGGAGAAGCTGGGCGAACCCGGTGCGTATCCCTTCACGCGGGGCGTCTACCCGTCCATGTACACCGGGCGGCCGTGGACCATGCGGCAGTACGCCGGGTTCGGTACGGCCGTCGAGTCCAACGCCCGCTACCAGCAACTGATCGCGAACGGCACGACGGGCCTGTCGGTCGCCTTCGACCTGCCCACCCAGATGGGCCACGACTCCGACGCCCCGATCGCGCACGGCGAGGTCGGCAAGGTGGGGGTGGCGATCGACTCGGTCGAGGACATGCGGGTGCTCTTCGACGGAATCCCGCTGGACCAGGTCTCCACGTCGATGACGATCAACGCGCCCGCCGCGCTCCTCCTGCTGATGTACCAACTGGTCGGCGAGGAGCAGGGCGTGCCGGCCGACAGGCTCACCGGCACGATCCAGAACGACGTGCTGAAGGAGTACATCGCGCGCGGCACGTACATCTTCCCGCCCAAGCCGTCGCTGCGGCTGATCGCGGACATCTTCAAGTACTGCAGGGCCGAGATCCCGCGGTGGAACACCATCTCTATCTCCGGCTACCACATGGCCGAGGCGGGTGCCTCGCCCGCGCAGGAGATCGCGTTCACCCTCGCCGACGGCATCGAGTACGTGCGCACGGCGGTCGCGGCAGGCATGGACGTGGACGACTTCGCGCCCCGCCTGTCGTTCTTCTTCGTGGCCCGTACGACGCTCCTTGAGGAGGTCGCCAAGTTCCGTGCGGCCCGCCGGATCTGGGCGCGGGTGATGCGCGAGGAGTTCGGGGCGAGGGACCCCAAGTCGCTGATGCTGCGCTTCCACACGCAGACGGCAGGCGTGCAGCTGACCGCGCAGCAGCCGGAGGTGAACCTGGTCCGGGTGGCGGTGCAGGGCCTGGCCGCCGTCCTGGGCGGCACCCAGTCGCTGCACACCAACTCCTTCGACGAGGCGATCGCCCTGCCGACGGACAAGAGCGCGCGTCTGGCGCTGCGCACCCAGCAGGTCCTGGCCTACGAGACGGACGTGACCGCGACCGTCGACCCGTTCGCGGGCTCGTACGTGATCGAGCGGATGACCGACGACGTCGAGGCGGCCGCCGTCGACCTGATGGGCCGGGTCGAGGACCTGGGCGGCGCGGTCGACGCCATCGAGCACGGCTTCCAGAAGGGGGAGATCGAGCGCAGCGCGTACCGCATCGCCCAGGAGACCGACTCCGGCGAGCGGGTCGTGGTCGGCGTCAACCGGTACCAGCTCGACGCGGAGGAGTCGTACGAGCCCCTCCGCGTGGACCCGGCGATCGAGGCCCAGCAGGCCGAACGCCTCGCCGGGCTCCGTGCCGAGCGCGACCAGTCGGCGGTGGACCTGGCCCTGGCCGCCCTGAAGAAGGCCGCCGAGGGCGAGGACAACGTCCTGTACCCGATGAAGGACGCGCTGCGGGCCCGGGCGACGGTCGGCGAGGTCTGCAACGCCCTGCGGGAGGTCTGGGGGACCTACGTGCCGAGCGACACGTTCTGACGCCCTCCACGGCTTGCCCTCCATGGCTTCCGGGCGGGGCAGTTCGACCGGCCCGTACGACGGCTGTCCCGCAACGTGAAACCCCGAGGCGCAGTGTCGTACCCGCGTGCGACACTCCGACCATGCTTGGCGTAATCGACCTTCCCACGTATCTCGCGGGCCTCGTGCTGATCGTCCTGCTGCCCGGGCCCAACTCCCTCTATGTGCTGTCCGTCGCCGCGCGGCGGGGCATCAGGACCGGATACCGCGCCGCCGCGGGCGTCTGGTGCGGGGACGCCGTGCTGATGACACTGTCGGCGGCAGGCGTCGCGTCGCTGCTGCAGGCCAACGCGCTGCTGTTCGGGATCGTGAAGTACGCGGGCGCCGGCTATCTGACCTGGCTGGCGGTCGGCATGCTGCGGGCCGCGTGGGGCATGTGGCGCACCCGCAAGGAGCGGACCGAGGCGCAGGAGGTCTCCGCCCCGGCCGCCGAGGAGCGGCCCTTCCGGCGGGCGCTCGTCATCAGCCTGTTCAACCCGAAGGCGATCCTGTTCTTCGTCGCCTTCTTCGTGCAGTTCGTCGACCCGGCATACGCGTACCCCGCCCTGTCCTTCGTGGTGCTCGGCGCCTTCGCCCAGCTGGCGAGCGTCCTCTACCTGAGCGCGCTGATATTCGGAGGTACGAAGCTGGCGGCGGCCTTCCGGCGGCGCAGGCGGCTCTCCGCCGGGGCCACCTCCGCGGCCGGCGCCCTCTTCCTCGGCTTCGCCGTGAAGCTCTCCCTCTCCAGCACCGTCTAGCCGACCGCTTCCGCCCCGGCCCGGTCACCGGCGCCCGGACCCACGCCCACACCCGCCGCGTACTCCGCGAGCCCCTCCGCGCTCCCGCCCGCCCAGCCCACATAACCGTCGGGCCGGACGAGGAACACCCCGGTTCCGTACGCCTCGTACGCCGGAATCCGGACCGTGCGGGCCGCGAGCTCGGGCAGGCCGGTGTCCGTGCCCACCGCGAGCAGCGTCCAGTGCGGGCCCCGGAACGCGTCGAAGAGGCGTACGCCGCCGCGGGTGCCGTCCGGGGCGCGGTCGCCCGCGCGGAGGGCGTCCTCGGGCAGGCCTTCCCGGGTCTCCCGCGTGAGTGCGGAGTCCCGGTAGCCGAGGCTGAGCTGCTGTGTGGCCGTGCCGCGCCGGACCTCGCCCCGGTGGACGCGGGTGGAGAGGCCGAGCATGTGCGCGGCGACCGGCAGCCGCTCCTCCTCGTACGAGTCGAGGAGGGACCCGGGAGCCTCGCCCCGCAGGACGGCCGCGAGCTTCCAGCCGAGGTTGTAGGCGTCCTGGACGCTGGTGTTCAGGCCCTGTCCGCCCGCCGGTGAGTGGACGTGCGCCGCGTCGCCCGCGAGGAACACCCGCCCCTGACGGAAACGGTCCGCCATCGCGGCGCGCGGCCGGAAATCGGAGGCCCAGCGCACCTCGGTCACGTCGTCGGCCGCGAGGTGCGTCCGCGTGGCGACCAGCTTCCGGATGCCGTCGAGGGACAGGTCGGGTTCGGCGGCCGGATCCTCGAAGCCGCCCGCCAGCTGGAAGTCCTCCGTGTGCGGCAGCGGGCAGATCGCCAGGAAGCCCTCGCCGCCGGCGGGCGGGAACACATGCCAGTTGTCGCGGTCGAGTCCGCTGATGCGCAGGTCCGCCACGATCGCCGGACCCGGGTCCACGGTCTCCCCGGTCATGCCGATGCCGAGCGCGCGCCGCACGGCGGAGCGGCCGCCGTCCGCGGCGACGGCGTAGCGGGCCCGGACCGGGGCGCCGGAGCCGAAGGCCGCGGTCACGCCGTCCGCGTCCTGGGAGAGACCGGTCAGCTCGCGGCCGAAGGCCACGCTCCCGCCCAGCTCCTCCAGCCGCGCGAACAGGATCTCCTGCGTGCGCCACTGCGGCACCATCCACGGGACGCCCGCGTAGGGCTCGGCCTCCGTCACCTCCGTCTCGTCGAACATCCGGTGCTCGCCCAGCCGGGTCCCGTCCTGCCAGATCATCCCGACGGGATACGCGCCGCCTCCCGCCCGGATCGCGTCCAGCACTCCGAGGTCGTCGAAGACCTCCAGGGTCCGCGGCTGGAGCCCCTTGCCGCGCGAGCCGGGGAAGAGCTCGCCGGCCCGCTCGACGACGAGGGCGCGCACCCCGCGCCGGGCCAGGTCGACCGCGAGGGCGAGCCCGGTGGGCCCCGCGCCGACGATCAGCACGTCCGTGTGGGTCGTGTCCTTGTGCTCAGGTACATGCATGGTCATATCCACCACTCCTTAACGCTGTTAAGTTCACTGCTCTACGAGAATGGCCTTAACGCCGTTAAGCTGTCAAGCGTGAATACGGAACGCCGGGCGCCCCTCGACCGCAAACGCGTCGCGGACACCGCCCTGAAGCTGCTGAACGAGGTGGGCCTGGACGGCCTCAGCCTGCGGGCCATCGCGAAGGAGCTGGACGTCAAAGCGCCCGCTCTGTACTGGCACTTCAAGGACAAGCAGGCGCTGCTCGACGAGATGGCGACCGAGATGTACCGCCGGATGATCGCCGGCACCGCCCTCGACCCGGACGACACCTGGCAGGAGCGGCTGCGCAAGTCCAACCGGGGGCTGCGGGCCTCGCTGCTCGACCACCGGGACGGCGCGAAGGTGTTCAGCGGCTCACGTTTCACCGGCATCGAGCACGCCGGGCAGATGGAGGAGAGCCTGCGGCTGTTCACGGCCGCCGGCTTCACCCTCGCCCAGGCGGTCCGCGCGACCTCGACGACGTATCTCTACACCCTCGGTTTCGTCACCGAGGAACAGGGCGTCGAGCCACTGCCCGGCGAACGCCGAGAGGGCTACGACGTACACGAACGCGCCCGCCTGATGGCCGACTATCCCTTGTCGGCTCGGGCGGGCGCGGAGATCTTCGAGGACTTCGACCAGCACTTCGAAGAGGGGCTGGAACTGGTGATCACGGGGATCGCGGCGAGATACGAGGGCGCCCCGTAGGGGCGCGGGGAACTGCGCGACAAGCCACGACGGCCCCGCAGACGACGAGCCACCCTTTTGGCGAAACGCGCGGAGCGGCTAGCCGCGCTCAGCCCGCTTGGCGGCACGGCTGCGCTGCACGGCCCGCGTGACGACCGGCGGCAGCAGGTCGAGCGCGATACGCCGGGTACGGGACCGCCCGGCGCGACGGGCCGGGGGCCGTGCGGCGGCCGGAGCGGGCTGCCGCGCAGGCTCCGGGGCGGCGACGGGCTCCACGTAGTGGCGGGAGTGCGGGAACGGCGGCGGCTTCATGCCCTGCGACCTGGTCCGGATCAACCGGTGCCCCGCGGCCATCTGCACACTCAGACCGAAGTCCTCGCGCTCCTTGATCATGGCGAGCAGCTTCTCCTGGAGCGGCTCGGGGTCGCCCCAGGTGCCGTACAGCTTCTGGGTGCTGAGGCAGATGGGCCGCAGACCGCGGTTGAGCACGGCCTCCCACGCGGCGACCGAGACCCCGGGGGTGTGCTCGGAGCGGAAGTCGTCGAGGACCACTATGCCGCCGGGCAGCAGGATGTCGTGGGCCGCGCCGATGTCGCCGTGGACGTGCTCGTACAGGTGCGAGGCGTCGATGTGGACGAAGCGACAGGTCTTGGGGGCGACCTCATTGGAGATCACGGAGCTCGGTCCCTGGATGACCGTCGGCAGCGTGTCGTGGAAGGAGAGGTAGTTCCGCTCGAAGATCTGCCTCGTCAGTGACGCGTACGACTTCGTCGCCTCGGCCTGGTTGGACTCGTCCGGCGCGTCCCCCTCGAAGAGGTCGCACACCGTGAATTTCTCGCCGTCCCCCAGATGGTGGCCGAGGAGGATCGCGCTCTTGCCCATGTAGACGCCGAGTTCCAGCAGATCGCCTTGTATCCCCTCCGTCTCCTGCTGTTCGAGCAACCAGGTGAAGAGCACCTGGTCCAGCGGTGGGAACCAGCCCGGGACGTCCTTGAGCTCGCCGGGGTTACTGGGGGTCTGCTGTGAGTTGGCCATGTGATGAGTCTTCTCCCTCGGTACGTGGCGAACTTTCGAAAACCTGAATGTCCGGTGAACAGAGCGCGCGCCGCCGCTGGGGAACCCGGCGTCAGCGTGGCTTGGAGAGCATCTTTCGCATACGTGGTGTCAGCGGGTCCTCGACGAACCGGTTGAGGAGCCAGGCCAGCGTGAGCATCGACAGAACCGTCAGGGGCAGTGTCGCGTACGCCGGGATGTTCAGCTTCTGGTGGTACGCCTCGATGACGACCCAGCCCAGGTGCTCGTGCACCAGGTAGAAGGGGTACGTCAGGGCGCCCGCGACGGTCAGCCAGCGCCAGTTCGCCCAGTTCAGCCACCCCAGGGCGATCGCGGCGACCGCGACGAAGCCGAACGTGACGACGAGGACGATTCCGAACGAGGTGCGGTAGGAGAAGAAGTCCGGGTTCGGCGCGTGCCACAGCCCGCTCACCGCCTGGTGCTGGCCGATCAGCCAGCTCACGATCACTGTGCCCCAGGCGTACGCGTCGTGCCGGTCGCGGTGGACCAGATAGAGGCCGATGCCGCCGATGAAGAACGGCGCGTACTCGGGCATCAGGACCAGGTCGAGCAGCGGCTCGTCCGCGGCCTGGGTGAGCACCGCGGCCAGGGTCCAGCCCGCGCAGAACATGATCACGCGCTGCCGGGTCGCGCCCGGCATGACGACGCACAGCGCGAACAGCGCGTAGAAGCGGACCTCCGCCCAGAGCGTCCAGCAGACCCCGAGCACCCGGTCGGCGCCGAGCGGCTGCTGCATCATGGTCAGGTTCACCAGCGTGTCGCTCGGCGAGACCGTCTTGTACGCCACCACGGGCAGCGCGAACACCACCGTCACGATGACGATCGCCGCCCAGTAGGACGGCAGCAGCCGGGACGCCCGGGAGGCGAAGAACGAGCGCAGCGGCCTTCCCCAGCCGCTCATGCAGATCACGAAGCCGCTGATGACGAAGAAGACCTGTACACCCAGACAGCCGTACGCGAACCACGTGTGCATCGTCGGGAACTGGGCCTTCGCCGAGGTTCCCCAGGCCTGCGTGACCTCGCCGCCGCGACCGCCGTAGTGGTACGCCGCCACCATCAGCGCGGCGATCAGCCGCAGCCCGTCCAGGGCCCGCAGCCGGTTCTCCCGGGGCCTCTTCACCTGCGGTGGGCTGGGCCTGTCGGCCGCCGGGAGGACGGCACGGACCACCGTGCCCACGGACGTCGTACGTGTGTCCTCGGGAAAGTCGGTCACGGGTCCCCTCAACGGCCGTTCTGTGAAGTCGTGCGCACTGCGGGCCGTGGATTCCGTGACCCGGGGCCTCCGAGGGCCTCAGCTAATTCACAGCACACTAGTCCGACTCACAGGCGGGGCCCGGTTGAAGAACTGATCATTCCTCGACCGGACCCCATGAATTCACCGTCCGTTTGTTCTTATTTCCCTGAGGGAGTCAGCGGCCGACTGCTTTCTTCAGGGAGCGGGCGCGGCGGGCCACCCGGCGCACGGTCGCGTTGCGCGGAAGGAACGCCAGCTGCGCCGGGACCGCGCCCGGCAGCGCCAGCGAGGTGAGGCGCTTGCGCTTGAAGTACCGCCAGGTGTGCGTGTTCAGATGCTTCGTCAGATAGGCCTCGGCGGCCGGGCGCAGGTCCGGGTAGATCTTCGGCTGCATCGCGTAGCCGACGGCCCGTACGAGGTCGGTCAGGCCCTGCTCGTCCGTGCCCCGGCGCTGCTCGGTGACCGCCTTGCGGTCGGTGAGGTCCGGCAGCAGCGCGTCGACGACCGTCACCGGCACGCGGTTGCTGTTCTCGTACGGCGTCAGACGGTCCAGCAGCGTGGCGGTGCCGACGCGGGCGACTGGCAGGTTGTACAGCGCGTAGGCCGTGAGCAGTGCCGTGGAGAAGCAGCCGACGACCAGGGCGGGACGCATCCGCTGGTAGAGGACCTCGGCGAGGACCGGGGTGTCGAGCACCGTCAGGTCGGCGCCCAGCTTCTCGGCCTCCTTCTCCAGGCCGCGGGTCCAGCGGGCCGGCGCGGAGGGGTGCGGCTTGAACACCACACGGGTGTGGCCGAGTTCGACGGCACCCTTCAGCATCCGGACATGGAGGTCCTCCTCCTGCTCGGGCGTGAGGATGCCGAGTGCGGAGAGGTACTGGCCGAGCAGCAGGGCCGGTTCGTCGATCGCCGGCAACGAGTCGCCCGTGTCGACCAGTTCGGCGAGCACCTTCACGAAGGCGTCCGTCGGCACGATCTCCGAGTCCACACCGAACTCGGTGAGCAGGAGGGGCCGCAGACCCGGAACCAGGTCGAGGTGGAGCAGCCGGTCCACGCGGGTGCCGACCAGCGGGTCGATCTTGTTGCGCGTGGGGCCGTAGCTCATCAGGCCGTCGGCGTACACGGTGACGGGCGCGCCGGTGAAGATCTGTGTGACGCCGAGCGCCGGATTGACCTGGATCGACTCGACGGCGAGTTCCACCGGATCGTCGCCCAGGCCCCACGCGAGCCGCAGGTGCCGCTCCCAGATCGGGACGTCGTCGAGCCGGGGAGCCCAGCCGCCCGGGTGGAAGGGGGAGATGGTCTCGTTCCACGACACCACGTCGTCGAACCGCTCGCGCAGCCGCGCGAACCCGGGCATCTCGTCCACACCGGGCGTCGTCTCGGGCGTCGCCGTGTTGTTGCAGACGAGCAGGATGCGGCGGTCCGCCGGCGCGAAACAGTCGGAGTCGAGGGCGGCGGCCAGCGTGGCCGTGCCGTACAGCGTCGACGCCAGGAAGATCTGCGTGGTCACGCGGCGACCCCCGCGGCGGCCGGGCGGCGGCGCAGCCGGCGCAGCCGGGTGGCGCGCTGGATGTCCATGGAGTCGAGGGCCTCGTCGAGGACGTTCTGCGGCATACGGCGCAGTGCCGCGGCGCTCATCGACTTCAGTTTCCGTGCCACCTGTGGCTCGAACCTTTCGATGGATCCCAGATGATGGGAAATAATCGCGCAATATGTGCGCACGGCCTTGGGAAGCAGTTTGTCCGCGTCCGGGTCCTGCGCGGTTTCCACGACGACCTGGTCGAACGCGCGAATGAAATCGAGCTGGCGCACATCGCCGATCTGGGTCAGCGAGGACGCGACACCGCGCCGGTAGAACACGCCGAGCAGCCCCACCGTGGCGAAGGACTCGGCCTCCCGGTGGAGCTTCCAGATCCACGGCCGGTCCTCGGCCGTGCGCAGCCCGTCGGTGAAGTGCAGCAGGCCACGGTCGACCAGCCGGCGGTGGTAGATGCCCGCCCAGGCGTAGGCGTAGTCGACGGAGGTGGACCGGTCGGCGGGCAGGATCGCCTCGCGCGGATTCAGTACGACACCGCGCCTGCCGTGCGGTACGCGGTGGATGGCACGGGCCCGCGCGGTGCACTGGACATGGTCGGTGCGGACGAAGTCGCACCCCAAGTCCTCGATGGCGCCCAGGAGTTGTTCGTAATAGCCGGGGGCCAGCCAGTCGTCCCCGTCGAGGAACGTGAGATATTCGCCGCGTGCCGCGTCGATTCCCGTGTTGCGCGCGGTGGCCAGCCCTCCGTTCTGCTCGTGTCTGACATGCACCGCGCCCGGGAGCTCGCGCTCCGCGCGCGCGAGGATGTCCGGGGTCTCGTCGCGAGAACAGTCGTCGACGAGAATGAATTCGAAGTCCTCGCGTGCGTTCGCACGCAGACTCCTCAGGGTGTCGGGTGCGTATTGCTGCACGTTGTAGAACGGCACGATGACGGAGAGCTTGACCACCCGAGTGACGTTAGGCGGCGGCCCGGCATTCGTCTTGACCGCCGGTGAGATGCAAGGTGAACGACGCGTGGCGGAATGGTGAACCAGGTCTTTTTCGCTGCCGATCCGAGGCTGATTCGCCATTCGGCGATGTGCTGTTAACCCTTTGTTGTATTCAGGTTGGGCCGCACAACGGAATCGCTTCCTAGCGTCTTGGACGTGCCAGCAAGTACCTCGAAGTCCCTGCGAGTCGCCGTCCTCGCCGATTCCGACACCCGGTGGAAATGGGGCGCGCTCACCGCGAACCGTATCGCACCGGCCGATTCGGACATCAGCCTCGACGGCTACCTCCTGCGAGGCCGTGCGACCCCCACCGCCCGACAGCTCGAAGAGGTCGGCGTGCGCGCGGACTCCCTCCGGGAGGTCACCGCCGTGGAGTTCCTGCGGGAGATGTCCCGCACCTCCGAGGGGGCCGACGGGACCGAGGGGGCGCCCGCGTACGACCTCGTCGTGCTCTCGCTCGTGGGCGGCGCCGTCCAGGCGATGCTGCACGGACTCTCGTACCAGTGGCGGGAGCGCTTCGGACCGGGGCGCGTCAAGCGGCCCGTCGTCGTCACCGGCTATGTCGGGGTCGTCTACGAGAAGCTCGCCGACGGGCTGCTGCTGCGGCACGGCGCGGACCTCGTCCTCGCCAACTCCCGCCAGGACGCGGACCGTTTCACCGCCGTGTACGAGGGAGTGGGCGCCGACGCCTCCTCCGTGACCGAGGTCGCGCTGCCGTTCCTAGGCGGCGCCGCCTACGAGAAGCACGACCCGTACACGGTCGTCTT
Organism: Streptomyces sp. NPDC058697; assembly: GCF_042715345.1. Lineage (NCBI taxonomy): Bacteria > Bacillati > Actinomycetota > Actinomycetes > Kitasatosporales > Streptomycetaceae > Streptomyces > Streptomyces sp. NPDC058697. The sequence goes on from NZ_JBHXSU010000059.1 coordinate 19,364, forward strand.
CGCCGCGCAGCCCTCCGTCCCGGAGAGCCGCAAGGACCGTACGTACCTGCTGAACCGGCTGGTCAAGCACGCCCGGCTGCACCCGGACCGCGAGGTCCTGCTGAAGCTGCGCTCCAAGCCGGGCGAGCACACCACGCACATCGAGGAGCAGCCCTACCAGCGCCTCGCGGAGCGGATCCCCGGCGGTCTGCCCGCCAACTTCCGCCTCGTGTACGGGCACATGGGCGAGGTCCTCGACCGTACGGACCTGCTGGTCACCGTCAGCTCCACGGCGGCCCTGGAGTCCCTGCACCGCCGGATCCCCACCGTCGTCCTCACCGACCTCGGTGTGCGCGAGTCGCTCGGCAACCACCACTTCGTGGGCTCCGGGTGCCTCGCCTCCTGGGACCAGCTCGACGCCGGGCACGAGCCGTCGCCCGACGCGCGCTGGGTGGCCCGGCAGGGGGTCGCCGCCGACGGGGCGTACGAGACGGCCTTCGACGCGGCCCGTGAGCGCATCGCGAAGCTGCTCGGGCAGGGCGGACTGACCGCCCTCGCCCCCTACTACACCCCCGCCACCGCGCCCGGCTATCTGCCCGGCATCCTCGCCCGCCACCACCTCGGCCCGGACGGCAGCCCGCTGCCCGGTGCCCCCGACGCCGACAAGGAACCGGGCCCGGTCCGGCAGATCGTGCGCCGGGCGGCGCGCGGCGCCTACCGGCACGGCGTGCAGCGCGTGGCGCCCGTCATCCGGCGCATGGGCGAGCTGTGACCGCCCACCCGACGGATCCGCGAGCCGCGGGCGTCCAGAACCCTCCTCAAGGAGTACAGCCAATGACCAACTCGCAAGCGGGCCAGGCGACAGCGGGCCGCGTGGAGCCGGTGCGCCGGGTGCTCGCGGTGATCCCCGCGCGGGGCGGCTCCAAGGGCGTCCCCGCCAAGAACCTCCTCCCCGTCGGAGGCGTGCCGCTGGTGGCCCGTGCGGTGCGCGAGTGTGTCGCGGCCCGGCTCGTGACGGACGTCGTGGTCTCCACCGACGACCAGGCGATCGCCGCCGCCGCCCGCGAGGCCGGCGCGGAGGTCGTGCTCCGCCCCGCCGCCATCGCCGGCGACACCGCCACCTCCGAGGCCGCCGTCCTGCATGCCATGGACGCCCACGAGGCGCTGCACGGCTCCGTCGTCGACGCCGTACTCCTCGTGCAGTGCACCAGCCCCTTCATCATCCGCGAGGACATCGACGGGGTCGCCGGCGCGGTCGTCGAGAACGGCGCGGACACCGCGCTGACCGTGGCGCCCTTCCACGGCTTCATCTGGCGGGACGCGGACGACGACCCGACCGCCGTCGACACCGAGCGCACCCAGGCCGTCGGCGGCGGCACGGCCGTCGCCAACACCACGGCCACGGACGGCGGTTACGGCGTCAACCACGACAAGTCCTTCCGCCCGCGCCGCCAGGACCGCCCCCAGGACCTCCTGGAGACCGGCGCCGCCTACGCCATGAACGCGGCGGGGCTGCGCGAGCACAAGCACCGCTTCTTCGGCCGTACGGAACTCGTCCGCACCGACCCCGCCCGGGTCCTGGAGATCGACGACCCGCACGACCTCGCCCGTGCCCGGGCCCTCGCGCCGCTCTTCGACGCGAACCGCCCCGGCACCCTCCCGACCGCCGATGACATCGACGCGGTCGTCCTCGACTTCGACGGCACCCAGACCGACGACAGGGTGCTGATCGACTCCGACGGACGGGAGTTCGTCTCCGTGCACCGCGGGGACGGACTCGGCATCGCGGCCCTCCGCAAGAGCGGCCTCACGATGCTGATCCTGTCCACGGAGCAGAACCCGGTCGTCGCCGCCCGAGCCCGGAAGCTGCAGATCCCGGTGCTCCACGGCATCGACCGGAAAGACCTCGCACTGAAGCAGTGGTGCGAGGAACAGGGCATCGCGCCCGAGCGCGTGCTCTACGTCGGCAACGACGTCAACGACCTCCCGTGCTTCGCCCTCGTGGGCTGGCCCGTGGCGGTCGCGAGCGCCCACGACGTCGTACGCGGCGCCGCGCGCGCGGTCACCACCGTTCCCGGCGGCGACGGCGCGATCCGAGAGATCGCCAGCTGGATCCTCGGCCCTTCTCTCGACTCCCTCGACAAGTAAGGAACTTCCCCACCATGAGCACCAACTCCCGTCTGCGCCAGTTCGGTTCGAAGACCGCCGGCCCGGGTCACCCCGTCTACGTCGTCGGCGAGATCGGCATCAACCACAACGGCGACCTCGAGAACGCCTTCAAGCTGATCGACGCCGCCGCCGAGGCCGGCTGCGACGCCGTGAAGTTCCAGAAGCGCACCCCGGAGATCTGCACCCCGCGCGACCAGTGGGACATCGAGCGCGACACCCCCTGGGGCCGCATGACCTACATCGACTACCGCCACCGTGTGGAGTTCGGCGAGGACGAGTACCGCCAGATCGACGAGTACTCCAAGAGCAAGAACATCGCCTGGTTCGCCTCCCCGTGGGACACCGAGGCCGTCGCCTTCCTGGAGAAGTTCGACGTCCCGGCCCACAAGGTCGCCTCCGCCTCCCTCACGGACGACGAGCTGCTTCGCGCCCTGCGCGGCACCGGCCGCACGGTCATCCTCTCCACCGGCATGTCGACGCCGAAGCAGATCCGCCACGCGGTCGAGGTCCTCGGCAGCGACAACATCCTGATGTGCCACGCCACGTCGACCTACCCGGCGCAGGCCGAGGAGCTCAACCTCCGCGTCATCAACACCCTCCAGGCCGAGTTCCCGAACGTCCCGATCGGCTACTCCGGCCACGAGACGGGCCTGCAGACCACCCTCGCCGCGGTCGCCCTGGGCGCCACCTTCGTCGAGCGTCACATCACCCTCGACCGCGCGATGTGGGGCTCCGACCAGGCCGCCTCCGTCGAGCCGCAGGGCCTGACCCGCCTGGTCCGCGACATCCGCACCATCGAGGCCTCCCTCGGCGACGGCGTCAAGAAGGTCTACGAGTCCGAGCTCGGCCCGATGAAGAAGCTGCGCCGCGTCCCGGGCGTCGTCGCCGAGGCCGAGATCGCTGCGGCGGCGGGCGAGCCCGTCGCGGTCTGAGTCACCTCCGAATCCCGATCAGGATCAAGGGAAAGCGACGGTCGTACGTCGATGAGTCCCCGCGCCGGGTCCACCGGCTCCCAGTCACCCGCACCCGCCACACTGGCTTTCGTAGAGAGCCCGGTGCAGCTCCTCAACGTCCTGGAGTGGGCACACGTCCACGCCCTCAGGACCGCCGCGGAGCCCTCCGGACCCCCAGGTCCGGAGCTGGAGGGCGGGCGGCCCCGGCCCGGCGCGGGACTCACCCTTGTCGTGCTCTCGCCCACCGACCCGATGACCCGCGGGCAGCTCCGCCGCATGGCCGAGCTCGCGCGGGACGAGGGGTACGAGGTGCGCTGGGAGGAGGCGAGAGGTGGCGCGACAGCCCCCTTCCACACGGTCGGCGGTCTGGCCCCTCTCCTGCGGCGCGCCGAGCGGATCGTCATGGGCGACCCGTTCTCCCGCTACGTACAACTGCTGCTCACCATCACCCGGGCCCGTGACCTCGTCGTCGTCGACGACGGGACCGCGACGATGGAGTTCGTCTCCCAGCTCGCCAAGGGCGAACGGCTGGTGCGCTGGCACCGGCGCGGGGGTCGTCCCGGGGCCCGGGACCTGGTCTTCGCACCGGTCTCGGCCCGGGCCCGCCGCCGGCTCACACCGGGGGTCGGCCGACGTGTGGAGGTCTTCTCCGCCATGCCGATCACCGAGACGCCCGAGGGCGTCACCATCACGGCCAACGACTTCTCCTGGACCCGGTCCCGGTTCGGCCCGCCCCGGATCACGAAGGGCGCCGACCTGGTCGGAACGTCCCTGGTGGAGACGGGAGTCGTGGACCCCGACCGCTACCTGGAGGCGGTGAAGGGGCTCGCCAGGACCTATGGCGCCACCCGGTACTTCGCCCACCGCCGGGAGAGCCCGGACAAGCTGCACCGGCTCGCGGTCGAGACCGGCCTGGAGATCGTCCGCCCGGACCTCCCTCTCGAACTGATCGCCCGCCGCGGCCCGATCGGCCGTACGATCCTGAGCTTCCCGTCGACCGTGGTGCACACGCTGCCCCTCGCGCTGGTCGGCACGGAGGTCAAGGTCGCCGTGTGCGACATCGACCCGGCCTGGCTCACGGAGAACGCCTCCCCCCGGGCCCAGGGCTTCCTCTCGGGCGTCACGGGCACGGCCCGGGACGTCCACCGGTTGTCTGCCGTCTCGACGGCCACGTGATTCTTTACCCGGGGGTAACTGGCCGCGCGCGGGGTGCGGGCCGGTGGGGGCTGGTCGCGCAGTTCCCCGCGCCCCTGGGGGGTGGGCTGACCTGGCGTATTGAGTCTGCGGGCACGTGGGGGTTGCTCGCGCAGTTCCCCGCGCCCCTAAAAAGCGGGGCTGCGCCCCTGGCTTTTTGTCTTTGGGGGCGCGGGGAACTGCGCGACCAGC
>NZ_JBHXSU010000060.1:0-23244 GCF_042715345.1 Streptomyces sp. NPDC058697
GTACCCCGCGCCCCTAGGTACCTAGGGGCGCGGGGAACTGCGCAGTCTTTGGCTTTTAGGGGCGCGGGGAACTGCGCGACCAGCCCCCACCGGGCCGCACCCGAAATCGCACCCCACGGGGTCTGGGGCGGAGCCCCAGGAGGGGGGAAAACCGACGGGCCCGCCCCCCGGGAGCCAGGGGGCGGGCCCTATTGGGCCCCGCGGTGGCACCGCCATGCAGCACCGCGGGGGGTCAGGAAAAGAAGCGGAGCGCAACCGCTCAGCCGAAGCGCCCGGAGATGTAGTCCTCCGTGGCCTGAACGGACGGGTTGGAGAAGATCCGCTCCGTGTCGTCGATCTCGATGAGACGCCCGGGCTGACCGACCGCCGAGAGGTTGAAGAACGCCGTCCGGTCGGAGACACGGGCGGCCTGCTGCATGTTGTGCGTCACGATGACAATCGTGAAGCGCTCCTTCAGCTCACCGATCAGGTCCTCGATGGCCAGCGTCGAGATGGGGTCGAGCGCCGAGCAGGGCTCGTCCATCAGCAGAACCTGCGGCTCGACAGCGATCGCCCGCGCGATGCACAGCCGCTGCTGCTGACCACCGGAAAGGCCGGACCCCGGCTTGTTCAGCCGGTCCTTGACCTCGTTCCAGAGGTTCGCGCCCTTGAGCGACTTCTCGACGACATCGCTCAGCTCGGACTTCTTGTAGGAGCCGTTGAGCTTCAGCCCGGCCGCCACGTTGTCGAAGATCGACATGGTCGGGAACGGGTTCGGCCGCTGGAAGACCATGCCGATGGTGCGGCGCACGGCCACGGGGTCGACCCCGTTCCCGTACAGGTCCTCGTCGTCCAGGAGCACCTTGCCCTCGACCCGTCCACCGGGCGTGACCTCGTGCATACGGTTCAGCGTGCGCAGGAACGTCGACTTGCCGCAGCCGGACGGACCGATGAAGGCCGTCACCGAACGCGGCTCGACGGTCATCGAGATGTCTTCGATTGCCTTGTGGGCACTGTAGTAAGCGGTCAGTCCGCTTACGTCGATTCGCTTGGCCATGGGATCTACTTCTTTCGCGGGGGTAAGTCTGGTCGCTGAATGGCCGCGTCAGCGACCGGTCTTCGGGGCCTTCCAGCGGGCGATGCCGCGGGCCGCGAGGTTGAGGATCATGACGATGATGATCAGCACGAGTGCCGCGGCCCAGGCACGGTCGTAGGCCGCCGCGTTGCCGGCGCTCTGAGCGTACTGCTGGTAGATGTAGAGCGGCAGCGACGCCTGAGCGCCTTCGAACGGGTTGTTGTTGATGAAGGCGCTGCCCCACACCAGAAGCAGTACGGGCGCGGTCTCACCGGCGATGCGCGCGACCGCGAGCATCACACCGGTGGTGATACCACCGATGGACGTCGGCAGAACCACCTTGATGATGGTGCGCCACTTCGGGATGCCCAGGGCCAGCGAGGCCTCGCGCAGCTCGTTCGGTACGAGCTTGAGCATCTCCTCCGTGGAGCGGACCACCACCGGCATCATCAGGATGGCGAGAGCCAGCGAACCGGCGAACCCGAAGGGCTCCAGTGCCAGCGAGAGCATGATGGCCAGCACGAACAGACCCGCGACGATCGACGGGATACCCGTCATGACGTCGACGAAGAAGGTGACCGTCTGGGCGAGCTTTCCGCGCCCGTACTCGACGAGGTAGACCGCCGTGAGCACACCGATCGGCACGGCCATCACCGTGGCGAGACCGACCTGCTCCAGGGTTCCGATGATGGCGTGGTTGATACCACCGCCGACCTCGGAGTCGGCGACCACACCCATCGAGTGGCTCAGGAAGTAGAAGTCGAGCACCTTCACACCGCGGCTGATGGTCTCCCAGACGACGGAGGCCAGCGGGATGACGGCGAGGAGGAACGCGACCCAGACGAGGCTGGTGGCGAACCGGTCCTTGGCCTGCCTGCTGCCCTCGACCTTGACGCCGAGACCGTAGCTGACCAGGACGAACAGCACTGCGGCGATCAGCGCCCACTGGATGCTGCTCTCCAGCCCGGCGGCCGCGCTGATGCCGAGGCCCAGACCCACGGAGCCCACGGCGACCGCCCAGGGGGTCCACTTGGGAAGCCGTGCGCCCTGCAGGTTGCTGCTGGGGCGCTCGGGGCGCTTGTCCATGACGACGTTGCTCATGCGTTGGCCCCCGAGTACTCCTTGCGGCGGGCGATGATCGCACGGGCCGCGCCGTTGACCAGCAGGGTGATGACGAAGAGGACCAGACCGGAGGCGATCAGGGCGTTGCGGCCCGTCTCGGTGGCCTCACCGAACTTGCTGGCGATGTTCTGGGCGAAGGTGCCGCCGCCCGGGTCGAGCAGGCTGGTCTCGATGAGGAAGCTCGGCGAGAGCACCGTGGCGACGGCCATCGTCTCGCCGAGAGCGCGGCCGAGGCCCAGCATCGAGGCGGAGATGACACCGGAGCGGCCGAAGGGCAGCACCGACATCCGGATGACCTCCCAGCGCGTGGCGCCGAGGGCGAGCGCGGCTTCCTGGTGCATCTGCGGCGCCTGGCGGAAGACCTCACGGCTCACGTTGGTCACGATCGGCAGGATCATGATCGCGAGCAGGATGCCGACGGTGAACAGGGAGCGCGCCGGGCCGCCCTGCCAGTCGAAGATGCCCGTCCAGCCGAAGTACGAGTCGAGCCAGCCGAACAGACCGTTCATGTGCGGTACGAGGACGAGGGCGCCCCAGAGGCCGTACACGATGGACGGGACGGCGGCCAGCAGGTCGATCACATAGCTGATCGGGCCGCCGAGCCTGCGCGGGGCGTAGTGCGTGATGAACAGCGCGATGCCCACGGAGATCGGGACCGCGATCACCATGGCGATGATCGAGGAGATGACCGTGCCGTAGGCGAGGACCGCGATACCGAACTTCGGCGGGTCGGCGTTGGCCTCCCACTCGAAGGCCGTGAGGAAGTTGGCCTCGTCCTCGGAGATGGCGAGAGCCGCGCGATAGGTGAGGAAGACCGCGATCGCGGCCATGATCACCAGGAGCAGGATGCCCGAGCCTCGCGAGAGACCGAGGAAGATCCGGTCTCCGGGGCGGGTGGCACCGCGTGCGGCGCGCTTCTGCTCCGGGGTCGGTGTGGTGGGGGGAGGGACTGGTGCGTCTTGAGTAGATATGTCCATGGAGTTCTCCGGTCTGCGGAACCTCGGGGTGCGGGCTCCAGGCGGCGGTGCACCGGACGGCGCGGCCCGCTCCGGTTGCTACCGGTGCGGGCCGCACACTTGGGTCAGCTCAGGCCGGCGACGGTCGTGCGGACCTTCGTGATGATCTCTTCGGGCATCGGGGCGTAGCTGGCGTCCTTGAGGATGGCCTGCCCCTCCTCGCTGGCGAGGTAGGTGAGGAAGGACTTGGTGGCGGCGAGGGTCTCCGCCTTGTTGCCCTTCTCGCACGCGATCTCGTACGTCACGAGGGTGATCGGGTACGCGCCCTCGGCGGTGGGCTCGTAGTTCAGCTCAAGGGCGAGGTCCTTGCCCTCGCCGACGACCTTGGCCTCGGCGATCGCCTTGGTGGCGTTGTCGACGGTGGCCTCGACGGGCGTGGCCGCATCGGTCTTGACGTGGACCGTCTGGGCGTCCTTGGCGTACGAGAGCTCCATGTAGGAGATCGCGCCGGCGGTCTGGGTCACCTGCTGGGCGAGACCGGAGGAACCCGTGGCGGACTGGCCGCCCTTGGCCTGCCACGCCTTGCCGCCCTCGTACTTCCAGTCCGCGGCGGCCGCGGCCTTGAGGTACTTGGTGAAGTTGTCCGTGGTGCCGGAGTCGTCCGAGCGGTGGAACGTCAGGATCTTGGTCTTGGGCAGGTCCGCGTCGGGGTTCAGCTTCTTGATCGCGGCGTCGTCCCAGGTCTTGATCTTGTCGTCGAAGATCTTGGCCAGGGTCGAGGCGTCCAGGACGAGGCCGTCCACACCCGGGAGGTTGTACGACACGGCGATCGGGCCGCCGACCATCGGCAGGTCGATGGCCTGGCTGTCCTTGCAGACCTCGGCGGACTTGGTGATCTCCTCGGCGTCCAGCGGGGAGTCCGAACCGGCGAAGGCGGTCTGGCCCTGGAGGAAGTTGGTGATACCGGCGCCGGAGCCGTTCGGGTTGTAGTTGATCCGAACGTCCTTGCAGGAGGCCGTGTACTGCTTGACCCAGGCGTCGACCGCGTTCTTCTGCGCGGAGGAGCCGGCCGCGAGCAGTTCGCCCTTGGCGTCGTCACACTTGATGGCGCTGTTGGCCGCGGGCGCACTCGAGTCGCCGCTGCCGCTGCCGCCGGTGTCGTCGGAGCCGCACGCCGTCAGCGCCAGGGCGCCGGAGACGGCGACAGCACCGAGCGAAAGGGCGCGAAGCCGGTTCTTGCGCTGAAGCTTCACTTTCGGGAGTTCCTTCCAGGAGCCGCCGTCTACTGGCGGCGTGCGAGGTCGTGGTGCAGCCTCTCGTCCGCACGAGACTGCCGTCGTACTGCTTTGTGACAACTGATATCGATTGGTACGTGAGCGGGCTTCTGCTCGCACGACGCACCGGGTAAGGCCGAAATTAGGCAGATCAGGTGAAGCGGCCGATGGCCGTGGGTGAACGGAGGGTGAACCCCTGCCGTCAGTGCGGTGAGGTCACGGAATGCTTACGGGGAGAACACGTGAGGGTCCCGACTACCGGAACCACCTCCTTCGGAAGCATCACTCCCCTCTTCCGGCCGCTTCTCACCCTTCCCTCCCCTCTTCTCACCCCTCCGCCAGCCCCGCGCGCACCGGCCTTCCGCTGGCCGGAAACCGGCGGTCCCGGGCAGCCGCGTACGCGATTCCCGGGACCCGCCCGTGGAACCCGCCGGACCGTGGACCCGTCTCGTTCCACGGGAACAACGGGAGGCGCGCATGCAACGGCGTACGTTCATAGGCGGCGGCGCCGCGCTCGCGGCGACAGCGGTTTCGGCCGCGTGCACGAGCGGCACCGGTGGCACCGGCGGGGGTGCCGGGCCGCGGTCGGGTGAGGGGGCCCGTACGTCCGGCACACCGTTGGAGTCGACGAGCGCCGCGGCCGGCCTCAAGGCCCTGGCGCGGGATCTGGACGGCCCCCTGGTCCGCCCGGGCGAGGCGAACTGGGCGGCGGCCCGTCAGCTGTACAACACCCGCTTCGACTCGCTCAGGCCGACGGCCGTCGCGTACGTCGCCCACGCCGAGGACATCCGTACGACACTCGCGTACGCCCGGTCCCGCTCCGTCCCCGTCTCGATCCGCAACGGCGGCCACTCGTACGCGGGCTGGTCCTCGGGCGACGGCCGGCTCATCCTCGACATCTCGAAGCTCTCCAAGGTCCGGGCCTCCGGCAACGAGGCCGTGATCGGCGCGGGCGCCAAGCTGATCGACGTCTACCGCACGCTGGCCGCGAAGGGCGTCACGATCCCGGCGGGTTCCTGCCCGACGGTGGGCGTCTCGGGCCTGACACTGGGCGGCGGCCACGGCGTCGTGTCCCGCGCCTACGGCCTGACGTGCGACAGCCTCACCCAGGCAACCCTGATCACGGCCGCCGGAAAGCAGCTCACCGCGAGCGCGACCGAGAACGAGGACCTCTTCTGGGCCCTGCGCGGCGCGGGCAACGGCAACTTCGGCGTCGTCACCGAGCTCCGCTTCAGGACCCACCCGGCCCCGCAGGGCGTCGCGGCGTTCATGTCCTGGCCGTGGTCCAGGGCCGCCGCCGTTCTCGGTGCCTGGCAGGAGTGGGGCCCCGACCAGCCCGACGAGATCTGGTCCTCGTGCCATTTCGAGAACGCGGCCGGAGGCACCCCCACGGTCTCGGTCTCCGCCTTCTCCCTGGGCACCTACGGCGAACTCCAGAACGCGGTGGACCGCCTCGCCGACCGCATCGGCGCCTCCGCCCGCAGCGTCTCCCTCAAGCGCCGCTCCTACGAGGAGTCGATGGAGGTGTACGCGGGCTGCTCGGCCTTCCCGGACGACGCCCAGTGCCACCTCCCGGGCGCGACGCCCGGCCGCTCCCCCCAGGGCGCACTCGGCCGCGAGACATACGCGGGCCGCTCGGACTTCTTCGACCGCTCCATCTCGGCGGCGGGCATCCAGACCCTGCTCGCCCAGATATCGGGGGTCCGCGGCGGCACGGGCAGCATCGCCCTGACCGCCCTCGGCGGCGCGATCAACAGAATCGACCCCACGGCAACGGCCTTCGTCCACCGCCGCTCCCGCATGCTGGCCCAGTACATCGCGGCCTGGCGCCCCGGAACCTCCGCCACCACATCCACCACCTGGCTGACCCAGGCCCACACAGCCATGAAGCCCCACGCCTCAGGCGCGGCCTACCAGAACTACACAGACCCAACCCTGCCGAACTGGCGCCAGGCGTACTACGGCGAGGCGGCCCCCCGCCTGAAGACCCTGAAGCGAAAGTACGACCCAGAAACCTTCTTCAAGTTCCCACAGTCGCTGTAGGGCACGGGCTGGCTGGGGGCGCCCCTTCAGGGGCACGGGGCGTTTTAGGGGCGCGGGGAACTGCGCAGTCTTTTTGCCTTCAGGGGCGCGAGGAACGGGGAACGACCCAGCCTTGGCTTTTAGGGGCGCGGGGAACTGCGCGACAAGCCCCCACCGGGCGCGCACCCGGCAACGAACAACAGGCCCCCTACCTACGCCGCAAGGTCCCGCTCCTCCGCCTCAACCTCACTACGAGCCCCAGGAATCACTTTCCCCCGCTCCCCGGCGGAGCCACCGGCGCGAACCAACCACCCCACCCGAGGAGACCTCTCCACCGCACCCACAACCGGCGTCAACAAAGCCATCGCAAGCGGCGAAAGCAGCAGAACCACAGCCGTCCCGAGCGCAAATCCACCGATCACATCCGTCGGATAGTGCACGCCCATATAAACCCGGCAGAACCCGCCGAACAGACCCAGCACTATCCCCACGATCCCGAACTTCCGATTCGCGACGAACAGCCCGACCCCCATCGCCATCATGAGAGTCGCGTGATCGCTCACGAACGAAAAGTCGCTCTTGCCGCCGATAAGAACATCCAGCCCGTCATGGTCGACAAAAGGCCGAGGCCGCTCCACAAATCCCCGTATCGGCACATTCACGAGTACGGCGATGCCGGCGGCGAGCGGCGCCCAGATCAGCGCGGCGACGGACGAGGCGGCGTCCTCCCCGCCCCGCTTCCGCACGGTGAGCCAGCACCAGAGGACGAGCATCACCATGGCGACCAGGAGCCCCCACTCGCCGACGAACTCCATGACGCGGTCGAACCACTGCGGCGCGTCTTTGGCGAGACCATTGATGTCGTAGAGCAAGTCAACGTCAGGGTTCGAACCGGATTCGGCGAGTCCAGCCATGGTGCAACGGCCCCTTCGTCATCTTCTTCCCGACGCACCCACCGGGTACGCCGCGCCATCAACCCCCGTCGTCGGCTACGAGAACAGGAACGCACACTCCCCTTCCATACGTTCCACCCTCCACCGAATGATCACTCAGACGTTATCGAAGAGAGATACATCGCCGCAGCTCAGGGGAGGGTTTCACACAGAGGTGGGCAACGCTTTCGCGCCATCTTCGGTGACCCGCGTCGCCCCGAAGTAGTCGGGGGTGTCGATCGGGTCAAACCGGATCACGGCACCCGCCCGGGGCGCGTTGATCATGTACCCGCCGCCCACGTAGATCCCCACGTGCCGGATGGCCCGGGAGTTGGTGAGGTCGTCCGAGAAGAACACCAGATCCCCGGGCAGCAGCTCGTCCCGGTTCGGGTGCGGCCCGGCGTTGTACTGGTCGTTGGCGACCCGCGGCAGCGTGATCCCCACACTCTCGTACGCGGCCTTGGTCAGCCCCGAACAGTCAAAACGTCCGCCCTGGTCAGCGGTACCGTTCCCACCCCAGAGATACAGCGTGCCCAGTTTCTTCTGCGCGTAGTAAATGGCCCCGGCGGCTTGCTTGGAGGGGTCGACACGGGTGACCGGAGCGGCGAAGCTCTCCTCCAGCGTCGTGATCGTCTTCACGTAGTTCTGCGTTTCCTTGTACGGCGGTACGCCCCCGTACTTGATGACGGCGTACGCCCCCGCGTTGTACGCGGCGAGCATGTTCTTCGTCGGGTCGCCGGGCGCGTCCTTCACGTACTTCGCAAGTGTGCAGTCGTACTTCGCGGCCGATGGAATCGCGTCATTCGGATCCCATACGTCGCGGTCGCCGTCACCGTCGCCGTCGATTCCGTGCGTCGCCCACGTGCCCGGGATGAATTGCGCTATCCCCTGCGCGGCGGCCGGGCTCTTGGCGTCGGGATTGAACCCGCTCTCCTGATAGAGCTGCGCGGCGAGAAGTGCGGGGTTGATGGCGGTGCACAGATTGCCCCACTTCTGCACGAGCGCCTGGTACGCGGCCGGTACGGCCCCCTTGGCCAGGCCACGGGCCCCCTGCCCGACACCGTTGGCGAGGTTGCCGGCGACCATGTAGACCCCGACGACCAGCACCATGACGAAGCTGAGCCCCGCCCCCGCGGCGACGGTCACCACGATCCACGCCTTACGCACCGTCAACCGCCCTCCCCAGCTCCGGAATCAGCCCACGTCAGTCTAGGAGCTTCCCACCCCGAAGCCGCCGCAACCGAAGCTTTCACGCTGTACGACACGAGATCGGTGACCCCGCCCCCCGAACGCGCGCTGCGCTGCTGACTGGGGTGTAGGCCCAGGACGTAGATACGGTGACCATCGGAAGTCTCCACGGAAGATCGAGGAGCATCGTCGTGCGGACCAACCCGACAGGACGTCAACTCCGGCTCGGGGCTGAACTGCGCAAGCTGCGCGAACAGGCAGGTCTCACCTCAACGGCGGCTGCCCAACTCCTCGGCATGCCGCAGGCGCAGGTCAAGATCCTGCCCGGCCTGCTCCAGACCGTCGACCACGCCCGTGAAATCTTCCGGCACGCGGTCACGGAGCTTTCCCCACCGGACATCGAGCACCGCGTCTCGTTCCGCATCAAGCGCCAGGCCGTGCTCTACCGGGACGACCCCACTCCGTACGAGGCGATCATTCACGAGGCAGCTCTGCGGATGAAGATCGGCGGGCCATCGGTGTCCCGACAGCAGCTCAAGCAGCTGCTCGACGCGAGCGAGCGGGAGCACATCACCCTGCGCGCCACTACTTTCGACGTCGGGGCCTACCCCGGATCGGGCCAGTCCATCTTCTACGCGCACGGCCCGGTACCGGCACCTCTTCGAGAAGTTGAACGGCGTCGCGTTCTCACCCGACAAGACCCGCGACCTGATCCACGACCTCTGAGGAACTCCCGTGACTCCGCGCACCTGGCAGAAGTCGTCCTACTGCTCCGAGGGCGACTCATGCATACACATGGCCTCCACGCTCGGGGCCACCCCCAAGGCCTTCGCCGCCCTCATCCACGTACTCAAAGAGAACCCGGCCCATGTCTGACATCCCCGCGAACCTCACCTGGGAACGCGCAGCCCCGCCGGAGGCGACCGGCCCCGGCCCCTGGATCGAGCTCGCCTTCGGCGACAACGACCTCGTCTACATCCGGGAGACCAGCGACCCGGAGACCGTCGTCACGACCACCCAGAAGAAGTGGGACGCCTTCGTACTCGGCGTACAGGCAGGCGAGTTCGACCACTTCGTGGAGGGAGTTGAGGGAGTGGACGGCGTGGAGGACGGGTCAGCCTAGACCGGACCGACGTCAGTCCGACTCGGCCCCGGTGTACGCCGCAGTCGTCCGGTCGGCCCGCGCCCGTGCGACCCCCTCCGCCTCACCGTCGGAGACACTCGCCGCGTACCAGCCCTCGCTGCTCAGCGTCACGAACCGCCGGCCTTCCTCGCCCCCGGCCCAGGCCATGAACTCCTCGGGGTTCACGGCCTCGCCGGTGGACAGGTGCAGGGTGAGGCCGATGAGGGCCATGTCCCAGCCGACACCGACGGCTCCGGGGCCGAACTGCGCCCACTTCTCGTCGTCGTCGGGGGCGATGTGGTCGAGCTCGAAGCGCGTACCGCCGTCCGCCTCGGGAATCAGCCGCAGCTCGATCCAGGTGACGGCCCCGTCGAACTCCCAGCTCGCGGTGAAGCCCCGCGGCGGGTCGCAGCTCTCGACGGTGCCGTTGGCGTTGCCCTCCAGCTGGTACTTGCCGCCGACGCGGAGGTCACCGGTGACGGGCAGGAACCAGCGCGGGATGCGCTCGGGGTTGGTGCAGGCGTCCCAGAGGTCCTCGACGGTCGAGTCGTAGGTGTGGCTCAGGGTCACCACATGTCCTTCGCCGGCCTCGATGACACGGCTGCCGACACGGCGCCGTACGGCGTTGATCTGGTGGGTGACGTCGATCATGGGGTGCTCCTCTGCTGTACGGGTTCGTCGCCGCCGGTGCCGTCGGCGGACTCACGGAGCCGGCGCTCGCGCTTGCCCCGGGCCAGTTCGGTGGCCAGGGCGTCCAGGTGGGGGGTCCAGAAGTGCCGGAAGCGGGCCAGCCACGCGTCGATGTCGCGCAACGGGTCGGAGTTGACGGCGTAGAGCCGCCGGGTCCCCTCCGGCCGGACCGTGGCGAAGCCGTTCTCCCGCAGCACCTTCAGATGCTGCGAGACGCCCGGCTGGGATATGCCGAACTCCTCCCTGATGACCTCCGAGACGGCCCCGGAGCTCATCTCGCCGTCGGCGAGCAGCTCAAGGATCCGGCGGCGTACGGGGTCCCCGAGTACGTCGAATGCGTGCACGGCATCAATGTATCACTGCTTGCTTATATAAGCGCGGGCAGATGGAGCACCGGGGCAGAGCGCCGGAACAGGGCACCGCAGGTGACACCCCGCCACATCCCCACGCCCGCAACCGGGATAGCCTTCCCCCAGCGCAAAACGGGCGGCGTCTACTCACCAGGAGACGTACGACCCGGAGAACATCGGCACGACGCACCGGCGCACATGGGACGGGGTCGGGCTCGATGGGCGGGCGGAGTCGGTCACCGCCCGGAGTGAGCCGGATAAGAGGGGCTAACGACGGAACCACACCTCGGGTTCCGGTTCGACTCCCGGTTCCACTTCATTGCCCGGCGTGACATGCCGTGATACACAGAGTGACGATATGCCTCCTTGTATACCGACCCCCGCCCCCGTCAGGGCCCCGCGAGGGCCGGTGACAAGGGATCCGTACGAAACCCGCCAATCAATGACGCCAAGTCGACATGCGACAGCGTCTTTGTCGGCGACAATGGCCCTGACCTCTGCGCAGAGTGGCAGGGGGTGCAGAACAACCCACAAGGGGCGGTGACTTACATGCTTTTCGCAGCCGAAAAGGGCGACATCAACACCATCATCGGCGGGATTGCCCCGGACTGGGGCCCCTTCGGCAGCCTGGGCAACGAGGCGCGGGTAATGATCGAGGTCGTGATGGCGGTCGCCATCCTGCTGTGCCTCGGCATCGCGATCTGGGGCGCGGCGAAGCAACGCATCGGCGCGACGGCCCTCCGCGACACCTTCAGTGCCGAACAAGGCAAGGGCCTCATCGTCGCGGGTCTCACCGGAGTCTTCATCATCGGTTCCCTCGGCACTGTCTTCACCATCGTGTACGGCATGGCCGTCTAGGCGGCCGCCGGCTCGGCGTCCTCAGACCCGGCCGGGCACGCCCGGTCTCCCACTACCCACCCGTCCGTCGTGCCCACCGGCTGAGGTTGCGTTTCCCTGATGTCGAGTCACCACACCGCGCCCGCGCTGAAGCCAGCGCGGCTACCGTCGTATTACGCGGTTCAGCAAGAGGTTGAGGGGGCGTACGCGGCATGAGTCTCGGCGACGAGCACGGAGCGCGCGGCGACGACGGCGGATACGGGGGGACCGGCCAGACCCGCACACGTCTCCCCGACAACGCCGGTGACGTCTACGGCGGCGCACGACGCGGCGGCCGTTCCTCCTCCCGCAGCCTCGTCACGGTGGTGGGAGTGGTGGTGCTCCTGATTGCCGCCATCGCCTTCGCGAACCGTGGCGGCGGTGACTCCGGCTCGGACGAGTCGGGCGGCGACAAGACGAAGTCGGCGCCGACGGCTCCCTCCGGGGATCAACCGGTGCAGACGAAGGCGGGCGGCATCCCGTCGGGGTTCCCCCACAACCAGCAGGGAGCGGAGTCCGCGGCCGCGAACTACTCGGTGGTGCTGGTTTCGGCCGACATCCTCAAGCCCGCCCGGCGCAGCGAGATCGTCCAGCAGGTGTTCGTCGCCGACAAGGTGGCCGCGCTCCAGGCCAAGCTGGACAAGGCGTACTCCAAGGAGTTCCTGAGCAACGTCGGCCTGGACGAGAACGGCAACGCGGCCTCGGGACAGACCTACGTCTCACGCACCATGCCGGTCGGCACCAAGGTCACCGACCACTCGGCCGACGCCGCGACCGTCGAGGTCTGGTGCACGGGCGTGTTCGGCACCGCCGGGGACGACTCGAAGAACCCGGTCAGCAACGACTGGTTCACCATGACGCTCCAACTGCGGTGGGCCGACGGCGACTGGAAGGTCGACAGCTTCTCCCAGAAGGATGGACCGGCGCCGGTGAACGGCGACAACACGGTCTCGCCGTCCGACGAGATCTCGAAGGCCGTCGAAGAGTTCGGAGGCTTCACGTATGCCCGGTAGCCCGCGCCGCGTACTAAAGGTCACCGCCGCCGTCGCAGCCGTACAGACCACGCTCGTGCTGCTCGCCACACGGGCTGCCGCCGCACCGACGCCGACTCCTTCGCCGTCCGACGACAACTGCGACCTGATCGTCGGACCCGCCAAGGACTACTGCGAACGAGACGGCGGCTCCAGCCGCAACGGCCCCTCCCTCGACGACCCTGCCACGGCTCTCGACCCCCTAGCCTCCCTCGCCAAGGGCTGCGCCAAAGCCGCCTCCTGGACCATCGACAAGCTGAGTGACGCGGTCCAGAACACCGCGACCGTCGACTTCACGAACACCACGTTCCTGCAGCAGTACGCGGTCGTCTTCGCCGCGTCGACGATCCTCACCCTCCTGCTGTGGCTGCTCGCGGTGGCCAAGCGGGCCGTGCGAGGTGTCCCCCTCAGCACGGCCATCGGCGAGGCGATCGGATTCCTCTGGCTGACGGTGCTGGCATCGGCCTTCACCCCGCTGATCCTCTACACCGTCGTGTCGGCGACCGACGGCATCGCCGAGGTCCTCGCCAAGACGACCGGCAACCAGACGGACACGTTCTTCGGCAACTTCTCCGGCGCCCTGAACAAGGGCACCGACATCGGCGGCGGCCCGATCATGCTGATCGTGGTGTCCCTCGTGTCGATCCTCGCCGCGGGCGTCCTGTGGCTGGAGCTGGTGATCCGCGCCGCCCTCCTCTACGTGGGCGCGCTCCTCGGCACCGTCGTCTACGCCGGCCTGGTCGACAAGAACCTCTGGGGCCACGTCCGCCGCTGGGCGGGCATCATGATCGCCGTCATCCTGGTGAAACCGGTGATCGTGATCGTGCTGGGCCTGGCCGGAGCCCTGTCCGCCGAGGACGGGCCCGACGCGTTCTCCGCCGTCGTCTCCGGCCTCGCCATCATCCTGCTCGCCATCTTCGCCAGCGCGATGATCTACCGCTTCGTACCGGGCTTCGGAGACGAGATCGCCGGCTCCCGCAACAACCGCATCATGCAGGGCGCCGAAGGCAAGGCCGCGGCCGTCATCAGCTCGCCCGCCACCCTCGTCGCCCAGGGCATCAAGACCCACAGCGCCCGGGCCGACAACAACGGCGGCGGAGGCGGAGGCGGCGGTGCCCGTCCCTCCAACCCCGCCTCCGGCGGCGTCGCCGCACACAGCTCCCGCGGCTCCTCGGGCGGGGGAGGCGGCGGATCTGTCCCCTCCGCCGCACCCCCACCACGCAGCAGCCCGGTGAACACCCCCCACGCCGGAAACACACGCAACAGCAGCAACAACCGCACGGGAGGTGAAGGGCGTTGACGACCGAGGCCCATGTGTCCCATCCGGTCACGCCCCGCCGGACATATCTGATCGGCCGCGCCCGGCCGAACGCGATCGTCGGCAGGAACCGCGAGTCCGGCGAGATCGCGCTGATCATCGTGGGCGCGTTCCTCGGCATGATGTCCGGTCTGATCGTCCCCGTGCTCTCCCTGCGCATCGTGTCCCTCGTGGGCTTCCCGATGCTGGCACTCGCCGCGGTCTACGTGCCGTACAAGCGGCGGACCTTTTACAAGTGGTTCGAGATCAACCGCAGTTACAAGCGCAGCCTGCGCCAGGGCACCGCCTACCGCAGCAAGGTCATGGAGTCCGGCACACGCATCGACGGCCGCGAGATCGAGGTCGGCCCCCCGCCCGGCATCGGACGGATCACCTGGCTCGCCGCGCCCTTCGGCCCGGACGAGATCGCCGTCCTCCTGCACGCCGACCGGAAAACCGTCACTGCGGCGATCGAGATCGAGGGCCCCGGCGTCGGCCTGCGCGACAGCGAGGACCAGGAAACCCTCGTCGACCGGTTCGGCACCCTCCTCAAGCACGTCGCGAACGGCGACGGCTTCGTCACCCGCCTCCAGATGCTCGCCCGTACGCTCCCCGCCGACCCGGACGCCCACGCCAAGGACGTCGTCGTACGCGGCGACGAGAAGGCCCCCGGCTGGCTGCAGCAGTCCTACGACCAGCTCCAGTCCATGGTGTCGACGAGCAGCGAACAGCACCGCGCCTACCTCGTCGCCTGCATGCACTACTCCCGCGAACTCGCCGCCGAGGGCCATGCGATGGCCCGCGCCGCGCGCCCGCAGGGCGGCAAGAAGCTCGACCGCGACTCCGGACTCGCCGTCGTCATGGCCCGCGAGCTCACCGACATCTGCTCCCGCCTCCAGGAGGCCGACATCCGGGTGCGCCAGCCGCTCGGACAGGGCCGGCTCTCCTCCCTCGTACATTCGATGTACGACCCGGACCACCCCATCGACCACATCCAGGCCATGACCAAGCGCAACGCCTGGCCGGCCGAGCTGGACGCCATGGAGCCCACCTACCTCCAGGCCAAGACCCGCGAGTCCTCCACCCGCGCCCCCTGGTGCCACTCCACGGCCTGGGTGAAGGAATGGCCGATGACCCCGGTGGGCGTCAACTTCCTCGCCCCGCTGCTCGTCCACACCCCCGACGTCATCCGCACGGTCGCCGTCACGATGGACCTCGAACCCACCGAGGTCGCCATCGAGCGCATGCTCACCGAGAAGACCAACGACGACGCCGAGGCCAGCCGCCAGGCCAAGATGAACCGGACCGTCGACCCCCGCGACGTCGCCTCGCACAACCGCATGGACCAGCGCGGCGAGGACCTCGCGAGCGGCGCCGCCGGCGTCAACATCGTCGGCTACATCACCGTCTCCTCCCGCAACCCCGAGGCACTCGCCCGCGACAAGCGGACCATAAGGGCCTCGGCCGGCAAGTCGTACCTGAAGCTGGAGTGGTGCGACCGCGAGCACCACCGCGCCTTCGTGAACACACTCCCGTTCGCCACCGGCATCCGAAGGTAGGGCTGAGTACTGATGCGGGATCCGCTGTCCGTCCTCACCGAGGCCTTCACGTCCTTCCTCTTCGGCAAGGTCGAGACGACCCGCCCGCCGGTGCGCACCTCCACCGGCCAGGCCCAGGCCGTCTACCTGCCGACCGCGGCCCCCGGCCTCGGCGACTCCGGCGTCATCATCGGCCGCGAGGTCTACTCCGGGAAGGGCTACATCTACGACCCCTTCCAGCTGTACGGACAGCAGCTCCCGGCCCCGCACTGGCTGGTCCTCGGCGAGTCCGGCAACGGCAAGTCGGCCCTGGAGAAGACGTACGTCCTGCGGCAGTTGAGGTTCAAGGACCGGCAGGTCGTCGTGCTCGACGCACAGGGCGAGGACGGGGACGGCGAGTGGAACCTCATCGCCCGGCAGCTGGGTATAACCCCCATCCGGCTCGACCCGACCGCCGCCCTGGACATGGGAATCCGGCTCAACCCGCTCGACCCCGCGATCACCACCACCGGACAGCTCGCCCTGCTCCGGACGATCATCGAGGTCGCGATGGGCCACGGCCTGGACGAGCGCTCGGGCTTCGCCCTCAAGGTCGCGCACGCCTACGTCAACGAGACGATCGTCGAGCGCCAGCCCGTACTGACGGACATCGTCGAGCAACTGCGCCACCCCGAACCGGAGTCGGCGGAGGCGATGAACGTCGCCATAGACGACGTACGGGCCTGGGGCCTGGACGTCGCCCTCGTCATCGACCGCCTCGTCGACGGTGACCTGCGCGGCATGTTCGACGGCCCGACGACCGTCGGCATCGACCTGGACGCGCCGCTCATCGTCTTCGACCTGTCCCACATCGACCGCAACTCCATCGCCATGCCGATCCTCATGGCGATCGTCGGCGTGTGGCTGGAGCACACCTGGATCCGCCCCGACCGGAAGAAGCGCATCTTCCTCGTCGAGGAGGCCTGGCACATCATCAACAGCCCGTTCGTGGCCCAGCTGTTCCAGCGCCTGCTGAAGTTCGGCCGACGCCTGGGCCTCTCATTCGTGGCGGTGGTCCACCACCTCTCGGACGTGGTCGACGGGGCCGCGGCGAAGGAAGCCGCCGCGATCCTCAAGATGGCGTCCACCAGGACGATCTACGCCCAGAAGGCGGACGAGGCGAGGTCGACGGGACGGGTCCTCGGCCTGCCCAGGTGGGCCGTGGAAATCATCCCCACCCTCACCCCCGGCATCGCCGTCTGGGACGTCAACGGCAACGTCCAGGTCGTCAAACACCTGATCACCGAGACCGAACGCCCCCTCGTCTTCACCGACCGCGCCATGACGGAGTCGTCGGCCGACCACCTGGCGGACGACGCCCTGCGGGCCGCCGAACTTGAGGCCGAGGAACGCGCGGCGGCGTTCATGGAGCAACACCTGAGCGATCTCGACGACTCGTCCGAGTCCACGGTGGCGTAGAGGAGCGGCCCGAGATGAGACCGGACGATCGAGACCGCCACCGCGGCGGCGAAGGCGGCATCCCCGACGGACTGCTGGTCGGCATCCTGGCCTTCGTCCTCGGCATGACCGTCATGGTGTGGACGGCGACCGGCCTGGCCGGCCTCTTCTCCCACGGCTCCTGGCCCGCCGAGGTCACCTTCCGCCGTACGCCCCTGGCCATGCGCCAACTCGTCGAGGCCCCCCACGACATCGCGGCCGCCTGGCCGGAAACCCCGGAGACCCAACTCTCCGGGTACGGCCTCTTCTGGGGCCTGTTCATCGGCCAGCTGATGGTCCTGCTGGTCCTGACGGTGTTCGTCATGGGAACGGCGGCGAGATGGAGGGCGGGGAGGGCGAGGCGCAGGGCGCTGGCAGCCACCGCGTCCGCCATGCCGGAGCCCACTCCGGAGCCGGAGCCGAAGGCAGAGCCGCAGCCACAGCCACAGCCTGAGAGTGTGCCTCGTGAGGTCGCTCCGCGACCTGCTGTGGAGCGGGTGTCGGCGGCCGAGCCTGTCCATGCGGCGGAGCCGCCGCTGGAGTCGGTTCCTTCGGTGGCCGACGGTAATCGGGTGGGTGGGTGGGAAAGCATCCGCGCCGAAGGCGCGGGGACGGTGGGGGTACCCACGCCGCGGGGCCCCCTCGTCCTCGGCCCGCCCGAGACCCGCCATCCCCTCGCCGTCCAGGCAATCCGGGACGCCGACGGCCCGGCCCTCGTCATCACCTCCAACCCCACCCTCTGGTCGGACACGAAGGACGCCCGCGCGAAACTGGGCCCGGTCCTCCTCTACGACCCCTCCCACCTCTGCGACACCCCGGCCCGCCTCCACTGGTCCCCCTCCGCCGGCTGCGAGAACAAGGACACCGCGAAGGCCCGCGCGGCAGCGCTCCTCGCCCCGGTCCGCCCCACCGCGAAGATCGACCAGACGGTCGCCGACACGGCCGAGACACTCCTGCGCAGCTACCTCCACGCCGCCGCCGTGGACGGCCGCACCATCCGCCACGTCCACCGCTGGGCCCAGGGCACCCAGGTCCAGGAAGCCGTACGCATCCTCCGTACGAACCCCAAGGCCGCCGCCGGCTCCGCGGGCGAACTCGAAGCCACCCTCACCTCGCACCCCGAACGCCGGGACATCGCGCAGGAGTTGACGGCCCGGGCCCTCTCCGCCCTGTTCACGGTGAATGTCCGCGAAGCCTGCACACCCAACCGAACCGACACCCTCACCCTGGATTCTTTCGCCGACGAAGGGGGCACGCTCTATGTGGTCGGTGAACCCATCGAGGACCCCAGGGCAAATCCCGGTGCGATGCCCCTGCTGACGGCCCTCGCCTCAAGCGTGGTCGAGCGCGGCCGGCGCATGGCCGAACGGTCATCCTCCGGTCGCCTCGACCCACCACTCACCCTCGTCCTGGACGACGTGGCAGCGGTGGCCCCGCTCCCCCAACTCCCGGACCTGCTGGCCGCCGCGAGCACGAACACCGGCACGGGCGCAGGCGCAGGCGCAGGCGCAGGCGCAGGCGCAGGCACAGGCCCGAACCGAGGCCTCCCCGTCCTGGCCCTCCTCCGCTCCCGCGAACAGGCCCGCTCCCGCTGGCCCCACCACGAACTCCCGGTGTAACTCCCCGCCGCCTAGGGGCGCTTGAACACGAACTCCAGCTCCCGCGCGCCCGGATCCCCCGGCACCGGAACGCTCTCCCCCGTGGGGACGAACCCGAACCTCCGGTAGAAGGCCTCGGCCCGCCCGTTCCGCTCGTCCACGAACAACCGCACCCGCTCCACCCCGGCGACCTCCCACGCCCACTCCAGGGCGTACGCGAAGAGCCGCTCGGTGAGCCCCCGCCCCCGCACCTCCGGCCGCACATAGACGGCCACGAGATGCCCCTGGCGTACGTCGCTCACGTCCCCGAGCGCGCCCCGAGCCCCCGCCTCCTCGACGAGCACGATCACCGACCCGACCCACCGCCCGTCGGGCGCCACGGCCACCACCTGCTGCCGCTCACGCACCCCCTCGGCGGCCCCCGCCGCCCGCTCCCGCCAGAAGCTGTCGGGCCGGCCCACGGCAGCCTCGTACGTCTCCAGAAAGGCGAGGTGTGCCACCGGATCCCGGAGCGCGGCCAGCCGCAGCTCCTTCGCCGCGGGCCACTCGTCGGCACGTATCGAACGCACCACATGGTCCGCCGAGGCATCAGGACGGTCATCGGAACGAACATCGGGGTTCATGAGGGTCACCGTAATACCGGGGTACTACACCCTTCACCTCATATCCGGCCGTCGTCCGACGCCCCCGGCCCTCGCCCGGCCGACCATCGAAGACATGATTACGGCCTCCGAACTGACCAAACGCTACGGCGACAAGACAGTCGTGTCCGACCTCACCTTCACCGTCCGCCCGGGCACGGTCACCGGCTTCCTCGGCCCCAACGGCGCCGGAAAGTCCACGACCATGCGGATGATCCTCGGCCTGGACGCCCCGACACACGGCACCGCGACCGTCGGCGACCGCGCGTACGCCGACCACCACGCGCCCCTCCACGAGGTCGGCGCGCTCCTGGAGGCCCGCTCGGTCCACCCGGGCCGCACGGCCCACCACAACCTGGTCGCGCTCGCCCTCACCCACGGCATCCCCAGGAGCCGCGTCGACCACGTCCTGGACCTCACCGGCCTGACCGACGTGGCCGGACAACGGGTCAAGGGCTTCTCCCTCGGCATGGGCCAACGCCTCGGCATCGCGGCCGCGTTGCTCGGCGACCCGGCCACCGTGATCCTCGACGAACCGGTCAACGGCCTCGACCCCGAGGGCGTCCTGTGGATCCGCAACCTCCTCAAGTCCCTGGCCGCGGAAGGCCGTACGGTCTTCGTCTCCTCCCACCTCATGAGCGAGATGGCCCTGACCGCCGAGCACCTGATCATCATCGGCAGGGGCCGCCTGCTGGCCGACACGACGGTCGACACGTTCGTACGCGAATCGGGCGCGGGCACGGTCAAGGTCGTCACCCCGGAAGCGGGCCTGCTCACCCAACTCCTCACGGCCCCGGACGTGGACGTCACGAGCACCACCCCGGGCACCCTCGAAGTCCGCGGCACGGACGCCGAACACATCGGCCGCACGGCCGCCGCCCACAACATCCCGCTCTACGAACTCACCCCGCACGCAGCCTCGTTGGAGGCGGCCTTCATGGACCTGACCCGCGACTCCCTCGAATACGCAGCCCACCTGGAGCCGGCATGACCACCCTCGCCCTCACCCCGGCCCGCATCCTGCGCTCCGAATGGCACAAGCTGTGGACGGTCCGCTCCACCTGGATCATGCTGACCGCCGCGACCGTCGTCACCATCGGCATCGGCATCGCGATCAGCGCCTCGTACGAACAGGACGGCGGCGAGGTCTCCGGCGTCGACCCCGTCCAGTTCCTGCTCTTCGGCACGCAGTTCTCGCAGATCATCCTGGCCGTCGTAGCCGTCCTGTTCATCGCGGGCGAGTACGGCACGGGGATGGTCCGCTCCACGATGGTGGCCGTACCGCGCCGCCTCCCGGTCCTCTGGTCCAAGGCAGGCGTGGTCGCCGCGGTCACCTTCACCGCCACGCTCGCCACATTCCTCGTCACCTTCTCGGCAGGCCAGTTGTTCCTCGACGGCACGGACAAGAAGCTGTCCCTGACCGATCCAGGAGTCTTCGGCACCCTCCTCGGCAGCGCGGCGGGCCTGACCTCCCTGACCCTCATCGGCCTCGGTCTGGGCGCCCTCCTCCGCTCGGTCCCCGGCGGCATCACCGCCTTCATCGGAGGCGTCACCGTCCTCCCGGAGGTCCTCAGGATGTTCCCGTACGACGTCATGGACAGCGCCTCCAAGTACTTCCCCGGCAGGGCGGCCGAGGGCCTGATGACCCTCCACGACTCCTCCGACTACGCGGCGACGGGCCCCGCCCTCCTCGCCCTCACCCTGTGGACGGCGGCGATCCTGGGCGCCGCGGCCCTGCTTCTCCAACGACGGGACGTATGACCAACTCCCGTACCACCTGCTCCCGTACGAGGATGGAAGAGTGACCGAGACACGGGACCGGCCCCGGAACTGGCACCGGAACTGGCTGCGCAGAGCCCGCGACCGGAGCCGCCGCGACCGCGCCCGCCGGGACCAGGCCTGGCGCGACCAGTCCTGGCGGGGCTGGTCACCGGACGGCGCCCGCCAACAGCCCGTCACCCGCCAGATCCACCGCCTCAGCCACCGGCTGCGCGCCTTCGACCGACGCCACCCGCTGGTGTGGGACGTCCTGGTCACGGGCTTCTTCATGACCGCCGCCTTCAACGACGTCCTGGGCGACGGCTGGCGGTACATCACCCAGAACCCGCAGGCACCCACCTGGCTGCTCGTCACCCTGTCGCTGGGCTTCACCGTCCCGCTCCTGTGGCGCCGCAGCCACCCCGTCGCGATCCTGCTGCCGATGCTCCCGCTCGCCGTCGTCAACGCCTGGACCGGCACGGACCTCCAGGCCAGCCTGACCCTGCTCGTCGTCACGTTCAACATCGCGCTGCACACCGGACTGCGCACCCTGCTCGCGTCCTACGCCCTCACGCTGATCCCGATCATCGTGGACGGCCTCCGCAACGCGACCGAACAGGGCGCCGACCCCAGCCCCGACCAGACCATCATTCCGCAGGCGACCCGCCTCGCCATGGTGGCGATCGTCGGCATCTCCTACCGCACCCGCCAGGAGTACCTCGCCTCCCTCGTCGAACGCGCCGCCCAGCTGGAGGTGGAACGCGACCAGCAGGCCCGCCTCGCCACCGCCGCAGAACGCACCCGCATAGCCCGCGAGATGCACGACATCATCGGCCACAACCTCTCGGTCATCACCAGCCTCGCGGACGGCGGTTCGTACGCGGCCGCCAAGAACCCCGAACGCGCCGCCCAGGCCCTCACCGCCATCGGCACGACCAGCCGCCAGGCCCTGGGCGAACTCCGCCGCCTCCTGGACGTACTACGCACGGACCCCTCAGGACCAGAGCCGCCAGGAGCCGAACCCCTTGGACCTGCCCTGGGACCTGCCCTGGGACTTTCCGTGGGGCGTTCCGTGAGACTCGATCCCCAGGGAGTGGAGATGGCCCCCCAGCCCTCCCTCACCGACCTCGACCACCTCATCGACGGCGTACGCTCCGCCGGCCTCCCCGTCCGCACCACCATCCACGGCTACGCAACCGCCCTCCCCCCGGGCCGCCAACTCACCGTCTACCGGGTCATCCAGGAAGCCCTGACGAACACCCTCAAGCACGGCGGCCCCGACGCGACCTCGACGGTCTCGGTGTCGTACGGGGACGGCGGCGCCGTGACCGCGACGGTGACCGACACCGGCCGCGGAAGCACAGGCCAGGGCCCCGGCGCCGGAGGCCGCGGCCTCACCGGAATGCGCGAACGAACAGCCTTGTACGGCGGCACACTTGAGTCCGGCCCGCTCCCGGACCACGGCTGGCGCGTCCACCTTCACCTACCGGAGGAAACCCCGCAGTGACCACCGTGCTCATCGTCGACGACCAGCCGCTGCAGCGCTTCGGTTTCCGCATGCTCCTGGAGAGCCAGGACGACATGGCGGTCGTGGGCGAAGCGTCCAACGGTACCGAGGCGATCCGCATGACGGCCGAACTCCACCCGGACGTCGCCCTGATGGACATCCGCATGCCCGGCCTCGACGGCATCGAGGCGACCCGCCGCATCGTCTCCGCCGGAGACCGCACCCGCGTCCTCATCCTCACCACGTTCGACCTGGACGAGTACGCGTACGCCGGCCTGCGAGCGGGCGCCTCCGGCTTCCTCATCAAGGACGCCCAGCCCGAGGAACTCCTCGCCGGCATCCGCGCGGTAGCCACGGGCGACGCGGTCGTCGCCCCGAGCCTCACCCGCCGCCTGCTCGACGCCTATGCCGAGCACCTCCCCACGCCCACCTCGGACACCCCGCCCGGCATGGACCCACGCCTCACCGCCCTGACGGACCGTGAACGCGAGATCCTGGCAGTCATCGGAAAGGGCTGGACGAACTCGGAGATCTCCACCCGCCTCCATCTCGCCGAGTCGACGGTGAAAACCCACGTGAGCCGCATCCTCGCGAAGACCGGTTCCCGAGACCGCATCCAGGCGGTGATTCTGGCGTACGACACGAGACTGGTGCAGCCGTCCTGAAAACGCAAAAAAGCCCCCGCACCGAAGTGCGGGGGCTTTTCTTATTCAAATTTTGTTCGGCGGTGTCCTACTCTCCCACAGGGTCCCCCCTGCAGTACCATCGGCGCTGTAAGGCTTAGCTTCCGGGTTCGGAATGTAACCGGGCG
>NZ_JBHXSU010000061.1:0-19185 GCF_042715345.1 Streptomyces sp. NPDC058697
CCTTAAAGGGGCGCGGGGAACTGCGCGACAAGCCCCCACCCACCCGCACCCGACAACACACCCCACGGGGTCTGGGGCGGAGCCCCAGGGGACGGGACGGGTAGGGGCTGCGGGGGCGAGAAAACGGCTAGAACCCGGCCGCTTCCGTGTACTCGCCCCACTCGGCCCGGAGGGCGTCGCAGATGTCGCCGAGGGTGGCCTCGGCCCGCACCGCGTCGAGCATCGGCACAATCATGTTCGCCCCACCCCGCGCGGCAACGACCATCGCGGCCAGAGCATCACGCACGGCCACACCATCCCGCCCGGACCGACGCTCGCCCAGCACCCGAACCTGCTCCCGCTCCACCTCATGCCCGACCCGCAGAATCTCCAAGTCACCAGTGACAGAACCGCGGTGGACATTGACACCCACAACCCGCTTCTCCCCCTTCTCCACCCCCCGCTGGTACCGGAACGCCGACTCCGCGATCTCCCCGGTGAACCACCCGTCCTCGATCCCCCGCAGAATCCCGGACGTGACGGGCCCGATCGGATGCACCCCGTCGGGATGCGCCCGCACCCCCCGCTCCTTGATCTGCTCGAAGATCCGCTCCGCGTCCGCCTCGATCCGGTCCGTCAACTGCTCCACGAACCACGAACCACCCAGCGGATCCGCCACGTTGGCGACCCCGGTCTCCTCCATCAGCACCTGCTGGGTCCGCAGAGCGATCTCCGCGGCCTGCTCACTCGGCAACGCGAGCGTCTCGTCCAGCGCGTTGGTGTGCAGCGAGTTGGTCCCGCCCAGCACCGCCGCCAGCGCCTCCACGGCCGTACGCACCACGTTGTTGTACGGCTGCTGCGCGGTGAGCGAGACACCCGCCGTCTGCGTGTGGAAGCGCAGCCACTGCGCCTTCTCGGACCGCGCCCCGTACACGTCCCGCATCCACCGCGCCCAGATCCGCCGCGCGGCCCGGAACTTGGCGATCTCCTCGAAGAAGTCGACGTGCGCGTCGAAGAAGAAGGAAAGCCCCGGCGCGAAGACATCGACGTCGAGCCCGCGCGACAGCCCCAGCTCCACGTACCCGAACCCGTCCGCCAGCGTGTACGCCAGCTCCTGCGCGGCCGTGGAGCCGGCCTCGCGGATGTGGTAGCCGGAGACGGACAGCGGCTTGTACGCGGGGATCGACGAGGCGCAGTACTCCATCAGGTCGCCGATGAGGCGCAGATGCGGCTCCGGCTGGAAGAGCCACTCCTTCTGCGCGATGTACTCCTTGAAGATGTCGGTCTGGAGCGTGCCGTTGAGCACGGCCGGGTCCACGCCCTGCCGCTCGGCGGCCACCAGGTACATGCAGAAGACCGGGACGGCGGGTCCACTGATCGTCATCGACGTCGTCACGTCACCCAGCGGGATGTCCCTGAACAGGACCTCCATGTCGGCCGCGGAGTCGATCGCGACCCCGCAGTGGCCGACCTCGCCGAGCGAGCGCGGATCGTCGGAGTCGCGCCCCATGAGCGTGGGCATGTCGAAGGCCACGGAGAGCCCGCCCCCGCCGTCGGCGAGGATCTTCTTGTACCGCTCGTTGGTCTGCCCGGCGTTCCCGAACCCGGCGAACTGCCGGATGGTCCACGTCCGCCCTCGGTAGCCGGTCGAGTAGAGCCCCCTCGTGAAGGGGTACTCCCCGGGCCAGCCGATCCGCTCGAACCCGTCGTACGCGTCCCCGGGCCGAGGCCCGTACACGGGCTCCACCGCATCACCGGAGAGTGTGGTGAAGTCCGCCTCCCGCTTGTGCGAGGCGTCGTACCGGGCCTGCCAGCGACGGCGGCCCTCCTCGATGGCGTCAGCGTCCATACCATCAAAATTACTGGGACGCCCCAGTAAACGTCGACGGCAAACCGCCACAGATCGCACCTGTGGCGGTGGGGGGCGGGAGGCGGCTACGCCCGGGACCGCGTCACGCCTTGGCGACCGCGCCCGCGTCCTCCGTGACCTTGGACTCCAGCTCACGGCTGACCTTGCGCTCCACGAAGAAGGCGGCCGTGGGAACGGTGCCCGCGAGCAGCACCCACAGCAGCTTCGGTACCGGCCACTTGGCCTTGGAGCCCAGGTCGAAGGCGAAGACCAGGTAGACGACGTACAGCCAGCCGTGCGCGACGCTGACGACACGCGTGAAGTCCGCGGCGCCGTCCAGGTCGAGCACGTACTTGCCGATCATCCCGAGGACCAACAGGACCAGCAGGACACCGGTGACGTAGGCCATGACGCGGTAGCGGGTCAGCACGCTCTTTTTCATGGCTACGAGCGTAACGACCGGTTCCGCACGATCTTCGGCCGCCCCCGCCCGTCGTCGGGGCCCGGCAAAGAGCCCGCCGCACCGGCGGAGCTACTCGTCGAAGTCGTTCGCCGCCACTCTCAGCGGCCGCAGCATCGCGAAGATCTCCCGGCACTCCTCGGCGTCGTACACGCCGAGGCCGAACTCCATCGCCATCAGGTCGCGGGTGGCGGCGTCGCAGACCTCGCGGCCCTTGTCGGTGATGGAGGCGAGGGTGCCGCGGCCGTCGTTGGGGTTGGGGCGTTTGTCGACGAGGCCGGAGCGGGCGAGGCGGTCCACGGTGTTGGTCACCGACGTCGGGTGCACCATCAGCCGTTCGCCGATCTTGGACATCGGCAGCTCGCCGGCCTTGGAGAAGGTGAGCAGCACCAGGGCCTCGTAGCGCGCGAACGTCAGCTCGTACGGCTTGACGACCGCGTCGACCTCGGCGAGGAGGATCTGGTGCGCGCGCATGATGGAGGTGATCGCGCCCATGGACGGCACGGATCCCCAGCGTTGCTTCCAGTGCTCGTCGGCACGGGCGATGGGATCGAAGGCAAGACTGAGCGGCTTCGGCACGGCAAAGACCCTACCGGCCGGTCATATCGTGGTCAGCCCCGTCTCGCGCTTCGA
The DNA here is from genome assembly GCF_042715345.1 of Streptomyces sp. NPDC058697. Classification (NCBI taxonomy): domain Bacteria; kingdom Bacillati; phylum Actinomycetota; class Actinomycetes; order Kitasatosporales; family Streptomycetaceae; genus Streptomyces; species Streptomyces sp. NPDC058697. The sequence continues at coordinate 2,922 of NZ_JBHXSU010000061.1, forward strand.
TATTCGCCCCCTTTGCCGCCCTCGTTCCCCGTCCCTTCGCCGGTGCCTTCCCCTCGTCCTCCCGGGCCCCTCCCGTACGCCGTACCTCCACCGCCAGGAGCACACAGCACACGGTCCCCAGCACGCCGACGCCGCCCACGACCGTGCTGACCGCCCAGAACTCGGCGGCCGCCCCGGCGAGCGCCATGCCCACGCCCTGGATCGTCATCAGCCCGGCGGTGTGCACGGTCATGGCCCGCCCGCGCAGTTCCTCGGGCACGGCGTCCACGAACCAGCGGTCGAGCCCGAGGGTGTACGCGCCCGCCGACCCGGCGAGCACCAGCACGAGCAGGATCCAGCCGAGGCCCGGGTGCAGCGGGTAGAGGAGGAGCGGCAGCAGTCCGGCGCCGGCCAGCGGCAGCACGATCCGGGAGCGGGCCGCGGGAGACAGGGCGGCGCCGGCGTACAGCTCCCCCGCGATCGTCCCGACCGGCATCGCGCACATCAGCAGCCCGATCCAGGCCGTGCCGACCCCGATCTCGTCCGCGTACGCGGCGGCCAGCGCCTCCGGCGCCACGACGAACATCGGCGGCACCCACATGAGCAGCAGCAGCGCCCGGATCCGGCGGTCGGCGAGCACCTGCCGGGCGCCGGAGAGCGAGTACCGCACCAGCGCCCCGCCCCCGGCCCGGGCCGGCCTGCGCCGCGTGCCCAGCCGCAGGAGCAGTGCCGAGGCGAGGAAGGTGCCCAGCGTGACGGCCAGCGCCCCGCGCGGGGAGACCACGGTGAGCAGGACACCGCCGAGGCCGAAGCCCACGAGTACGGCACTCTGCGACACGATCCGCAGCAGGGAGCGCCCGAGCACGAACAGGTCGCCGTCCCCGAGGATGTCGGTCAGTGTGGCCATCCGTGTCCCGCTGAACACCGGTGACACGGCGGCGATGACGCACCGCAGCACGAGCAGCGCGGCGACGGGTGTGGCCGGCAGGGCCATCAGCGCCGCGCACCCGGCGCACACCAGGTCGCAGACGACGAGCACCCGCCGCGGCGGGAAACGGTCGGCCACCCCGGACAGCAGCGTGCCGCCCACGAGATAGGGGAGGAAACCCAGCGCGAACACCAGCGCGCTGAGCAGCGGCGACCCCGTCATCTCGTACACGAGCACGGTCAGCGCGATCTCGCTGACGACGACGCCAAGCAGCGAGAGGGCGTGTGCGAGGAACACGGCACGGAACTCGCGTACGGCGAAGACGGGACCGTAACCGGTCCTCTCGGGGGTGGGCAGCGTCGACGTGCCTCTGTTGTTCTCTTCCGGCATGTCCCGCAGCGTGCCTGCGCAGGGGCCGTCCGCCGTAGAGTTTCGGTGTCAGCCGAATCTTCGGGACCGACCGTGGCGGGAGGGCCCGTGCCGTTCCATCTGCACTTCGGCGAGGACGACCTCCTGAGGTGCCGCTTCGCGGTGTCCCCGCTGTGGGAGACCCAGGAGGCGGTCCGCACCCTCAACCGCCCCGAGCGGCACGGGTATCACGCGCACTGGCTCCGTCGTACGCGTTCGGCGGCCGCGCAGCTCGACCTGACGCCCCTGTGGCTGCTGATGCCCCGGCGCGGACACACCCCGGACTGGCTGGGGCCTCCCCCGCTCGGCCCCTCGGCCACGTTCGACGAGGAGATCGCGGCGGTCCGCGGTGCCGATCCCGAGGCGGCCCGCGAGGACACCGCACTGTCGCTGGCGGACACCCCGGGCGCCCTCGAATCCCCGCGCGGGCGCGCCCTGCTGGCCGATCCGGTCCGCATGATCCAGGAGGTGACCGACCTGCTGGCGGCGGCCTGGCGTGCGCTCGTCGAGCCCGACTGGCCACGGCTGCGCGCCCTCCTGGAGGCCGACGTGGTCTTCCACTCGCGGCGCCTGGCCGAGGTGGGCCTAGGCGGGCTGCTGTCCGAGCTGGACCGGCGGCTCGCCTGGGACGCGAGCACGCTCACGATCGACGTGAAGGGCGAGCACGTACGCGAACTCGGCGGCCAGGGCCTGGTGTTGATGCCCAGCGTCTTCTCCTGGCCGAACGTGGTGAGCGGCTTCGAACCGCCCTGGCAGCCGACGCTGGTCTACCCGGCGCGCGGCATCGGGGGCCTGTGGGCCGAGCCGTCCGACCGCACGCCCGAGGCGCTCGCGGCGATCCTCGGCCGCGGCCGGGCCGCCGTCCTGACCGCACTCGACGACCCCGCCACCACGACGGGCCTCGCGCACCGCCTCGGCCTCGCGCCCTCGTCGGTGTCGGCGCATCTGTCGGCGCTGCGCAACGCGGGCCTGCTCGTCTCGCGCCGATACGGACATCAGGTGCTGTACGAGAGGACGCCGCTGGGCATCGCGCTGGCGTCGGGCGGCGCCTGACGCCCCGACAGCAGCCCGCAGGAGCGCGACAGGAGGCGGCTGCCCACGGTGTCGCACCCCTGCCGGTCAAGTCCGTTATGTCACGATAGTCGGACATGGTCACTGACCGTCACCTTCGCCCAAGGGGGCAGGATGTTCCGGCAGACCCGTACCCGTACCCTCGCGGCGCTCGCCGTGCTCGGACTCGCGGCGGGCTGCTCGTCCGCGCCCGAGGCCGACCCGAGCACCGCCGCCCGTGAGACGTCCCCGCCGGCGAGCCCCGCCGCCGGTTCCCCGTTCTGGGTCGACCCGGCGAGCCCCGCGGCCCAGCAGGTACAGCGGTGGGAACAGCAGGGGCGCGAGCGCGACGCCCGGCTCCTGAAGCTCATCGCGGACCGGCCCGCCGCCATCTGGCCCTCGGCCGAGCGCCCCGAGCCGAAGATCAGGGAGGCGACCGCGGCGGCGGCCCGGGAGGGGCGTACCGCGGTCTTCGTCGCGTACGACATCCCGCACCGCGACTGCGGACAGCACTCGGCGGGCGGGGCGTACGGCGCGGACGCCTACCGGGATTGGATCGACCGGTTCGCGCGGGCCATCGGCGACAGCGAGGCCCTGGTGGTGCTGGAGCCGGACGCGGTCGCGCACATCGTGGACGGCTGCACCCCGGGCGAGTACCACGCCGAGCGCGAGCAGATGCTCACCGAGGCGATCGTGCGGCTGAAGCGGCAGCCGCGGACGAAGGTGTACCTCGACGCGGGCAATCCGGCCTGGATCCGGGAGTCGTGGAAGCTGGTCGAGCCTCTGAAGCGCGCGGGCGTCGCGAACGCCGACGGGTTCGCCCTGAACGTCTCCAACTTCCAGACGGACGAGACGACCAAGGAGTACGGCCGCCGGCTCTCGCAGGACCTCGGCGGCAAACACTTCGTCGTGGACACCAGCCGCAACGGCAACGGCCCGCTGGACGGCGACCCCTCCCAGGCCTGGTGCAACCCGCCGGGCCGGGCCCTGGGCACCCCGCCCACCAAGAAAACCGGCGACCCCCTCGTGGACGCCTACCTCTGGATCAAACGCCCCGGCGAGTCGGACGGCCAGTGCCGCGGCGGCCCATCAGCGGGCCAATGGTGGGCCGACTACGCCCTGGCCCTGGCCCGCAACTCCAGCACCCCATAAGGACCGCGGCGAACGGCGCCCCATAAGGGGCGCGGGGAACGGCGCAGTCTTTTGGCTTTCAGGGGCGCGGGGAACGGCGCCCCATAGGGGGCGCGGGGAACTGCGCGACCAGCCCCCACCCACCCGCAGACAAAGAACCGTGGCCCAAGCGGAGCGCTACCGCACCTGGACCCACTTCGCCTCCGACGAAGTCCCCTCCGTGTCCGTCACGAACAGCATGTACCAGCCGGGCGGCACCAGCGTCCGGTCCTTCGGTACGTCCACGGTGACCGAGTCCTTCGTCTTGCTGAGCCCGAGCGCAATGGACCGCTGCTCGACGTCCGTCGTGTGCGTGACCGCGCTGGGCCGCATCAGACGGGCGTTCACGATCCGGTCCGGATTCCGGGTCGCGAAGGTCGCGCGGCCCTCGCCGTCGACCTCCTGCGGACCGTCGCCCAGCACGGGACGGGTCTTCGCGTTCTTGTGCAGGGTGGGCGGGGTGTAGATCTCCATGCGCTGCTCGAAGTGGCCGAGCTTGGTGTTCTGCTGGTCGTCGAAGAGCGGGTCGGAGCCGAACGTGGCGATCCGGCCGTCGGGCAGCAGCAGCGCCTCCGAGTGGTAGTTGCGGCCGACCCTGGGCGAGGCCGCCGAACGGAAGGAGTTGGACTTCGGGTCGTAGAACTGCGCCTTGAGGATGTTGCTTGCGCTGCGCCCGCGGTAGTCCGAGGAGCCGTTGGACGTGAACACCGAGTCGTCCGGCATGATCACGCTGTTCAGATAGCGGGTGCCCTGCGGAAGGTCGGGGCCGTCCTCGAAGACGGGGCTGTCCTTCTTGAGGTCGATGACCGCCGTGCGCGAGGTCGCCTTCTTGGACTCGCCGACGCCTCCGCCGCCGAGGATCATCACCTTCTGGTCCTGGGCCGGGGGCAGCAGCAGGGACGCCGACGTCTCCGTCTGGTCGAGGTCGCTCAGCCCCGGGACCTTCTCGAACTTGTTGGTCTTCAGATCCCACAGGCCGGGTTCGCGGCCCATGGTGGCGGGCCCGTAACCGGCGTTCGAGGCCGGGTAGAAGAGCTTGCCGCCCTTGGTGAGGAAGAGGGCGGGATAGGTCGGGAAGTAGTGCTTGGGGCCCGGGGTCCACTTCTTGGTCTTCGGGTCGTAGATCTCGTTGTCGCCCGGGTCGATCACCCCGACGTCGTCGAGCCCGGAGACCGCGAGCACCCGCCCGTCCTCCAGACCGACCAGCGTCGGATACCAGCGGGCCTTCTCCATCGGCGCGACCGGCACGTACTTCTCCGCCGTCGGGTCGAACTCGTACGCGGCCTTGATCCCCTGGAAGTCCTGCTTGTCCATGGTGATCTTCTCGGAGAGGCCGTACGTGTTGGCCGCCTCCTTGCCCTTCAGGCCGACGATCTCGTACTGGGCCTGCTTGCCCGTGACCGACCGCTGCCCCAGCTCGGTGGCCTCGACGAAGACCCGGGCCTCGCTCGCGGTGACCTTCGTCTTCCAGGGCTGCATCACACCGGCCCTGTTGTACGTGATCTCCTGCGTGCGCTTGGCCTTGGGGACGGTGACGTCGAACCTGCTGACGTACTCCACCCCGGTCGGCGAACGGAACCGGGTGCCCTTCTTGAGGACGACCGGCCTGTCCGGGTTCTCGTTCTTCACACGCATACCGCCGCCGGCCCGGTCGACCTCGCCGTCCAGCAGCTCGTAGCGGGCCGTGCCGCCGGCCACCAGCATTCTGCCGCTGGGGAGTTGGGCGTGCCCGGCGCAGAAGAAGTCGTCCGGGGTGGGGATCTTCTTGAAGGTGTCGGTCCTCGGGTCCCACAGGACGGTGTCGAAGGAGCCCTTGTCGAACTTCTTCTGCTCGTTGCCGGAGCCCGCGACGATCAGCACCTTGCCGGTGTGCAGGAGCGCCGCGTGGATGGCGTTGGTGCGGAACTCCCTGGGAATGTCCAGGTGCTTCCAGGAGCCGTACTTCGCCTTGTAGCCGGGCTGGGCGATCTTGTACTCGTAGTACTGCTCCGAGGCGAAGCCGATCGCGGCCGGGGCGTTGAGTCCGGCGAGCAGCGCGACGCCACCTATGCCGAGCAGCCTCTTCTGGGCCTTCTTCGAAGGGCGATAGGCCATGGCCTAGTTACCTCCTGTCGTACCGCTGGAGACCGTCCCGCTGGGGAGCGAGCCACTGGGAAGCGTGCCGCCGGCGCTGAAGACCGGCGCGGGCGGGGCGGGTGCCGGCTCGCTGTCCGCGACCCGGGCGACCGCGGGTGCGACGCGCTGCCTGGCCCGGCGTTCCTGGAACCGGGTGCCGAGCCACACGCCGACCGGGGCGAGGGAGATGGCCAGGGCGAGGACCGCCCAGGTGCGCATGGCCGCGTGCGTGTGTCCGAGGACGAACGACGCCACCAGCGAGGCCGTCAGGACGGCCGCCCAGAACAGGTGGATCCGGAAGGTCAGCACCCGGTCGGGGCTGGCGCCGCCGCCCTTCGGGGTGACCACGAAACGGCTGGGACGGCGGACCACGGCCGCGCCGAGCGACTTGAGGTAGATCGGCGCGGAGAGGGCCGACATCGCCATGCCGGCGAGGCCCCCCGAACCCTCCGGTTCGTGCGGGGAGACGTTGTGCCGCCGGTTCCAGAGATAGAGGCCGATCTGGAGGGCGGCCGCGTCGCTGTAGAGCATCAGCCACATGGAGGCGGCGACCTGGGTGCCGGACGCGCCGAACCACAGGAACAGCACGCAACTGAGAATGCCCAGCAGCCAGTTGACGGCCGTCATCGGGTAGTAGACGAGCATCATCGTGTACGAGAACAGCCGGCCGGGCGGCATCGTGAAGGGTGCCTTCCAGTACTGCTTGAACACCGTCTCGTACGTGCCGCGCGACCAGCGCATCTGCTGGGTGAAGAAGTCCGTCCACGACTCGGGGCCCTCGCCCACGGCCAGCACGTCGGGGGTGTAGACGGACTCCCAGTGGTGACCGGTCCTCGGGTTCTTGCTCCGGTGCAGTTCGAACCCGGTGGCCATGTCCTCGGTGATGGAGTCGTACAGCCCGCCGACCTGCCGGACGGCCGCCATCCGTACGACGTTGTTGGTGCCGACGAACATGGGGGCGCGGTAGCGGTTGCCTGCGCGCTGGATCAGGGCGTGGAACAGGAACTGCTGGGACTCGGCCGCCTTGGTGACCGGAGTGGTGTAGTTGCCGTACACCTGCGGGCCCACGACGAACGCGACGTCCGGGTCACGGAAGTAGCCCATCATCCGCTCCAGGAACTCGGGGAGCGGGATGTGGTCGGTGTCGACGGAGGCGAAGTAGTCGTACTCGCCGCCGTGCATCGCGATCCACGCGTTGTAGTTGCCGTGCTTCGTACGGGCCTTGTGGACGCCCTTGGCCCTGTTCCACTCGGGGACGCCGTTGCGGGTGAAGTGGCGTACGCCCAGTTCCACGCAGAGGGCCTTGGCCTGTTCGTCGTCGCCCTCGTCGAGGAGCCAGACGTCCAGGGGGCCGGGGTGGGTGACGCGGACGGCGCCTTCGAGGGTGGCGCGGACCATGGAGAGGGGTTCCTTGCCCGGGACGTACGTGGTGAGGAAGGCGACCCGGGTTCCGCCCTCGGGGGTCACGGGGACCGGGTCCCTGGCGACCATGGTGGCGTGGGCGATGGACACCACGTTGACGACCATGAACAGCTCGATCAGGCCGATGGATATGAGCATCGCGATGTCGAGGCCGACCAGCCAGCGGGTGCCGCCCTCTCTGGCGACCCAGTGGGTCGGCCAGACCAGGTAGACCAGGAGCAGCCCCGTGAGCAGCGGGGCGAACGTCATGAGCAGGACGGCTCGTATTCGGTGTGGCTCGCGCGACAGGAGCTTTGTGTACTGCACCCGGTACGCGGTGCCGGACGGCTCCGTGAGCGGTCCGGCCAGTTGGCTGTGTCTGTCGTAGTCGTAGCCCTCCGGCCGCACAGCGCCCTCCAGTGATCGAACGAGCCGATACCCACACAAAAGTGGCTTTTGGTCGGCGTGTCGAACGGAGGGGGTCCAGTTGGGGGGGGTGGAGGGGGCGGGGCTTCATCGATTCGGCTGCGGCTGATTGGGGGCTTGTCGCGCAGTTCCTCGCGCCCCTAAAAGACTGCGCAGTTCCCCGCGCCCCTGGGCGGATTGGGGCGCGGGTTCGTCTTCAAGTGGGGGGCGCGCCCCTTCAGGGGCGCGGGGAACTGCGCGAGCAACCCAAGACGACCGGCACGCGACAACCCGGCCTCGGCCACCGATCTCCAGGGGCGCGGGGAACTGCGCGACAAGCCCCCACCACCCCGCACCCACCACACAACCCGCGGAAGCGAGCAGGACAAGACAGAGCGGCTACACCGCCAGGTGTCGCTCCACCGTGTCGACCTTGGACGTCAGCCCATCAGTCACCCCAGGCCGAATGTCCGCCTTGAGAACGAGCGACACCCGAGGAGCCCGCTCCTCCACCACGGCGACGGCCCGCTTCACCACGGCCATCACCTCATCCCACTCACCCTCAACAGAGGTGAACATCGCGTCAGTGCGGTTCGGCAACCCCGACTCCCGCACAACCCGAACGGCGTCGGCGACGTACTCGCCCACGTCCTCGCCGACACCCAGCGGCGTCACGGAGAAGGCGACGATCATGCGTTGACGATCCCCTCGTTGCGGGCGCGGGACGCGATGAGCGCGCTCTCGGCCTCACGCTTGAGCTTGCGCTCGGCGAAGAAGCCGCCGGCCGGCAGCACGGAGAGCACGAAGTAGAGGGCCGCGGTCTTCAGGTCCCACTTGGCACGGTTCCAGGCGTCGGCCCAGAAGATCAGGTACAGGATGAAGAGGATGCCGTGGACCATGCCCATCACGGGCACCGCGTTGAAGTCCGTCGTCCGCTTCAGCACCGAGCAGACCAGCAGCAGGAGGAAGGAAACGGCCTCGGGGGCCGAGACCAGACGGAGACGACGGAGGGCGGAGGCGGTCTTGATGTCCACGAGTCACCTTCGGTGGGAGGAGTCTGGGGTGGATTCGGAAGGGGTGTAGGTGCCGTGCCGACGCTTTGTGAACGCACGCACAAGCTTTCCCATTGAAACATCCTGACCCCTGTCGTCCGTCCTCGGGGTCGGAACCCGCGGAACCCGGCCGACCGGACCCCGAGGTGTTTTCAGGGACGGATCATCCCGAAGGATCTGTTCGGCGACCAGGCCCGACGGCTACCGTCTTCGTCGTGGCGATGTTCCGACTCCAAGGCAGCAAGGTGCTGGCCGTCGACATGACCGGCGACGCCGTGAAGGCGAAGAACGGGTCGATGGTGGCGTACGACGGTCAGATGGCCTTCAAGAAGCTCAGCGGCGGTGGCGAGGGGATCCGCGGCATGGTGACGCGCCGGATCACCGGTGAGCAGATGACCCTCATGGAGGTGAAGGGGCAGGGAACCTGCTGGTTCGCCGACCGGGCCAGCGAGATCAACCTCGTGAACCTCCAGGGCGACAAACTCTTCGTCGAGTCGAGCAATCTGCTCGCGACCGACTCCGGCCTGCGCACGGGCACGTCCTTCACCGGGCTCAGGGGTGCCTCACAGGGCAACGGGCTGTTCACGACGACCATCGAGGGGCACGGCCAGGCGGCGATCATGTCGGACGGTCCTGCCGTGGTGCTCCGGGTGAGCTCGCAGTATCCGCTGACCGTCGACCCGGGGGCGTACATCGCCCATCAGGGCAATCTGCGGCAGTCCTTCCAGTCCGGTGTGACGTTCCGCACGTTCATGGGCGAGGGCGGCGGCGAGGCCTTCCAGATCCGCTTCGAGGGCGACGGCGTCGTGTACGTACAGCCCAGTGAGCGCAACTCGATCGCGGGAGATGTGTGACATGCCCTTCCGTGAGATCAACTCGAAGATGATCGAGGCCACGGTCATGCCGGGGCAGCGGCTGTTCAGCCAGCGCGGCGCGATGCTCGCCTACAAGGGCGAGGTGTCCTTCACGCCCAACATGCAGGGCGGCCAGGGCGGCCTCATGTCGATGATCGGACGGCGGGTGGCCGACGAGGCGACCCCGCTGATGACCGTCGAGGGCTCCGGCACGGTCCTGTTCGGGCACGGCGGCCACCACATCCAGGTGATCGGCCTCACCGGCGAGACCCTGTACGTGGAGGCGGACCGGCTGCTCGCCTTCGACGGCACCCTGGAGCAGGGCACGATGTTCATGGGCTCGCAGGGCGGCGTCATGGGCATGGTCCGCGGCCAGGTGACGGGGCAGGGTCTGTTCACCACGACCCTCAAGGGACACGGCAGCGTCGCCGTCATGGCGCACGGCGGGGTCATCGAGGTGCCGATCAGCCCGCAGCGCCCGGTGCATATCGACCCGCAGGCGTACGTCGCCCACCACGGGGACGTACGCAACAAGCTGTCCAGCGCGCTCGGTCTGCGCGATCTGGTGGGCCGCGGCTCGGGCGAGGCGTTCCAGCTGGAGCTGACCGGGAGTGGTGCGGTGTTCGTGCAGGCGTCGGAGGAGAAGCTGTGACCACCTACCCGGGCACGGGCCCCGTGATCCACGACCCGTCGACCCTGCCGGTCGACGACAACGTGAACGCGTACACCTTCTGCGTGGAGCTCAAGGGGAGCGAGTGGTTCCTGCAGAAGGGCAAGATGATCGCCTACTACGGCTCGATGGAGTTCAACGGCATCGGGCACGGTCGTCTCGACCGGCTGGTGCGGACGAGTTTTCATTCGCCGTTGCACGCGAGCGACTGGGTCGTGGCCTCAGGATCGGGCAAGATGCTCCTCGCCGACCGGGCCTTCGACGTGAACTCCTTCGACCTGGAGGAGGGCAACCTGACCATTCGCTCGGGCAACCTCCTCGCTTTTCAGCCAAGTCTCGCGCTGAAGCAGTCGATCGTGCCGGGCTTCCTCACGCTGATCGGGACGGGCAAGTTCGTGGCCGCGTCGAACGGTCCCGTGGTGTTCATGGAGCCCCCGATCCGGGTCGATCCGCAGGCCCTGGTCGGCTGGGCCGACTGTCCCTCGCCGTGCCACCACTACGACCACGGGTACATGACAGGCCTGATGGGCGGTCTACGTGCACTGACGGGCCTGGGAGGGGCCTCCGGGGAGGAGCACCAGTTCGAGTTCGTGGGCGCCGGCACGGTACTGCTCCAGTCCAGCGAGGCCCTGATGGCGGAGCAGGCCGCGGGCGCGGTACCGAACCAGGCCGGAGTGCCGGGTGGCGGCGGGGCACCCGGCCAGCAGGGACAGCAGGCCGGCGCACCGCGCCTTCCCGGACAGCTGGGAGACCTCCAGCGTCGCTTCGGGCTGTGAGCGGTAGTCTGCGGAGTGTGACGTCGAACGTGTGCGCGCCGTCACGCAACCCTCACTAGTTCCCTTTTCAACATCTTAGGTAGAATTCATACATGGAGACCGAGACGGCCACTCGCTGGCTGACCGATGCGGAGCAGTGCGCCTGGCGCACCCACCTGGAGGTCAACAGGCTGTTGACGTATCAGCTCGAGAAGGACCTCCAACCGTTCGGCCTGACGATGAACGACTACGAGATCCTGGTGAACCTCTCCGAGTCGGAGGGCGTACGGATGCGGATGAGCGACCTCGCGTCCGCCACCCTCCAGTCCAAGAGCCGCCTCTCCCACCAGATCACCCGCATGGAGAACGCGGACCTGGTCAGGCGCGAGAACTGCGAGTCCGACCGCCGTGGGCTGTACGCCGTGCTCACGGACCACGGCATGGAGACGATGAAGAAGGTCGCGCCTCATCATGTGGCGTCCGTGCGGCGACACTTCATCGACCTCCTCTCACCGGAGGCCCTGGAAGAACTCCACAAGTCCCTGACCCCGATCGCCGAGCACCTGCGGGGCCAGCGGGGGCGTTCGTAACGCACGAAGAGACCGCCCTGAAGGGGCGCGGGAAACGGCGCAGTCTCTTAGGGCCGCGGGGGATGGCGCAGTCCCTTAGGGGAGCGGGGAACGGCGCAATCTTTAGGGGCGCGGGGAACGGCGCAATCTTTTAGGGGAGCGGGGAACTGCGCGACCAGCCCCCACCGGCCCGCAGGTCCATCACCGTCCTCCCAGCGGAACGGGCAGGCGGAGCTCGAACAGAGCTCCGCCTCCCGGCGCGTCCCGCACTCTGAGCGACCCACCGTGCCGGACGGCAACATCGCGGGCGATGGCGAGGCCGAGACCGGCTCCGCCGTCGTCACGCGTACGAGCCTCGTCGAGCCGCACGAACCGCTCGAAGACCCGCTCGCGCTCGGCGGCGGGCACGCCCGCACCGTCGTCGGCGACCCCCAGGACCGCCCACTCCCCCGAGCGCCGCACGGTCACGGCGACCGAGGTCCGCGTGTGCCGCTGCGCGTTGTCCAGCAGATTGCCGAGCACCCGCGACAGCTGACCGCGGGATCCGCTCACTTCCACGGCGTCCGCGTCCATGTCCGCGTCCACGGACACCTCGACCCGGTCCCCGACCCGCTGCCCCGCCTCCTCGCGGACGAACGCCGCCAGGTCCAGACGCGCGTCCGGCGACCGCTCCCCCGCGTCCAGCCGGGCGAGCAGCAACAGGTCGGCGGCGAGCCGCTGCAGCCGTACGGTGTCCTCGACGGCCCCGTCCACGTCCAGCAACTCCGGGTGTGCGGCGCCCACTTCGAGCTGGGTGCGCAGTGAGGCAATGGGGCTGCGCAGCTCGTGAGAGGCATCGGCGACGAACGCGCGCTGCCGCTCCACCGAGGCCTCCAGGGCGGCGAGCGTCTCGTTCGTCGTACGGGCGAGGCGTGCGACCTCGTCGTGGGTGGCGGGCTCGGGGACGCGCCGCGAGAGGTCCTCGGAGGCCGTGATGGCGGCCATCTCGGCCCGGATCCCCTCCACGGGGCGCAGGGCCCGCCTGGTGACGACGTACGTCACCCCGCTGACCGTCACCAGCAGCACGGGCAGGCCGATCAGCATCGTGGTCAACGCCGTGCCGACGGCGCCCTGTTCGGCGGAGAGCGGGGCGCCCGCGTAGACGGTGAGCGGGACACCTCCCTTCGTGACCACGTCGACCCCGGCGAACCGATAGTCGTCCGTCTCGCCCTCGACGGTCGCGGTGCCCTCGCCGTACCAGCTCTCGTCGGCGATGTCGCCCGGGCCGAGATCGTCCTCCTCGTCGGCGACTCCCTCGTCCGTGTCACCGGCGTCGTCATTGGCGACGGAGTTCAGCCGGTCCGAGGCCCTGGCTGTCACGCTCATGCCCTCGACGTCCTCGCCGGAGGCGACGGCCTTCCCCTTCCGGTCCAGGACCTCGACGGGGTTCTCGTCGCCGTCCGGCAGGTCGAGATCGTTGTACGCGAGTCCGTTGGACAGTGCCGAGGCGGCGTTGCGGGCCACCGAGTCGGCCTCGGCGTCCGCCCGGTCGATGAGGCTGGCCCGCAGCGCGAGCAGCACGGCGGCGCCCGCGGCGACCAGGGCGATGGCCACGACGAGGGTCGCGGCGAGCGTGGCGCGGGCCCGCACCGATCCCATGCGCCGCCTCACGCCCGCGCCTCCAGTCTGTATCCCGCCCCGCGTACGGTCCTGATGAGCTCCGGGCCGAGCTTGCGGCGCAGGGTGCTGATGTAGACCTCGACGATGTTCGGGTCGCCCTCGTACGCGAAGTCCCAGACGTGCTCCAGGATGTCGGCCTTCGACACGACCTCCCCGGCCCGCACGACGAGCTGTTCGAGGACGGAGAACTCCTTGGTGGTCAGGGTGATCTCGTCGTCCGCGAGGAACACGCGCCGGGCGGCGGTGTCGACCTTCAGGTTCCCGGCCTCGTACACGGGCGAGGCTCCGCCCAACGGACCGCGCCGGCGCAGCAGCGCCTTCACCCGGGCGACGAGGACGACGTACGAGAACGGCTTGGTCAGATAGTCGTCGGCACCCGTGTCCAGGCCCTCGGCCTCGTCGTACTCGCCGTCCTTGGCGGTGAGCATCAGGATCGGCACGTCGTGTCCCGCGGCACGCAGGGCGCCGCACACGCGGTAGCCGTTCATGCCGGGCAGCATGATGTCGAGGATGACGAGGTCGTACGAGCCCTCGCCGGCCATGTGCAGCCCCTCCAGGCCGTCGTGGACCACGTCCACGGCGTACCCCTCGGCCGTCAGGCCCTTGGCGAGCGACAGGGCGAGCCGCTTTTCGTCCTCCACGATCAACAGGCGCATGGGCCAAGAGTCGCAAACCGAACCTGAAGAAACCTTCAGGAGGCTTCAGGTCGGCTTCAGCGTCGGTCGCCCACATTGGTTCCTGTCGAACAGCAGACGAGGCGGACAAGCCAGCTGCAACCGGCGACACCATCCGTTACTGGTTGCAACCAGTCGCATTCTGGAGGAACCCCATGAAGCGCAACATCGTCATCGCCACCATCGCGGCCGCAGCCCTGATCGGCGGCGGCACCGCGACCGCCCTCGCGGTCTCGGGTGACGAGGAGGCGCCGGCGAAGAAGTCCGACGTGCGGGTGTCGAACGACGACACCGCCCGTGACGACGACGCCAACGTGAACGACACGGACGACAACGACGCGGACGACAAGGCCGACGCGGCCGAGGACAAGGCCGAGAACGCCGCCGACGCCAAGGTCGCGCGGGTCGATGCCGCCGACGCGATCAAGGCGGCGCTGAAGGACACGAACGGCACGGCGGTCTCGGCCGACCTGGACGACGAGGGCACCAAGCACGTGTGGGACGTGGACATCCTCACCAACGGCGGCGCCTGGCACAGCGTCCAGGTCGACCCCGCCACCGGCAAGGTCGTCGGCTCCCACGTCGACCGGGACGACGACGGTGACGACGCCGCCGAGACCGCGCAGATCCGTGCCGCCCTGAAGGGCAGCTCCGTCACCGCCGCCGAGGCCGCGGAGGCCGGCGCCGCCAAGGGCACGGTGACCTCCGTCGACCTCGACGAGGAGAGCACGGACAAGGCCTGGGAGGTCGACACCACCGCCGCGAACGGCACGGGCAGCGACTGGAGGGTCGACTCCGGCTCCGGCAAGATCACGGCGGACCGCTCGAACGACTGACGTTTTCTCCGCCCTCCCAGGGACTACAGCTACAGGTAAGGGCACCCGGCAACGGGTGCCCTTGTCGGCGTCAGCGGGCTTGTTCCGCCGCGCCGGCTTCCTGCTCCTGCTCCTGCTCCTGCTCCTGCTCCTGCTCCTGCGGCAGTGCGACGCGGGGGTGGCGGGTGCTCACTCCGACGGCGGCGGCCGCGAGCAGTGCCGCCCCGCCGGCCAGGGCGAACCCCGCCCCCACGGGCAGGTGGCCCACCAGCAGGCCCCCGGCCGCCGCGCCCATCGAGATGCCCGCGTTCACCGCGGTGTTGACCCAGGCACCGGCCTGGACCCGGGCGCCCGGCGCCGCGGACTCGTCGGCCACCAGATACGCGGTGGTCAACGCCGGGGCGACGAAGAACCCGGCGCACACGGCGGCGCCGGCGAGCGTGAGGAGGCCCGGGGCGAGCCCGGCGACGGCCAGGGCCAGGCCGAGGCCCGCCGTCAGCACCTGCAGTCGCACCCGGGCTCCGGCGCGCCAGTCGACCGCGCCGTACAGCAGCCCGCCCACGGCACTCCCGGCCGACAGCGCGGCGAAGATCCACG
This sequence comes from Streptomyces sp. NPDC058697, assembly GCF_042715345.1. NCBI lineage: Bacteria > Bacillati > Actinomycetota > Actinomycetes > Kitasatosporales > Streptomycetaceae > Streptomyces > Streptomyces sp. NPDC058697. Next base: position 18,023 of record NZ_JBHXSU010000061.1, read on the forward strand.
CCACGACGTCGTCCCCGTGGCCCCGCTGCTCGGCGAAGGCCAGCACCAGCAGGTCGACGGCGCCGAGCGAGAGCCCGACGCCGGCGGCCACGACGACGGGCTGGACGAGCCCGCGCTCGATGCGCATCCGCACGCGAGCCCGCGCCTGTACGTGTGAGGCTTGTACTTGTCCGGCGATGCTCTTCACGACGGGTGAGGTGACGAACGCCAGCGTGCCGATGCCCACCAGCAGGCCGCTGATGGCGACTCCGGCGGCCGGGGGCGCGAACTGTACGACCACTCCCACCAGCAGTGGCCCCGAGACGAACAGCAGTTCCTCGGCGACGCCGTCCAGGCTGTACGCGCGCTGCAACAGCCGTCGGTCGGTGACGAGTTCGCCCCAGACGGCCCGCATGGTGGGGCCGAGGGGCGGGGTGCAGGCGCCCGCGGCGACGGCGACCGCGCCGAGGAGGGCTGCGGGTGCGCCGGGGCGCCAGGTCGCCGCGGCGAGTGTGCCGAGCAGGCCCGCGTACAGCGCGGCCATCGGCAGCAGTGCGCGGCGCGGGCCGTGGCGGTCGACGAGGCCCGCCCTCAGGGGCGACAGGAACACGCTCGCGGCGCCGAAGAGCGCCATGACGGTTCCTGCGGCGGCGTACGAGCCGGTGGCGCGGCTCACCGCCAGCAGTACGGCGAGCGCGACCATGCCGTACGACAGCCTGCCCAGCAGGGCGGCTGTGAAGGTTCGGGTGGCGTGGGGCGTGCGGAGTACCGCGGCGTACGAAGGCCGCGTTGAAGACGCAGACATGCGAGGGGTTCCTCAGAAAGAGGGCGCCGCCGGGGTGGGCGTGCGCCCGGGCAACGGGGACGCCTGTGCTCCGCGACGGCGACGCCTACCGCGCTGCCGATCGCGGGCCGAGACGGGCCCTACGCCAAGAGAAGGAACACGCACCCGAAGCTACCAGCGCCCCGGGACCACCAACAGACCTTTCCTCGCCCCCGCCGCCCCTACCCATTCCCGTCCCCTGGGGCTCCGCCCCGGACCCCGTGGGGTGCGATTTCGGGTGCGGGCCGGTGGGGGCTTGTCGCGCAGTTCCCCGCGCCCCTTTAAGGGGCGCGGGGAACTGCGCAGTCTTTTGGGGGTTCGGGGGCGAAGCCCCTGAGTCAGGGACGGGAATGGGTAGGGG
>NZ_JBHXSU010000062.1:0-15345 GCF_042715345.1 Streptomyces sp. NPDC058697
GTTCCCCGCGCCCCTAAGTACCTAGGGGCGCGGGGAACTGCGCGGCCAGCCCCCACCGGCCCGCAGCCGGGACATCCGCCTCAAACCCTCATCGGCTGAGGCGACTCACGACGCCCCGCGTCGGGACCGTCGTACTCGCGAATGATCTCGTACCGAGTGTTCCGCTCGACCGGCCGGAACCCGGCGTCACGGATCAGGTCGAGCAGATCCTCGCGGGTCAGCTTGTTCGGCGTGCCGTAGTTGTCGGCGTCGTGGGTGATCTTGTACTCGACGACCGAGCCGTCCATGTCGTCGGCGCCGTGCTGGAGGGCGAGCTGGGCGGTCTGGACGCCGTGCATGACCCAGAAGACCTTGACGTGCGGCACGTTGTCGAAGAGGAGACGGGAGACCGCGAAGGTCTTCAACGCCTCCGCACCCGTCGCCATCTGCGTACGCGCCTGGAGGCGGTTGCGGACCTTGCCGTCCTTCACGTCGACGAAGTCGTGCTGGTAGCGCAGCGGGATGAAGACCTGGAAGCCGCCGGTCTCGTCCTGCAGCTCACGGAGACGCAGGACGTGGTCCACCCGGTGGCGCGGCTCCTCGATGTGGCCGTACAGCATCGTGCACGGGGTCTTGAGACCCTTCTCGTGCGCGAGGCGGTGGATGCGCGACCAGTCCTCCCAGTGGGTGCGGTGGTCGACGATGTGCTGCCGGATCTCCCAGTCGAAGATCTCCGCGCCGCCACCGGTGAGGGACTCAAGGCCCGCGTCGATCAGCTCGTCCAGGATCTCGGACGCCGACAGACCGCTGATCGTCTCGAAGTGGTGGATCTCCGTCGCCGTGAAGGCCTTCAGCGAGACGTCCGGGAGGGCCTTCTTCAGTTCGCTGAGCGAGCGCGGGTAGTAGCGCCACGGCAGGTTCGGGTGCAGGCCGTTCACGATGTGCAGCTCGGTGAGATTCTCGCCCTCCATCGCCTTGGCGAGCCGGACGGCCTCCTCGATGCGCATCGTGTACGCGTCCTTCTCGCCCGGCTTGCGCTGGAACGAGCAGTAGGCGCACGACGCGGTGCACACGTTCGTCATGTTGAGGTGGCGGTTGACGTTGAAGTGGACGACGTCGCCGTTCTTCCGCATCCGCACCTCGTGGGCGAGCCCGCCCAGCCAGGCCAGGTCGTCCGACTCGTACAGCGCGATGCCGTCCTCGCGGGTCAGCCGCTCACCGGCCCGGACCTTGTCCTCCAGCTCGCGCTTGAGCCCGACATCCATGCTGCTTCTGCCTCTCGTAAAGTGACGAACCCTCTCAACCGTACGCCCCGCCGCCTACTCCTCTTCGGGCAGCTCACCCACCCGGTTCTCCCACTTCGTGGAGAGCACGATGGTCGTACGGGTCCTGGAGACGCCCTTCGTTCCCGACAGCCGCCGGATGGTCTTCTCCAGGCCGTCCACGTCGGGCGCCCGCACCTTGAGCATGTAGGAGTCGTCGCCGGCGATGAACCAGCAGTCCTCGATCTCGTTGAGGTCCTTGAGCCGGTGCGCCACGTCCTCGTGGTCGGTGGCGTCGGAGAGCGAGATGCCGATGAGGGCGGTGACGCCGAGGCCGAGCGAGGTCGAGTCGACCGTCGCGCGGTAGCCGGTGATGACACCGGCGGCCTCAAGGCGGTTGATGCGGTCGGTGACGCTGGGTCCCGACAGGCCGACGAGGCGTCCCAGCTCCGCGTAGGAGGCCCGGCCGTTCTCCCTGAGGGCCTGGATGAGCTGCCTGTCCACCGCGTCCATGCGATCGATAGCCTTCCGCTGAAGAGTTCCTGAAGTGGTGCCCTGAAGTGGTGCCCTGAAGTGCTGCCCTGAAGTGCTGAGCGGGTACTGCGCGTTGCTCAGGTGGTGCGTGAGCCGCCGCCGAGTTCGCCCTCCCAGCGGCGGTAGAGCGTGTGCCCGACGCCCGCCGCGTCCAGCACGCGTCCGGCGACGAAGTCCACCAGGTCCTGGATGTGGGTCGCCCCCGCGTAGAACGCCGGGGAGGCCGGCAGGACGGTCGCGCCCGCGTCGTCCAGTGTCACCAGGTGCCGCAGCGTCTGCCCGTTGAGCGGCGTCTCGCGGACGGCGACGACCAGCGTGCGCCGCTCCTTGAGGGTGACGCTCGCGGCGCGCTGCAACAGGTCCTTGGAGAGGCCGAGCGCGACCCCGGCGACACAGGCGGTGGAGGCGGGCACGATCAGCATGCCCTTCGAGGCGTACGAGCCCGAGGACGGCCCCGCCGCCAGGTCCCCCGCGCTCCAGTGCCGTACGTCGTCGACGTCCACCGCGAAGGTGCCGGGCTTGCCGTCGGCCCCCCGGCCGAGCCACTCCCGCAGGTCCTCCTGCCAGTGGCCGTCCCGGAAGCTGATCCCGGTCTCGTCGAGCAGCGTGAGCCGTGAGGCCCGCGAGACGACCAGGTCGACGCTCTCGCCGGCCGCGAGGAGGGCACGCAGCACGGCAGCCGCGTACGGAGTTCCGGACGCGCCGGAGACCCCCACGATCCAAGGCCGACGCTGAGTTTCTCCTGCGTTCACACCCTGAGCCTACCGGCGGGCCGCCCGGAGCTCAGGACCGGCCGCGCCTGCGGGCGGCCCACGGGCCGCACCCTGCCCACACGGTGCTCAGACGGTCAGGCCGCGCACCAGCAGATCGAGCAGCGCGCACGCGAAGAGGGCGATCCCGATGAAGCCGTTGACGCTGAAGAAGGCGCGGTTCACCCGGGAGAGGTCGTGCGGTCGGACGATCGAGTGCTCGTACAGGAACGCGCCCGCGACGATCACCAGGCCGACCCAGAAGAAGGTGCCCGCGTCGGTCGCCAGCGCGTACCAGACGAAGAGCGCCGTCGTGAGGGTGTGGCAGACGCGCGCGCCCCAGACGGCCGCCGGGATGCCGAAGCGGGCCGGTACCGACATGACGCCGATCTCGCGGTCCGTCTTCACGTCCTGGCAGGCGTAGATGAGGTCGAAGCCGCCGATCCAGATGCCGACCGCGAGGCCCAGGATCACCGCGTCCCAGGACCACTCACCGGTGATCGCCAGCCAGCCGCCGATCGGCCCCATCGCCTGCGCGAGACCGAGGATGGCCTGCGGGAAGTTCGTGAACCGCTTGCCGTACGGGTACACGACCATCGGGATGACCGCGATGGGCGCCAGCGCCAGGCAGAGCGGGTTGAGCAGGGCCGCCGCGCCGAGGAAGAACACCAGGGCGACCAGCGCGCCCGTCCACGCGTGCTTCACGCTCATCGCGCCGGTGACCAGCTCGCGATGGGCCGTACGGGGATTGCGGGCGTCGATCTCCCGGTCGATGATCCGGTTCGCGGCCATGGCGAACGTACGCAGGCCGACCATCGCGACGGTCACCAGCAGCAGCCGGCCCCAGTGGATGTTCCCGTCCAGCGTGAACATCGCCGTCAGCGCCGCGATGTACGCGAAGGGCAGCGCGAAGACGGAGTGCTCGATCATGACGAGGCGCAGGAACGCCTTGGTGCGCCCCGGCTGCGGGATCGCGGCTGATGCGCTGCTCACGAGAGTCCGTACTCCTTCCACCGGCGGTCGACCTTCGCCGCCGTCTCCGGGTCGGACAGCACCATGTCGGGCCAGCCGCCGTCCCGTGTGTACCCCTCCTCGGGCCACTTCTTCGTGGCGTCGATGCCCGCCTTGCCGCCCCAGAACTGCTGGTACGAGGAGTGGTCGAGGTGGTCGACCGGCCCCTCGACGACGGTGAGGTCGCGGGAGTAGTCCGTGTTCCCCAGCGCGCGCCAGGCGACCTCGTGCAGGTCGTGGACGTCGCAGTCGGAGTCCACGACCACGATCAGTTTGGTGAGGGACATCATGTGGGCGCCCCAGACGGCGTGCATCACCTTCTGGGCGTGCTTCGGGTACTTCTTGTCGATCGCGACGATCGCGCAGTTGTGGAAACCGCCCGCCTCGGGGAGGTGGTAGTCCACGATGTCCGGCACGATGATCTTGAGGAGGGGGAGGAAGAACCGCTCCGTCGCCCGGCCCAGCGGACCGTCCTCGGTCGGCGGCCGGCCGACCACGATCGACTGGAGCAGCGGGCGCCTGCGCATCGTCACGCAGTCGATGGTGAGGGCGGGGAAGGGCTCCTGCGGCGTATAGAACCCGGTGTGGTCGCCGAAGGGGCCTTCCGGGAGCATCTCGCCGGGCTCCAGCCACCCCTCCAGTACGACCTCGGCCTGCGCCGGCACCTGCAGCGGCACGGTCTTGCAGTCGACCATCTCGATCCGCTTGCCCTGGACGAACCCGGCGAAGAGGTACTCGTCGATGTCGCCGGGCAGGGGGGCCGTGGACGCGTACGTCACGGCCGGCGGGCAGCCGAAGGCGATCGCGACCGGCAGCCGCTCACCCTTCCGCGCGGCCACCTGGTAGTGGTTGCGGCTGTCCTTGTGGATCTGCCAGTGCATGCCGATGGTGCGCTTGTCGTGGCGCTGGAGGCGGTAGAGCCCGAGATTGCGGATGCCGCTCTCCGGGTCCTTGGTGTGGGTCAGGCCCAGGTTGAAGAAGGACCCGCCGTCCTTGGGCCAGGTGAAGAGGGCCGGCAGCAGGTCCAGGTCGACCTCGTCGCCCTGCAGCACGACCTCGTGCACCGGCGCGTTGTCGGACTTGATCTTCTTCGGCGGTACGTGGGTCATGGCGCCGAGCTTCCCGAAGGCCTCGCGCACCCCGATGAACCCCTGCGGCAGCTCCGGCCTGAGCAGTCCGCCGATCTTCTCGCTGATGTCCTCGTACGACTTCAGGCCGAGCGATTTGAGGAGCCTGCGGTCCGTCCCGAAGACGTTCATCGCCAGCGGCATCGCCGACCCGCGCACGTTCTCGAAGAGCAGGGCGGGGCCGCCCGCCTTCTGGACGCGGTCGACGATCTCCCCGACCTCCAGATACGGGTCCACCTCGGCCTTGATGCGCTTGAGGTCGCCCTCGCGCTCAAGCGCCCGGAGCAGGGAGCGAAGATCGTCGTAAGCCATGCGTTCCAGTATCGGCTACTCGCTACGCTGAACCTGTAACGGGGGCCGCTCACCCGGCCCCGATCTCGCACGCATCTCCACTCTCCACACGCAGGGGGACCGCCGAATGCTTCGGGTGCTGATGATTCTGGTGCCGTTGGGGCTCAGCATCTATGCGTTCATCGACTGCATCACCACCGACGAGAAGGACATCCGGTACATCCCGAAGCCCCTCTGGGCGATCCTGGTGCTGCTGTTCCCGCTCGTCGGCTCCATCTCCTGGCTGATCGTCGGCCACCAGCGCAAGCCGCGCGGTCTCTCGTCCGGCCGGGGCGGCTGGGTCGCGCCCGACGACAACCCGGAGTTCCTGAAGTCCTTGAAGGACGACAGCGGCAAGGACGACAGCAGCGAGGACGACGGCTCGACGGACGCCGTGACGGACGACGAGGCGCACCTCAAGAACTGGGAGGACGACCTCCGCCGGCGCGAGGAGGAGCTGAAGCGGCGGGAGGGCGGGTCCGGCGACGGCCCCGACGACTCCACCCCGCCGAAGCCCTGACGTGGGGTCCTGAGGGATTTTCGCCCCCGCCGCCCCTACCCATTCCCATCCCTTACTCAGGGGCTCCGCCCCCGAACCCCCGCTCCTCAAACGCCGGAGGGGCTGAAATAGACGCCGGAGGGGCTGAAATCTGCGATGGCCCACGTAGGCACGGCCTTAGTGGGCCGTGCCCGAAGCCGACACTCACTTGTCTAGGTAGACACATTGGGCTCAATGTGTAAAGCTTGAGGCCGAAGCCTGGTGAGGAGTGTGATGACGACGCAGACCTGGACCGGGAGCCGCATCTCGGACATGGCCGGCCGAACGCCGATCGCGACACGGGTGCCCGCGTGACGAGCCAGAGCGGGCGGGCGCTGTCGCGCAGTGAGGAGATCGCGGACGCCGCGATGCCGGTCTTCCTGCGCTTCGGCGTGCGCAAGACCTCCATGGACGACCTCGCCGAGGCGGCCGGGCTCTCCCGTCAGGGCCTGTACCTGCACTTCAAGAACAAGCGGCAGCTCTTCCACGCCAGCCTGCGGCGTGCGGTCGCCCAGACCCAGGCCGCCGTCGCCCAGGAACTGGCCAGAGCGGACCTGCCGGCGCACGAGCGGCTGATGGGCGCCTTCAACGCGTTGCATGGACCCGCCGCCACGGCGACCAGCGAGACGGTGAACGAACTCCTCGCCGCAGCAAGCACGTTGGGGGACTCCCTCGTGCACGACCTGGAGCGCTTCGTCGTCGAGGCGGTGGCCGACGTTCTCCGCGCCGAGGGGGCGCCGGAGCGCGCCCCAGGCGTCTCCGCCGAGGACCTCGCCTTCCAGTTGCTCGCCGTCGCGGCCGGCGTCAAGCAACTCACCGTCCCGCCCGGCGACCGAGCCCGGCACGTCCACATCGCGATCGCTCTCGTCCTCGGTCCGGCCGACCAACCCCCACGACGGGACACACCATGACGTCAACCGAAACCCAAAAGCTGGTCGTAGTCACCGGAGCCTCCACGGGCATGGGCGCGTCAGCCGCCCACGAACTGGCCCGGCGGGGATTCCACGTCCTGGCCGGCGTGCGACGCGACCGTGACGCCGATGCCATCCGATCGACCGGCATCGAGCCGGTCATCCTCGACATCACCGAGTCCGAGCACGTGGAGGCACTCGCCGCGCGGGTCGCCGACGACTCGCGCGCACTGCACGCACTCGTCAACAACGCCGGCATCCAGGTGAACGCCCCGGTCGAGGCCCTGCCGATGGCCGAGTGGCGGCGGGTCTTCGAAGTCAACCTGTTCGGCCACATCGCCGTCACCCAGGCGCTCCTGCCCGCACTGCTGCGCAGCAAGGGCCGCGTGATCAACATCAGCTCGATCGGCGGCAAGTACGCCATGGCCACATACGGCGCGTACGCCGGCGCGAAGTTCGCCCTGGAAGCGGTCAGCGACTCACTCCGCCGCGAGGTCGCACCGCTGGGCGTACAGGTCGTCGTGGTCGAGCCCGGCGGCGTCCGCACACAGATCGCCGACCGCGGGATCGCGACGGCCAACGACCTGGCGGCCAGGATGACACCCGAGCAGGACGAGCGCTACGGCAGCCTGGTCCGGGCGAACAACAAGTTGATGGCCTCGGGCACCGCATCGGGCCTCACCCCCGACGCCGCCGCCCGGGTCATCGCGAAGGCCGTGACAACCCGCAGGCCGCGCACCCGCTACACCGCCGGCCGGGATGCCGCCCTGATCATGCGCCTGGGCCCGATCCTGTCCGACCGCACACTCGACCGCATCCTCGCCGCCAACCTGCGCCGCCTCGCCCCAAAGGCAGCCACGGCATGACCCACCGCGTCGGCATGGGGTCTTTCGGGGGTTCGGGGGCGGAGCCCCTGAGTCCGGTCAACGCCCCGCCGCCAGGCGGTAGAACGCCTGCGTCGTACGCGGATGAGCCATCTCGTCCAGCAGATGCCGCCACTCGGGATCACCCGTGGCGGCCGGGTGCGCCTGGTCCCAGGCGGCCAGCAGCGGAGCAAGCTCACTCTCGGGCGCCGCGATGACGGTGGCGGGGGTGGCGGGGATGTTCATGGCGGTTTCCTTCCGGCCTGAGAGGCTGTGAACCTCCGGGAGCGTCTGGGTACAACCATCCCGCCGCCCGCTCCGCGCCACCATGAAGCGACCTCCCTAAGTGGAGGTGCAGCTAGCCCCACCAAAGGAGTTGGCGTCTACTACCGGACGCCCGCCACGAACTCCGCCCAGGCGCTTCGCTGGATGAGCAGGACGGGGCCGGTGGGGTTCTTACTGTCACGTACGGGGACGATGCCGGGGATGCCGGGGGCGATTTCGATGCAGTCGCCGCCGTTGTTGTCGCTGTAGCTGCTCTTGATCCAGGTCGCCGCGCTCAGCTCGTGCCTGTCCATGATGCTCGTAGCCCTCCATCACGTCGCTGATCAGAGCGGCGGATTCGTGGGCCGACGGGATGTCCGCCCTGAGCACATCATAGGTCTGGCTGTAGCGCGCGAAGAGGGCCGGATCGTCGTTGAAATGCCCACGGTCCAGCGACTCCGAGTACACCCACTCGTGCCCGTCGGGCAGCTTGATCAACGACATCGAGCCCCTGGGGCGGATGAGCCCGAAGAGGCCCGCCGGGGCCACCTGGATACGGATGTTGGGGCGCTGTCCGACGCTCAGCAGATGCGCGCACTGGTCACGCATGACCTCCGGACTCCCCACCGCGTTGCGCAGACAGCTCTCGTCCAGGACGGCGACGTACAGCGGACCGCCGTCGGCCAGGAAGCGCGGCTGGCGGCTCAGCCGCGCCCGGACACGCTCCTCCACCTCATCGCCGCTCGCGATCTGGGAGAACAGCGCGTGCGCGTAGTCCGGCGCCTGCAACAGGCCCGGGATGACCCGCTCTTGATACGCCCGCAGCGCCACCGCCTGCGCATCCATCTCGGCCCTGCGCTCGAACCAGTCCGGATGCTGCACCTCCGGATACCAGTCGATCCGGCCCCACAACCGCACCAACACCCCACCCGTGCCCAGCAGTTCGTCGCACGACTTGGCGAACGTGTCCTGCGGGACGCGTGTCCCCGCCTCCACGCGGGCCACGTGCGAGCGGTCGCACGGGATCTGGCGGGCCAGGCCCTCCTGGGTGAGGTCGGCGGTCTCGCGGAAGTGTTTCAGGACCTCCCCGAACACGGCGGCGGTGGTGACCGCCGAACCGCCCTCGGCGTTGCGTCGACTCACGGCGTCCGTTCCCCCTCCGTGACAGTGCGCCAGTGGCACGCGTCATGCGTTGAAACGGGCTGTTCCGTTCAGCAACGCTGGATGCACCCAGAGTAATGAGCCAACGTACGGAGCGTAAGTGGAAGCAGAAACAGCGCCGGAACGCGGAGCCCTCGTCTACGACCCGGGGACGCAACGGGTGGGCGAGTACCGGGACACGACAGGCCCGTACGCGATGCTGCGCCCGGTGGGCGGGGGCCGGGAGTGGCAGGCCGACCCGGAGCGGATCCGCCCGGCCACCGCCGACGAGCGACTGGCCGCGGCCCTCAAGGCCGCCAACAGGCGTTCGGAGAGGGCACTGTGACGACCCATCAGGACCGTGGCCGGGCCGAGGACCTGAGCCGTCCGCCGGTGCCCGTCCCCGGCTGCCCGGCGTGCACCGAGCTCGCGATACGCCGTGACGACGCCCGCGCCCGCCGCAACCGCAGCGCGGAGACCGACGCCGATGTACTGCTGAGACGGCATCTACGTGCGGACGGGGTGGAAGACGTACACCGTCAGGGACTTCATGCCGACCGCGGGGAAGCAGGACGTTGAGTTGAGGGGGAAAGTGACGGTCAGGGACAACCGGCCGTTCATGACCGGGCGTCCGCGTGCTGCGTGGACGGCCCGGCTCACGGACGCACTGCTCGTCACCCTCGCGGCGCTGGACGTGTGGTGGCAGCTCGACCGGGACACCCCGGTCGAGGTGGCCCTCTCGGTCGCCGCCTGCGCGGCTCTCGCGGTGCGGCGGCGCTTCCCGCTGCCCGTCTTCCTGCTGTCGCTGCCCGCCGCGCTGTTCTCGTCGGTCGTGGTGGCGCCCCTGGCGGCCCTCTACACACTGGCCGAACGCAGCCGGGACCGCCGCCTGTTGACCGTCTGTGCCATCGCGTCGGCGGCGGCCTCCGCCATGCCGTGGCCGCTGTCGGAGTACGCGTCGGACGACCGCACCTGGACCTTCGTCAACTTCGTCTACCTGCTGGCCACCGCCGCCGCCCCGGTCTTCCTGGGCCAGCTGGTCCAGGCCCGGCGCGACGCCGCGGTCCGGCTGGTCGAGATCGAGGAGGCACGCGAGCACGAGCGGCTGCTGCACGCCCAGAACGTACTGGCCCGCGAACGGGCCCAGCTGGCCCGGGAGATGCACGACGTCGTCTCCCACCAGGTGAGCCTCATCGCCGTACGGGCCGGGGCGCTGCAGATCGGCGCGCCGGACCCCGGCACGCGTGAGGCCGCGCAGGCGATCCGCGAGCTCAGCGTCACGACCCTCGACGAACTGCGGCACATGGTCACGCTGTTGCGGGCCTCGGGCGGCCGTACGACCGAGCTGACCCCGCAGCCGACGCTCGCGGACCTGCGGCAGCTGATCGACACGAGCGGTATCGAGGTGACCCTGGAGGGCGAACTGCCGCCCGGCATCGGGGCCCCGGTCCAGCGCGCGGTCTACCGGACCGTGCAGGAGGCCCTCACGAACGTACGCAAACACGCACCCGGCGCGACGGCGACCGTACAGCTGTGGCACCGGGCCGAGGAGCTGGGCGTGACCGTCACGAACACTCCGCCGACCCGCCCCACCCTCGAACTGCCCGGCTCACAACAGGGGTTGATCGGCCTGGGCGAACGGGCCGAGAACCTCGACGGCTCCTTCGAGGCGGGCCCGACGGCGGACGGCGGCTACCGGGCCAGGCTTCGACTGCCGGCGACGACCGACTGACCACCGCGCCGGACCACCGCGCCGGGCCGCCGTCACTCGCTCCCGTCACTCGCCGCCCTCGTCCGGGTGTGGCTCGCCGGTGTCTCGCGGGGCCGGTTCGGGTTTCGTGTGGAGGACTTCGCGGGCCTGGTCCGCGGCGCGGATGAGGCTCTCGCTCACGAAGTCGAGGAAGCGGGCGATGTTTTCGAGGCGGGCGGCAGCCGGGCTGTCGGGGCCGAGGACGCCGACACCCTGCCGTGCGGTCTCGGCGAGCTGGACGGTGCCGCGGGCGCTGGCCACCATCGACTGGTACCAGACGTCGTCGTCGACCACGTAGCGCTCGCGGCGGTTTTCGTCGCGCTCCCGGCGGACGAGGTTCTGGCTCTCCAGGAACGCGATCGCCTTGGAGATGGACGCCGGGCTGACCTGGAGGCGCTGGACGAGTTCGGACGCGGTGAGGCTGCCCGAGTCGCTGGTGAAGAGGCAGGCCAGCACCCGGGACATCATCTTGGGCAGGCCCTGCTGCATGAAGACGGTGGTGAACGTCTCCTCGTACTCGCGCACTGCTTCGGCGTCGCGCCCATAGGCCTGCGGGGGTGCCTCCGACCCCCGGGGCTCGGCCGGCCTGCGCCGGTGGGCGCGGCGCTCGGTGGCCCGGTGGGCCAGGTCGGCGCGGTAGCCGGTGGGGCCGCCGTTGCGCATCACCTCGCGCGTGATCGTCGAGGTCGGACGGTCGAGACGCCTGGCGATCTCCGCGTAGGCGAGCCCGTCGGCCAGCCCCAGTGAGATCTGCTGGCGTTCCTGCTGGGTGAGTCTGCCTCCCGGCATCGCGGTCCCCTTTCACGCTTCCTTGAACGCCTCCAACATAGCGTTCACCCACAGCCCAATGCAACGAGCGATACTACCGACGTTGCATTAAATCTCAGACCGTTGCAACGATAATTGCACTCTTACCTGCACTGATGTCATTCAAGTGCAACAACCTCATTGCCAGATCCATGAACGCAACGTAGCGTTTCGGTTGTCAGAAACAAGCAGCGCAAGAGGAGAACACCATGCAGAACTTCGACACCCCCGCCGCGATCTCCGCCGTTCTCGACATCCCCGCGGGACGCATCCAGCTCATCGCCGCCGACCGGACCGACACCACGGTCAAGGTCCTGCCGGCGGACGCCTCGAACAGCCGCGACGTGAAGGCCGCGGAGCAGACCGGGGTCACGTACGGCGACGACGGTGTCCTGCGGATCGAGGCCTCACCGGCGAAGAACCGGGTCCTCGGCCACTCCGGCTCCGTCGAGGTGACCGTCCAGCTGCCCGTCGGCTCCCGTGTCGAGGCGAAGACGGCCGCCGGCGAGTTCCGGGGCGTCGGACAGCTCGGTGACGTCACCTTCGAGGGCGCGCAGGGCTCGGTCAAGCTCGACGAGACCGCGAGCGCCCGCCTCACCCTCCTCTCCGGTGACATCGCGGTCGGCCGCCTGGGCGGCGACGCGGAGATCAGCACCCAGAAGGGCGGCATCCACATCGCCGAGGCCGTGCGCGGCACGGTCGAGCTGCGCACCGAGGCCGGCGGCATCTCGGTCGGCGCCGCACGCGGAGTCTCCGCCTCCCTGGACGCCGGCACCACCTTCGGGCGGATCAACAACGCGCTCAAGAACACCGAAGGCGCCGACGCCGGCCTGAACATCCGCGCGACCACCGCCTACGGCGACATCACCGCCCGCAGCCTCTGAACGACCACACCGTCCGCAACTTCTGGACGACTCACCGTCCGCAGTCTCTGGCAGTCTCTGAAGGAGCACTCGACATGACCGACTTGGCCATCGCGGCGAACGGGCTGCGCAAGTCCTACGGCGACAAGACCGTGCTCGACGGCGTCGACGTGACCGTCCCCGAAGGAACGGTCTTCGCCCTGCTCGGCCCGAACGGCGCCGGCAAGACCACCGCCGTGAAGATCCTCTCCACCCTCATCTCCGCCGACCCGGGCACCGGCGACATCCGTATCGGCGGCCACGACCTGGCCGCCGACCCCCAGGCGGTGCGGGCGGCGATCGGTGTCACCGGTCAGTTCTCCGCGGTCGACGGCCTGATCACCGGCGAGGAGAACATGCTCCTCATGGCGGACCTGCACCACCTCTCCCGCAGCGAGGGCCGCCGGGTCACGGCCGAACTCCTGGAACGCTTCGACCTGGTGGAGGCAGCGAAGAAGCCCGCCTCCACCTACTCCGGCGGCATGAAACGCCGCCTGGACATCGCCATGACCCTGGTCGGCAACCCACGCATCATCTTCCTCGACGAACCCACCACCGGCCTGGACCCGCGCTCCCGCCACAACATGTGGCAGATCATCCGCGAACTCGTCACCGGCGGAGTGACGGTCTTCCTCACCACCCAGTACCTGGAAGAGGCCGACGAACTCGCCGACCGCATCGCGGTCCTGAACGACGGCAGGATCGCCGCCGAGGGCACCGCCGAGGAGCTCAAGCGCCTGATCCCCGGCGGACACGTACGCCTGCGCTTCGACGACCCGGCCGCGTACCAGACGGCCGCCGTCGCCCTGCGCGAGTCCACCCGCGACGACGAGGCACTCGCGCTCCAGATCCCCAGCGACGGGAGTCAGCGCGAACTGCGCTCCGTCCTCGACTGGCTCGACGCGGCCGGCATCGAGGCCGACGAACTCACCGTGCACACCCCCGACCTCGACGACGTGTTCTTCGCCCTGACCGGTCCGGCCAACATCCCCAACCAGCCCAAGGAGAACGTCCGATGAGCTCCCTCTCCCTCGCCGTACGCGACTCGTCCACGATGCTGCGCCGCAACCTCCTGCACGCCCGGCGCTACCCGTCCCTCACCCTGAACCTGCTGCTCACCCCGATCATGCTGCTGCTGCTCTTCGTCTACGTCTTCGGCGACACGATGAGCGCGGGCATAGGAGGCGGCGGCGGTCCGGACCGGTCCGCGTACATCGCGTATCTCGTCCCGGGCCTGCTGCTGATGACCATCGGCAGCACGACCATCGGCACCGCGGTGTCCGTCTCCAACGACATGTCCGAGGGCATCATCGCCCGCTTCCGCACGATGGCGATCCACCGTCCTTCGGTGCTCATCGGGCACGTGGTCGGCAGCGTGCTGCAGTCGGTCATCAGCGTGGTCCTCGTGGGAGCCGTCGCCGTGGCCATCGGCTTCCGGTCCACGGACGCGACCGCCATGGAGTGGCTGGCGGCGTTCGGGCTGCTCGTGCTCTTCGCCCTGGCGCTCACCTGGATCGCGGTCGGCATGGGCCTGATCAGCCCGAACGCAGAAGCCGCCAGCAACAACGCGATGCCGCTCATCTTCCTGCCCCTGATCTCCAGCGCCTTCGTCCCGGTCGACTCCATGCCGGGCTGGTTCCAGCCGATCGCCGAGTACCAGCCGTTCACGCCGGCCATCGAGACCCTGCGAGGGCTGCTGCTCGGCACCGAGATCGGCCACAACGGCTGGCTCGCCGTCGCCTGGTGCCTGGGTCTCGCGGTGCTCGGCTACTTCTGGTCGACCGCGAAGTTCAACAGCGACCCGAAGTAACCGCCGTGACAGCGCGGGCCACCTCCCGCAACTCGTCCCGCCCCAGGGCGGCGCACCCGACACCACGTCGGCGTACGCCGCCCTGTCGGCGGTCCTGGCCCGCTATCAGCAGGCGATGCTCGACAGTTCCGCGGACGACATGGCCGACCTCTACGCGGTGGTCGCCGCCCTGTCCCAGTAAGTGTGCTGCGGTAGGTGTGTCGCGTTAGACGGGTCGTGTCGTGGGGAGAGGTTGGTGATGAGAGCCGACGACCTCGTACCACTGGGCCGCACCGGACTTCTGGTCAGCCGACTCGGGCTGGGACTCGCCTCCCTGGGCGGCCTGTTCGAGCCGGTGCCCGAGGAGCAGGCCGCCGCCACCGTCGATGCCGCCTGGGAGTTGGGCGTACGACTCTTCGACACGGCTCCCGTGTACGGGTACGGGCGCTCGGAGTCCCGTACGGGCGCGGCCCTCGCGGCGCGGCCCCGGGACGAGTACGTGCTGTGCACCAAGGTGGGACGGCTGATCGAGCCGGGCGGCCCGGACACGCAACCGATCTGGGCGGATCCGCCGGCCGGGGTGGGGCCGCGGTTCGACTACTCGTACGCCGGGGTGCTGCGGTCGGTCGAGGAGAGCCTGGGGCGGCTGGGTCTCGACCGGATCGACGTCCTCCATGTCCACGATCCCGACGAGGACTTCGGGGCCGCGGTGGGCGAGGCGTATCGCGCGCTGGCCGACTTGCGGGCCGAGGGCGTGATCGGCGCGGTCTCCCTCGGCGTCAACCACGCGCCCGTGGCGGCGCGCTTCCTGCGGGAGGCGGCCGCGCCCGGGCCCGACTGCGTGCTGCTGGCGGGGCGTTACAACCTTCTCGACCAGTCGGGGCTCGACGAGTTGCTGCCGCTGTGTGTCGAGCGGGGGGTGGCTGTCATGGCCGCGGGGGTCTATCAGTCGGGGTTGCTGGCCAATCCCCGGCCGGGTGCTCCGCACGGATACGCGTCGGTTCCGGCCGCCCTTGCCTCGCGGATCGGGGCGTTGAGGCGGATCTGCACGGCCTTCGATGTCCCGCCCCTCGCGGCGGCCGTCCAGTTCCCGCTCGCCCATCCGGCGATCACGAACGTGGTCGTGGGCGCCCGCTCGCCCGCGGAGGTGGCGGGCACCGTGTCCCTCTTCAACCACCCTGTTCCGGGGGACTTCTGGAGGGCGGTGAAGGCGGCGGGGTTGCTGCCTGCGGGGGCGCCGACGCCGACGTAGGGGGAGGACGTTTCTCGCCCCCGCCGCCCCTACCCATTCCCGTCACTACTCGGGGGCCAGCCCCCGAACCCCCGCTCCTCAAACGCCGGAGAGGCTGAATACTGCGCAGTTCCCCGCGCCCCTAGGTCCTTAGGGGC
>NZ_JBHXSU010000063.1:0-14598 GCF_042715345.1 Streptomyces sp. NPDC058697
TTTTCCCCCCCCCCCCCCCCTCCCCTTCCCCTACTATTACTCGGGGCTGCCCCCCCTCAACCCCAAAAAGACTGCGCAGTTCCCCGCGCCCCTTAAAAGGGGCGCGGGGAACTGCGCGACAAGCCACAGCGCACCCGCACCCGACAACGCACCCCCACGGGGTCTGGGGCGGAGCCCCGGGGGACGGGAATGGGTAGGGGCGGCGGGGGCGAAACAGTCCCCGGAGCAACCCGGGCCTCTCGATCAACATCTACCTAAGTGGCCCCCAAGCGGCCTAGACCCCGTACAGGGTTTAGTGAGGGACACTTAGGATAAATAGGATGAACGAGGAATCGCTTCCCGTGCCGGGCGCCGCACCGGACGTGTCCGTGATCGTGATCGTCTACAACGACGAGTCACGGCTGGTCACAGCCGTGCGCTCCGTGCTGGAGCAGACCCTGCGGAACGTCGAGGTCGTGATCGTGGACGACCGGAGTACGGACGGGTCGTACGACGTGGCGCGGCGGCTGGCCGGCGAGCACCCCGGCCGGGTGCGGGCCTTCCGGCTCGACGAGAACAGTGGCGGATGCGGAGCCCCCCGCAACCACGGGATCGCCCAGGCGCGCGGCACCTACCTCCTCTTCCTCGACAGCGACGACGTACTGGAGCGCAACGCCTGCCGGAACATGCTGGAGGCGGCCGAGACGACCGGCGCCGACCTGGTCTCCGGGATGTGCGTGCGGGTGCACGTGGACTCGCGGAACGGCAAGGAGGTCAAGTGGTACCCCTGGCTGTACGCCCGCACCCGCACCCTGGAGTCGATCTCCGAGCTGCCCGACCTGCTCGTCTTCGACACCCTCTCGACGAACAAGTGCTATCGGAGAGAGTTTCTGGTGAGCCAGGGGCTCGCCTTCCCTGTCGGGATTCACTACGAAGATCTCCTCTTCTCCGCCCAGGCCTACGCCGCCGCCCGCCGGATCACCCTCATCCCGAACCGCGTCTACGACTGGAACGTCGTCGACAAGGCCGTGACCAAGTCGATCAGCAACCGGCGTGCCGAGATCGCCAACTTCGCGCACCGGATGGAGATCCACCGGCGGGTCGATCAACTCCTCGCCGACAAGGGCCTGCTGGAGCTGAAGTTCCACAAGGACGTCAAGTTCCTCAAGCACGACCTGGTGCTGCATCTGCGTGACCTGCCGTTCCGGGACGCCTCCTACCGGGAGGAGTTCGCCGCGATCGCGCGCGACTACCTGGAGTCCATCGACCGCGCCGCCTTCGACGAGGTGGAGCCCATCCACGCCATCTGCGCCTATCTGCTGCAGAAGAGTGACTGGGACAACCTCCTGCCGGCCGTGGACACCCTCACCAACCGGGACAAGATCTCCTCGCCGATGGTGGAACGCGACGGCCGGATCTACTGGTGTGCGGAACATCTCGACGACCACCTCGATGACCACTTCGGCGACCACCGCCTCGACGATCGCGACGGCGACTTCGCCCGGCACGTCCTCGACGTCACCGAACTCGGCTATCACGCCAAGCCCGTCGAGAAGATGTTCCTGCGCAACGTCCTGACCACGTACGAGGAGGCCGCCGGTACCGTTCGGCTCGCCGGGCGCATCACCAATCCCCTCGGCGTCATTCCGCCCGGTGCCCGGCTCGGAAGCGAGTTGGAGTTCGCCGCCCGGCGCAAAGGCGTGCGCTTTCAGGTCTTCCGCTTCCCCGTCGCCACCCTGCGGCACGAGGGCGAGGCCATCGCCTGGGAGGCGTCGGTCGACCTCGCGCGCGGGCTGCGGCCGCTGGGCATCGTGGACGCGGTGTGGGACGTACGGCTGCATCTCGACGTCGACGGTGTACGGACCACCACCCGCCTCACTGCTTCCGAACCCGGGCTGGCGGACGGGCAGTTGCCCGTGCGGCCCCGGCTCACCCGGCTGGTCGCCGACCACGTCACGCCCGAGATCTCCTCGCGCGGCCATCTCTCCTTCCGGATCGTGACCCGCGAGAAGGTGGACGCGCTCGTCGAGCGGGGTGTGCGGGGCGTGCCCGGCCGGTTCGCCAAGTCCGGGTACCGGAAGGCGAAGGAGGTGCGCAGGAAGCTCACCTCGGGTGACACCAAGATCCGCCTCTACCACGAGGTGTTCAGCCGGCTGCCCGTGAAGAAGGGGCTCGTCGTCTTCGAGAGCCACCTGGGCCGGCAGTACAGCGACAGCCCGAAGGCGATCTACGAGGAGATGCGGCGCCAGGGGCTCGACTTCGAGGCCGTGTGGTCGTACACGGGGAGCAGCCCTTCAGGGTTTCCGGCCGACGCCACTCTCGTACGCCGCTGGTCGCTGCCCTATCTGAAGGCGCTCGCGCAGGCCGAGTTCTGGGTCGACAACCAGAGCTATCCGCTCAAGCTCACCAAGCGGCCCGAGACGACCTACATCCAGACCTGGCACGGCTCGGCTCTCAAACGGATGGGCTTCGACGAGCCCGAGTGGAAGCTCAGGACCCGGCCCGAGCAGGCCGAACAGCAGCGCACCCTCGACCGTTTCGACCGGTTCCTGATCCGCTCCGAGCACGATGTACGCACCCTCGCCCGGGCGTTCCGCCTCAAGGAGAAGACGCTGCTGCGGGTCGGTTATCCCCGCAACGACGATCTCGTGCGGGCCAGGAGGAGAGAAGAGGAAGTCGGCCTTCGCGAACGCGGGGCGCTCGCCGCCGAGTTGGGGATTCCCGACGACAAGGCCGTGTTGCTGTACGCGCCCACCTTCCGGCAACACGGGGGCAGGCAGCGGCGGTTCGAGCTGCCCTTCGACGTGGAGCGGTTCGCCGACACGTTCGGCGACCGGTACGTCCTGCTCGTGCGCTCGCACTACCTCAACCACGTCGTGCTCCCGCCGTCCGTTCGCGGGCGCGTCATCGACGTATCCGCACACCACGACGTGACCCCGCTGCTCGCGCTCGCCGACGGGCTGATCACCGACTACTCGTCCGTGATGTTCGACTACGCGCTCCTCGGCCGGCCGATGTTCTTCTTCGCGTACGACTACGAGGAGTACGTGCACGAGGGCCGCGGCACCTACTTCGACCTGCTGGAACGGGCGCCGGGACCGGTCGTCCACACCGAGGACGAACTGCACACCGCCCTCGCCTCCCTGGACGAACAGGCCGTGAAGTACGCGGAGGCGCGGGAGGGGTTCGTGGCGGAGTTCGGCGAGTACGACAAGGGGAACGCCGCCCAGAGCATCGTCGACCAGTTCTTCGCGCAGTGGAGGCGTGGATGACCCTCGTGAGCACCGATCCGCAGCGGGACGTCTTCTTCGTCTCCAACAGTGTCAATGAGCTGGGCGGAGTGACCAGTTGGTCGCACCAGATGGCCCGGCTCCTCACCGGGCGCGGGCATCGCGTCCACGTCGTCGGCATCACCCCGCCCGGCGTCGTGCAGGAACTCGGCGAAGTGCCCTATCCGATGACGACGTTGTACGCCGGGCAGCCGCCGCGGCCCGGCCGGGCGCGTGAGGCGAGCATGCGCGAGCAGGCCGTCAGGCTCACCGCGCTGTTCCGGGCGGCCCGGCCCGGCGCGGTCGTCATCGTCACGCAGGTGTGGGCCATGGAGTGGGTCGCGCAGGCCGACACCCGAGGGCTGACCGTGATCGGGATGAGCCACGAGTCCTTCGAGTACTCGAGGGCGTCCTCGCGCTTCCAGCGGGTTCGGAAGTACTACAAGGACGTCGACCGCATGCTGGCGCTGACCCGCGAGGACGCCGACCTGTGGATCGGACAGGGCATGAACAACGCGTCGTATCTGCCGAATCCGCTGCCGTTCATGCCCGAGGTGCCCTCGCCGCGCACCGAGAAGGCGGTCGTCAGCATCGGCCGGCTGCACGACCAGAAGGGCATCGACATGCTCCTCGACACCTGGGCGGAGGTCGCGCCGCGCCACCCCGACTGGCGGCTGCGCATCTATGGCTCGGGCGAGGACGAGGAGATCCTGAAGAAGCAGTGCACGGCTCTCGGGCTCGACAACTCCGTGGACTGGATGGGGCGTACGAGCGATGTGCCGGGCGCCTTGCGCGGCGGGTCCGTCTTCGTCCAGTCCTCCCGCGGCGAGGGCTTCCCGCTCGCCCTCATGGAGGCCATGGCGACCGCCGTGCCCTGCGCCGCCTTCGACTGCGCCCCCGGCGTCCACGAGATCGTCCACGACGGCGAGGACGGGCTGCTCGCCACCCTGGGCAACACCGGTGAACTGGCCCGCCGACTCGACACGTTGATGTCCGACAAGGAGCTGCGGGACAGGATGGGCGACCGGGCCCGCGTCAACATCCAGCGATACACGACGACCGAGATCGTGAACAGGTGGGAGGACCTGTTCAGCTTCCTCGAACGCTGATCCCGGCGCCCCTCAGGGGGCTTTGCCCCCACCTCCGGTGAACTTCTCGTACTCCTTCAGTACTTCCTCCGTGGGCCCGTCCATCCGCAGCTCCCCCCGCTCCAGCCACAGCACCCGGTCGCACGTGTCCCGGATCGACTTGTTGTTGTGGCTCACAAGAAAGACCGTCCCCGCACTCTTCCGCAGCTCCCGGATCCGAGCCTCGGAGCGCTTCTGAAAGGAGCGGTCCCCCGTGGCCAGGGCCTCGTCGATCATCAGCACGTCGTGGTCCTTGGCCGCGGCGATGGAGAAACGGAGCCGCGCGGCCATTCCGGACGAGTACGTCCGCATGGGCAGCGTGATGAAGTCGCCCTTCTCGTTGATGCCGGAGAAGTCGACGATCTCCTGATACCGCTCGCGCACCTGTTCCCGGGACATTCCCATGGCGAGGCCGCCGAGATGGACGTTGCGCTCGCCGGTCAGGTCGTTCATCAGGGCGGCGTTCACACCGAGCAGCGAGGGCTGCCCGTCCGTGAAGATCCGCCCGTGCTCCACCGGGAGGAGTCCGGCGACGGCCTTGAGCAGCGTGGACTTTCCGGACCCGTTCGTGCCGATGAGTCCGATGGCCTCTCCCCGGTACGCCGTGAAGGAGACCGCCTTCACGGCGTGCACCTTCCGCACACCCGAGGCCTGTTCGGTCTTCCTCCGGCGCAGGATGCGATTGAGGGCCGCGGTGGCGCTGCCGCGGCCGGCCCCCGTGCCGTTGACGCGGTAGACGATGTCGACGCGGTCGACGACGACCGTCGGGACGGGTGCGTTGTCGGGATCAGCCACGGCCGTACGTCTCCTCTGCCTTCCAGAAGTAGATGAAGCCGCCGACGCCGGCGAGCAGCGCCCAGCCGACCGCGAGCGCCCACACGTGGTGGGGCAGCTGGCTCGCGTGGAAGGTGTCGATGAGCGCGAACCGCATGAGGTCGATGTAGACCGCGGCCGGGTTGCACTCCAGGGCGAGCAGCACGATGTGCGGCATGTCCTGGTGGGCGGTGAGCACCTTGTCGATGCTCCACATGACACCGGACACGTACATCCAGGTGCGCAGCACGAACGGCATCAGCTGTGCGATGTCGGGTGTCTTCGCGCCCATTCGGGCCATGATCATCGCCACGCCCGCGTTGAACACGAACTGCAGTGCCAGGGCGGGAACGGCCAGGAGCCAGGACACACTGACGGGCACACCGACGCAGAGCAGGATCACGAACAGCGCGGCCATCGAGAACAGCAACTGCTGGAGCTGTTGCAGCGCGTACGACACCGGGAGCGCGGCCCGCGGGAAGTGCAGGGCGCGCACCAGGCCGAGGCTGCCGGAGATCGCCCGGGTGCCCGCCATGATCGAGCTCTGGGTGAACGTCCACACGAAGACGCCGGTGACCAGGAACGGGATGTAGTCCGGTACGCCGCGGCTCGTGCCCATGAGCTCGCCGAAGATGAAGTAGTAGACCGCCGCGTTCAGCAGGGGCGTGGCCACCTGCCAGACCTGGCCGAGCTTCGCCTGGCTGTACTGGGCGGTGAGCTTGGCTGTCGCGAACGCCGTGATGAAGTGCCGCCGCGCCCACAACTGGCGGACGTACGCGGGCAGTGAGGGGCGGGCGCCGCTGACCGTGAGGCCGTAACGGGCGGCCAGCGCCTCGGCGTCGTCGGGCGGGACGGCCGATGCCGGCACCGGGTCGGGTGCCGGGGGCGGTGTGTGGAGGACCTGACTCACATCCGCTGCTTTCGCTCGGAGCGCGGGGCTCGTGGGAGGGGTGTGCGAACGCTTCTTTTACGTCGCTACGGGCCCGTCTTTGCCCGTACCTGGGACCCTCTTTACGTCGGGACGGAACCGTATCGTCGTAACGTGAGCGTAGATCGATCCCACGTCGGAACGCAACCGTTTCGTCGTGACGCCCCTATGCTGTTCGGCATGACGACGAACGCCGACGGGACCCCGACGAACGCCGAAGGGGCCCCAGAGAGCCCGCAGCAGCCGCGCCGCCGGACTCCCGCCGGGGCGGCGGTGCTCCGGGAGGACGTGACGGAGGCCATCAGGGCGGCCGTCTTCGAGGAGCTCGCGGCCGTCGGATACGCGCGGATGTCCATCGAGGGGATCGCGCGCCGCGCGGGCGTGGGAAAGACCGCGGTGTACCGCCGGTGGCGTTCCAAGCTGCACCTGGTGCTCGACCTGGTGTCGGCCGTCGCCGTGCAGGGGCTGCCGGCACCCGACACGGGCACCCTGGAGGGCGACCTGCGTCTCCTGTACGAGGTCACGTCACGGGCCCTGCGTCACCCTGTCGCCTCGCAGATCATCCCCGACCTCCAGGCCGAGGCCGCCCGCAACCCGGACATCGCCGAGGCCATGCAGAAGGCTCTGCGGGAGGGGCAGGAGGGCGTCGCCAGCGGCATCGTGGCCGCGGCGGAGCGGCGCGGCGAGGTCCGGATGGGCATCGACGACGAGCTGGCGCTCGACCTGATCTCCGGGCCGCTGTACTGGCGCTCGGTGGTGATCCGCAGCCCCAAACTGCCGAAGGGGTACCTGGAGAGCCTGGCCCGGGCCACGGCAGAGGCGCTCAAGGCGTTGTAAGGATGTTGTAAAGGCGGCTGAAGGGCGTCGAAGGGTGTCGAAATGGCGCCGCCGGGTCACGAAGTCCGGGTCCACGTGCGGGTTGTGGAAGTCGGCCGAGACTGGTCCCGTTCATGCCAGGGAGCCGCGTATCGTCGCAGCTCGGCCCCCCTTGGGGGGTGCCCCGGCAAGGGGCGTCAACCCCGTAGCGTCCGGATCGTTGTCATCCGGGCCTCACTTTCGAGGCCCTCGGGGGCGCATACTGGACTGACGATGACGAAGCCATCCGCGCCCCGGCGCCACCTGTCCACCAGTCCCTTCAAAGCTCCGGTTGTCCCGGTCGCCAAGCACTTCGCCCTGGGTGACCGTGTTACGCACGACCAGTTCGGCCTGGGCAGGATCGTCGGCGTCGAGGAGGGCATCGCGATGCTCGTCGACTTCGGCTCCCGCCAGGCCCGTATCGTCAGCCCCTACACCCGCATGGACAAGCTCTGACGGATCCCGTCAGTACACCCGTCAGGCACTCGCCGCGGCCCCGGACGATGTCCGGACCGCGGCGAGTGCGTTTTCCGATCCCGGTCCTAGGAACCTGATCCCTGAGCCCGTCGGGCCTCGGGGTGGAGCCGTACCCACCCCTCCCAGGCCGACGTGATCATGTCGTGGACGTCGTACTTGGCCTTCCAGGCCAGTTCCGCGGCGATGCGGTCGGCGGAGGCGACGACGCGGGGCGGGTCACCGGGCCGGCGCGGGGTGGCGGACGGGGCGAGCGTGTAGCCGGTGACCTCGTTGATCCGGTCGATCATCTCGCGGACGGAGACGCCCTCACCGCGGCCGATGTTGAGGGTCAGGTCCGTGCCGGGAGCGGCTGCCAGCCGGCGGGCGGCCGCCACATGGGCCTCCGCGAGGTCGGAGACATGGATGTAGTCGCGGACGCACGTGCCGTCGGGGGTCGGGTAGTCGTCGCCGAAGACCCGCGGGGGTGCCCCCTCCGTGAGCTTCTCGAAGACCATGGGGATCAGGTTGAAGACGCCCGTGTCGGCCAGCTCCGGCGTCGCCGCGCCCGCCACGTTGAAGTAGCGCAGGGAGGCCGTCGACAGGCCGTGGGCGCGGCCCGTGGCGCGGACCAGCCACTCGCCCGCCAGCTTGGTCTCGCCGTACGGGCTCATCGGTACACAGGGTGTCTCCTCGGTCACGAGGTTGACGTCCGGCATGCCGTACACCGCCGCGGAGGACGAGAACACGAAGGACGGCACCGCGGCGGCCGTGACCGCCTGCAGCAGCACCCGCAGCCCCTCGACGTTCTCGCGGTAGTAGTGCAGCGGCAGGTCCACGGACTCGCCGACCTGCTTCTTCGCCGCCAGATGGACGACACCCGTGACGGCGTGGTCCTTGAGCGCCCGGGCCACCCGCTCCCCGTCCAGGGTCGAGCCGACGACCAGCGGCACCCCGTCGGGCACCCGCTCGGCGATCCCGGTGGACAAGTCGTCGTACACCACGGCCCGTTCGCCCGCCTCGGTCATCGCACGGACGACGTGCGCCCCGATGTAGCCGGCGCCGCCGGTGATCAGCCAGGTCATGTATCGGCCGTCCCCTCGTGTGTCGGTTCGTGTCAGTCGGTCGAGCCGACTGTCAGTGAAGCAAACGCCTCATTCTGCGGCCCACCACGGTGGTCATTCCACGCCAACCGGGCGCCAGTCGCAGCGCGAGCGAGCCCGCGTGGGTCGCGTACGGCTGGACGAGCAGCAGCCCGTGCCTGCCGTTGCGCACGACGGACCGGCGCAGCAGGCCCGGGCCCGCGACGGCGTGCGCGGTGGTCTCGCGGCTCGTGCCGTCGTGGAAGCGCAGGCGAAGGCGCAGGTCCCAGGTGCCGGAGCCGAGCGCCGCGAGGTCGAAGGACGCCTCGGCCGTCCAGGAGTCGGTGCCCCCGTCGCCGCCCGTGACGACGTCGACCGGATCGAGGTCGTCCGGAAGGAACTCCGCCGTCACCGTGAGCCCGACCGCCCCGTCGTGCCGGTTCACGAACTCGGCGTCCACGGTCGCCGGCGCCGCGTCCGCCATCCGCCCGTACAGCTCGTGCAGGCGCAGCCGCAGCCGGGTGGCACGCGCGCGGGGCCGCAGTTCCGCGTCGACGGCCACAGGGAGGAGGCGTACGGGCCGGAACAGGAGGTGTTCCAGAGTCACTTGCGTCAGATCCGCGGACCAGACCGGCGTACCGTCCGCGAGCCGTGCGTACGGCGGCCGCAGCCGGGCCGGGCGCGCCGCGACCTCCTTGACGCGGGTCAGGTCGCGGGGCTCCTCGGAGGCCGTCACGACCTGTGCGACGACCCGTCCCGGCGCCGGCGCGAGCGCGAGGTCCCCCGCGTCGAACATCGCGAGGTACGCGCGCGTGAGGACCCACCACTCGCGCCGGTACTCGGGACCGCGCCGGTCGAGCTCGCGCGCGTACATCCGCAGCGAGTGGTCGAGGAACCGCGCCCGCGTCGCCCGCGCCAGCCGCTTCTCACCGGCGGCCAGGAGGATGTCGTACGAGAGGGCGTGGGCGGTGATCCTGGACCGCCAGTTGCCGACGCCCGCCCGGTCCAGCGAGATCGACAGCCGCTCGGCGCCGCGGCGCACGTGCCAGACGTACACGGTGTCCGGGATCAGCGCGATACGCGGACCGGCGGCCAGCACGCGCGCGGTGAAGACGAAGTCCTCGTAGGGGAAGCGTCCCGCGGGGAAGCGGATGCCGTGCTCGCGCAGGAAGTCGGTGCGGTAGAGCTTGTTGACGCAGAGCGTGTCGTGGACCAGGTGGGTGCGGCGGGACGGGTGCTTCACCAGGGCGGCCCTGGCGTACAGCTCGGGCTGCCAGGGGACCTCGCGGCCGGACGGCAGCTCGCGGCGCACACACAGACCGGCGGCGACCTCGGCCCCGCGCCCGGCGGCCGCGTCGAGGAGCGCGTCCACGGCACCGGGCGGCAGGACGTCGTCGCTGTCCAGGAACATCACGTACGGGGCCGTGGCGGCGTCGATGCCGTCGTTGCGGGGGCTGCCGCAACCGCCGCTGTTGACCTTGCGGCGGAGCACCCTCAGGCGCGGTTCGTCGAGGGCGAGGCGGTCCAGGAGATCAGCGCTGCCGTCGGCCGAGCAGTCGTCCACGGCGATGACCTCCCGGACGGCGGGCCCCTGCGCGAGGGCCGAGCGCACCGCGTCCGTCACATGGGCGGCGTCGTCGTACCCGATGACCACGACGCACACCTGTGACTGGTGGGGAGGTATGGCTTGGAGGGGTCGCATGGCTTCCACAGGGCGAAATAGTGGCTGGTGTAGGTAATTTTCCGTTAAGAGGTACTTACTGTCTCGTGGGGAAGATGACGGGAATTGTGTGAGGGTTCCGTCTCCGCTGATCGAATTCCCGCGGACCGGACGCCGGCCGGCCGGATCCCGGCGGTCCACAGGCGGCGGAAGGAGAGCGCCGCGGCCCCGACGAGCAGTCCGTTGCGGACGAACATCAGCAGGGTGCCGGTCCAGGTGCAGTCCATGACGTCCCTGTACAGGACGGGATACGCGAGGGCGCTGGCCGCCGCGGCCGCCATGATCAGCACGGCCACCGGACGCTGCGAGGTGTGCCGCGAGGTCAGACACACCGCGGCCAGCCCGAGCAGCCACACCAGGTACTGGGGGCTGATCACCCGGCTCGTCACGGTGAACAGGAGCACGGCACAGAGCGCGGCGTCGTACGGGGTCGCCGGCGTCCAGTGCCGGGCCCGCAGGCGCCACAGCAGCAGGGCCCCGAACGCGGCGACGGTGAGTGCCAGCGACCCCGCGGCGATCGTGCCGACGTACGGCCCCGTGAACTCCATCGCCCCGTACCGGTAGCGCACCTGCCCCGCCCAGCCGGCGTGCCGCGCGAAGGACAGGGCCGTTCCGCCGAGCGACTCGATCTGCACGCCCCGGCCGCCCTGCTGGCGTACGAAGTCGAAGGGGTGGCGGAAGAGGGCGGCGAGCGCGAGGAGCAGCACGCCCGCGGTGACGGCCGCCGAGGTCCACACCTCCCTCGTCGTACGCCCCCTGGGGGTGCCGATCAGGATCAGCGCGGGCCACACCTTCACGAGGGCGCCCAGCGCCGCGAAGACGCCGCACGCGCGCGTGGAGCGCGAAAACGTCAACAGGGCGATGACGGCAAGGGCGGTGACCTGCACGTCGTAGCGGGCGAGCGGGAGGTGCAGGAGGAGGGGCAGACCCGCGATCCACAGGGCCGCGCCGCGCAGGCTGCGGCCCGTCCGGGTGCCCGCGCGCGTGAGGGCGACGGCGACCAGGGCGTCGGCGGCGAGCGCCAGGAGCACGAACGCCTGGAAGTACGTCAGCCCCGGCAGCAGCCCGGGGGACAACAGGACCGGGCCCGCGCCCGGCGGGTACTGCCACAGCCGGTCGCCCGAGGGGAACGTGCCGTGGGCGAGCACGCCGAACCAGCGGGCGTACAACTGGTGCACCTCGCGCGCGACACCGCCGATGCCCAGTGGGGCGTGCCCGTCCCGGGCGAGCAGCCAGAGCATCAGGGCGCGGGTGGTGAGCCAGCCGACGGCGACGGGGAGGAGACGGGGCTTCATCCAGGGCTTCACCCGACGGATCGTAAGCCGCAAGAAGGCACATAACGTCTGATGACGGGTCAATCACGTGTGAAGGCTGACTAATAGCACAAAATCTGGTGCATGGTCGTCAAGCGCCCGCAGGTTGCCGTCGCCGTGCTCGTACCCGTACTCGTCATGTTCGGGATCGGTCTCTGGGGGATCGATCGTGGCGGGATGTGGCGCGACGAGGCGGTCACCTTCCAGGTGGCCCGGCGCTCGCTCCCGCAGATCTGGCAGCTGCTGCACTCCGTGGACGCGGTGCACGGCCTCTACTACCTCCTCATGCACCCCGTTCTCGCCCTCCACCCCGGAGAGGTCGCCCTGCGCGTCCCCTCGCTCTGCGCGGCCGCCGCGACTGCGGGCCTGGTCGCGGCCCTGGGCGCCCGGCTGGCCCGCCCGAGGGTCGGCCTGTGGGCGGGCCTGCTGTACGCCGTGACCCCGATGGCCGGGCACTTCGCCCAGGAGGGCCGTTCGTACGCGCTGGTCGCCGCCGGGGTCACGGCATCGACGCTGCTGCTGGCGCGGGCGGCGACGGCCGACGCGGACGGGAGCGGGGGCCGGGACGGAATCGGGAGCGGGGGCGGGGGCGGGGATCAGGAAGACGCGCCCGTGGGCCGGCTCGCCCGGCACGCGCGCGTGGTCGGCTGGTGCGCGTACGGAGGGGTCGTCGCCGTCACCGTCCTGCTGCACGAGTTCGCGGTACTGATCCTGCTCGCGCACGCCGCCACCCTGGCCCTCGCCCGCATGCCCCGCCGCGTGTGGCGCGACTGGGCCTGCGCCGCGGGTGCCGTACTCCTCGTCCTCCTTCCGCTCGCCCTGATCTCCAGCGGCCAGGCGGACCAGGTCGCCTGGCTCCGGCCCCCGGGCGGCGGCACCGTCGAACGCCTGCTGCGCTCCTTCACCGGCCCGACCCAGCTGGTCCTCGGCCCGTATCTGCTGCTGATCGCCCTCGCCCTGCGCTTCCCCTTCACCCCGCCCGCCCGCCGCGGCGAACTCTCCGTCCCCACGGTCGCCCTGCCGCTGCTCCTCCTCCCGCCCGCGGTCCTCATCGCGGTCTCACGCCACTGGCCGCTCTACGACGACCGCTATGTGCTGTACGCGCTGGCCGGGGCGCCGTTGCTGGCGGCGGCGGGGGCGGAACGGCTGATCCTGGCGGCACGGCGGGTGGGGCTCGCGCGGCGCGAGACCGATGGCCTGATGCGGGGGGTGGGGGGTGGCCCTGGTGTTGGTCTTGGTCCCGGTGCAGGTCCGGGCGCTGGTGCCGGTTCGGGTGCCGGTGCTGGTGGCGGTGCCGATTCCGATTCCGATTCCGGTCTCGGTTTCGTACGAGGCGTCCGTGTGCCGTACGCCGCCACGCTGGCCGGCGTGCTGGCCATCACCCTCGCCTTCGTCTCGCAGCTCCCCGTTCTCCGGGAGGACCGGGACCCCGCCCGCCGCCCCGACAACCTCGCCGTGGTCTCGGCCGCGGCCGCCCAGCGGATGAGCCCCGGCGACTCCGTGCTCTTCCTGCCGTCGCTCGGCAGGCGCTCCGCGCTGGCGTACCCGAAGGGGTTCCAGGGCACGCGCGACATCGCGCTGGCGGAGCCCGCGCCCGTCTCCGGCACGCTCTACGGGCGCGAGACCGGCCCGGACGAGCTGCGCCGCAGACTTGCCGGCCTGGACCGCGTGTGGGTGGTGGCCGAGCCGTACGCGCTGAAGTCGGCCTGGTATCCGAGCGATCCGACCGAGCGGGTCAAACTCACCGTCGTGGGCGAGGAGTTCGTGCCGCAGGCGGAGTTCGTACGGAAGGGATCGATTCTGCGGCTGTATGTGCGGAGGGCTCCGATGATGTGAGTGCCCTGTGGTGTGTGGCGCGCGGGTGGGCGGTGGTTACGCGCCGCAGCCCGGGGTCTCGTCCAGGGCCGCCGCGTCCAGTGCGTTCGTGAGCTTGTCGAGCCGGGCGCGCAGTTCGAGGATCTCGTCCAGCTCGAAGGTCGTCGCGGCGGCGATCCGGCGCGGTACGCGCAGTGCCTGCTCGCGCATGGCCGTGCCCTCGTCCGTGAGTCCGACCACCACGGACCGCTCGTCGTGCGCACTGCGCTCACGCCGTACGAGGCCGGCCGCCTCCAGTCGCTTCAGCAGCGGCGACAGCGTGCCGGAGTCGAGCCGCAGGTGCTCGCCGACCTTCTTCACGGGCAGGTCTCCGTGCTCCCACAGGACGAGCATGACCAGGTACTGCGGGTACGTGAGCCCCAGGTCCTTCAGCACGACCCGGTACACGCCGCCGAAGGCGCGGGAGGCCGCGTTCAGGGAGAAGCAGATCTGCTGGTCGAGGCGGAGGAAGTCCTCGTCGGGCGTCGTGGTCATGCGTCCAGGATACCTTGGGTGCGTCATTTAGTTGTGCACAACTGAATTGTGTGCCATAGTTGCGGTCGTGAGGGGGGCCGGTCAGGGCCCGCCGATACGACGTTGACCCTGAGAGGGATGGTTTTCATGGACGCGCTCTACACCGCTGTCGCCACCGCCACCCACGGCCGTGACGGCCGGGCCTACAGCTCCGACGGCAAGCTCGACCTGGAGCTCGGTATACCGGTGGAGATGGGCGGCAACGGTCAGGGCACGAACCCGGAGCAGCTGTTCGCCGCCGGTTACTCGGCCTGTTTCGCCAGTGCGCTCGGTGTGGTCGGTCGTATGGCGAAGGTCGATGTCAGTGACGCGGCGGTGACTGCGGAGGTCGGTATCGGCAAGCAGGGGGAGGGCTTCGCCCTTGCTGTCACGCTGCGGGTGGAGCTGCCTGAGTCCGTGGACGCCGAGACCGGTCGCAAGCTGATCGAGCAGGCTCACCAGGTGTGCCCGTACTCCAACGCGACCCGGGGCAACATTCCGGTCGAGCTGATCGTCGAGTAGCAGCTTTCTTCGCCCCCGCCGCCCCTACCCGTCCCGTCCCCTGGGGCTCCGCCCCAGACCCCGTGGGGTTGTGTTGTCGGGTGCGGGTGGGTGGGGGCTGGTCGCGCAGTTCCCCGCGCCCCTAAAGGCCTAAAGACCTAGGGGCGCGGGGAACTGCGCAGTCTTTTGGG
>NZ_JBHXSU010000064.1:0-10232 GCF_042715345.1 Streptomyces sp. NPDC058697
CCCCTAAAGACCTAGGGGCGCGGGGAACTGCGCAGTCTTTTGGGGGTTCGGGGGCGTAGCCCCTGAGTTAGTGACGGGAATGGGTAGGGGCGGCGGGGGCGAAAGAAACCTCACACAACCCCCCGCGCCCGCAACCCCACCAACTGCCCCTCCGTCACCCCCGCCAACCTGCCCAGGACTTCCCCGGTGTGCTCGCCGAGACCCGGCGGCGGGGCGTAGCCCTCGACGGGCGTCGCCGTGAAGCGGATCGGGTTGGCGAGAAGCGGAAGACGCCCGGACACAGGGTCGTCGACATCGACCAGCATCCCCCGATGCTGAACCTGAGGGTCGGCGAAAACCTCGGGCA
The DNA here is from genome assembly GCF_042715345.1 of Streptomyces sp. NPDC058697. Classification (NCBI taxonomy): domain Bacteria; kingdom Bacillati; phylum Actinomycetota; class Actinomycetes; order Kitasatosporales; family Streptomycetaceae; genus Streptomyces; species Streptomyces sp. NPDC058697. The sequence continues at coordinate 347 of NZ_JBHXSU010000064.1, forward strand.
GCTCGTTGAACGGCCCGGCCGGAACGTCGTGTTCGTCCAGAACGGCCAGCCACTCGTCCCGCGTACGAGTGAGCATGATCTCTTCGAGCACCGGCAGGATCTCCGCACGATGGGCGATCCGCGCGGAGGTCGTACCGAACCGCGGATCCTGCAGAAGGTCGCTGCGGCCGGCCGCAGTACAGAACGCGGCGAACTGCTTGTCGTTGCCGGCGACAAGGAACAGCGGCTTGTCCTTGCACAGGAAGGCCTGTGAAGGGACCCCGCCGTAGCCGCCGTTGCCGCGCCGCTGCGGTACCTCGCCGGAGACCAGGTAGTTCATCGCGAAGTGCGAGAGCGAGGCGAGCCCGCAGTCCAGCAGGGAGAGGTCGATGAACTGGCCCTCACCGGTGGCGTCCCGGTGCCGCAGCGCCGCCAGGACGGCCGTGGAGGCGTACAGCCCGGTGAGGATGTCGACCATGCTGACCCCGACCTTCATCGGCTCGTCGGGGTGTCCGGAGACGCTCATCATCCCGGACATGGCCTGGAAGATGCCGTCATAGCCGGGACGAGCGGCGTACGGTCCGGTCTGGCCGAAGCCGGTGACCGACAGATACACCAGGCGCGGGTTGACCTCGCGCAGGCTCTCGTGGTCGAGGCCGTACTTCGCCAGCGTCCCCGCGCGGAAGTTCTCGACGAGGACGTCCGAGCGGGCGGCCAGGGCGCGGATCAGCGCCTGGCCCTCGTCGGTGGCGTGGTTGACGGTGACCGACTGCTTGTTGCGGTTGCAGGAGAGGTAGAAGGCGGCCGTGTCCGTGCGGTCGCCCTCGGGACCGGCCGCGAAGGGCGGGCCGTACGTCCGTGAGTCGTCGCCCGATCCGGGGCGCTCGACCTTGATCACCTCCGCGCCGAGGTCGGCGAGCATCTGGGTGGCCAGCGGGGCCGCGAGGATGCGGGACAGGTCGAGGACGCGGATTCCGGCCAGGGCGGTCGACGGCATCGAGGGGCCTCCCTCTGGGAGGGCGCTCCATGCCGGAGCGCCCTGTGGCGAGCGAGCTAATGAGTTATATAAATAATACATCTGGAGTCCGGGCTCGTCCCGTACGATTGCCTCAACTATTCAATTCATGTAACTATATCGATCGGCCGGACAGGCCGAGACCGGAGGGCGTGCGGATGACCGTCGCGGCGAGGACCCTCACCGACCAGGAGCAGCGCGAACGCCGTGCGTGGTTCCGGGCCCGCTGGGAGCGCGGGGTCGCGTTCAACCGCAACTGCCGTATGCGCATGCTCCGTTGGGACCCCGACGGCGTCGAGGTGGCCCTTCCGTACGCGGAAGCCCTCTCCGCCCACGAAGGCGTCTTCCATGGCGGAGTGATCTCGGCATTGATCGACACCGCGGGCGCCGGAGCCGTGATCGCCGGGCACGACTTCCAGAAGGGGAGCCGGCTGAGCACCGTGTCGATGTCGGTCCAGTACCTCGCGCCCGCCCGCGGCCGGGAGGCCGTCGCCTTCGCGCGGTGCGTCAGACGAGGTCACCGACTGCACTTCGCCGACGTCGACGTGCGGATGACCGACGGACGCATCTGCGCCCGGGGTCAGGTGGTGGTGACCATCTCGGGGGAGCGGCCCGGCGTCGGTGACCCCATCGAATCGCTGACCATCGAACCGCCGACCGAGGAGTGACGTGATGCCCGAGGAGCCCGCCCAGGACCAGGACCTGGTGCTCTACGAGGTCGACGAGGACGGCGTCGCGACCGTCACCCTCAACCGGCCCGAGCGCAAGAACGCGTGGAGCATCCCCATGGAGCGCCGCTTCTTCGCGCTCCTCGACGAAGCCGCCGAGGACCCCGCCGTCCGGGTCGTGGTCATCACGGGCGCGGGCCGGGCGTTCTGCCCCGGCATGGACGTCCAGCGGCTGGAACAGAACGCACAGCCGGGCCAGTCCCTCAACCTCCAGGCCCGCGTCCCCATGTACAGCAGGCGGAACATGCCGAAGCCCCTGATCGCCGCCGTCAACGGCGCCTGCGCGGGCATCGGCCTGGTCCAGGCACTCATCTGCGACATCCGCTTCGCCGCCCGCGGGGCCCGCTTCACCACCGCCTTCACCCGGCGCGGCCTGGCCGGCGAGTACAACATGCCGTACGTGCTGCCACGCGTCGTCGGCCTGGAGAACGCGCTCGACCTGCTGCTGTCGGGCCGGGTCTTCGACGCCGACGAGGCGAAGGAACTCGGCCTCGTCAGCCGCGTGGTGGAACCGGAGGACCTGCTCGACGCCGCCCGTGCCTACGCCCGCGACATCGCCCGCAACTGCTCCCCGCGCGCCATGGCCGTCGTACGCCACCAGGTGTACGGCGACCTCGACCGCGACTTCACCGGGGCGCTCGCCCGCTCCTACTCCGCCATGGAATTCTTCGCGGGCTCGCCGGACTTCCGCGAGGGCGTCGCCAGCTTCGTGGAGAAGAGGGAGCCGAAGTTCGAGGGACTGCCTCCCGACTTCGACCCGGACGAAGCCACCCGAGACGCCTTCCTGCCGTACTGAACCCCCGTACCGACCGAGGAGACTGGACGATGACAGGGCAGCCGTTCCCCGTCGAGGCCGGGCACATCATGATGTTCGCCCGCGCCATCGGCGACGAGACCCCGGCCCACCGGGGCGAGACCGCACTCGCGCCGCCCACCTTCACGATGGCGAGCGCCCAGTACGACCCCGGCCATCGCCTGCGGCCAAGGCCGGGCGAGGAGTGGTTCGGATCGGGGGGCGGTCCCGGGGTGATGCCCGAAGGCGGCGGCGGGCTGCACGCGGAGCAGCACTTCGAGTACCACCGCCCGGTCCGTGCGGGGGAGACCCTGTACGCGACCACCGTCCCCGGACGCAGCTGGGAGAAGCAGGGCCGCACCGGCCGCCTGCTGTTCAGCGAGCGTGTCACCGAGTACCGGGACGCCGCCGGCGAACCCGTCGTCAGCGCCCGGACCGTGGCCGTCGTGCCCGAGGGCCCCGCAACCCCGAAGGACGCACGATGAGCCTGAGCGCGGACGGCATCAAGGTCGGTGAGACCCGGGAGAGTGTGCTGGTCGGGGACCTGAAGCGCACCCGGATCGTGCAGTACGCGGGCGCGTCGGGCGACTACAACCCGCTGCACACCGACGAGCGGTTCGCCACCGAAGTCGCGGGCTATCCCGGCGTGTTCGCCCATGGAATGCTCACGATGGGCATGACCGGCCGGGTCCTCACCGACTGGGTCGGCACCGAGGCACTGCTGACCTTCGGTGTGCGCTTCAAGGCCCAGGTCTGGCCCGGGGACACCCTGACGGCCACGGCGACCGTCGAGTCCGTAGAGGACACGGCGGCCGGACCGGTCGCCCACTTCTCCGTGCGCACCGTCAACCAGAACGGCGCCGAGGTGGTCACCGGCATCGCGGCGGCCCGGCTGGAGCCCTGAACCGATGGGCGGCGCGCAGAAGGCCGTAGCGGCACCCACCTGGACCGCGATGGTGAGCCGTGCCTACGACCACGCGCGCCCCGCCGTCCGGTTCCGCGACCTGAGCTGGACAGGACGCGAACTCCTCGACCGGGCGGGCGGCGCGGCCGACCTGCTGGACACACTCGGCCTCGCCCCCGGGGAACCGGTACCCGCACTGATCGCGACCTCCGCCGACGCCCTCGCGCTGGTCATCGGCGGCGCGGGATCGGGCCACCCGCTCGCCCCGCTCGGCGTCCGCGCGACCCCGTACGAGATCGCGGCGGTGGTCAAGGCGTCGGGGTCCCAAATCCTCCTGGCCCAGCCGGAGTTCGCCGAACTCGGTGAGCAGGTGGCCCAACTGGTCGGCTGCCCGGCCGTCGTCGTTCCCGAACCGCGCCCGAGCGGGCGGGCGTTGACCGCCGAGCCCGACGCGCTCGCCGCCGTCCTGCACACCTCCGGTACGACCGGCATCCCCAAACCCGTCCCGATGACACAACGCAGGCTGGCAGCCCGCGCCCACGTCAACGGCCGGCTCTGCGCGCTCGACCCCGACAGCTTTTACGGAGGCAGCGCGCCCTTCCACCACATCGCGGGCCTCGGCAACATCGCCGTCGCCCTGGCCGCCGGCGCGCTGATCACCGGCCTGCCGCGCTTCACCGTCGAGGGCTGGGCCCTGCTGCGGGAACTCGGCACCACCCACACCAGCATGGTCCCCGCGATGCTGGAAACACTGCTGACGGCGGGTCAGGCCCGCCACGAAGGGCTGCGCGTCCTCCAGTACGGCGGCGCGCCCATCCGCCCCGGCACACTGCGGCGCACGTACGAGGCGATGCCCGGTGTCCGCATGCTCAACATGTTCGGCCAGACGGAGGGCTCGCCCATCAGCGTGCTCACCCCCGAGGACCATCGCGAGGCGGTCGCCGGGCACACAGCCCTGTTGCGGTCCGTCGGACGGGCTGCCCCGGGTGTCGAACTGCGGGTCCGCGACGCCGGACCCGACGGGGTCGGCGAGATCCACGCCCGCGCCGACCATCTCTTCCGGGTGGACGCCGAGGGCTGGCTGCACAGCGGCGACCTGGGCCGGGTGTCGGAGGACGGCTATCTCTACCTGTCCGGCCGACGCACCGACATGATCATCCGAGGTGGCGAGAACGTCCACCCGCTGGAGGTGGAGACGGTCCTCGCCTCGTACCCCGGCATCGCGGACGTGGCGGTCGCCGGCGCGCCGGACGACCGGCTCGGCCAGACCGTCGTCGCCTTCGTCGTACCGTCCGACCGAGACGACCCACCGGAACCGGCGGCGCTCAGGGCGTACGCCCGCGACCGCCTGTCCGGGTTCAAGGTGCCTGTCCGCTGGTGGTTCGTGGACGAGCTGCCGCGCAACGCCAACGGCAAGGTCGTACGCCGCGACCTGCGGGAAGCGCCGGTCAACAAGGGAGACTCGTATGACACTTGACCACTCCGTCGTCGCCCCGGAAGCCGTCGGTGTCGACCCGCACCGGCTCGACGTACTGCTGCGAAGGATCCGGCTGGAGGTCGACCACGGACCGCTGCCGTCGGCTCAGGTCGCCGTCGCCCGGGGTGGTCGGCTGGTGGCCTTCGAGACCTGGGGTGACGCCCGTCCGGACACCCGGTACGTCCTGCAGTCCGTCGGACGGTCGATCGTCGCGGGCGTCGTGTGGAAGCTGATCGGTGACGGGCTGCTGGACGTGGGTGAGCAAGTCGCCGCGATCATCCCGGAGTTCGCGCCGAACGGGAAGGAGGCGGTGACGGTCGAGCACGTCCTCACGCACACCGCGGGCTTCCCCTTCGCACCGCTCGGGTACCCGAAGATGCTCGACCGCGAGCAGCGGCTCGCCGCGTTCGGCCGCTGGCGGCTCGACACCCCGCCGGGCAGCCGCTTCCAGTTCCACCTCACCTCGGCGGCCTGGCTGATCGCCGAGATCGTCGAGCGGCGTACGGGCCTGACCTTCGCCGAGTACCTGCACGAGCGGATCGCCCGCCCGCTGGGCCTGTCCTCGATCGAACTCGGCGTCCCCGTGGACCGGCAGCCCGGCACCGTCGTACCGATGACCGCCACCGACCGCACGCACGACGACCAGGACCCCGACCCCTGGGGGCCCTGGTATCTGTCCGACCCGCGCGTGCTCGCGGCCGGCGAGCCCAGTCACGCACTGGTCGCCACCGCCGCCGATGTCGCCCTGTACTTCCAGGCGCTGGACCACTCGGGCCTGTGGAAGCCGGAAGCGGTGGCGGAGGGCACCCGGATCCGCCTGACGGAGCACCCGCACGGCGAACAGATCTACGGGGGCGGCAGCGGGCGGCGTACGAGCATGGGACTGTTCGTCACCGTGGCCGGACCGGACGCGGGCAGCCAACTGCCTTCCACGGGTTCGCCGTTGCTCTTCGGCAGCGCCGGCGCCGCGTACCAACTGGGCTTCATGGACCCGGAGTCCGGCCTGTCCTTCGCCTGTCTGAGCAACGGCTACCCGCTCGCGGGCTACGACCACTCGCGGCGCGGTACGGCCCTGCTCACCAACCTGGCGAACCTCGCGGCCGATCTCGCCGAGTGAGCCCGGTACCGATGTCGGTACCGGGCTCACTCGCGGAGACCGCCAGGCTCAACGGCTGATCAGCTGCTGCGCGTTGTTGTACATGATGTCGTCCTGGACCGACTCGTCGAGTTCCGCGAGGAGCTTGCGGTAGTCGGCCGGGTTGGCGATGCCCTCGGCGTGCGGGAAGTCCGAGCCCATCACGATGGACTCGTGATAGCCGAGACGCTTCACCAGGCTCGGGATGTCGTCCTCCGGGTAGGGCACCACGCGGATGTGCTTGCGGAAGACCTGGCTGGGGCGCTCGGCCAACTGGCCGCCGATCCAGGGGCCGTTGCGGCCCATGCCGCGGCTCTTGTCCATGTGGCGGACGAAGTGGGGCACCCACTCGGCGCCGAACTCGGACACCAGGACGTTGATGTCGGGGAAACGCCCGAAGAGGTTGTCGAAGATCAGCGCGGACAGCGTCTCCTCGATCGGGCGCTGGCCGTAGGTGTTCATCCACTGCCACGCGGACATCCGGAAGTGGATCGGGCTCGCGTCGTGGCCCCAGGCCGGGGCGACGTGCGAGTTGTAGTAGAACTCGCTGATGTGGTAGCAGACGCTGGCCTTGGCCTCGTTGACCAGTTTCCAGAACGGGTCGAAGTACGGGTCTCCGGGCGAGCGGCCGTACTGCGGGCCGGTCGGCAGCATGATGAACCGGGCGCCCTGCTCCAGGACGAACTCCAGCTCCTTCACCGCACTGTCCAGGTCGCGCAGGGACAGCAGGGCGGGGGAGTAGATGCGGTCGTTGTGGTTGAAGCCCCACACCTCGTTCATATAGCGGTTGAACGAGTGGTAGTTGGCGTAGAGCGGCTCGACGCCCTGTACATACTCCTCGGCGACGAGTGCCCAGCCGCCCGGGTAGATGATCGTCTGGTCCAGGCCCTGCTCGTCCATGACGCGCAGCCGGGCCTCGCGGTTCTGGTACGACTCGTGCATCGGCTCGAACTGGTACGTCTCGTCGGGGTTGCCCGAGGCCATCGCCTTGAGCATCTCCTTGAGCGAGCCGGGCCGGTAGACCTGCCCGAACTCGGGCTCCAGACACACCACGATCCGGTCCCCGGCGAGGATGACCTCACGGCCGTCCGGCAGGGTCACCGGCGCCACTGCCTGGCCGAGGAACTCCTTCGGGAGGTAGCGCGTGAAGGAGTCCCGTTCCTCGTACATGTGCTGGTCGCAGTCGAAGATCCGCTTGCGCTGTTCGGCCATGGCCGTCGCCTCCACCCTGAAGCCATTCAGTACGCCTCCTATAATTATCTAACTATTTGGAGAGCGCAAGGGAGGATGGGGAGGCGGTTGTTCGGACCGTCAGTCGATGAGCTCCAGGACCGTCTTCGGGCCCAGTGCGTTGACGACGTCGTCGGCGCTGGAGATGTGGCGCTGCCACAGCTTCTCCGCCTCGTCGGCCTTGCCGGCCTCGATCAGGCCGACCAGCCGGACATGCGCCCGGTGCCCCTTGAGGGCCTGCGCCTTCTGGGTCTCGGCGTCGGTGGCGGCCGCGGTGTACGAGGCGTTGGCCCGGTCGATGATGTTGCGCAGCATGCCGCACAGGAGGATCAGCGTCTGGTTGCCGGTGAGCTCGACCAGGAGGGCGTGGAAGGCGTCCTGTGCGTCCACCAGGGCCAGCGGGCTGTCCAGGACGGCCTTCTCGGCCGCCACCGCGTCGCGCAGCCGCTTGATGTCGTCCGCCGTGTGCTTGGTGGCGACCTGGCGCGCGCACGGCGGCTCGATGAGGGCCGCCGCCCGGTAGACGTCCCCGAGAGTGGCGCCGCGGTACTCCAGGATCAGCCCGGCGAAGCGGGCCGCGACGTCCGAGTCGGGCGCGCTCACCCGGGCGCCGCCGTGCGCCCCGCGCCGGACCGTGATGAGGGACTCCGACTCCAGGACGCGGAACGCCTCGCGCAGCGTCGGCCGCGAGATGCCGAACTGCTCCATCAGCCCCGACTCCGGCGGCAGCGCGTCGTCGGGCTTCAGCTCGCCCCGTACGATCTGGCGGCGCAGGTGTCCTGCGACCAGCTCGGCCGTCTTCGGTACGCGCACCTGGCGTCCGACGGGGCCGCGGGAGGGAGCGGGCACGATCGGCGTTTCTGCGCGGGCTGCCTCAGCCACGGTGGGCTCCTCATATAGCAAAATGAATCGTCTTAGTGCATCGAGGGTACCAGGTCAAGGGTCGGGTGATCATGTCCGTGCGGGACTTGGTCTGGTGTCCGGGCCGCCGTTGGGTATATAGATGATTCATCTAGCTATAACTTCATCCAGCCGTAAACCCGACGGGCCCGTGGAGTGACCTCGATGACCGAGAACCCGACCCCGGTGATCCTCACCGAGCTGACCGACGACGGGGTCATGCTCCTCACCCTGAACCGGCCCGAACGGCACAATGCCTGGACGCTGGAGATGGAGCTGCTCTACAACGAGCTGTTCGACCGCGCCGAGGCCGATCCGGCGGTTCGGGCCGTCGTACTGACCGGGGCGGGGCGCAGCTTCTGTCCGGGCATGGACATGAGTGTGCTGGACGGGGCCTCCTCCGGAGCGAGCCCGTGGCCGACCGGCGAGCTGCCGCCGCGCACCCGCCCCATGTCCTTCCCGAAGCCACTCGTGGCGGCCGTCAATGGCGCCTGCGCCGGCATCGGGTTCAACCAGGCGCTGATGTGCGACGTGCGGTTCGCCGTACCGGACGCCAAGTTCGCCGCCGCCTTCAGCGCGCGCGGCCTGGTGGCGGAGGACGGCGTGTCCTGGCTCCTGCCCCGGCTCGTCGGATACGGGAACGCGAGCGATCTGCTGCTCTCCTCGCGCCGGATCACCGGTACGGAGGCCCTGGTGATGGGCCTGGTCAACCGTCTGGTCGAGCCGGCGGAACTGCTCCCGACAGCGATCGCGTACGCGACCCGACTCGCCTCCTCGGCCAGCCCGTACGCGATGTCCCTGATCAAGCGGCAACTCGCCGACGACCAGTCGAGGAGCTTCACCGAGAGCCGCGACAGCGCGGCCGCGCTGCTCGCTACGGCGAAGCGGGCCCCTGACTACCGCGAGGGCGTACGCAGCTTCATCGAGCGCCGACAGCCGGAGTTCGCGGCGCTCGGGGCACCTCCGGTGCCGGAGGCGGCTGCGGCGCCGCTCCGGGAGGAGACCTCGTCATGACACGAGCCGAACTGCCCCTGCACCGCCGCACGATCACCCTGACCGCCCACGAGGAGGACGGTGACGAGATCTCGGTCGAAGCGGTGCTGAGCGACGAGCGACCCCGGGTGGAGCCCCCGGTCCGTGTCGTCCACCGGATGGCGCTCGAAGTGCGTATCCGCCTCGCGGACATGGTCGTCGTGCACGCGGACGCGGACATGCGCACCTTTCCGCACGCCGAGTGCCCGCTGATCACCCCGGTGTTCGACGCACTCGTCGGGCTGAGCGTCGCCGCCGGGTACAACCGGGCGATCCAGGAGCGGTTCCGAGGCGTGTCCGGCTGCTCGCACCTCTACGAGCTGGCCCGCGCCCTGGGGGGCCCGCTGTCGTCCAGGCGGCCATCTCGGCCAACGCGCGCCGCCGTGACGCCGGCGAGCCGTCCCATGACCCGCGCTCCACGGCGGGCGTGCTCAACAGCTGCCACATCTGGGCGCCGGGCGGGGTTGGCCTGCGCAAACTCGACGCGGGCTGGCGACCTGGGGAGGGGCCACGACCGGTTCCGGGGGTGGAGGCGTTCGGAGGGGCGTAGGTGGGGAGGGTTTTCGCCCCCGCCGCCCCTACCCATTCCCGTCCCTGACTCAGGGGCTCCGCCCCCGAACCCCCAAAAGATTGCGCAGTTCCCCGCGCCCCTAAACCTAGGGGCGCGGGGAACTGCGCGATCAGCCACAACCG
>NZ_JBHXSU010000065.1:0-6603 GCF_042715345.1 Streptomyces sp. NPDC058697
TAACATTAGCTTGTATGTCGGTGCAGTCGCGGGGCGCGGGCAGGGGGGGCCGGCGCGCTCGGTTCGCGGCGCCTGTCCGTCCTTCGGGCCGGGGGGAACTGCGCAGTCTTTTGGTCTTTTGGGGGTTCGGGGGCGAAGCCCCTGAGTTAGTGACGGGAATGGGTAGGGGCGGCGGGGGCGAAAAGAACGCCTGACGTACGTGACGTACGTGACGTCGGGACTCGCTTGAGGACGGCGTGACGTAATGGCTAGCCTTGCCGCATGGCCCTTACCTTCGCGCTTGATCCGGCCGTGACCCCCGAGGTCCGCGACGGTCTTCTCGATCTCTGGACGGATGTCTCCAACGCGGGCGGCGCCGTCGGCTTCGTCCCCCCGGTGGACCGGGAGGTGATCCGGCCGGAGCTGGTGAAGCACTTCGTGGCGATGGCGGAGGGACGGGCCCGGCTCCTGGCCGGGTTCGACGAGGAGGGGCAGGTGGCCGCGGCCGCCTTCCTCACCTTCAACACGCACCGCCTGATGACCCACTGGCTGTGGCTCTACACGGTGATGGTCCACCCGAAGCACCAGGGCAAGGGCTATGGCCGGGACCTCCTGACCGCCGCCGCGGACGCCGCCCGCACCCTCGACGGCATCGAGGCGATCCGGCTCACCTGCCGGGGCGGACACGGCCTGGAGCGGTTCTACGGCTCGTGCGGCTACAAGGAGGTCGGCCGGATACCGGACGCGATACGCGTCGCGCCCGGCGACGACCGCGACGACATTTTCATGCTGCTGCCGCTCACCTGACTCCCCGCACCCCCCTGCAAGATCCGGTGCCGGGCGTGCTTGACTGGACGGTGCCCTTTGGGAATGTCGGGGACTTATCGGACCCCTTCGGACCCGTTCGACACGGAAGAGTGGATTGAGATGCTCCGCTACACACTGATGCGCCTGGGAATCCTGGTGGGCTGCCTCGTGGTCGTCTGGGGCCTCGTCTACTCCGGTGTCGCCCCGCGCGGGCTCGGCGACTCGAACGGCATGTGGATCATCCTGCTCTCGCTGCTGATCTCGGCCCCCATCAGCTTCGTAGTCCTGCGCAAGGAGCGCGACCGCGCCTCGATCCAGATCGTGGAGCGCGTCGACCGCGTCAAGTCCAACCTGGAGGCCAACCGCAGCCAGGAGGACGACGTGGTGGACGAGGTGACTCGGGCCCAGGGCCAGACGTCGTAACGACCCACAACTCCGCCGGGCCGTCGGCAGACAACTCGTACTCTTGCTCGTATGGGTGCAGTGAAGAGCAAGCGGATGCCGCGTGCCGTGCGCGAACAGCAGATGCTGGACGCGGCGGTTCAGACCTTCGGGCAGCGGGGATACCGGGCCGCGTCGATGGACGAGATCGCCGATCTGGCGGGCGTGTCCAAGCCGTTGGTCTATCTGTACCTGAACTCCAAGGAAGACCTCTTCACCGCGTGCATCCGGCGTGAGGCCGCCGCCCTGACCGCGGCCGTGCGCGCGGGCGTCCGGCAGGACCTGCCCGCCGACCGTCAACTGTGGGACGGGCTGCGGGCGTTCTTCACGCACACCGCGCAGAACCCGGACGGCTGGGCGGTGCTGCACCTCCAGGCGCGTACGCACGGGGAGCCGTTCGCCGCGGAGTTCGCCGCGATGCGCGAGGAGATCGTCGCGTTCGTCACGCAGCTGATCGTGGTGGCCGCCCGTGAGGCGCACCGGGACCCGTCGCTGCCCGAGCGCGAGGTCGCCGGTCTCGCCGAAGCCCTCGTCGGCGCCGCCGAGTCCCTCGCCGCCTGGGCAAACGCCACCCCCGGCGTCTCCGCCCGCCAGGCCGCCTCGACCCTGATGAACTTCGCCTGGGCGGGCCTGGGGGACCTGATGGAGGGGAGACCCTGGTCGGAGCACGGGTCGGCCGGGTAGCACGGGTCGGCCCAGTGGAGCGGGCGCGCGTCAGAGCACCGGCATGACCTCTCCGGACAGGTGCAGCCGGCCACCCGCCCCGCGCAGCTCGAAGACGGCACCCTCCGCCCCGTACGACACCGTCCCCGGCAGGAGCACCGGTGCCCTGAACTCCGCCCGGACGACGGCTACTTGAGGCGCCCCGTGCTCGGCGAGACAGCGCGCCACGGTCCACATGCCGTGCGCGATGGCCCGGGGGAAGCCGAACAGCCGGGCGGTGAGGGGGTGGAGGTGGATCGGGTTGCGGTCGCCGGACGCGGCCCCGTACCGCCGCCCCACATCCCCGGCGAGCGCCCACTCGGCCACGACGGGCAGCGGCTTGCGCTCCTCGGCTGCGGCCGGCCCGTCCGTGCTCCCCGCCGGGGTGCGGTGCCGCGCCAGATACGTACTCCGCGACTCCCACACGAGCTCGCCCCCCGCCCGCATCTCCGTCACGACGACGGCCTCGGTCCCGCGCCGGTGGGGCACCAACTCATCGACGTACACCGCGAGTTCGTACTCACCGGTCGCTGCCGTCGCCTTTCGCCGGGTGATCCCGATGGACGTGTGCACCAGCCCGAGCAACGGCAACGGAAAGGCGCGCTCACTCATCAGCCGCATGACCAACGGAAACCCGAGAACATGCGGATAGGTGACGGGCAACTCGTCGGCCCCCACCCCGAACCCACAGGCCCGCTCATAGGCGGCAAGCTTTCCCAGATCGATCCGAAGACCCGGCAGAACCAATCGGGTACGGGGTGCGGTGACTCCCGTCCGGGGACGCTTGAAAGGCGAGAGGAAAGCACCCCGGGCAAGCAAGGGCCAGAGCCGCGGCGAACTGTCGAGAACGCGGGTATGCATAGGCCTCTCTACGCCGTCCATCGCTGACCTGACCTTTCTTCCGGTTGGACCAGAGGCGGGCTGCTTTGGCCTTTGGTCTTCAGGGGCGCGGGGAACTGCGCGACCATCCCCAACGCGCCCGCAGATTCCGAACGAACCCTTCACGCCCCCAATAGGCTCTGCCCGCAAACCCGAACAACCTGCCCATTGACCGCCCCCGACCCCGGGCCCGCAAGCCAAGCCGTCGTCTCGGCAACATCAACAGGCAACCCACCCTGCGCCAGCGAGTTCATCCGCCGCCCGGCCTCACGAATGAACAAAGGAACAGCCGAAGTCATCCTGGTCTCGATGAACCCGGGCGCGACCGCGTTCACGGTCACCCCGTATTCCGAAAGCGCCCGAGGCGCAAGCGACCGCACAAGCCCGACAACCCCCGCCTTGGACGCGGCATAGTTCGTCTGCCCGGCATTCCCCGCGACCCCGGCGATGGACGCGGTGGCAACCACCCGCCCACCGCCCCGGAACACCCCCGCACCGAGCAACACATCGGTCGTGCGGAGCACACTCGCAAGGTTGACGTCGAGCACCGAACCCCACCGCTCCGCGGCCATGTTGACCAGCCTCCGGTCCCGGGTGATCCCCGCGTTGTGGACCAGGATGTCGAGCCGCCCGCCGGGCAACGCGTCGACGATCCGCACCCCCGCGTCCTCCGCCGTGATGTCGAGGGGCAGCGCGACCCCGCCGAGCCGCTCGGCGACGGCGGCGAGATCGCCCCCGGCGGCGGGCACGTCGAGGCACACGACCAGCGCCCCGTCCCGCGCCAGCGTCGCGGCGACGGCCTCACCGATCCCGCGGGCGGCCCCGGTGACGAGCGCGGTGCGCCCGGCAAGAGGCTTCCCAGGATCCCCGCCCCCGCCCTTGCCATGGCCGCCTCCACCACCACCGTCACCATGACCGCCCACCTCGATCACCTGCCCACTGACATAGGCAGACCTCGGCGACAGCAGAAATCGCAACGTCGACTCGGCGGCCCCCGCCTCCAGGAGCCGTACGAGATTCACCGTCCGCCCGCGCCCGATCTCCTTGCCGAGGGACCGTACGAACCCTTCGAGGGCCTGCTGGACGGCGGCCTGGTGATGGTCGGCGGGGTCCAGGGGCGCGCCGAGCACCACGACCCGCCCGCTCTCGGCGACGGACCGTACGACGGGGTGGAGGGCCGCGTGCACCTCGGCCAGAGCGTCGACGTCACGGACGCCGGTGGCGTCGAGGACGACGGCGACGGGCCTGTCACCGCCGGGTCGCGGCCCCGACCGGGCCAGGACGGGCGCGAGGTCCAGCTCGGACTTGCCCGCGGTGAGATGCAGCAACTCGCCTTGGAACGAAGGCTGTTCGGCGCTCCAGCGCCGCAACCGCACCGGCTGCGGCAGCCCGAGCCGGCGGGTCAGGAACCGGCCGGGGGCGGTGCCGGTGAGGCTCAGGTAGCGGTCGGCCATCGTCCAACTCTCAGCTCGGTCCTGTTCTTACTCTGGAGTAAGGTTACCCGAGGTAAGCCTACGTCACGGTGAGAAGCAGGTCGAGATGAGCCCTCTGGAACCCTGAACCGGGCGCGGACTCGACGGATCCGCGGGCAACGCCCTTGTTGCGTCGGTATGTTGGGCAAAAGATGAACAGGCGTCCGAACGTGCACGAACCTCTCACTCTTCCGCACAGAAGCACCTCACTTTCCCAGGTGAACCCGCCACTTCACAGGTCCGTAATGGGGGGAGTGCAAGAGTTAGGAGCCGTCAGTGTCCCGCGATCCCTCCGACAATCCCGAGCTCGTCATCCCTGAACCCGAGGTCAGGCGGCTCGACGGGGTCGTGCGCGAGGTCTCGGTGCCCCCGATGGTCTACCCCGTGACGCACGGCTCGCTCGCGGACATCCCCTTCGACAACGCGGAACAGGCGCCCGACGACCCGGTGCTCAGCCGGAAGGCGGCGGACGGCAGCTGGACGGACGTCACGGCCGCCGAGTTCGCGGCCGAGGTGCTGGCCGTCGCCAAGGGGCTGATCGCGGAGGGGCTGCAGCCGGGCGACCGGCTCGCGATCATGGCGCGTACGACGTACGAGTGGACGCTGCTGGACTTCGCGGCCTGGGCCGCCGGACTCGTCACCGTCCCGGTCTACCCCACCTCGTCGATCTTCCAGACCCGCTGGATCCTCCAGGACTCCGGCGCGGTGGCGATCGCCGTCGAGCATGTGGCGCAGGCCGCCGCGCTCGGTCCGGAACGCGACCGGCTCCCCGACGTCCAGCACATGTGGGTCTTCGAGAAGGGGCACACCGAGCGTCTCGCCGAGCTGGGGCGTGACGTGCCGGACCAGGAGGTCGCGGTACGCCGTGGCGTCCTCGGCCCCGACTCGCTCGCGACGATCATGTACACCTCGGGCACCACGGGCCGGCCCAAGGGCTGCGCGCTGACCCACGCCAACTTCTTCGCCGAGGTCGACAACGCCGTCCAACTGCTCCACCCGGTCTTCAAGTCCACCTTCAAGGACCCGGCGTCCACGCTCCTCTACCTGCCCCTCTCGCACGTCTTCGGCCGGATGGTCGCCGTCGCCTGCATGCGCGCGCGGGTCCGCCTGGGGCATGCGCCGAGCATCCGTACGGAGGAACTGCTGGCCGATCTCGCCGGCTTCAGCCCGACCTTCCTCCTGGCCATCCCGTACGTGCTGGAGAAGGTCTACAACACCGGCCGTGCGACCGCCGAGAAGATGGGCCGCGCCGCCTCCTTCGACCGGGCGGCCCGGGTGGCGCGCGGGTACGGCGAGGCGCTGGAGGCCCAGCAGCACGGGACGGGGCCGGGGCCGGGCGCCAAACTCAAGGCGGCCCGCGCCCTGTACGACCCGCTCGTCTACCGCCGGATCCGCGCGGCCCTCGGCGGGAAGGTCCGCCAGGTCGTCTGCGGCGGCTCCCCGCTCGGGCGCCGCCTCGCCTCCTTCTACGCCGGCGCGGGCATCCAGGTCTTCGAGGGCTACGGCCTCACCGAGTCGACGGCCGCCGCGACGCTCACCTATCCGCATCGGCCGCGGCTCGGCACGGTCGGCTGGCCGCTGCCCGGTACGCGGGTCCGGATCGCTCAGGACGGGGAGATCCTGCTCAGCGGGGAGCAGGTGTTCCGCGGTTACTGGGATCCGCGGGCGGGCGGGGTGGTGCCGGCCGACCAGGAGGGCTGGTTCGCCACCGGTGACCTGGGCGAGCTGGACGACGACGGGTACCTCACCATCACCGGGCGCAAGAAGGACATCCTCGTCACCACCAGCGGCAAGAACGTGGCTCCTGCGCCGCTGGAGGACTGGCTGCGGGCCCATCCCCTCATCAACCAGTGCGTGGTCGTCGGGGACAACCGGCCCTACATCACTGCCCTGTTGACCCTTGATGCCGAGGGGATGGCCCACTGGTGCCGGATGACCGCCAAGTCTGACGTGCCGGTCGCCACGCTGGTCACCGACCCCGACCTCCTCACCGTCCTCCAACGCGCCATCGACGACGCCAACCGCCTCGTCTCCCGGGCCGAGTCCATTCGCCGCTTCGCCGTGTTGCCCCTCAACTTCACTGAGACGGCGGGGCACTTGACCCCCACGATGAAGCTCCGCCGGGCCGTGGTGACGAGAGAGTTCGCCCGAGAAATAGACGAACTGTACGCGGAGTAGGCCCCCGGCCGGGTTTTTCCGCCCCCGCCGCCCCTACCCGTCCCGTCCCCTGGGGCTCCGCCCCAGACCCCGTGGGGGGTGTGTTGTCGGGTGCGGGTGGGTGGGGGCTGGTCGCGCAGTTCCCCGCGCCCCTAAAGGCCTAAAG
>NZ_JBHXSU010000066.1:0-4474 GCF_042715345.1 Streptomyces sp. NPDC058697
CCCGGGACCAGATCGCTTGAGACGGGAGACGTGGTGACGCTCTGCGACCACTCCCCAAGATCTGTGCCAGAGCCCGCTGAACAACGTCACAGCCAGTCGACCGCCGTGCGAGGCGTCCGGCTCACGCATCCGAATGCTCTCGCATGGAGTGCGGCATGGCCTATTTCCCGGGCCCGCGGCCCAGGACTGGGTCGTCCATTCCAAGGGGCCGGTCAGGGTATGGATAGAGGGGGCGTTTAGACTCGTACTGCGGGGTCAGGTCGTGCGGTGTGACCAGGATCGGCGTGCGGAGACCCTTGCCCCAAGTCCGGACCCACCGGGAGGCCTGCCACGCGAACCGCGTGCGGCGCAGGACAACGGCCCGCTCATCGCTGAACGGTTCGCCATCTGGCCAGAAGACTGCGTACCAGCAGCTCCTGCCGCGCAACGACTCCCACGCGCGCCATACCTTGCCGGACCAACCGATGCGTGGGTCTTGCCTGCCGTCGGTCAATTCCTCGTCCTCTCTGCCGATGACACAGGCACCGGTATCGCCAACAGAGTTCACTCTCAACCGGCTGATGTGCAACAGGCCCGGCCAACCTCGTCACACCCAAGACAGCAACGAGTTCAGGCACTTGGACTGGGAAGTCGTTCCCACTGCAGCACGGGATGCGTCGGGCCCCAGAACTCAAGACATGTTCTGGGGCCCGACCACGTCTGACCGTTACGTCAGGCGGGCGTGATGTTCTCCGCCTGCGGGCCCTTCTGGCCCTGCGTGACGTCGAAGGTGACGACCTGGCCTTCCTGGAGCTCACGGAAGCCGGAAGAGTTGATGTTGGAGTAGTGGGCGAAGACGTCCGGTCCGCCGCCGTCCTGCTCGATGAAGCCGAAGCCCTTTTCAGCGTTGAACCACTTGACGGTTCCCCTGGCCATGCTGGTGCCTTCCAGTCGATATCGGGAACCGCACCGCGCGGCCCCGGAGGTGATCGCCCTGGACTGC
Source organism: Streptomyces sp. NPDC058697 (assembly GCF_042715345.1). NCBI lineage: Bacteria > Bacillati > Actinomycetota > Actinomycetes > Kitasatosporales > Streptomycetaceae > Streptomyces > Streptomyces sp. NPDC058697. The sequence continues at coordinate 983 of NZ_JBHXSU010000066.1, forward strand.
ACAGCAAGAAACCCGCGCCGGAGCGCGGGCAGGTACTGCGAACCACGACATCTGAGGACGACGCTACACGGCGAAACCACCTGCCACCAGAGAGCAACAGCCGTGACCCGGGCCGCGCATGCCGGCGCGTAGCGATCCGGAGCAACGCCACAACGAAAGCGGCTACCCCGTGTCCAGACGGTGGTGGGGCATAGCTAGGGTCTGCGACATGACCGCCAGCGATCTTGCCTTTGAGCGACTTGCCGCGAGCCTGAAGCGGGCCTATGTGGATCACCGCATCGAGCAGCAGTCCGACGGCCATGTGCTACTCGTGCTCGGCGACGTGCAGCGGCTCGTCTTGCAGACGCTGTGCGGCGACGAGAGCCTTGCAGCCCTCAAGTCCCAGGAACGCGGCACCGACGGCACTCGGTACACCCTCACGGACAGCGAGGCTGAGGCTCTCGCGGACCGTGTCGACGGATCCCGCCGTCGGCGCTGAACTTCAGTGGCTAACAGGCTTACCTGGTCAAACCGCGTGGCCGTTGTCTTGCTTCCGGGTCCCGGCGATGGGGCCGTTTCCAGTCGGACCCGGCCGTGGGAGCCGCAGTGTTTCGTCTGTTGAAGTTCCCCTCAGAGGGATTCCTGGGCTCGCTGGTTTGCGCGGGACTCCAGGGGCATTCCTGCTCAGTCTTCGGTTACGCGGATGATCGTCTTGCCGGGAGTGCCCTTGTCCGGCGTGAATGCGGAGGCTGCCTCGGCGAGCGGAGTCGGCGCCCGACGATCGGCTTGAGGTGGCCGTCCCGCAGTCGCTGGACGAGGTCGGCCAGGCGGGCCCGGTCGGGTTCGGCGAAGAAGACGGCTCGCCCGTCGCGGTGGTGGACGGCGACCGGCTCGGCGATGGTGACCAGGTCACCGCCGGGGCGGACCAGCGCGGTGGAGACGGATATTCTCCTCGCCCAAGGGGGAGGGTGGACATCGACTACATCATCGAACTCGCCGGGGCGGTCATGGGCGGCTGGGGCCCATTGGCGTGGCCATTGTGATCGGCATCATCGTGTGGATCCTCTTCGTCGCCCGCACGCTGTTCGACGTAGCGACCCTGGCTGCCATTGGAGTCGTCCGACGTGTCAGCCGTCTGTGGGCCCTGGCTACCCGGCGCACCGGCGATGAAGGTGAACTCTGCCCAACCTTCGAACCCGAACACGGGTGGATGCACGAGCAGTTCCGCACCGATGGAGTTCGGCGGCACTGTGGTTACGGTAGAGGCCACGCTGGCTTGTGCGGTCACTGGCAGCAGACGTCTCAGGTCGACATGGAACGCATTCTGGGTCCAGAGGGCTTTGCGAAGTGGGCCGAGCACGTGGATGTTGAGCGCGCCTTCGAAAAGGGCGGGACATGACTCACCCACCTCGACAGCGAGCAGGCCAAACGAACTGACCGACCTGGAGGCGCAGCCTCCTAACCGGCCGCTCCCCGGTGGAAGGCATCGATCGTGGCCCTCACCGCCAGTGCGCCGTCCCATTCCTCGTGGTGTTCCCCCTCGTACCTGCCGAGGGGGTAGCGCCGAGACACCAGGGAGTCGGCCACCGCTGCGACGTCCTTCGGGGCCGCGAACACCCGGTGCAGCGCGGTGAGCGGGCCGAGGGGAATCGCATTGGCCGCGCTGAGGCGGAGCAAGGCGTGAGCCCAGCCGGTCTCTTCGTGCCAGGTGAGGCAGATGCCGCCCAGGCCGGCGCAGCGGCTCACGTCCCAAATGAGCGCTATGTACATCCGGTCGCCGTGCATGGGGTAACTGCGCTCGACACGGACCGTGCCCGGGGGGATACCGCGGTCGGTGAGCGCCTCGTCGACGGCCTGCGCGTACGGCCAGTGCGGCAGCATCTCAGGCCGCGACAGCCCGGGCGGTTGAAGCAGCACTGGCTTTACCTCCACAACAAGGTCGGATCTGGATGGGTCAGGAGACGCGCAGGAGGGCGGTGGCCGGGCCGATCGCGCCGGGCCCGAATCTCGCGCGGATCCGATCGCTGACTGCTTCGGCGGAGAGGCGGTTCTCGCGCCCTTCATCGAGGCTGATCTGCTCGGCCACCTGGTCGGCGTCGACCAGATCCGCACCCTTCACCGCGAGCCCAGTCAGGCGGCCGCGCTGGAGGCCCGCGGCATCGATCAGCTGGTAGGACACGGTGCGCAGGTCGATATCGTGCGCGGAGGCCTCCGGTAGACGGCGCGTCTTCTCCCACGCGGCCCCGCCGGCGAACCGCAACGTCAGGGTCAGGCCGCGGGCCACCTGGCCGCGGCGGCGCAGCTGGTGGGCGAGCTGCACGACCAGGTCGAGCAGGGCCGCACGGACCACCGCGCCGTCCAGAGTGTGCCGGGCGAAGGTGTGGCGCACGGTCAGCGCGGCGGGCAACGTACGCGGGGTGACTGGGCGGGGGTCGATGCCGCGGGCCCTGTCGGCGGCCAGCCGTCCGGCATGCCCGCCGAGCAGGCGCTGCACCGTGGCCGGCGGGACCCCGGCGAGCAGGCCCACGCAGTGCACACCGTAGTCGCGTAGTGCCGCCGCCTGCTTCGGGCCGATGCCGTGCAGGGCTTCGACGGGCAGCGGACCGAGCCAGTCGACGACGTGGTCGGGGTCGACGGCGAGGACGCCGCCGGGGGCGTCGATCTGGCCGGAGGCGGTGGCCGCGACCGTGATCGTCGGCCCGACCCCCACGCACACGTCGACACCCAGACGGGAGAGGGCCCGTATCCGCAGAACCTCTCCCAGCCGCCGGGCACTGGTGCCGTGGTAGCGCAGTGCGCCCTTCAGCTCTACCAGGGCCGCGGACGGCGGCAGCGCCTGAACGACCGGGGAAAACTCCGCGAGCAGTTCCAGGAACTGGCGGAACACGTCCTCCGGCAGCCGGTCCGGGCAGCGCACATGCATCACACTCGACACCCGCTGCTCCCCCGACACCGCTTCCGCCGCCATGGCACCCACCTCCACTACACTCACCTTATAGAACTAGTATTCGAACACGCGAGAGATGCAGCCCCGCAATCGAAGATCCTCGGGACGGACCATGCTTGACGACCTGCCCCCTGACCTGGGACGACTGAATGCCTTGAGGATCTGGCATGCCATGTGGCTGCGGCGCATCGACGACAAGATCGCCGCCCTACAGCAGCGGGAAGCCGAGCAGCAGCACGGGCGGCGGGCCCGGCCCGCGGAGCCGGAGTGGTTCGTCGAACTCGGCATCGGCGACGGACGGCCGCCCGCCGAGGTTCATGTGGGCGGCTGCTACGCCGCGGGCAAACGACGGCGTCCGGTAGGCCGGGACGAAGCCCGCCGGCTCCTGGCCTCAGGAGTGCGGGCCTGCAGCCATTGCCAGCCCGACACCGCCCTGGACATCCTCGACTTACCCACCCGCCCGGCCCTCTCCGCTACGGCGCGCTGACCGGCCCGGCGCCCTCCGGGCCCGTCCCCTGCACTCGCCCCCCCCCCCCCCCCCCCCAGAACAGGCTGTCCCTCATGAC
>NZ_JBHXSU010000067.1:0-3547 GCF_042715345.1 Streptomyces sp. NPDC058697
CGGTTACATTCCGAACCCGGAAGCTAAGCCTTACAGCGCCGATGGTACTGCAGGGGGGACCCTGTGGGAGAGTAGGACACCGCCGAACAAATATTGGAGAAAGCCCCCGCACTTCGGTGCGGGGGCTTTCTTGCGTTTCAGGGTCGTTTAGGGTCTTTGTCATGCGCTACGAACTGGTGATCTTCGACAACGACGGCGTCCTCGTGGACAGTGAGCCGATCTCCAATACGCTGCTGGCCGCCTATCTCACCGAGCTGGGGCACCCCACCTCGTACGAGGAGTCCCTGCGCGACTACATGGGCGCCGCCATGCACCGCGTACACGACATCGTCGAGGAGCGGACCGGGGAGCGACTGCCTGCCGACTTCGACGATGTCTTTCATGCGCGGGTGTTCGCTGCCTTCGAGCGGGAGTTGGAGCCGGTGGCGGGGGCCATGGAGGTTCTGGAGAAGCTGGCCGCGGACGGGGTTCCGTACTGTGTGGCGTCGTCGGGGAGTCATGAGCGGATCCGGGTCGGGCACCGGAAGACCGGTCTTGACCGGTGGTTCGACGACGGGCGGATCTTCAGTTCGCAGGATGTCGGGCGGGGGAAGCCGGCGCCGGACCTGTTCCTTCACGCTGCCGAGCGCATGGGGGTGCCGCCGGAGAAGTGCCTTGTCGTCGAGGACAGTCCGCTCGGGGTGCGGGCAGCCGTTGCGGCCGGGATGGATGTGTACGGGTTCACGGCGATGACGCCGGCCGAGCGGTTGGCGGGGGCGGACCGGCTCTTCGGGGACATGGGGGAGCTGATCGGCCTGCTTCAGGGCTGACTTGCCGCCCGCCCGGCCGCCGAGTTGATCTCAAGTTGATCTTCTAGCACCAGAGTTGAACAAAATTCATCTTTGAACCGTCTACCCACGAGTAAGCCTGAGCCCTACGCTGAGCCGCCATGACAGATGTGCTGCGGCGTGGCCGGGCTTCTTTGGCATTCAGCTTCTTCGCCCAGGGCGTCGCCTTCGCGCTGCTCGTGACACGTATACCCGCGATCCAGGACCGGTACGGGATATCCGACGCCCTGCTGCCCGCCTTCCTGGCCGCCGTGCCGATCCTCGCCGGGGTCGGCAGTGTCTGCACCGAGCAGCTGGTGAAGAGGGTGCCGCCCAGTCACGTACTGCGCTGGTCGCAGCCGGTCGTGCTGCTCGCGCTGCTCGGGGTGGGGGCCGGCGACGGGCTGTGGGCGATCGGGCTGTCGCTCGCAGCCTTCGGGCTGGCCGTCGGATCGCTCGACGCCTCCATGAACATGCTCGGGGTGAGCCTTCAGCACAGGTACGGGCGCAGCATCATGCTCGGGTTCCACGCGGCGTTCAGCCTGGGCGGGATCGTCGGGGCGTCGCTCGCGTGGGTGGGGGCGCACTGGGACCTGGCGCTGTTCGTGTCGTATCTGCCGGTGGTCGTGGTGCTGTTGCCGGCGGCGTTCGTGGGGAGTCGGTGGTACGTCGACGGGAGCGGGCCCGAGGCCGAGGCGAAGGCGCAGGGCGAGGACGGGAGCAGTAGCGGTGGCGGTGGCGTCGGGTTCAAGGTGCTGCTGCCTCTGTGTCTGGTGATGGCCGTCGCGTACATCGGGGATTCGACCGTCTCCAACTGGAGCGCCAAGTATCTGCAGGACGTGCTCGGCAGTTCGGAGCAGCTGGCGACCGTTCCGTACAACGTCTATATGGTCACCACGCTGATCGGGCGGGCCGTCGGGGACCTCGGGGTGCGGCGGTTCGGGGCCGTGATGGTGGTGCGGGCCGGTGCGGTGGTCTCGGCGGCGGGGTTCGCGGTGGTGGCGGGGGCGCCGGGGGCCTGGGTCGGGATGCTCGGCTTCACGCTGCTGGGGTTCGGGTTGTGCGTGATCGTGCCGCAGACCTTCGCGGCCGCCGGACGGCTCTTCCCCGGGGCTGCGGATGCGGCCGTCGCCCGACTGAATATCTTCAACTATGTGGGGTTCTTGATCGGTTCGCCCTTGGTGGGAGCTCTGGGCGATGCGTGGAGTTATCGCGGGGCCATGCTCGTGCCGATGGTGTTGGTGCTGGTGACGTTGGTGTACGCCAAGTCGTTCGCCTCTGAACCTTCCCGATACGGTGACGGGCATGAGCGGCCGCGCACAGCTGATGTGGGACGAGGCAGTAACGGGCTATGACTTCGGCCCGGATCATCCGATGGATCCGGTCCGGTTGGCGCTGACCCGGCGACTGGTCGATGCCTTCGGGCTCGACCGGGAGGTGGAGGTCGTCTCGGCCAAGCCGGCCGGGGACTCGACTCTGCGGCTTGTGCACCGGGAGGACTACATCGAGGCGGTCAAGGCCGCGTCTGTGGATCCGAGGGCTGCGGACGGGGCGTACGGGCTGGGGACCATGGACGATCCCGCCTTCGCCGGGATGCATGAGGTGTCCGCGCTGATCGCCGGGCAGTCGGTGGGGGCCGCCGAGGCCGTTTGGCGGGGTGAGGCGCTGCACGCGGTGAACTTCGCGGGTGGGCTCCATCATGCGATGCCCGGCGGTGCGTCGGGGTTCTGCATCTACAACGACGCTTCCTTGGCCATTGCCCGGTTGCTGGAGCTCGGGGCCGAGCGGGTCGTGTACGTGGATGTGGACGTGCATCACGGGGACGGGGTGCAGGCCGCGTTCTGGGAGGATCCGCGGGTGCTGACCGTGTCCTTGCACGAGCATCCTCGGACGCTGTTTCCGCAGACCGGGTGGCCGGAGGAGACCGGGGCCGCGTCCGCGGAGGGGTCCGCGGTGAACGTGGCCTTGCCTGCCGGGACCGGGGACGCGGGGTGGTTGCGGGCCTTTCACTCCGTCGTGCCGGAGTTGGTCGCGAACTTTCGGCCGCAGGTGCTGGTGACTCAGCACGGGGCCGATACGCACTTCGTGGATCCGCTCGCGCATCTTGCCGTGTCGTTGGACGCTCAGCGGGCTGTGCAGGTGGCCTGTCATGAGCTGGCGCACGAGTACGCCGAGGGGCGGTGGGTCGCTCTTGGTGGGGGCGGGTATGCCGTGGTGGATGTGGTGCCTCGGTCGTGGACGCATCTGGTGGCTGTTGCGGCGGGGCGGGAGATTGCGCCGGAGACGGTGGTTCCTGAGGGGTGGCGGCAGGAGGTTTTTGCTCGTACTCGGCAGCTGGCGCCTGCGCGGATGACTGATGGGCGGTGGCCTGTGGCGTGGAAGGGGTGGGAGTCGGGGTATGACCCCGCCGACCGTCTTGACCAGGCTGTGCTTGCTGCGCGGCGGGCTGTGTTTCCGTTGCGGGGGTTGCTGGCGTAGGGCTCCGCCCGGGGGGCAGGGGGACCTGGCCTTTTCTCGCCCCCGCCGCCCCTACCCATTCCCGTCCTTCTGGGGCTCCGCCCCAGGCCCCGTGGGGTTTGTTGTCGGGTGCGGGTTCGTTGTGGCTTGTCGCGCAGTTCCCCGCGCCCCTAGGTTTTTAGGGGCGCGGGGAACTGCGCAGTCTTTTGGGGGTTCGGGGGCGGAGCCCCTGAGGCTGGGACGGGAATGGGTAGGGGTGCGCCGAGATCGAGCCGTTGTTGATG
>NZ_JBHXSU010000068.1:0-1952 GCF_042715345.1 Streptomyces sp. NPDC058697
AAGGACGCTAATTTTTGTTGAAAAACTGACTTCGGATTTGGGGTTCTTTATTATTAACTTGATTTTAATTAAACATTACAGGAAAAATTGAGGGGAAATGGATGGATAAACGCAATGGTGACGCGGTTTTCATAGCTCCAAATGATGTTGTAAAAGTGACCACTATGAATCACGTCATTGAAGTTCAGCATATGGAGAAGATGAACCGGAAAAATAATATCAAAAAATTGGACAAGGATAGGTTTGTAGACCTCTCTACTGGGGAGATCCGGGAGTTCGAGCATTCGGAAAATCGGCAGGAAAATTATAATTCTTTGAGACAAACCTTTAAGAAGCTGCGTTATTTGATAAATAACAATTTTATAGGACGGCCAAATGAATTACATATAACTTTGACATACAAGAAAAATATGACGGACACGAAAAAACTTTATAGTGATTTTCAAAATTTTATCGACAGGTTGCGTTATAAATACAAGAAAGAAAGTTCGATAGATTATTTATCGGTGGTAGAGCCACAAGGACGTGGAGCCTGGCATTGTCATGTTTTAATGCGCTTTAATGATTTGGATAAGATTTATATTAAAAATGCTGAATTAAGGAGTCTATGGGGTTTAGGATTTGTAACAATCAAGTCATTAAAGGATATAGACAACATAGGAGCCTATTTGAGCGCTTATTTGACTGATATAGACCTAGAAGATGTCCAAGACAGGGAAACAGCCTTAAAAGTGGCTTCAGAGGGCTGTGAGGTGCAAACAAAGATCGTAGAAGGTCGGGAAAAGAAATTTTTAAAAGGCGGACGGCTGCACATGTATCCTTCCGGAATGAATATGTATCGAAAATCAAAAGGGATTGTTAAGCCGGAACGGGAAGAAATGAAGTTCGGAGACATAAAAAAAGTAGTGGGTTCGGCAAAACCACACTACGAGAAAAGTTATCATGTCGAAAATGACAATTTTGAAAACACAATTTCGTTTCTCCAGTATAACACAAAACGTGATTTTTGAAGCAAAACGGTTCCTCTTTATGGAGCCGTTTTTTTTATTTCCCGAAGGGTTATTTGTCAGAATGACAAACCGATTTCGAGCCGGCGAGAACCCATTGTCACACCACGATTTAGGGGGTGTGTATAAATGGGCACTCTCTGTGAAATTTGAAGCTTTGAAATTCCGAATGGCGCACTTATACACTCTGTCGAGTGAGTGCTAAAATGCTGAAGCATTTCCGTCAAGCGTGTGGAGGAATCTTGTAGAGAGATATAGCATAGATACCCGTATCTCTAGAGATATTTTGGTATATCCCTGCTATATCTATGGGGTATCTATGCTATATCTTTGGCTTCAAAAACGGCACCTGTTCTAAGAGCATAGAAACTCAACAGGCACAGCCTGTTTGACACCCTTTTTTTTAGGGTGGCACCGAGTTTCCTTATGCTCTTTTTCTCTGAAGCTAAACCTGTTTTATATGTCGTAGTCTTTTTATTGGGAGTGACCCCTTGCTGTACAATTTCCGGAGGTGCCGATAAGGGACGAATTTTCCCTTGTCGGTTGCCTTTGGGGATTGTAAGGGGTGGAGGCTCGGAATCAAAAGGAAACGAAATATCATTCCGAGTGTGCTTCTTTTTTCTGTTCTTGAATTCTATTATTTCCAATGTTAGAATTATGTTAACAACTTGTTAGGAGTGTGTTTGGATGGAAGAGAAAAAACAAATTGGACCTCGAATTACTGTTGAAACATTTAAAAAGCTAGAGTTATTAGCCGAACATTTTACAAAACACAATGAATTTGGAAGAGTTTCAAAAGATGCTGTAATTGAGTTTGCTATTAAGGAATTGTATAGGGACTATTTGGGAAAAGGACGCTAATTTTTGTTGAAAAACTGACTTCGGATTTGGGGTTCTTTATTATTAACTTGATTTTAATTAAACATTACAGGAAAAATTGAGGGG
>NZ_JBHXSU010000069.1:0-1858 GCF_042715345.1 Streptomyces sp. NPDC058697
TGGGCTCGGATACGTGTATCAGAGACAGATATTAAGCGTTTTCACATACGTTTGTTGATTAAAAAGTTGTCTCAAAATTGGGACTTGTTTTCGATGGTTATAGGTAAATCGAAAACCGGCAGTGCTGCCGTCCTGCGGGCTGTCCAGTAGGTCAGTCCTCGGAAACAGCATCTCTGCCGTTATCACATGCACCATTTTTTTAAGCTATTTTACGAAGCGACTAGCTTCGTTCCGCTTAATCTATTTAAGATACATGGATACGTTAGTGCATTTTAGCACTCTAGCCCCTGAGAAATAAGACTTTTTAGATTATTGACAGTTGTCTGTCAGACAACTAAGGTTGTCCACCAGTCAACTATAAGGGCAGATTGATGACAAGATTATCATTTCGAGAGCTAAGGGAGCTCGGTATCTCAAATGAAGATATCGCAGCTGCAAAGGTCACACAGGCCGCCCAGCGTAGAGTTGGGGCTCCCGTCCAATCAATTGGCGTGATTGTTGGTGCTGCCCAGCCACGTCAACGTCATAATCCAAACCCACCAATAAGCCTAACTGAAAAGGCTATGAGGAAGCGTGGTATTTACGATCAAGCGGCTCTGCTACTGGATCAACAAGCATTGCAGGAAAGTAGCCCAGAACGTGCTATGCAAGCCCGTAAAGCAGCGCAGGCAGCGAAAGAACTAAGTTCTACCCAGCAACTTGAATTTGACTTCTTTGGAGGTGGTAACGTGTCCATTGCTTTCCAGTACCAGGACGCCGTTACTGAACGGCTATTTGAATCCGCTAAGACCACAGCGCAAGCATATCACGCTCAGGCCGTTCTATGGCAAATCTGCCGTAATCTTGGCTGGCAAAGTTACGAATGCACCAAAACGGCCGCAGATCTCTGCGAGACAATGCGAACTGACAAAGCACAAATGGCAAGAGCATTAGATTTGCTTGAAAAAGTTGGTGCAATTCATCGCGTTAAACGTGGTCGAGTAAAAGTTATAACTGTAACACCTGAAGGAGCTTTTCGTGGGAATGTAAATAACCACGCTAAAGCTGTTGAGCGCTTCCGTCTGGACGTTATCGACGGCGGTTTATCGCCTGAATAACAGCTCTTATTCTGCCCGATTAATGAGCTACAGAATTTTATAATTCTTTGACTTCTAAAGCCCTCGTTTGAGGGCTTTTTTTTGAGTTTTTTAGGTGTAACGCTGACAAGTTGCATTTCCTGCTACACAGACGTTTCAGAAAAACAGCCGGCACAAAAATCACCTACAGCGCGATTTTGGGGCGCGGTGTTTTTGTGCCTATTCGACAGTGCTTTTTGATGAATTTAATTTTGTACCACAAAATTACGTATCCTGCCTATGAACACAGGACAAAAGTCGCAACGCAAGACATAACGTCCCCGCGCCTTTAAATTGCGCTGTAGGGGGCGTTATGTCGTTCGAGCCTGTTGACTACATTGAATATGATAAAAACGCTCACACGGCGATTTATGGAGCTATGAGGGGCATTAGAGCTCCCACCCTTCATCCATAAAAGCCTTTTCATCGAAAGGAACACGATTATCCCCTCTAAGGCTTTTAATTTTGGCTTGTATCTCTGCTACTCTTTCAGTCAGTGATTTTTCATTCTGCTGATCAGAATCCTGTGATTTTTTTTCTGTTTTCTTCATTTCACAGTCTCCCCAATCTAGTTTTTATTTAAATATCTCATGTAGGTCGATGTAACATAAAATGTAGTTCGTAATGTAACATCACATGTAACATTTTTTGCACTTGTAAGTGTCAGCACACACGCGGTTTAGCTTAAATTTTTAGACTGTTTTTTTGCTGTTTTTCATTAAAACGATGATTACCCATAAAAC
>NZ_JBHXSU010000070.1:0-1515 GCF_042715345.1 Streptomyces sp. NPDC058697
TGGCTGTGACGTTGTTCAGCGGGCTCTGGCACAGATCTTGGGGAGTGGTCGCAGAGCGTCACCACGTCTCCCGTCTCAAGCGATCTGGTCCCGGGGCGGGGCGGGGAAGCTATGCGGCTGTATCCCCGCGCTCAGAGCCAGGGAGCCTCGCCCGATGCGTTGTCGCTGGTGGATGCAATGATCGCCGTTGCTGGCGTGAGCACGCTGGTTTCACGACTCGGGGATGGCTCATATGGACACGTGGCAGGAGCTTTCAGCGCTGGTGGAGGAGCGGCTGAAGGCCATCTCGCCTGGGGAACGCGGCGTGTTTGCCGCTGGTGTCGCGGAACGGCTCATGAGCTGGCACGAGGGACTACCCGCTGACGAGCGGGCGCCGTTCACCGTGGGCCTTCGTCCCCTGTTGAACTCCCTGTGGGAGGGCGTTCTCGGTGACTCAACGGCCTTCTCGGCGGTGAAGCGCGGTGTCGCCGAGTACATGCTCAGCGAGTACTGCCATAACGACGGCCAGGACGGGCCCGATGATGCAGATGAGTCTGCCGCAGCGGCGACGTTGTATGCCGCGCACGCCTATCTGTTCGGCTGCCACGACTTCGCCAGCTGGACCAGTCGCCGGGCGGTGGAGGCCGTTGATCAACATCTTGAGTTCCTGGCTGAGCAGGAAGAAGACGAGCTCGTCCCTGATTCGGACGAAGCGCTGACCTCTGAGTTGCAGCGGCAACTGCGGGACCTCGACCTCATTGCGAACTACTCGAAAGATCTTCGGTACTCCGGCATGGGACTGGCCATCGACACCTCGATCCGACTGCGCGTGGAGCTTCGAGCTCCTCTCTCCAGCCGGGCGTGAGTGTCCGAGATGCAGGAGTGGCTCGTCGTCCGTCTGGACCACGGCCATGACCTCGCCTGGCCCGTGCTGATCCGCCGTCTCGCCCCGGCAGCTGGATCCATCCGCTCACCCCGCAATTCGAATGTGGTGGGCTGCTCGTGCGTGAGACGGCGTGCGCCGTGACGCCGAACAGTGGTTGCTGACACTCCATCAAGTAGGTGCGGGGCTCCGTACTTTGGAGCGGCCGTCAGTGACGGTTCCGTTCATGCAGTCCGACGCACCGTTCTGGAAAGCGCTCGTGTTCGACGGGATCGACGAGGTGGACGTCGAGCAGGTAGCCACCGCCTTCGGGACGGTCGAGATCGTGGCCAGAGGCAGCAAGGCCGGTGCGGCCTGCCCCGACTGCGGCCACTATTCCGAGCGAGTGCACGGCTCCTATCAGCGCAGACTGCGGGATCTCCCGCTCGGCGAGCGGAGTGTCGTGATCCTGCTCAGGGTCCGGCGCTTCGTCTGTGACGCGAGGGCCTGTCCTCGACGCACGTTCGTCGAACGGTTCGCGCGGCTGACCTGCCCGTACGCGCGTTTCACCACCCGGCTCGACCGCGTCCTGGAGCGTATCGGGCTCGCACTGGCCGGACGGGCCGGCGCGAGGATGGCGGCCCAACTGGGCCTTGGTGCCGGGCGGATGACGC